>CAYYCO010000142.1:0-2520 GCA_964470365.1 uncultured Anaeromyxobacteraceae bacterium | reverse complement strand
GACGGCAACCTGGTCAGCGCCATCGACGACGACAGTTCGGTGACGTTCGAATACGACACCCTGACCGGCGCCCTGCTGACCGTCACCCAGCAGTACGACGGCATGCCTGAACCGATCACGCTGACGTACGAAATGGACGCGGATGGCGTCGTGACCTCCATCGGGTACCCGGCTCTGGACGGGTTCGACGGCGGCGTTTACCAGTACTACTACGACACGCCGACCATGGCGCTGAATGACATCACAGCGCCGGACGGCAGGTACTGGGACCTGTACCGCGACGAAATGGGGCGCATTGACGAATTCCAGGTCGGATGGGGCGAAGAACTGATCGTCGACCGTGGATACAACGGCGCCGGTTACCTGGAATCAATTGTCGCGTATGTCGATTCGTACCGTGAAGACGAACACATGCGGTTCACGTACGTCACGGATGACGACGGCGCCATCATGTCGGCGGCCCGCACCGGCGGAACGGCGACATATTCGTACGACGCGATGCGGCGGCTCGCCGGGTATTCCGACACGGGCGCCGTGATCGACGAAACGTTCGCGTACAATGGGCGCGGCGAACCGGTTGGCGCGGGGTACGAATACGATGCCGCCAGGCGCCTGACCGCGGCCAACGGCTACACGTACGCGTTCGACGCGGCCGGCCGGGTCACTTCCAGGACCAGGGATTCGGACGGCAGCCACCTGGAACTTACCTGGGACGGCGATGACAACCTGATTCGCGCCCGCGTTTTCGCATCGGGCTCGGAAACCCCCGAACACGACATCCGGTACGGATACGACGCCCTCGGCCGGCGGGTGTACCGCGACGTTGACGGCGCGCGGCAGTTCTTCATTTATGACCTGCGCGACATCGTGATGGAAACGAACGAATCGGGCGGCGTCGACGCGTTCTACCTGCACGAACCGGGCATGGATCACCCGCTGGGCATGTACCGCGGCGGCGAATGGTACGCGACCATCGTCGACGGGCTGGGTTCCGTCCGCGCGCTGGTCAGGCTGTCGGACAGGACGCTGGCCGCGACATGGACATATTCGGCGTTCGGCGCGGTGCAGGCCTCGACCGGCACGGTGGAATTCAGGTACGGGTTCCAGGGGCGCGAACAGGACCCGCTGACCGGCCTGATCCACTTCAGGGCAAGGGAACTGGACCCGATCGCGGGCAGGTTCATTTCGACCGACCCCGACAAATTCACCTCGTTCGCCGGCACTTACACGTTCGCGGGCAACGACCCGGTCAACCGCCGCGACCCGACCGGCGCCGGACCGCGGGCGATCTGGGCCGCCGGCGAGGTTTACAGCGGTTACAACGACGGCAAGCAGTACCTGGAAAAGGCCGTGGACGCGCGCGTTTCGCAGGTCGCGGGCCGCGAGGCGGGCTCTGCCGCCGGGTACATCTGGAAGACGGTCGGTTCGAACATGATCGACAGCTTCGCGAAAATCCCCCTGCCCTCACCCTACCAGAGCCCCGGGCCGAACGTCACCGACGCCGCCGTTTACCTGTACAAGGCATACAAGGCGAAAGACCCGTGCGGACGCGCGAAGGTCGGCGGCGACGTGTTGGTGGACATGATGCCTGGCGGCGACAAATGGCTGCGCCCGATGGTCGACAACTTCAACAACTTCGGCAACCTCATGAACGCCGCCCAGTAGGGGCGAATAACATTCGCCCATGCCCTCGTACGGGCGAATAACATTCGCCCTGGGGCTGATCCGTTCGTTCATCAATCTTTATGTGGTCGGCGCGGGGTGCCCATCCCCGGGGCACGCGGTCGCTCGCGGGGCTCTGCCCCACTCCCGCCGCTACTGCTCTCGGCGCGCGACAAGACATTAATGCCCCGCAAGGTGTCGCGCGCCTCCGAGAGTTCCCCGGCTGACGGGCACCCACGTCGCCGCCCCCTGCCCTCATTGTTGGGGACGCCCCGCCAACCGCCGCCTGCATACTCCGTTTTGAGGCGACGGCTTGTACGGTGCATACAAAATTTCGTGGCCAATCCGTGGCGCCGATGCTAAAACACACCGCATGAATATCACGCATCATCGCCCGCTGTTTCATGAAAAGACCCTCGACCGCGCCGTGCGGAATTTTGCCTTTCCCGCTGACCTTGAGGCCCGCAAGGCAGTGATCCGAAAATGGATCGGGGCACTGGAAACCCGGACCTTCGAACCGGTCAAGGAAGTGTCGATTCACGGGGCCTTTCTTGGCGACATATTTGGAACCGTCCTGGGGTATACATCCGTCGTCAACGGCAGCGGCGGCGTCTGGACCCTGCACGCCGAAACCACCATCAGCGATGGCGGTTCGTCCGATGGCGCAATCGGTTTCTTTTCAACAACGGGAACGGGGCGCAACGGCGTCAAACTGGTCAACCGCGTGGTCGCCCCGATCGAACTAAAGGGCGTCAGCAATGACCTTGACCGTCCATGCCTTGGCAGGCCTGAATCCGCGGTCAACCAGGGCTGGCGGTACATGCAGTACATCGAAAACTGCGAATGGCTGATTGTTTC
>CAYYCO010000141.1:0-2585 GCA_964470365.1 uncultured Anaeromyxobacteraceae bacterium | reverse complement strand
CTATTTCGCTTTCCCGACTCGACATTTTCCGCTATACCGGCACAAACCGTTTGAGTACTCACCGGTACACTGCAATAATTCGGATCAACGCACTGGTATCTGCGAAACCGTGCATCCCGGTTTCCGAACGGCAAGGGGGGTTACATGACATACATTCGACAGCGCTAGATTGACTTGCCCGCGACCTTGCAGGGATTCGTCCAGGCCCCTTGGCGGGACCTGTGCAGCTGCCGGGTCAATGGGTCGGGATTACCGGTCGCCCCATCGGGGCATGTCGAATTGTGTCTTGTCTCAGGAGACTCCACCATGAACCCGGGTAAAAAATGGTATCGCACCTTCCTGATAATCTTTTCCGGCCAGGCGTTTTCGCTGCTGGGAAGCTCGGCCGTCAACTTCGCGCTGGTCTGGTGGCTGACCTCGAAAACCGGTTCGGCCTCCATCCTGGCATACGCATCGATCGCGGCCATCCTTCCCCAGGCCGTCATCAGCCCTTTCGCAGGCCCGTTCATCGATCGCTGGAGCAGGCGCGCGACAATGATCGTCGCGGATCTGACCATCGCGGCAACCAGCGTCGTCCTGCTGGCCCTTTTCAGCCTGACCACCCCGCCTGTTGCCGCAATAATGGCCATCATTGCAGTCAGGTCGGCAGGCGCGGCTTTCCACACGCCGGCCAGCCAGGCCGCGGTTCCAATGTACGTACCGTCTGAACACCTTATGCAGGTCGCCGGATGGAACTTTTTCCTGGCCTCCGGCGTGGCGATGGCCGGACCGGTGCTGGGCGCCTTGCTTATGACCGCCGCCTCCATCGGGATGGTCATGGCGATCGACATCGCAGGCGCGGCCATCGCGGTCGCTTCGCTTCTGGCAGTCAGTATTCCCCATCCGCAACGGCAGGAAGGCACACCCGAAACAATGAACTTCGCGAAGGAATTCCTTGAAGGCTGGCGCGAGCTGGTGCACCACCGGGGACTGTTCCACCTGACGCTGACGATCGCCGTCGTCACCCTCCTGTACATGCCCCTGAACGCACTTTTCCCGCTCATGACCTTTTCGCACTTCAGGGGCGACGCGGCGGCCGCAAGTTATGTCGAAGTCGGCTTCGGCGCGGGAATGCTTATCGGTTCGCTTGGAATCGGCGCACTGTCCAGCCGTCTGTCGGCAGTCGGTATCATCGGGGGCGGAATTCTGGTGCTGGGTGCGCTGCTCGGCATATCCGGCCTTCTTCCGGTTTCAGGATTCTGGATTTTTGTCGTCCTGTGCGTCCTGATGGGAGTATCGGTGCCTGCCTTCAGCGCACCCCTGACCGCACTTTTCCAGGGTTCCATCGACCCGGCGAAGCTCGGCCGGGTTATGTCGCTGTACACGACGCTGGCCCTGCTGGTCGCGCCCGTCGGTCTTCTTGTCGCCGGCCCGCTCGCGGAAGTAACCGGGGTGGCGCACTGGTTCGCGATATCCGGCGCGATGATTGCCGCAACCGGACTGGTCTTGTGGATGGTTCCATCCATCAGGGCCGTCAATGTGAAGCCGACACACGCACAATCCGTTGATACAGGACACGCGGACTGACAGGGAAGTCAGAAACTTTCCACAGCCTTCAGCGGCACGGCGGGATAAATCTGGCCGTGGCAGGGGGGCATCGAATTGTATACCCAGTCGATGTCGACCAGGCCCAGGCGGAAGAAGCCGCGGCGCTTGAAGCCGGCGAAGGGACCGCGGACCAGGACGCTTTCCATCTTCATCGTCATGCCGAACACGGCGACGGGGCGGCCCGGGGTCAGTCGATCGATCCGGGCGGAATACGCACCCGTATCGAAGGCCAGCCGGCGCCTGTCGCACGCCTGGCACTGGATGACCGGGAAGATCTGCGGCACGCCGTCGTCATCGACATAAGCCATGAATTTCAGGTTGCCGAGGCCGTTGAATATGTCTTCGGCGGGCTTTTTCATGATTGGCGGCCGGGACCGATCGGCGAACGCGCCCTTTCCCAGCTTCGTCGCGATGGCGGCCGGGATGATCCGGCCCATCGGCAGGTTCGAAACGTCGGTGGCGTCGATCAGGTCCAGGTAATGCACGGTGTTTATGCCGAAATACGTGTTGTACCGGAACAGCGGCTGGGCGTTGTAGTGTTCGTAATCGACGCCTTCCCTGACCGCGTGCGTGTACCTGGCGTGCCCGCCCATGACGCGCTTGTCCAGGGTCACGACGACGAACGCCATCACCGGGTTCGTCAGCAGGTGTTCCTTGCTTTTCCCGGCCGAAAACTGCCCGAACATCAGGTGCGTCGGGTCCTTCGCCTCCAGCGACGACATCAGCGTGACGTGCGGCAGGCCGTCGGGCCCGACCGTCGCGATGATCCCCAGCTTTGTGCCGGCGTTAAGCGCCGCCATCGCGCCTTCAGTCAACTGTTGCATCGCGTAACCTCCATTTCAGTCCGTAAGCCGGGTTGCCCCGCTGATACGCACGATATCCGGTGAAACGCCCGAAGCCCGCGCCACCGCTCCCATTTCATCCAGTTCCGCGGCCGACATCAGCGGGGTGCCGCGATACTGCCATTCCAGGCCCAGCCGCACGTACTTGTCGCGCCC
>CAYYCO010000140.1:0-2778 GCA_964470365.1 uncultured Anaeromyxobacteraceae bacterium | reverse complement strand
GTGCCGTGCCCGGTGACCAGTTTGACGGTCTCCACGGGGATGCCGGCGCTCAAGGCCAGCGTTGCCCATGTGCCGCGCAGGGAGTGCCAGCCAAGGAGAGAGGCGGACAGCTTCCCATGACCCTCCCCGCGCCCTTGGCGGGTGTCGCCGATCAGCG
Source organism: uncultured Anaeromyxobacteraceae bacterium (assembly GCA_964470365.1). Classification (GTDB taxonomy): domain Bacteria; phylum Myxococcota_A; class UBA9042; order DTJE01; family DTJE01; genus JAGOFO01. Next base: position 2,621 of record CAYYCO010000140.1, on the reverse strand, counting down.
TCTTGATGTCCCGCTTGGACGCTTTGGCTTTACCGTGTCGAAAACGGATCTCGGAAACTCGCTCGGCCGCTTTCAGATCTTCTGATATCTGGCCGCGAGGGCGTCCGGTTTCAGCTTCGATTTGTCTGTAGGACTGCCCTTGGGCATACCGGGAGAGAGAGTCGAGTATCCGCTCGCATTTGGAGGGTTCGAAGTTGGCTGCTGTGACGGCGGCACACACTTGGGTCAGCGAATCTTTCAATGTGTCCACGCCGTTCGTGCCGACTACCGGGGGTGCCGTTTCCTTGGCCTGTTTCGCGAAAGCCCTGGCGAAGAGAGACTTTCCCCGGTAGACGATGCCGTAGCGATTCTGGCTGTACATATGAGCGGCCTCAGGCCACACATAGGGACTGTCGCCCTTGGCGGTCAGAGCCGCCTGCAGGACCTCCTTAAGGGGCTTGAAAATGGGAATTTCCACGCTCTTGCCCGTCTTGGACGTGCGGACGGCTACGACGCCGCCGCGCGTGTCCACAGACTGCCAGCGCAACTGACACACGTCGCCGATACGCATGCCGGTGCATGCGGCGCAAATGGTCAGCGGGTAGAGAAAGGGGTCGGTGCGCGCCGTTTCGAAGAGGGTGACAAGTTCTTGAGCGATCAGCGGCCTGCGATGGACAGTCTCGCCTTCGACCTTGTCGCTCTTGCGGGATATGCCGCTTTCGAAGGGGTTGGAGGCCCCGACGGGGAGCAGGCGGGCAAAGGCGGACCGTAGAAGAGACAGTGCACCGCGTGCTGTGCGGCGTGTGAAGCTCGTGCGCAGAGTCTCGGCGTACTTGTTGACGTGCTGTGGTGTGACCTCGTGCAGGTATTTGCAGGGGAGGGATTCGGCGAAGCGCCTGAAGATGGTGTCGCACCAGGCCAGCCAAGACTCTGTGGGCTGGTTCTCGCGCCCGAGCAAGCGCCAGCGCTCGGCAAGGTCGCCGAGTTTCACGTATTCGACCTTGCGGCCGGTCTTGAACTGTATCAGGCGCTTGGTCAGGTGGGCGGCGCTGCCCTTGTCCCTTGCGTCGGCCTGAAATTCGTCAAACCGGTCTTGGGCCTGCTCCCGTGATGCCTCGAACAACGCATCGCCCTGTTGTCGGAGCGTGGGTGGCCTCTGACCCCGTACCTTGACCTTCAGGTTGACCACTTTGGACTTGCCGTCCACTTCCACGCGCCCGTACCAATTGGGCAAGAACTCGCCATCGCGCCCGCGCCTGAACTCCAAGCCCATGATTTCGCCTCCTTTCTCTCCGCAAAATGGTATGATGCATTATGAGAAAGATTGAAAAGAAAGGCAAGCAGAAAACCCCAAACATCGCCCCAAACAATATGAAAGACAGCAAAATATAGAATAAACGCCAATAAATATGAGGTACGGCAACTTGCTTGACATGCAAGGGGTCGGTGGTTCGAGTCCACTATCTCCCACCAGTCTTTTACAGGAAAAAAACCTCGAAAACACCAATGTTTTCGGGGTTTTTTGCTTTTCAGGCGGTTGATTCTGTGGGGTTGGGATAACATGTAATAAGCTGTGCTGTTTGGGGAAATTTCCCCAAACAACGCCCCAAACAGAATGCGGGCAAGAGAGGAAGAAAATCGTCTTCCTTGAGTAAATCTATCAGTTGCCCGCGAAGTGATGGCAATTTTCCGGTGGCCGCATCCCAGACGATCCGAAGCTGGATACCGAAATATACTGGCCGTTCAGCATGTGGCGTAGATATTCACGCGGGGATGGTGACACGCTCCACCTCCCTCAGAATGCGCGGCCCGATGTAAGGGCTCAGGGATTCCCGTGTGACAAGTTCGCCGCCGCGCTCTTCGCCCCGAAACCCTTCGAACGCCCTCGCTCTCATCCTCTCAAGCAGACTACAGCTCAAGCCAAAGGAATAGGCCGTGAATGGGCCTCGGGCGGAGCGATGTCGGTTAGTCTTCCAGTGGTTTACGCTTGGGGTCTGCTGTGAGAAGTCGAGACAAAATGTTGATATTTGTGCGTTAGTTGAGGGCCGGTGTTGCGATGGCGGGTGTTTTCAGACGGCGCAAAATGTCGGTTTCCGCGCGATAGGTGGAGGGACGTGTGTCGGCGGGGCGGGCTTGCCGGGACATCCGACTTCTGGCACGGGGAAGGGAGAGGAAATTATGGCGGATTTGACGAATGATCTGTTGGCGGCGGTTTTGGCGGCTACGCCGGAGCGGAAGGCGGCGGCGTTGAAAGCGCTACGGGGCGAGGACGGAGGTTACGACTGCGGCAGGGCGGCGGTGCCCGAGCGGTTCGTGACGCAGCGCGAGCTGTCGAAGACGCTGGGTGTGAGCGTGCCGACGCTTTGGCGGTACCGGGTGCCTAAACACACGCTGGCCGGGCGGCCGCGGTTCCGCGTGAGCGAGGTGCTGGCCTATCTGGAGAGTCCGGCGTTCCAGTCGCTGGCTGAGGTCCTGAGGGCTGAGCGCAGGGCGGCTCGGGCGGCGAAACAGGCGGTGTGATGATGAGGCGTGTTCGGGTGCGGCAGGTTGCTTGGGGGTGGTATGGTATGTCTAAAGGATATGGCGGCGACTGATGCAGGAGGCGCTCAAATGTCTGAAGGCGAGCGGTTTTCAATGTTCCG
>CAYYCO010000139.1:0-2781 GCA_964470365.1 uncultured Anaeromyxobacteraceae bacterium | reverse complement strand
TGCCACCAATGAAACCGCTGTCGCCGCCGCTGTGCCTGTGGCAGAGGTCGCCGCCCCAGTCAACGCGACTGAGTCTGTGGTAGAAGCTGCTGCACCTGTCAACGAGACTCCGGTTGTGACTGAGGCTGTGGTAGAAGCTGCTGCACCTGTCAACGAGACTCCGGCTGTGACTGAGGCTGTGGTAGAAGCAGCCGCACCTGTTAATGAGACTCCCGCTGCAACCGAGGTTGCCGCAGAGGCTGCAGCTCCAACGGACGCTTCCAGGTTCAAGCAGCTCTCCGTCTACGCTGGCGAGTCCTCAGTTCTAGGAAAGAATGAGGCTCAGTCCTTCACGGATGTGTCTGTGTCAGCCAACCCGACGGTTGTCTTCACCCGTGATGCAGGCAAGCTGTCGCCTTCAACGAAGCTTGGAATCAGCAGCGTTGGCACTGGCGACGACAAGTACGTTGAGGTAAAGAGCCAGGCTGTTGGCGAGTGGGACCTTACAGGATGGACTCTCTCATCAGCTGGCGCGACAACCTTCACATTCCCGGCACTGACGCTTGAGGAAGGCGCAGTTGTGCGTGTCCATGAGGGCGAGGGCGAGGGGAGCGCGACGGACATCTACACCAACAGCACCACGCCTCTTTGGACTGAGAACCTGATCACCCTCTCGGACGCCGAGGGCGATGTTATCTCCACATTCGATGCATCCACTCAGTCCGCAGCATCCGCGTGGGTTGATCCTCTGGCCAGCCAGATCCAGTACTAGGTGAAACAGGCCGCGATCAGATATGCGGCTATAAGCTTTTTTTAGTGTTATTTTCTGCTCCTGGATGATGGGGCTGGTCAGCGTTGGGGCAAGCCAATGGCGAGGACTTTCACCACAAAGGCACAAAGGCACAAAGCTCAAGGTAGCCGAGAACAAACTCATGGGCTTTGTCAGTATCGCTTCTTGTCTTTATGATTTTGAAACTTATGACTGATGGAATGAGGGAATTGATCCAATATCATCACCTAAACAAAACTTATTCATTCCATCAGCACCTGCAACTAGTTGCAGGTGGGGTGAAAATCAGGCTGACCTTCTTCTTTGTCCTCGTTTTGGTGTTGCTGCCCATGGCGGATGCCGGGCGAGAGGACGGCATGAGAGTTGTGCCTGCGCAGGAGATCCTCGACAAGATCGAGCGGGGCGAGCCGGTGGAGTACGATCATGTGATCGTCAAAGGGGATCTGGATATTGGAAAACTGGATCTGCCGAAGGGGCGGGTGGAGAGGACTCCTGATGAGATTCTATGGGGCCTATCGGAAAATGTCGCCGTGGTTTCATCTCCGATAAGGGTAAACGATTCAACGATCGAGGGATTTGTATATTTTGATACTATTATATTTGATGCAATCGACTTCTCAGGCACGTTTTTCAACGGCTCTGCCAGCTTCATTGGCTCGTCTTTCAAGGGCATTGCTGGCTTCTGGGGTTCATCTTTCAATGGCGCAGCCTACTTCATTGACTCGTCTTTCAATGACAATGTCGGCTTCGGTGGCTCGTCTTTTAATGGTACTGCCGATTTCATTGGCTCGTCTTTTAACGGTACTGCCTACTTCAATGACTTGTCTTTCAATGGCATTGCTAATTTCAGGGGTTCATCTTTCAACGGCTCTGCCAGCTTCATTGACTCGTCTTTCACTGGCATTGCAGGTTTCTCGGGTTCATCTTTCAACGGCGAAGCCTTCTTCAGTGACTCGTCCTTTAACGCCGGTGCCTTATTCAGCGACTCGTCTTTTAACGGCACAGCTGGTTTCTGGAACTCGTCTTTTAACGACATTGCCTACTTCCATAACTCGTCTTTTAACGGCTTTGCTCTCTTCTGGAACTCGTTCTTTAACAGATCAGATTTTTCTTCATCTCAATTCAATAAGCAGGTCTCCTTTGACGATTGCCGATTTAATGGCTCATCGAACTTCAATGCCAGCCGGTTCAAGGAGGATGCGCTCTTTGAGGGCGCAGATTTCAACGGCACCCTCTACCTGACCCGTGCGAAGTACGATAAGCTGTACATAAGTTGGAAGAACATCAAAGAGCTGGGATACGACGATGCAGCATATCTCGCACTCTTAGAAAACTTCAAGAAGCTCGGTTATTTCGAAGACTACGATGCCTGCTACTACGATTACCGGCGTCTGCATCGCGAGCAAGACTGGAGCGGCAGGTATCACGCCATGCACCCGGCGGAGGAGTGGACCCGAAAGCGCATCGACGCATTGTTGGAGATGTTCTACGGCTATGGCAAGAAGCCCCTTTGGCCGCTTCTCTGGTCAGCAGGCACCATCATACTCTTCGGCATCATCTGGCTTGTGGCTGGGATGAATAGCATCCGGGGCAAAAATGGCAGAGGCATCTTTGAGAGATTCGGGCAGCAGAATGCAACAGTGAAGTCCGAGCGCCAGGGCTTGCTGGGCGGGCTACGCGTCTTAGCTGAAGCTCTGCTCTTCAGCGCCATTGTCTTTCTCTCAGGAACCCGTCTTTTCGTCGAGCCGCCGGCGCAGCCGGAGATGCAGAGGCTGTCAGCCAACCAGGTGAAATGGGCCATGATCTTTGAGCGAGTGCTTGGCGCGCTCTTCTCCATCCTCTTCTTCCTCGCGATCAGCGGGACTGTGATAAGGTGAGCTGGCTTGCGCTGATGCCCTGAAAAGTGGGGCTGGTCAGCTTTAGGGCAAGCCAGTGGCGACGGCTTTCACCACAAAGTCACAAAGACACAAAGCTCAAAATGCCAATAACTTGCTCTAAATTTTTGTTAGCCG
>CAYYCO010000138.1:0-2792 GCA_964470365.1 uncultured Anaeromyxobacteraceae bacterium | reverse complement strand
GGGCGGTCTTCTCATGGTGTCCCTCACCATGAGCGTGAACCTTCCCATTCCGGCGGCCTTTGTGGTCACCACCGTGGCGGTGACGTTTGCCGGCATCGCCATGGAACGGTTCACCATCAACCCGGTGAAAAACCCCACGGTCCTCCGGCTGATCATCATCACCATCGCCGTGTCCATCGTCATGAAAGGCATCGCCATGGGGATCTGGGGAAAGAACTCCTATTTCATGCGCCACTTCTCCGGTTCCGAATCCCTGGATTTCCTGGGAGCGACCATCCTGCCCCAGACCCTGTGGATCATAGGCATCCTGGCCCTTATCGTGGCCGCCTACATCTTTTTTTTCAATTACACCATGACCGGTAAATGCATGCGGGCCTGCGCCATCAACCGGGACGCGGCCCGGCTTTCCGGAATCAACGACCGCCGCATGGTGATGCTGTCCTTTGCCCTGTCCGCCGGTATCGGGGCCATTGCCGGCATCATCGTCACCCCCATCATCCAGATGGACTACGCCCGGGGAGCCCTTCTGGGCATCAAGGGATTTGGCGCCGCCGTTCTGGGAGGCCTGGGCAACAGCATGGGGGCCATCGTGGCCGGCATCCTCCTGGGGATTCTCGAGGCGGCGTCCGCCGGCTTCATCTCCTCCCACTACATGGACGCCATCGCCCTGTTCATCCTGCTTCTTGTTCTTTTCACCCGGCCCGGCGGCATTTTCGGCAGTTCCGCCGCCATGAGACTGAAAGAGTTCTGACATGAGCGTGAAAGACTATATCGGCATCGGCGTTCTTGCGGTCATGGTCGCCATCATACCCTTCCTCGTGGGCAACGAGTACTATCTGGGGGTTCTGGTGTTCACGGCCCTGAACTGCCTGACCTGCATCGGTCTCTGCCTGCTTCTGGGCTACGCCGGGCAGATCTCCATGGGCCACAGCGCCTTCGTGGCCATCGGCGCCTATGCCTCGGCGCTCCTGACCACGAAACTGGGCTGGAACCCCTGGGCCGCCATGGGGGCCGGTGTGGCTGTGTCCGTCGTCGTCGCCGTGATCGTGGGCCTGCCCACCCTGAAGCTCAAGGGCCACTACCTGGCCATGGGCACCCTGGGTTTCGGCAGCATCGTCCATGTGGTCCTGGTGGCCGCCGTGGACATCACCGGCGGTCCCTCGGGCGTGAGCGGCATTCCCCGCCTGGGCTTTTTCGGATTCGAACTCGACACGGACACCCGTTTTTTCTATTTCAGCTGGTTCCTGGTTCTCCTTGGGCTCTACCTGGCCGTAAACCTGATCCACTCCCGGGTGGGCCGGGGACTCCAGGCCATCCACGGCAGTGAAGACGCGGCTTCGTCCCTTGGTGTCAATATCACCGTGGACAAAATCAAGATCTTTGTTTTGAGCGCGGTCTTCGCTTCGGTGAGCGGCAGCCTCTACTCCCATTACGTGCTGTACATCGACCCCGGACCATTTGACGTGATGCATTCCGTGCTTCTTATCACCATGGTGGCCGTGGGCGGTATCCACAGCATCTGGGGGGCGGTCACGGGGGCGGTGCTTCTTTCCCTGCTGCCCGAAGGCCTGAGCTTCCTGTCCGAAGGACTTTCCAGTTTCGGTATCCAGTACAAAACCGATTACGACACCCTGATCTATGGCGCCATCCTCCTTCTCATCATGCTGTTTCTGCCCGAAGGACTTTTCGACGGCCTGAAACGCAGCGCCAACCTGATTTCAGGCAAGATCGGACGAAAGGAGCGGGTCTCATGAACTCCAATCCCTTGCCCGCCATCGAGGTGAAAAAACTCCGGAAGGAATTCGGCGGCGTGGTGGCCGTGAACGATTTGAACCTGACCTTCGCCCAAGGCCAGGTCAGCTCCCTGATCGGCCCCAACGGTGCGGGGAAAACCACGGTGTTCAACCTGGTCACCGGGTTTCTCCAGCCCACCTCGGGGGGTGTTCTTTTGAACGGTCAGCTGCTCACCGGCCGGAAACCCCACCGCATCGCGGCCATGGGCATCGGCCGGACCTTCCAGAACGTCCAGGTTTTCCCGGCCATGACCGTCCTTGAAAACGTCATGGTGGGCCGCCATTTAAGGTCCCGCTGCGGCATGATCGTTTCCTGCCTTCTGCCTCCGATGCTGAGGCCCGAAGAAAAACGGGTCCGGGAATCGGCCCGGGCCTGGCTGGACGCCGTGGGTCTGGCCGCTCACGCGGACCGTCCTGCCGGAAGCATGCCCCTGGGCAGCCAGAGGATGCTGGAAATCGCCCGGGCCATGGCCCTGGAACCGTCCGTGCTGTTTCTCGACGAACCGGCCTCGGGCCTGAACGCCCGGGAAACGGCGGACATGGGAGACCTGATCATGAAAATCAAGGCCATGGGCATCACCGTGGTCCTGGTGGAACACGACATGGAGCTGGTCATGGACATTTCGGACAAGGTGGCGGTGGTGAATTTCGGCAGCCTGATCGCCGAAGGCACACCCAGGGAGGTTCAGGCGAACCCCGATGTCATCAACGCTTACCTGGGGGCCTGATCATGCTTCGACTGGTGAACATCAACAGCAACTACGGACTGGTTCATGTATTGAAGAACGTGTCCATGCACATCGACGAGGGTGAGATCGTCACCCTCATCGGGGCCAACGGCGCGGGAAAAACCACGACCTTACGGACCATCAGCGGTCTCCAGCCCTTAAAGAGCGGCAGCATTCTTTTCCAGGGAAAGGACATCCGGAACGTTCCCGGTGAAAAGCTGGTCTCCATGGGCATCGCCCACGTTCCCGATGGGCGGCAGTTCTTCCGGCC
>CAYYCO010000137.1:0-2899 GCA_964470365.1 uncultured Anaeromyxobacteraceae bacterium | reverse complement strand
CTGGCAGTCATGCTCCCTCCGATAGCCGCAGGAAAGCATCTTCAAGCCGCGGCTCGGCGAGGCGAGTGTCCAGAGGTGAGACGGCAGACAGCACATCCTTGATCTGTGCGTGGCTCTCCAGTCGGACCGAGACAACGCTGCCTTCAACCGCAGTCTCATATCCGGCGGCCCGAAGGATGGCAGCGTCCCTCTCCGGCTCGGCTAGCCACAGCTTGAGATTTGGTCGAAGCCCTGCCAGGCGCAGGATCTCCTCAGGGCTGCCCTGGGCCGCCATCCTTCCTGCCTTCATGTACCCCACAATCTGGCACTTCTCAGCCTCATCCATCAGGTGCGTGGTGATGAGCACAGTCTTGCCCTCCTCGGTCAGCCGCTCGAAGTACTTCCAGAAGGTCTGGCGCAGACGGGGATCGACGCCAACAGTTGGCTCGTCGAGCAGGAGAAGCTTTGGCTCGTGGATGAGCGTGCAGGCCAGAGAGAGCCTCTGGTACATGCCGCCAGAGAGCGTTCCGGCCAGGCGACTCCTGTGAGCAGAGAGGGCCACCATCTCAAGGAGTTCGGCTATTCTCTCATCTCTTTTCCGTCTCTCAATGCCGTAGAGACCGGCATAAAACTCGAGGTTCTCCTGAAGTGTCAGATCCGGATAGAGGGCTTTGTGCTGAGTCATGTAGCCTATCTGAGAGTAGATGCTATCAACCTCCGAGACCGGCGTGCCGAGTACCGTTAGATCTCCACCGTCAAGCTTCAGCAGCCGGACGATGGCCCGGATGAATGTCGTCTTGCCGGAGCCATTCGGCCCCAGCAGGCAGTAGGTAACCCCGGAGGGAATGTCTACAGTCAGGTCGTCGAGAACCCGCAGTGGCCCGAAGCTCTTGACTATGCTTCGAGCCGAGATCGCCGGGCGCAATGCATTGCCTGCCATTTGCCGCTCAGCTCTTGCCTCTTCTCTTGACTATTATCAGAATGGCAGCCGCGAGCACTATGATGATGACGAGCGCAGCCAAAGGTCGAGATGCGCTCTTCGGCTCAATCTCAATGTATGCGTTCTCCCAGTCAGAGAGATCATCCCTGAAGCTATCTGAGAAGTCAAAGATGACGCGGAGCTGATATCTCTTGCCGGGCACAGCATCCTGAGACACATCCAGCTTGTAGAGAAGCTCTGCCTCGTCTCCAGGCCGTAAGGCGGCTATGGGCGACTCGTCAACGCTCACATAGATGCCGCTCTCCGGACGCAGCCGGGCCACAAGATCTCTGGCCGTGTCGTAGCCGATGTTCTTTATGATGATCTTGATGACGTTGTCCTCAGACCCCACCTCCAGAGCGAGCGGGGTAGTCTGTACAACCTCAAACTCGGCGCCGCTCTTTCTCTCCACATTGAGTGTCAGGGGTATGGTCTGGCTGAGGCTATCGTACCAGTAATAGACGTCCGGGTTTTCAGGTCGGTCCTCGTCGCCTTCTACTGATACGTCTCTTTGATATGTGTAATTGACAATGGCATTGAGCCTGTAGAGGCCGGGCCTTGCATTCTTGTAGGCCTCGATTGGAAACTCCAGACGCGGGGAATTTTCTCCCTCTCTGATGCTGCCTGGAAATGCCGCAGCACGCTTGATGTCAATTGCGCTTTTGTTGTCTGCCAGAAGGAGAACTGATACATCCTGGGCCACGGTCCTCAGCTTTTCCAGCTCCTGCTCGCGCTGTGCAGCCAATATCTCCTCTCTTTTGTTGGCCGCAGGCTCCTCGTTCACTTCGAAGGCGGTGACCCTTCCCCGGTTGGTCAGTGTGATAAAAAGGGATGCTGTTTCCCCCTGGTCGATCTTGGTGCGATCAAGCGAGAGTGTCAGGTTGGGCGTTCCGTATACCTTGTAGTAGTCGTCTCCAAACTCCTCTGGTGGTATTGGGGCTCCTGCTTCAATCGCAAGTGTGCCCGGCAGGATGGAAGCGAGAACGAGCAGAGCGAGGATGCTCGACAATTGGAGATGGTGCGCATATTGCAGGATATTGCCTGAGAGTTTAAGCGTCATATTTTATGCAGTAGTTATGCAGCAGCAATCTATTTAGCTTTGTTGTCACTGGATGAGTTACATGCGAGCCGAATTGGTAGATGGATTGCGAAAGCTTGGCCTTACTGAGTACGAAGCCAAAGCCTATGCGGCATTGGCAGGAATGGGCGAGGCCACTGCCAGGGAGGTCAACGAGCTTTCCGGCGTTCCCAGAACCAGGATTTATGACATTCTCCGGGACCTATCTGGCAAGGGTTTCGTGGAGTGCGTACAGGGCTCGCCCTCCTATTACAGGCTGTAGAGCCCGACCATGTCATAGAACGGCTGAGAGATGATCTGGTGGCATCTATTGACAGGTCGACGAGCGACCTGCTGAACCTCAATTTAGAGGCGCACGGCAGCTCACCAATCTGGTGCGTGAGAAGCGAGTGGGGCATAAAGAACCGGGTACGCGTTTTCCTCAGCAAGGTCAATCGCGAGCTGATAGTCTTCTGCAGAAACCCAGCAGTCTTGAGCGAGCACAAACGAGAGCTGAAAGCTGTGCCTGGGCTCAGGATCAAGGTAGACAAAAAAGAGCTTTTCGACGGCCTGGATTTTGAGGTCCAGCAGATGAAAGCCGGATCAGAGAGGTTCTTTAAGGATCATGTCGTCGATGGCAAAAAGAGCAGCATAGACTGCTTGATGATTGCGGATGATCGCTCCTCAATAGTCGTCGGCACCACAGGCGGGGAGCGGCTTGCTGTAATCATCGAGCTGCCTGTTGTGGCGATGCTCCAAAAAGCAGTCTGGGAGTCTCTGGTCTGACGGCAATTCGCGTCACGCATGACTCTCAGATAGTGGCAAATAAAATATCACGTCCTCATCGGGAACGCATGCCACGGCCAGCCCGCGCTCCTTGATCC
>CAYYCO010000136.1:0-2934 GCA_964470365.1 uncultured Anaeromyxobacteraceae bacterium | reverse complement strand
ATTGCTACACGTTAAGCAAAGGAGAACACGATGCCAAGGCCGTATTCAGGAAAAGTCCACGTCAGTCAGTCTCGCATCAAGCGCAAAAGCGGGATTACCTACGTTTACGAGCGCACCACTCACTACGACCAGAAGACCAGGAAAACCGTGACAAGCGCAAGCAAACTGATTGGCAAAATTCTTCCAGGAAGCACCGACGTCGTACCGACTCGGCCGCGGAAGTCCAATGGGCTCGGAGCTACGCAAGCCGTGGCCATCCGCCGGCACGTGGGTCTGACGGACATTCTGGAATGGGCCGGTCGCGGTTCCTTGATCGACCAGGATGTTCGCTCCAGTTTCAGCCATGGCGATGCCGACAAGATTCTGTCCATCGCTCGCTACTGGCTCGGCACGGACGGCAACACCTTGCCGAGACTCGAGAGCTGGCAGGTCATGCATGATCTGCCCTACTCGTATGGCATCAGCGAGGACGTCTACGGCGAACTCTTCAAGTCTCTTGGCTGCAACGAGGATGGTATTCAGCGTTACTTTCTGGCACGGGCCTCTCGCCTGTCGAGGAAGCCCGTCATCGCCTATGATTCGACCACCATTTCCACGTACTCTCTGAATCAGAAGGAAGCGCGGCGGGGCTTCAACAAGGATCGTGACGGCCTGGACACCATCAAGTTGCTGACCCTGTATTCAGTCAAGGACAGGGAACCGATAGCCTTTGCCAAACAGCCGGGAAATATTCCGGATGTCATCGCCCTGGACAATGCCATCGAACAGCTCAACTGTTTTGACATTGAAAAGCCGCTGGTGACGACGGACACCGGCTACTACAGCCATGACAACATCCGAGACATGTGCCGTCGCAATATGAAATTCCTCACCCTGATCGACACGGATGTGATCATGGCAAGGGATGCCGTGGAGACCTTGCGCGACAAACTGGAGTCGATGAGCGCGGTATGCCCCTTTGACTACGCCGTTTCCGGCGCATCCTTGTCAGTCATGCATACCTTCACGTGGCAGCGCCAGAGGCGGCGGGCGGAGAAACAGGCTGGAGACGAGGAGGTTATGCAGCGCAGGCTGTACTTTCATGTATTCAAATCCAATGATCTAGTCAGCAAGCACGAGGTCAGCTTCCGTCAGCGACTGATGGAACTCAAAAGGCAGGTTGAGGAAGGCGTGGCGGAGTTCACGGAGGCCGCGCAGAAACGGATCGACCGGTATCTCGTGCAGTCACGCGTGGGCCGTGGTGGCAACTTGCACGTGACCTTCAATGAGGAGGAATGCGCTGGAGCCAGGAAATACTTTGGCTACTTCGTCCTGGTCAGCAATAGTGCCATGGATGTTTTCGAAGCCCTTGAGAACTACCGGCTGCGGGAAAAGATCGAGGAGCTTTTCAAGAACGAAAAGGAAAGCGTCGACGGGCGCAGACCACGACTGTGGTATCCGGATGCACTGCGAGGCCGGCAATTTATCCAGTTTGTGGCCCTGTGCTACAGGTGCTATATCACCAAGAAGATAAAGGCGGTTGAGGAACAGCTTGGCACCGACGGGGAGCACAAGACCAAGGAGCAGCTGAAGCTGGAGAAAGGTCTGAAAAACTGGCTGGAGCAGCGCTCGCTGGCCCAGATATTCGACTGGTTTGATTGCGTCGAAACCACGTCAGTCAAGACCGATGCGGGGATGCGCCGCTGGACTACCGAATCAGTGGCGAGGGATCGCCTGTTCCTAAGGTTGCTGGGAGTAACCGAATCGTGTAGCAATTAGCCGACTTTTAGGTTATCAATGCTGTATGTATAAGCCCCTTCTATTGCTGCCAGCACCGAGGGCATGGCGCCAAGCGCGACAGCAAAGATAAATGCACCAACCCAGCGAACACAAGAACGTCTTGCCACCTGAATTATCATGACGGCCCAGGTAAACGGCTCCGTTGAAGTCCTAGGCAGCCAATGATGGCGTTGACTATGCCTTCTTCCTTTGAATTCTTCGTAGTCGGCAGTCATCACCCCATTCCCTTTCACCGCTTGACTTGTTGCTCATTCCACGGTCGGTTCCGCATGAGAACCACGTCGCTGTTTTTGAAAATGAGCAGCAAATCTCGATAAATACGACTGGCGTCTTTCCTGCCTGCGTGAATGAACAGACGCACCTCACCGCAAACGTAATTCGGCGTCAAAGAAACTCAAGCCAGGGCGCCCTGATGCCCTCTACCTATAACGGCCCCCAATAATTGGACGGGGCTTGAAGTGTAGAAGGCTTTATCCGTTGTCCACCCCCGAGGAGCTAATCACTGCTTGATGCCTGGGACTCCTGGGAGCGCCGCTGCAGGTCGCGCTTTTGACGCTCAAATACAGCTGCAATCGGCAGCAATCGACGGCACTCGACGGCACTCGACGGCAATCGACGGCACTCAACTGCAATCGACTGCAATCGCCCGTAATCGTTGGCGCGCGCCCCTTGGCTATCATAGATCGCGCTTTCGGGTCTGAACGCCATGCCAGACAACAAAGTCCGCCGTCGGCCGAAGGGTCGGCGGCGCTTGTGTTTTCGGCTTGAGTTTGTCTCTATACAAGGTCGCCAGTTATACAAAAGAATGCAGGCAGTTCTCCGCGAACGATAAATTTCGTGACCTGGGGTCAGCCTCAAAATGGCCAAATAGAGACCGGCGACAGGCACGCGCGGCGCAAAAAGAGAAGCGTTTATACGCCGACAAACCCCCAGGCATAAAAACCTCATAAACCCGAGGACTTCTGACTTCAGCTACAGAGACAAGTGCCGAGATTGCCGGCCAACGAGCGGCCAAAACGGCCCGCAAGGCGGTCTCTGCGGTGCCGGCCGGCGCCACGGGCAAACGCCGCAACACCCTGCGTTTACGCCACTTGCAGGGAAGACAAAAACGCCATCGAGTGACGGGACTCGATGGCGCTGAAAAACGGGGTGGTG
>CAYYCO010000135.1:0-2943 GCA_964470365.1 uncultured Anaeromyxobacteraceae bacterium | reverse complement strand
CAGTCAATGCACACTGGGGCCCAGGGCCATGCCAAGAGGTCCGTGAGATCTCCCAGCTTGGCGCGAGAACTGCCATTGCAAAGGAGCCAGACGGACCACGATCTAATCGAATAGGCGAGTCCGCCGCTTTTCGGATATTCGCGGACCTGCCAAAAGGCGTCCAGGTTCTATGGATCAACGACACCATTGCAAGGGGACTTGTCTACAACAAGAGCAGCTTGTCCGTTCAGGGCCTAAAACCGCAGCGTGAGCTGCTGGTCGAAGACGCAGACGGCTCAAAGCAGATATGCTGGCTCTTTGGCGACGCAAAAGCCGGACAGCAGATTGATATCACCTACGACTGCGTGCTCGAAAATGCTCCTCAAAACCAAGACAGCACGACCCTGCCAGGAAACAAGGCTGCTATGAGCTGGCTGGAGAATGGGGACCGCAAAACAGACTCCGACGAGGCCGGGCCGATCACAGTAGTCGAGCCTGACCTGCTGCTGGAGATGCGGTCCTCCAGATCTTTTGCCGCACCGGATGATCAAATCACATTCACTCTAGCCCTCAGCCATAGCACCCAGAGCCATGCGCCTGCATATGACCTGGAGCTGCAGGCCACGCTGCCCGCAGGGCTCACATACGATGAGGGCTCGGCTGAGGTTCTGGAAGGGGCTGCTGCCACATTTGATGTGAAAAACCTCATCTGGCACATCGGTTCCCTGAGCTTGGACGACAATCAGAGCCAGAAGGTCCGGATCCGCTTCAACGCCACCTGCAGGGCTCTTCCTGGCCAGGAGATAGCAGGTCGGGCCGTACTCACCTGGAGCAGCCTGCCGGGTGAGTGCGCAGCAGAGCGCACCGGATCTGGCGGCATCAACGACTACCTGCGCGAGGCCACTGCCCGCGCCACAGCCATGAGCCTCGCGATCAAAAAGGCCGCCGACCCCAACCCGGCGATCGTTGGCGAAGCTCTTGCTTACACCATCACATACGAGAATCTCGGCGGCGGCGTGGCCCACAATGTCACCATCACCGACGAGCTGGACCCAGGCACGAGCTTTCTTTCTGCCGATCCGGCCCCATCAGGAAACGACCGCAGTAACATCAGATGGACGCTGCCAAAGCTCGATTCAGACGGGCCGCATTCCATAGACCTGCGGGTATTGGTGAAGGGGGATCTGCCGGACGGAAAGCTGCTGCAAAACCGCTTCTCCGTCAGTTGCGATGAGCTGAACTCA
This sequence comes from uncultured Anaeromyxobacteraceae bacterium, assembly GCA_964470365.1. Classification (GTDB taxonomy): domain Bacteria; phylum Myxococcota_A; class UBA9042; order DTJE01; family DTJE01; genus JAGOFO01. The sequence continues at coordinate 1,720 of CAYYCO010000135.1, read as the reverse complement.
AAGGCCGCCCGCATCCTCACCCCAGTCCTGAATGCCACACGCCTTTCAGTCAACAAGACGGCACTGCAAAAGGCTGTTCGCCGAGGCGAGGAGGTGGACTACCTCATCACAGTCTGCAACCTGGGCGGCCAGGCGGCTACGAATATCACCGTTCATGATGTCTTCGATACGTCGGTTGAGATAATTTCAGTCTGGCCGGATCTTTCCGGGGATGGTGCCTGGCACTTCCCGGCCCTAGCTCCGGGTCAGTGCCTGCAGATGGGCCTCACAGCGAGAGTTCCGAGAACGGATGTCATGTACCACAGCAGCGGAAATGTCTCAGGAGAGGGCTTTGTCAGATCCTTCCGGGACTACAGCACCGCCCGTTCGGCGGCACCGCTTGTCAACAGGATCTACGTCACGTCAGACCAGATGCAGACATCGGCATCCGAGAAGGTACAGATCCTCGCAGAAGACGGAACCGGGCTGTCAGTTCGCGAGCACGGCAGCGGAGACTATGAGAGCCGAGAAGAGCTGCAATTTCTCACAGAGAACAAGTCCATCAAGCTCGAAAGAAGCGTGAAGGCAGAGCACCATCCAACAGACATTCCACTGCCCGATTGCGCCCCGCGACAGAGCGTCTCAAGCCTATGGCACGCGGAGGTTCGGGCTAAAAACGGCGTCACCAACACAACTCTGAAAGACTCCTACCGGTACTCCGCCCGATTGGAGGAGCAGAGCATCCTGGATCTCGACCAAAACCAATCTGCGATGCAAACGGAGGCGACATTTCAGGGAACGGTCCATCTGGGGGTCTTCAAGCGCTCGACAGGCCTGGTTTGGGACAACGCAACCACTTTTTTGACTGAGGACTATGCGGGCTCATTTCAGATCAGAGAGAGCATCGCTGATCTCGGCCAGAACCTGATGATAGAGCGTGCCGCCTCAGGACAGGGCTATGCCGCCAAGGATTTCCAGGACACAAGCCAGAGGAGCTACGAGTCAGGAACAGGAGACTATCGTTGTGAGGAGCTGATGGACAGCATTTCCGGCTTTATGAAAAAAGACATGGAAGCAACGCACCAGAGTCTGAGCCTGCTTGCGACGCCTCGCACGCGCCTCAATATATCCCAGAATTGGTCGGAAGGAATGATCTCCCGCACTAAAAACAGTCTCATCTCCGAGGAGTTCACGAGCGTCTCTCGGCTGAAACTGAGAGCTGTGGCATCAAGCCTCGCAGAGCGAGAGAGCGACGCCTCCTTCTCCGGGACTGCGAAGCTGAGGACAGCTTACAAGGAGATATCTGAAAGAAACGAAAGCCTGGAGGTGGACCGGGATGAGACCCTAATGGGCGACTATGAGCTGAAGAGAAAGATCATCCTCGGCGGCATAGCCAGATACGATTATCCACATCTGTATCTTCGCAAAGACGGCCAGAGGTTCAAGGATGTGGCCAGTTTTGTCATCACCATCATCAATGACGGCAATGCAGCCATCGGCCCACTCTTCCTTCGGGACATCTTCCCCCAAGAGGCGAAGTTCATCAATGCAACGCTTCAGCCAAACCAGCTAGACCAGAATTGCTCCAACTGGACTATACTGCATCTGGCCATCGGCAACACATTGAGAATCGGCATCAACCTGGATATAGAGAGATGCGGCGGAGATATCGTCAACCGGGCGCTGGTTGTCGGCAACTGCAGCAAGGGCCAGGTGACTGCGCAGAACCTCTCGGCCATCG
>CAYYCO010000134.1:0-3028 GCA_964470365.1 uncultured Anaeromyxobacteraceae bacterium | reverse complement strand
CGACGAGAATCGCCAACGCCAAGTGTTTGAAACGGGTCATGTGTTTTTCTCCTTTTTTTCCAGAACCTGTGCCGCGATGCGGCGGGCGTAGACATCGTTCAGGGCCTTACCGGCATAAAAACCGTTCACGGCCTGAACACTGCCCAGTTCCAGAATCTTGTTTTGAATGAAAGCCGCGGTTTGCGGATTGGGGGGAACCCAGTCTTTTTCGAATTTTTGGGCCCGCTCCTTTTTCTTCAGTTCCGGGTCCGCGCCAGGGTCCGTGGTCCGGGACTTTTTCCTCTTTTTTCCCGGAAGGGGTTCCCCTGTTTCTTGCCGGACCGCTTTTTTCTTTTTGATGTCAACAGGTTTGACGCTCCCGGATCCGGGCCGCGCTCCGGGCAGGGGATTGTTGAATTCCCGGATGATTTTCAGGAGATCCCAGCCAAAGTCGTCGAATTTCTTCCGGCTGATCCCCGAAACCACCAGCATCTCTTTTTCCGTCGACGGTTTGGTTTGAACCAGTTCCAGCAGGGTACTGTCGTAGAAAAAGATGTAGGCCGGTTTGTTGCTTTTTTCCGCCAGCGAGAAGCGGTATGCCTTCAGCTTCATGTAAAGCTCCCGGTCCCTGGGGTCCGTGAGCTGGTCGATATCCGAGCGACGGATATCCTTTTTCTTCATGGCCGAAGCCAGTTTTTCCCGGCGTTTCACCGTGCTCGTCTTTTTCTGGCGGGTGAAAAGGACCGGGATTTCGCCCCGGAGGATCGGCATGGAACCGGCGTTCAGCCGGAATCCGCCCTTGTCCGGGTCCACGGTGACAAAGCCGAAAGCCACGATCTGCCGGAAGATGCTCTGCCATTCCTGCTCCGTGTGCTCTTTGCCGATGCCGAAGGTGGACACCTGGTCGTGGCCGAATTTCTTGATTCGTTCGTCGTCTTTGCCGAGGAGCACATGGATCAGGTGACGGGCCCCGAACAACTGGCCGGTACGGTACACGCAGGACAGGGCTTTCTGGGCCGCGACCGTGCCGTCGAAGGTTTCCACATCGCCCATGCAGGTGTCGCAGAATCCGCAGTCCTCGTCCCGTCTCTCCCCAAAATAGGCCAGGAGGGCCTTTCTCCGGCATCCGCTCATCTCGCAGAAACCCAGCATGGCGTTGAGCTTCTGAAGCTGGACCCGCTTGAACGTCGCGTTGCCCTCACTCTTGTCGATCATCTGGCGCAGCAGCACCACGTCGGACACGCTGAAGGCCAGGAGGGCGTCGGCTTTTTTTCCGTCACGGCCGGCCCGGCCCGTTTCCTGGTAGTAGCTTTCGATGTTTTTCGGCAGGTCCAGATGAACCACGAAACGTACGTCCGGCTTGTCGATGCCCATGCCAAAAGCGATGGTGGCCACCATGACGCTGCCGTCTTCAGTCAAAAAACGCCGCTGATTATCCGCCCGGTCTTCGGCACCCATCCCGGCGTGGTACGGCATGGCGTTCACCCCTTTTCCCTTCAGGAACGAGGCCATGTCATCGACCTTTTTCCGGGACAGGCAGTACACGATGCCCGACTCGTCCCGGTGTTCGGCGAGAAATTCCAGGATCTGTTTTTTCGCTTCGGTTTTCTGGATGATACGGTAGAAGATGTTGGGCCGGTCGAAACTGGAGATAAAACACCGGGCGCCTTCCATCTTCAATTTGTCCAGAATTTCCTTGCGGGTCATGTCGTCGGCCGTGGCGGTTAAAGCGATGCGTGGCACGCCGGGGTAGCGTTCGGCCAGGATCGACAGCTTCATGTATTCGGGCCGAAAGTCGTGGCCCCACTGACTCACGCAGTGGGCCTCGTCAATGGCGAACAGTGCCAGGCGCCCTTCACTGCAAAGGTGCTGGAGCAGGTTTTGAAAGCCCTCGGTCATCACCCGTTCCGGAGCCACGTACACCAGGTCGAGGCCGCCCTGGACCACCTCCCGTTCCACGAGAAAGGCGTCCCTGGACGATAAAGAGGAATTGAGGAAACCGGCCCGGATGCCCAGTTGCCGAAGCGCCTCCACCTGGTCCTGCATCAGGGCGATCAGGGGCGACACCACCACCGCCGTGCCCTGCCTCAAAAGGGCGGGAATCTGGTAACAGATCGACTTGCCTCCGCCCGTGGGCATGATCACCAGGGCGTCCCCGCCCGAAATCACATGGTCCACGATCTCTCGCTGTTCGCCCCGGAACGCGCCGTAGCCGAACACGTTCCGGAGAACGGCTTCGGGGGTGTTCATCGGGATCGGGTATGCGGGGATGTTCATCATCGTTGCGGGTCTTCAGACATTTCGGGTTGAATCGCTCATTTCCGGAATCCCAGGCCGCCTCTCACAGCGCCTGAATGATGCTGATCCGCTGAATACCACAGGTGTTGTCAAAGGTAAACAGAACGATTTCGGGTCAGGGCTTCCAATCCCCCACCCCGCTGTCCAGAGCCCGACCCCGGATGTCGCCCCGGAAGTCAGGCGGCTTTCTGTCTTGATCCGGGAGATGACCCAACGGGATCCTGAAGACGTTGAACCTGGCCGCCGGTATCTTTGTACCTAATCAAAGAATCATCATAGCGCAATCAGCCCTTTCATCGTCCGCTCGTCGAAAGGAAGGGCCTGGGCGTCGGTGGACCCGATCACGGCGGATTCCATGTCCCGTTTGACGGTTTTCAGTTCGTCGACCTTTTCCTCGATGGAGCCCCGGGTGATGAAGCGGTACACGGTGACGGGCTGGTGCTGGCCAAGACGGTGGCAGCGGTCGATGGCCTGGTTTTCCACGGCGGGGTTCCACCAGGGGTCGAGGAGAAAAACGTAGCACGACTCGAAAAGGATCAGCCCCGTGCCTCCGGCCTTGAGCGAGATGAAAAAAAGGCAGGGGCCCTGGTGGGACTGGAAGGCCTTGACCACGGCGGCCCGGTCTCGGGTGCGGCCGTCCAGGTAGAAGGTGGGGATCTTCTCCCGTTGAAACAGTCGCTCGATGAGCTGAAGATGGCGGGTGAACTGGGAAAACACCAGGATCTTGTGACCCTCGGACAGGATTTCCATG
>CAYYCO010000133.1:0-3043 GCA_964470365.1 uncultured Anaeromyxobacteraceae bacterium | reverse complement strand
GCGATGAATCTTAAATTCCCTTGCGTATTTCGCGGGATTGCTGTAATAACGTTTCGTCCTGACGGTCAGGTCTCTGCCTGCTGCCACCTTACCTTAATTTATCAACATCGGTTGTGGGTTTGTGTGCGGACGGGGACAGGTCGGAAGGGTTCATTTTCGTTACATCGAACCTGAATATATTCAGGCGATTGAATGCAGGTCAGTGCGGAGGAAACGATGTCGACCGAAACCAACTGGTCCGAAATCATCGATCTGGTCAGCCGTGAAAAGGGGATTTCCCGCGCGGTTTTCATCGAGGCCCTTGAAGAAGCCATCCTGAAGGCGGCAAAGAAGGTCTTCGGCGAAAAACGTACGCTGGAAGCTGCTTTCAACGAGGAAGTGGGGCAGGTCGAACTGTTCCAGTATATGACCGTCGTCGAAGAGGTTGACGACCCCATGACCCAGATTTCGATGGACGAAGCGGAATCGGTCGACGGCGAGGCCCAGCCCGGCGACGAACTCGGGTTCCAGATCTTCTACCTCGAGGCGGACAAGGATAAGGCCCGCGAAGAGGACATGAAGCACGGCGATATCCTGAAGATACAGACGTACAGGAATTCCTTCGGCCGCATCGCGGCGCAGACGGCGAAGCACGTCGTCCTGCAGAAGATCCAGGAGGCCGAAAGATCCCAGGTGTTCGATGAATACAAGGACCGGATGGGCGACCTGGTTACCGGCGTCGCGCGCAGGTTCGAAAAGGGCAACGTGATTGTCGATCTGGGCAAGGCCGAGGCAATCCTGCCGCTGCGCGAACAGTGCCCGCGTGAATCGTACCGTGCCGGTGACCGCGTCCAGGCGTTCGTGAAGGACGTTACGCGTGAACTTCGCGGACACCAGGTCATCCTTTCGCGCACCGACCCGCGTTTCGTCACAAAGCTGTTCGAAAAGGAAGTCCCGGAAATATACGAGGGCATCGTCAAGATAATGGCCGTGGCGCGTGAGGCCGGCGAGCGGACGAAGGTCGCGGTCGCATCTTCGGACTCGGACGTCGATCCCGTCGGCGCCTGCGTCGGCATGAAGGGCTCCCGTGTCCAGGCCGTCGTGCAGGAACTGCGCGGCGAAAAGATCGACATCATCCCGTACTCGGTCGACCTGGCCAGGTACGTCTGCGCGGCCATTGCACCTGCGGCCGTCCAGCGCGTCCTGATCGATGAAAACAACCACCAGATCGAACTGATCGTCGGCGACGATCAGCTTTCGCTGGCGATCGGCCGTCGCGGCCAGAACGTCAAGCTGGCCAGCAAGCTGCTTGACTGGAATATTGAAATCCACGGCGAATCGCGCATCCAGGAAATGAAGGATCGCCTGAAGGTCGAACTGATCAAGCTGGATGGTGTGGACGAATCGACGGCCGAATACCTGTTCAAGCTGGGCTACCATTCGCCTGACAACCTTCTCAATGCCGACGAAACGGAACTTGCGTCGATTCCCGGCATCGGCAAGGACAGGGCCGAGGCGATACAGCAGGTGGCTTTCGAACTGAAGCAGAAGATGAAGGAAGAGGCGGCTGTTCCCCAGGAACGTCCTGCGGACGGCGCCACGGTCGAACCCGTGGCTGCGGCCGGCGACGACGGCACCGCACAGCCTGATGCAGCGCCTGCGTCTGACGCCGCACCTGCGCCTGACGCCGCCGATGTCGCGGATCCCGTTTGAAGGCGGGGTCCCGACCATGATTGAGTGATTTGCGCCTTGATGCGCAGGCCTTCCGCCCGCGCAGGTTAAGTGAGGTCTCGATATGGGAAAACGCGTCTACGAGGTCGCGAAGGAACTGGGAGTGGAATCCAAAGAGGTGATTAAGCGCCTTCAGGATTCGGGGGAGGTCATAAAGGACCATCTTGCTCCGCTCACCCGTGAGCAGGAAGAGAAGATCCGGAAAGCCTTCGCGGTTCCGCGTGACGGCGAGGTGCAGGTAAAGAAGATGGCAGGCGGGCGCATCGTCAGGCGTCGCGCCGGCACGGCCGCCGCACCGGGCGCCGCGGAAACGGACGAACAGCCGGTGGAAACGGCGGCCCCGGTGGCCGCTGCGGAACCGGCTGTCGTGGCCGAATCGGTTGCCGCGCAGGTTGAAACTCCTGTCCAGCCGGAACCCTCCGCCATCGAACCTGTCGCGGAAGTCGCAGTGGAAGCCGCGGTGGCGCATCCCGAACCGTCGGTCGCCACGGAAGCCCCGCTCGTTCAGCCCGAGCCGCCTGTCGTCGAACAGCAGCCGCCCGCGCCGGCACAGCCGGCCGGAAAGGCACCCCAGGCGGCCGAAACGGCGGCCCAGACCGCCGATCGTGAAAAGGAAGAGGCCCGCAGGGGCAAGCAGAAACCGATACGTGCGGATGAACCCCGGGCGAGCCAGGGTGCCGACAAGGAAGATGACAAGAAAAAGGGCGGCAGGAAGCTGGTTTTCGACCGCCGCCGTGGCGTCATTTCCCTGCAGGATTTCGGCGTCGCCGAGGAAGAAACGGAACATTTCGAACAGCGCCCGCAGGCCCGCCGCCGTCCGCAGCGTCCCGCCCCTCGCCGTGGCAGGCCGATGAAGACGCAGGTCACGCTGCCAAGCGCCCAGAAGCGGAACATCAGGATGGAGGGCGACGAAATCACGGTCGCCGATCTGGCGCGCCGCATGAGCGTCAAGGCATCGGACCTCATCCGCAAACTGGTCGGGTTGAACGTCATGGCGTCACTGAACCAGGCACTGGATTACGACACTGCCTCGCTTCTGGCGACGGACAACGGGTACACCATTGAAAAAATCGGTTTCGACCTGTGCGCCCAGCTCGCCGAAATCGAGGATCGTCCCGAGGATCTCGCGCCGCGCCCGCCGGTCATCACCGTTATGGGCCACGTCGACCACGGCAAGACGACCCTGCTCGACCAGATCCGCAACGCGGACGTCGCCGCGCACGAGGCCGGCGGCATCACGCAGCACATCGGCGCGTACAAGGTCAAGACCGATGGCGGCGAAATAGTCTTCCTGGACACTCCCGGCCACGAGGCTTTTACCGCGATGCGCGCC
>CAYYCO010000132.1:0-3180 GCA_964470365.1 uncultured Anaeromyxobacteraceae bacterium | reverse complement strand
TCTGCCCATACCCGGCCTTCGCTTCGCCACGCTGCAATTCCATCACGATTTCGCGCCCGATAAGCCAGCACGCGACGACCATGTTGTGGTTGACGGCACGGACCACGCCGGCGCGCCTTCCTGCTGGACGGCGATGCCCTGGCCGCGCCGACTGGCGGCGGGGGTTGCAGGCCACAGCGTGAACCAGATGAACTTGTCATTGCGGCACGATCCGTGCCGGTCAGCGGGATACCATCGCAGATGGACGGGCTTGCACGCCCAAACGACAGCTATGGGGGAATCCGATGGCAACTTTTTACTATTCGCTGCAGGCGCATTTTGACGGCAAACCACCAGCATTCAGGAATATCGGCGTGATGATCTGGTCCGATAACACGCTGAATTATTTCGCGGTGCGCGGCGAAGAGGAACACGCGGAGGACATGAACCAGCGGATTGCGACCAGCCTGAAGATAGGCCGCCAGATATCGGAGTTCGTCGAATACTTCCTGGAGCGCCACGGCGGATTCTATTACTCGATGGCCAGACCCGAAACGGTCGAGGCCGAGTCCCCGGACGATGTTGTGCGCCAGGCGGGCCAGCGATGGGAACTGGATTTCGTCATCCCGCCGCCGCCCCCTTCGCCAATTGAATACGAGGAAGCCAAACGCATGATGGATGCGACCGAAGGGGGGTGCGAACTGCACATCCGCGGCACGAACATTGATGCGAGTGTACATTCCTTCGCCATGTCATTCGGCGTGCTGGGCAAGTGGGCCGCTCTTGGCTTTCTGCCGTTTCCATACAGCTTTTCGCATTATGCGCGCGGCAAGATCTGGGTTGACTCACTTCAGCCAATCGACGGCGGATGGCTGATCCGCGGCCGCGAAAACTGGAGGGTGGAATGGGGCACCGTTGAAGTCGAAATCCGCCCCCTTGACGATTACGCGCTCAAGTACCAGATCGCCGTCTTCCTGAACAGCCTGACCGACGATGAACGCACCCTCATCCGCGAGCGCCTGAATTTCCTCCGCTCACCCGAATTGATGTAGCACGGGTCCATGACGGCAAACCCGCCTCCGCATCCCATATTTGGAACTGAATTCAGGGAACTGCCCCGACCCCCATTTCGGCCATCAGGTCGTCGAACACGCGGACATACCCATCCATCTTCCCGACATCGGCGTGGGTCAGCCGCCCCGCGTCTTCCCCGAATCCCCTTCCCCGGTTTATAGTCATCCCGGCCCGTGAACGTGGTGTTTCCGTGGTCACCCGGCCCGCAAGCGTGGTGTTTTCGTGAGGCTGACAGAACCTGTGTTCCGGCCGCCCAGTGAGGCGGACAGCCTGCTGCTGCCGGTGACCGTCGGTTGCAGTCACAACCGCTGCGCGTTCTGCGGGATGTACCGGACAAAACGGTTCGCGGTGCTGGACCTCCCCGGCATCCTGGCCGACATCGACGAGGCCCGGTCCTGGCCGCACCTGCGGCGCGCGTTCCTGCTGGACGGCGATGCCCTGGCCGCCCCGACGGAGCTGCTTGCGGACGTTCTTGCGGCCATCCGCGACCGCCTGCCCTGGATCCAGCGCGTCGGCGTTTACGGCGACGCGCGCTCGATCATCGCCAAGGGCGCGGCCGACATGACCCGCCTGCGCGGGCTGGGCCTGGGCATCGTTTACCACGGACTTGAAAGCGGTTCGGAAACGGTCCTGCAGCGCATCGGCAAGCCCCTGTCCCCCGACCAGATGGCCGAGGTCGGCCGCATCATGCACGCGTCCAAAGTCCAGCATTCCGTGATGGCCCTGCTTGGCCTGGGCGGCACCGAACTGACCTCCGACCACGCCACCGCAACCGCCCGCGCCCTGACCGCCATCGACCCCGACTACATCGGCCTGCTGACCCTGATGGTCGTCCCCGGCACCCCCCTGGCCGCCCGCCAGTCCCGCGGCGACTTCACCCTCCCCGATTCCTGGGGCATGCTTTCCGAGTTGCGCACCATCCTGTCCGGCCTCACCGTCACCGCCGCCCGCTTTTCCGCCAACCACGCCTCGAACTTCCTGCCCATCAAAGGCGACCTGCCGGGGGATAAGGAGCGGCTGCTGGCGCTGGTGGATCGGGTTCTGGATTCACACGATGACGGTTTGCTGCGGCCGGACTGGCGGCGGGGGCTCTGACTTAGCTGCTCCTCACTTCAACGTCCTGTTTTCGGGGAGCGGATCAGCGGAGGAATTCAGATTTTCAGCGCCCGTTCCAGGGGTGCCGCCTTACCTGGTCAACACACGAAAGGTTCTGTTCATACGCCGTGCTGCGGCCGCCGGCAGAGGTTCGACGAAGAAGGCCGCGGGCCAGCAGATCGGAGATATCACGCAACGCGGTGTCCTGGGAGCAGCCGGCGATGGTGGCCCATTTGCTGGAGGTCAGCCGTCCGGTGAAGCCGTCCAGCAGCATGTTCACCAGCCGCACCTGGCGCGGGTTCATGGGGGTGGTGGCGCAATCCTGCCAGAAACGTGCCCTGGCAAGACCGGCGTCCAGCGTCGTGTGCGCGGCCTGGACCGCGCTGTTCAGGGCGTCAAGGAACCACGACAGCCAGTCCGTGACGTCCATCGCCCCCTTCTGGGTCCGCTCGAGGATGTCGTAATACGCCTTGCGGTCGCGCTGAATCTGGGCGGACAGGCTGTAAAAACGCATGGGGCTGCCGTCCGCCCGCGTCAGCAGCAGGTCGCCGACGGCGCGTGCGATGCGGCCGTTGCCATCCTCGAAAGGATGCAGCGTGACAAACCAGAGGTGGCCGATGCCGGCCCGGATCAAGGCGGGTTCGCCCGGTTCACCGTTCAGCCAGTCCAGTAACCGCCCGGTTTCGGCATCCAGCCTTCCCGCGGGGGGCGCCTCGTAATGCACGCGCCAGTTCCCGACCGGCCCGGACACCACCTGCATCGCGCCCCTCGAATCGTCCCGCCATGCGCCGATCCGTATCTTCGAAAGCCCCGAAAACCCCGTTGGAAACAGCGCCGCGTGCCACCCGAAAAGCCGCTCCCTTGTCAGCGGCGCGTCCGCATTGCCGGTGGCGTCCAGAACCATTTCAACGACGCCATCGACATGACGGTCCGCCGGCGCCGTCGCACCGATGTCCACGCCCAGGCGCCGGGCCAGACTGGACCGCACCGAATCGACATTCAGAACTTCGCCCTCGACCTCGCTGGTCTTGA
>CAYYCO010000131.1:0-3219 GCA_964470365.1 uncultured Anaeromyxobacteraceae bacterium | reverse complement strand
GGGTCATTAAACCGGCAGTATTTTTTATTTTCATAAAATGTACCTCTGTATAAAATTTATTAAAAAAAGGGATGGTATCAATATAAATTTTATAATTCAAACAGAAAATAAAAAAGCGGAGGGTTTTCCCCTCCGCATAAAAACATTTAATAAGGAGTTTAGAATAACTAGGATCGTTCTTTTACGGTAATATATAAATTAAGTTTTGCTTTATTTCTCCACACCTGTATCTTAAGAGATTTACCAATTGGTGTACTCTCAACCTTAGAAAGGAGGTCGCTGAAATTCTTAATCTCTTTGTCATCCACGGAGAGTATAACATCACCCGCGAGAATACCACCCTTTGCTGCAGGGCTGTCATCCGCCACTCCCCCGACAAGGGCTCCTTCCGTATCTTTAAGCCCGAGCTCCTGCGCGTATTCTTCTGTAAGGGGAACAATCTGCACACCGATATATCCTCGTTTAATTTTTTTATGGGTCTTCAGCTGTTCAAGAACGGATTTCGCTGTATTAACAGGGATCGCGAAGCCTATCCCCACATTACCCCCTGATTGAGAGTATATCATCCTGTTGATCCCCACAACTTCGCCGTAGATATTAAGGAGAGGCCCGCCGCTGTTGCCGGGGTTGATAGATGCATCTGTCTGAATGTGAGTCTGCGATCCACCCATGAGATCAAGGTCGCGTCTTGCAACGGCACTCACAATGCCAACAGTGAATGTTTTGTCCAGGCCGAAGGGATTACCGATTGCGATAGCCCAGTCCCCCACCTGCACTTTATCTGAATCACCGAAGTAAACCGGGGTGAATTTCTTCTTTGAGTCCAGTTTAAGGAGTGCAAGGTCTGTCCTTTCGTCCGAGCCGATTATTGCAGCGTCGTAGCTTTCGCTGTCAACCTTCACTTTAACTTTGTCTACACCGTTAACAACATGGTGGTTTGTGCATACATATCCCTCTTCAGATATGATAAAACCTGTCCCCAGCCCGGTGCGCTTCTGTGTCCTCTGCTGCTGCATCTCCGGCCCGAAGAACTGCCTGAAAAAAGGGTCATCCATAAAAGGGTTCCGCTGAATCTTCACTGTCTGTTCTGTGCTGATGAATACAACGCTGTTTTTGTTCATCTCATAAACTTTTCTGAAAACCTCCTGTGACTTTACAGCGTCAGCAACTATGCTGTCGTTCCGAAGTGGTGATGCTCCTGTTGAACCGAATGAGCTGCGGCTGTCTTTGCAGAAAACACCTGAGATAAAAAAAACTATTAAAAGAACGGTGACTGCCGGTATAGTAACACCGAGAATAACAATACGTTTCTTTTTCATATATAAAATCCTCTTGTGATTATTAATAAATAGTAATTTGTATAATTTTTTATTACAGAGAAATATGTAGCAGGAGTAAAATTTTTGTTAAAAATTTTTTACGAGATGGACGTACGGGAGTTTACCCTTTTTTCAGAATTTTTACCGCGCTTCCGGCCAGTTCCCTGAACCTTTCGGCATCCCTGATGCTCCCCCCCTTGAAGCCGTAGTGCATCGGTATTGATAGAACAGGATTCAGAATTTCTGCGGCAGCAGCAGCCTCCTCCGCGTTCATTACACCTTCACCTGATACCGGGAGAAAGGCGTAATCCAGTTTCTTTATACTGTTCATCTCCGGAATAAGGTCTGTATCCCCGGCATGGTATATTCTCATATCTCCGAAATCTATGATATAGCCTACCCATCCCATCTCCCGCGGGTGCCTTGCATTAAGTTTGTTATACGCCGGCACAGCAGTGACAGAAAAAATTCCAGCCTGATAAATTCCTCCCGGTTCAACTGTTATAACCCAGCCGGGGAACCAGTTAAGCTCCGCTGCACAGTCAGCTGTCGCGTAAATATTTGTTTTCTCCTCGGAAATTTTTTTTATATCATTAATAGAAAAGTGGCTTTCATGGCTGTGAGTTATAAGTATAAAGTCAGCTTTTTCACAGCAGTCAATATGAATGGGATCTATGTATATAATTTTCCCTCTCCCTTTAATCTTGAAACCCCCGTGTCCCAGCCACTTTATCTCTTCCATAAGCTTCCTTCTGATTTCTTTATGTCACCTTATTAAATTAAGCAAAAAAAAGAGGTTAGTCAACAGCCGGGAAAGGAAAATCGTATTCACTTATATCTATTTTATTCTTGCATCAAGCGGGAATATTTATTAATTTGTATATATGATTATTTTTCCTTCAGCCAAAAAAGGTGATTCTGTTTCTGCCGGGCGAAAAAAGGACTTTTCGCATCTATTTATTATGAGATCCAGGCTGGTTATAGTTTTTACCATGATTTATATATCAGCATTTACGGTGGTTTCCGTTGTCAGTTATAATGTAAGCAAGGCATTCATTGTTAAGGATATTGATGTTGAGGTGCAGGAGGTTCTTACAGCTTATGCCGCGGAAGTTGATCAGTGGCTTAAACGTATGGTATCGGTTATCGATGCCAATGCATATCTGATAGAAAACGGAATACCTGATGAGTTGATCACCCCGGAGCTCCTGTCAAATATAAGCAGGGATGCTTTTTTTACTGATATGTATTACGGAACAGTTTCAGGACATTTTATAAGCGGTAAAAAGTGGAGTCCGCCTGAGGGGTATGATCCCAGGAGGAGACCATGGTTTAAGGCGGCAATATCCGGTAAAGAAGCGGTCATAGGAAGACCATATCTCGATATGGAGACAGGGTCGCTTGCGATTCCCGTATCATCCGCTGTGTATAATAAGGATGGTTCATTAAGAGGTGTGCTGTCCGCAGATCTCCATCTTCAAACAATAGCAGCAAAACTGGAAAATATCAGGGTTCGCGGAAAGGGCTTTGCAGCAGTGATAGATGACAGAGGAGTCTCCCTTGTGCATCCGGACAGAACATTCCCGGGTAAAAATCTCACTGAGGATCCTGAGATCGGTGATGCCATGAAGCAGATTCTTCTTTTAAAAAAGGGGAGGATTGAATATGGTGTACGCGAGCAGAAGTATGTGGTATTCACAACAATTCCAACAGCGGGATGGTATATGGGAATTGTTCTGAAAAGGGATGAGATGTTATCCAGTCTTAAGCAGCTTTCTTACCGATTCAACCAGATATTCGCTGTATCGCTGGTGCTTGTAATAGCTGCTTCTGTTTATTTCGCCAGGAGACTTACGCTGTTTACCGAACTCCTGGAGAACGAAGTGGATGTCAGAACCGC
>CAYYCO010000130.1:0-3367 GCA_964470365.1 uncultured Anaeromyxobacteraceae bacterium | reverse complement strand
TAGTACAAACCCGCGAAGCACTTGGCCTGGGCCGTCGCCCTGTATTCATGACCGTCCATTTCGAGTGTGAATGTCACCATTTCGGTGTCCCACGCCGTCGGCACGCCGAACAGGAAAAGCGCGCCGCCCGTCATGAGGGCGATCAGTTCGTTGGAAACAAGCGCGTTCCAGCTGCGCTGGCCAGCCGATTTCGCTTCGATGATCATGCGTGCCGGGATGGCGTTCCCGTCCAGCGTCACTGACGCCTTGTTCCAGAATTCGTCCAGACCGCGAACCACGTCCAGCTTCGGCACATCGGCGGCTGACAGGTATTTCAACGCCATGAGGGACGCAGGTTCGTCAATCTTGATCCGGGGAACAGCGACCGGCAGCGGGGCCTGCCTGTTCATGTGCGATGCCACATCGACGTGCGCGCACCCGAGGGCGCCCGACGCGGCGGCAGCGATGATGAAAAGGCCTGTTACGATTTTCCTGGCCACGGACCCCCCGGAATTCAGCGACATCCTAATATACACCATCGCGATACGCGCGCGATCCCGAAATGGGTGGCCGACCGGTGTGGACGAATGCCTTTCGCCTGCCGCAAGTTGATGCGGCTGCAAAGACTGCCAGAATCAACACGATGACCACAGCGTACGGAGACGCGGCCCCGGAACGCCCCGCAGTGCAGCCCCCACCGCCGCCATTACCGTCGCCCCCGTCGGCCCCGCCCCCGGCCAGGTCGGTCAGCCAGGACAGGTCGGCACGCGAATCGATGCCCATCCCCCTGTCGCCGGACTGATCGCCGGCCGCGACGTCCTGCAGCCAGGCAGCGTCGGCACCGTCGGGATCGTTCGGAACGTCCCGCATCGCCCAGACATCGTCGGCGATTGAATCCGCGCCGGCGTCACCGGAAACGACCTCCGGTTCAATAACGTCACCGGGACCGTCATCGGCGGTCGGCAACGTGTCACTGCCGACATTTTCTTCCACGACTTCGGCATGTTCAGCGATGTCGGGTTCGTCGGCAGCCTGGATTTCGCCGATGCCGCAGTAATCGACGACAGCCGACATCAAGGCCGCGCGGGCGTCCGGGCCGACAACAGTTTCGAACGGGAACCCGGCCAACAGGGATCGTCCCGATGACGTTGAAAACGCCACGGCCGCCACGCCCCCGGTGGAGTACCGGAGAGCGGCCACCGCCGAGCCGCCCGCCGCGGACAGCACGTCGGGATAACGTGCATCGTAAACACCGTGGGAACCGTCGTCGAAGGTAAACGGGGACAGCGAAGCGAACGGTCCCGCCGGGTCCGCGGATACCGACCTGGTCGCGGCATCGTCCGCGGCAAACGCGGCGCCGAACGCATCGCCGATGAACGCCTTGTCATCGGTCGAACCAAGGTGGTCCAGGTCCCAGGCAATTTCGGTACCGGACGCGACCATGCAGCCACCACCGGCGATGAAGTCCAGGACAACCGCCTGCGCCGATGGATCAAAGGTTTCGTGGGCGGACGACTCGCGGCCGAGTATCCAGTCGGTCATCAGGTAATCGCCGGCATCGATGTCGCCCGCAACCACGGCCTCATCGGCCGCACCGTCAAACCCTGTGCCGGACGAGGCCAGCGCCATGCCATGTTCGAACGAGTAGTCGCGATGGTTGAAGTCCTCGCGCACCCATGCGTCGAGCCGGTCGAAGGCGTTGACCAGCAGTACCGGCGGATCGCCTGCCTGGGCGAGCGATGCCGCGACGGCCCCGGTCGGACGGGACTCACCGCCGGCGCCGAGCGCCGTCACGCGGATCAGGGCAACCGAACCCGGTTCAAAATCACGGATATCAAGGCTGTTTACGGAAGTGAACCGACCGTTGTCGTACCCGCGGCCGTCCCTGGCGACATAGACCCTGTACCCGGCGGCCCCTGCGGGGGCACGCCACGATGCCCGCAGGAAACCGCCGGCATCGCGGACCACGACGTGCGTCGGAGGATCGGGCGGGAATGCAGCCGTGGGGTCGGTTGCCGTTATCAGTGCGCGAACCACGGCACGTGCGGCGATTTCCCTGAAACGCGGATCATGCATTGCCTGATTATCGGACATGCGCGCACCGCCATCGATCACGGTGTTCGTGAAGAAGGCCGATTCGAAAATCACCCCGGGAATGCCGGAAAGCGGGCGCAGTTCGCCGTAATTGCCGACCAGCTTGCCGCGGTTGTTCCAGGTCGAATCCCAGTCCGTGCGGACATCCGTGATGAAACGATCCTGTATCGCGTACTGGATTTCCGCGCTGCCGACCGGGAGATCGCATTCGGCGGGGTCCATCGACACGTACCAGACGTCGGTCCCGCAGTTGTAGCGGTAAGTGGAAGTGCCGGCCGCGCCGGAATCGTCGCTGGCGTCCGCGTGCCATGAAATGAAGTAGTCGGCGCCGATGGCGTTGGCCAGCGCCGGGCGAACGGTGACCTCGTTGTACGTTGACATGGCCGCGGGGCCGGTCGATTCGAGCCACTGCAGCGCGCCGACATGCCACCAGGGGTGCCCGGAGTAATCGTCCAGGCCCCCGCCAAGCCTTACGGCGTCGGCAATCAGGTAGCAGGAAGCACCGTCGGGCGTGTCCACCGTGATGTCGACCGGACCGGGCATGAAATGAAGCCGGCCCAGATGGACCCACATCGATCCGTCGTGCTGCTGGTTGACAATGAATTCGGCTGCCCCGCCCGCATGGTGGACGGTGTACCTTACGGTCGGGCAGCGGTTCGTGCCCGCGGCCCACCGGGCCTGGACCCAGTAATCGCCCTCCACCGGGACGTTCAGCGACCACGTGGCCGTGCCGGGATAAGCGACGCTGTGGGTGCGATAATCGGACAGCCATCCCAGTTCCACGTTGGCGCCGTCCGCCCAGGCGCCGGTTTCGGAATATCCGATGTCGCCGTCGTTCATTTCGACGGCGACCGGGTTGCGGTCGGGCTGACGGACGACATAAACACGGGCGCCTGCCGAACGAAGCATCGGTATCAGGTGGTCGGTCACCAGTTCCGCGTTGTAAACGTCTTCGGTGATTCCGTCGCAGGTACCGCACCCGTCGAATTCGTATGCGGACCGCTGGAAGCTGCCGTCGACGCCACCCTCCCAGCCGTGGCCGGCGCTGACCACGACGCCGATACCGTCAAGCGCGGCGCCGAACGGGAACGTCGTCGCAGTGTCCGAAAATCCGGAATACGGCGGCTGGAATTCCTGGGCCGCCGCACCACCGGCAATGACGGAAGCCGCGGCCACAACAAGGGAAATTCGCGCAAATCCCGCCAGCGACAGATTGGCCATCCCCCACCCCGACAAAACGTCCGATGAGGGATTCTATCTCAAAACCGCCTGAAAAGACGCCTGTTGGCGCCCC
>CAYYCO010000129.1:0-3389 GCA_964470365.1 uncultured Anaeromyxobacteraceae bacterium | reverse complement strand
ATCGACGACTTTTCCGTCGGGGATTCGGGCGACACGGCCGGGTTCCACCAGCCGCCGCACCCCTGGGCGAACGGTCCGCAGGCACCTGAAAGCAGCCTGTTTCTGGAATACAACCTCCACCAGGGCCAGATGACGTTCAATTCGTGGACCGATGAAATCGAGTGGCAGTTCGACGGGGACACGCCGATCGTCGACCCCAGCGGGCTCGCCTATTACGCAATCGGCAACGGGCACGCGTTTTCGTTCATCGGAACCGATTACCCGCTGTCCGTCCTGCACGAATCCGTCGGCCCCGACTACGACCGCCCCGAACTTGAAACCTTCCCGGACATCAAATTCACCGCGCTCAGGGACGGCGCCCCGGTAAAGTTCACGAAATCGAAAATCGGCCGCTTCGCGAAAAACTCCATCGTCGGCGTGACGAACGAGGCCCCCGACCTGCTGATGACCACGCTGTTCGTGGCGCCGCATACCGACGACGCCCAGCTGGACGCCACGCACATGGTCGTCGTCCGGCTGGAAAACACCGGCGCCGAACCGATGGAACCGATAACCGGGCTCACGGTCGCGGCACTGCCCTATTCCGGCGCGACCGACACCGGCACGCCTGGCGTCCTGCAGATCGCACGCCTGGACCGTGACATATACATGGTCCTGGACGGCGCCACCTGGAACGCGGAAAAGAAAACGTTCGCCGGTCCGACCGTTTCCATCGACAGCGGCGACCACGCCGACTTCGTCTTCTGGCTTTACTTCACGCAGGGCGAGGCCGCCGTTGATCCTGCGCCCCAGTTCGCCGAAAAGGCCGCCGCCACGGACGCCGGCGATGTCATCGACCAGACCTCAAACTGGTGGAAAAACTGGTTTGGCCAGGGCCTGCAGGTCAACATCCCCGACGTGCGCCTGTCCGACCTGCTGGAATCGCTGCTGTACACGGTCAAATCGCAAACAACCCACGACGGCGCCATGACGCCGCTGTCCCATTACGGTGAATACTGGACCCGCGATTTAAGCGGCGGGATGCGGCAGTACGCCATCAATTCCCGGACGGACGATGTCAGGGCGATGCTGGATTACCACCGGGCCGCCGCGTGCGCCAACCACGGCTTCTTCAACGCGACGGAG
Source organism: uncultured Anaeromyxobacteraceae bacterium (assembly GCA_964470365.1). Lineage (GTDB taxonomy): Bacteria > Myxococcota_A > UBA9042 > DTJE01 > DTJE01 > JAGOFO01. The sequence continues at coordinate 2,264 of CAYYCO010000129.1, read as the reverse complement.
GTCAACCGGCCGCTCGGCGTTGCGTGCGCGGTGGACGACTGGCTGGCCCTGCCCGTCATGGAAGACAAAACCGCCGCCGAGGCCCCGTCATACGTGGTCCACATGTACCACCGCCACTACGACATGACCGGCGACAACAGCCTGATGGTCGAACGCGAACAGATGCTGCGGTACGGGCTGCTGAACCAGAACATCGACGACAGCTTCCTGCTGCCGTTCAGCGACGACGAAACGTTCCGCGCGGCCATGGCCATGAACCTGGGAATCGGCGGGCCGGAAACGATGTTCGCGACGATGGACTGGTCGCTGCAGTCGACCCTGCTGTACGTGGCGGCGGCCGACGGGCTGGCGCGTGCGCTCGGGTACGGTCCCGACGACCAGGTCGTACAGACGCGCGACGGCGTCTTCGCGACGATCGACCAGTACTACTGGCAGGAGGACGACGGCTTCTATGCCCCGATTGTCGCCATGGCCGACCTCGCACCGCACATGCACCCGTACGAAGACGTGAATTTCACGATTTCGTGGATGAACCTTGAAGACACGCTTGGCTGGGACCGCGTGCGCAGCGACGTTGACAAGCTGGTGGAATTGTCGTGGATGCCCGACCTGGGCATCATCCAGACCAACCTGGGCAACCTGGAGCCGCTGCTGGGATACGATCTTTCGATGGGCCTGGCGACCGGCATGACGCCCGGGTTCACCCTGTACGCCCTGGCGCGGCACCGGGCCGACCTGGCCGAGGCGGCGTTCAACGCGTTCCCGGCCATCGTGACCGCCTCCGGCAACGTTACCGAGGACTTCGCCACGAAGGATTTCCGCCCGCTGATGCCGTTGTACGACGCGACCGGCAAGGTCGGGGAAGTCTGGGCGCGCTTCCGTCCGTGGGAGGGGGGCCAGGACGGCGAGGCAATTTTGTTCTACCTGACCGGCCTTTACCCAGACGCCGCGGGCCACCGGGTCGCGCTGGAACCGCACATGCCGAACAACCTTCCATACGCGGAATACAGGGGCCTGATGGCCGCCGGCTGCCTGATCGACATGGACATCACGGAAGTCGACGAAAACGTGCGCACGCATGAACTGAAATTCACCGGCGCGAAATGCGAGGGACTGGCCGTCACGCTGACCACGACGACCTGGCTCTGCGGCGAACTCGACGTCTGCGACACGGTCGTTTCAACCAGCGACATCGGCATCGACGCCGCGGCGGCAGCAACGGGCATCGCGAAATTCACCGCCCACGACCGCACCATCGCCACCTTCACCGCCGTCAACCCAACCCTCTAGGGGCCTGCCCTGATACCAATTTGCCGGCGTCACTAATATAAATTTGCCGGCGCCTCTAATATCAATTTGCCGGTCCTTCTGACCTGTTTTTTGGGGCATCAAAATGCCGTCTTCGCCAATCAAAACAAGTACGGCCGGGCCTGTTTTATGGCCAGGGTGCGGGCGGGAAGTTCAAACTTGAATTCGACGTCCATGCCGTAGGGCTGGTCGTTGCCGTAGATGACGCCGAAGTGGGTGTGGATCTGGCGCAGGGCCTTGACCAGGACCTGGATTTCGTCGAATGACAGGACGTACGCGCCGTCCGTCAGGGTGGACATTGAAAAGTATGAACGTTCGCCCTGGCCCGCGGGCGGTTTGTAATACAGGAACGATTCGGGCAGCACGCCAGGTTCGGGGTTGGTGACGCTGACCGCGCCCTGCTGGACGTTGATGTAATACGCGCCCTGCCCCTCCGGCGGGGGGTCGAACGGGTTGGCCGTGACCGCGACGCCGTTGGCGGCCTCGATTTCGTCGGGGTATGACCGGTGCACCAGCACGCCCATCGCGCACTTCGTATGGTCCACGCGGGCCCATTCACGTTCCTCGAACGCGGCCACGTTCCACATGCTGGCCCACACCTTCAGCAGCGCGTGCGACAGCGTTTTCGTCGCGTCGCCGGGTTTGTACGACGCGGATTCGTACAGGCCCGCGCCGTTGAATTCCTGCAGGTCTTCCACGTTCGAGCTTGACCGGAACCGGGCGGGCCACGCCGCGCCCACGGTCGAATCGATCATCGCCTGGATTTCCGCGACACGCGCCGGTTCCAGCGCCGTCGCGCGGATCTTCGCGCGGAACGCCGCCAGCGCGTCCATCCGGTACTGCCCGTCTTCCCTGAACCGCGTTTCGGCCATCAGGTTCGCGATTTCGGTGTCATACCCGTTCGCATGCATGAAATCGACGTACCACGAACACGGTATCGCGAACCCGTCCGGCAC
>CAYYCO010000128.1:0-3418 GCA_964470365.1 uncultured Anaeromyxobacteraceae bacterium | reverse complement strand
CTCCAGAAATTCGCCGTGACCTCCTGCACCTCGGACGAATGCCTGGAGAACATCGCCATCGCCTTTAACGGCAACCTGGTGGGCCGGGGTTCCGTAACCAAAGAAGGAGCCGACGCCTATCTCAGCATCGAGATCAAGGACGTGATCACGGACAAGGACGTGTTCACCAAGACCGACGGCTGTGTCGGCTGTTCCAAAACCGAGATCATGAAAAAGCTGAAAGCCATGGCCGGGGGCCGGTCGGTCTCTTCTTTGGGTGGATCTGTGGAATTCGCCAGCCCCGCGGCCCCGGACCGAGGCCCGGCTGAAGGTGCGGTCACCCGGATCACGCCCAAGGTCAGCGGAGACAGCGGGTCCACGGTGGCGGCTCTTTTTCTGGACAGCGAACCCAGCGGAGCCGCCGTGTATCTGGGAGACATCGTGGCCGGAGAAACGCCGTACCAGAACATGGGTTTGAAAGCCGGCCAGGCCGTCCGGATCGTGCTGAAAAAAGACGATTACCATCCCCAGACCCTGGAGCTGAAACTCTCCGGAGGCACCAACGAGATTGACACGGTGAAACTGAAACCCCGGTTCGGAAGTTTGTCGGTGACCAGCGACCCATCGGGCGCTGACGTGCTGTTGGCCGGAAAAACGGTGGGGACCACGCCGTATACCAATGACAGAGTGCTCTCCGGGACCTACCTGTTGTCTGTCCGAAAAGACCTGTACGCGCCGGTGGAAAACCAGACGATCCGGATCGTGGATGAAAAGGCCACGGTGAAACACCTGGTGCTCGATGTGGATTTCGGAACCTTGAGCGTCGCCTCCACCCCGGCCGGTGCCCGGGCTGAAATCAGCCGGAAAAGCGGCAAGACCGTCCATGAGGAGAGCACGCCGTTTTCTGTTCGCCTGAGCCCCGGAACCTACGAGGTGCATCTTGAAAAAGGCGGCTACGACAGCGTGGCCTACACCGTGACCGTGAACCGGAACGGGACGCAGAGTATCGATGCGGCCAGCGCGGTGTTGCGGAGATTGGAAGGAACGGTGATCGTGAGCAGCGAGCCCTATGAAAAAGGGGCCGAGGTCCTGGTGGATGGGGAGTTGAAGGGGCATGTTCCGGCCACGCTGACGGTGGCGGCCGGGGAGCATGAGATTGCCGTAAAAGGGAAGAAACTTCAGGGTAAACAGAAAGTTAGGGTGAAAGACCGTGAGACGGTGACGGCCCAGGTGAAGCTGAAATCCGGGGGGGACACATTCTCCAATAAAATTGGAATGAAGTTTGTGTACATCAATCCCGGCACGTTCATGATGGGCAGCCCGTCCAGCGAATCAGGCCGGGACAATGACGAAACCCTTCACCAGGTGACTTTGACCCGTGGGTATTACATGCAGACCACCGAGGTGACCCAGGGCCAGTGGCGGCGGGTGATGGGGAACACCCCATCACGTTTCAGTTACTGCGGTGACAAATGTCCGGTGGAACAGGTTAGCTGGGACGACGTGCAGGAGTTCATCCGGAAACTGAACAACATGGAAGGCCATAACCGGTACCGCCTGCCCACGGAAGCAGAATGGGAATACGCCTGTCGGGCCGGGAGTGACACCCCCTATGCTAATGATAACAGCCTGGATGATATGGGGTGGTACTATGGCAACTCGGGCAGCAAAACCCATACGGTAGCCCAGAAGCAGCCCAACGCCTGGGGGTTGTACGATATGCACGGGAACGTGTGGGAGTGGTGCCAGGATTGGAAGGATGATTATCCTTCGGGTTCGGTCTCTGATCCCGAGGGGCCGTCTTCGGGGTCGGACCGCGTTCTTCGTGGCGGCAGCTGGAACTACTATGTGCAGTTCTGCCGGTCGGCGCTTCGACACGGTTTCAATCCGAGACGCAGGCACAACTACCTCGGATTTCGCCTCGCGCTCTCCCCAGGTCAGTGAGCGGGGCTGCCGGGCCGCTGGGCGTCCGAATTGGAGCGGAGCGGCCTGACCCGGAGAGAGGGTTGTAGGTCGGGCTCACGCCCGACAATGACGGTGGGCGAAAGCCCACCCTACATTTTAAACCCGTTTGAAAATCTTTAAGGGCAACCCCCATGTCGAACTACAGACGATCCAAAACGGGCCACCTGTTCTTCTTCACCGTGGTGACCTGGAAACGGCGTCCCCTGTTCGGCGATCCTCACAACCGGGCCATGTTGGGAAACATCCTCCGGGAGGTCCGGGCGCGATACCCTTTCGAAACCGAGGCCTTTGTGCTGATGCCGGACCACCTCCACGCGATCTGGCGTCTGCCGGACACGGATTACTCCAGGAGCTGGGCTCTGATCAAAAAAACGCTGACCCGAAGAATCCGTGACGCTTCGGGCGACCCGCGACAGGAGGTCTGGCAGAAACGGTTCTGGGAACACACCCTCCGGGATGACAGGGATTATGAAAACCACTGCCACTACATTCATTACAACCCGGTGAAACACGGCTACGTGAAGAGGCCCGTGGATTGGGAATTTTCCTCCTTCCACCGCTTCGTCACCAAGGGCCGCTACACCCCAACCTGGTGCGCCTCGGAATCCTCCTTGGACGGAATAGGCGGGGAGTAGGTCGGGCTTTCGCCCGACACCTGAGTCGGGCGTAAGCCCGACCTACGGGCCGAGGGGAAATGGGGGGAGGCTGTCTGATTTGATCGGCTTTTTTGCTTTGACAGCCCATGGATAAATGGATTACTTTTATACAAAGTAATGCAATTTGAAAATGAGGTCATAAATCATGATTACGGAAACGGTCAAAATAACCAGCAAAGGACAGATCACCATCCCCAAGGAGATCAGGAAACGACTGCAATCCACAGCCGTTTTTTTTGAAGTGGTCAACGAGGATATCGTGGTGAGACCGGTCAAGGATGCGGCGGGCTCTTTAAGCGCCTATGCGAAAAACGCGGAGCCTTCGTTATCCGGTCCATCCATGAAAGAACAGGCGTGGGAAGAGGGGGTCCATGAAAAGTTCGGTAAAACACCTTCCTGACACGAACGTCATCACCCGGTATTTCATCCGGGATGACGAGGCTCTTTACGAACGGGCCAAGGCGTTCTTTGACGACGTGCGGGACGGGGTGAAGAAAACGGTTGTCCTTGAAAGCGTCGTGGCCGAATGTGTGTACGTCCTGACGAAAATATACAAGGTTCCACGGGAGGCCGCGGCTGAGAGTCTGGTCATCCTGCTGCGTTACAAGGGCATCGTGAATGACGACAAGGGCCATCTGATCAACGCTCTGACACTGTTTGCCAAGGGCCGGATGGATATCGTGGACTGCATCCTCTGTGTGAAATCAACGGGAGACGGTTCGGCTCTTATGTCATTTGACGGGCAGTTGAACAAAGCCAGCCTGGCCATGGCCCGGACATGAGGCATTGAAACCCTGATCTTGGGTACAGATCTTGCC
>CAYYCO010000127.1:0-3434 GCA_964470365.1 uncultured Anaeromyxobacteraceae bacterium | reverse complement strand
AGGGGCAGACACCTGACGCATGGGGGCCGCGTGGAAAAAACGCGGCCCCCTCAGTCCGGCCAGAGGACCGGCAGGTCATCCCTTCAGCCAACGGTTCTCAGTCTTTCAGGACCTCTTCGATGTCGAGGATGCCGATCAGGCTTTTTTCCGTTTTGAAAACACCTTCGAAAAACCGCCCCTGGATGCCTCCGATGTTGGCCGGGGGTTTTTCGATTTTCGCCGGCTCGGCCACCATGACGTCACTGATCCGGTCCACCAGGAGGCCGATGTGCTCGTCGTGGGAATTGACGATGATGTTCCGGTTGTCCTTGTGCTGGTTGATGGGGGACAGGCCGATTTTCTGCCCCAGGTCGATGACGGAAACGATTTTTCCCCGGAGGTTCAAAACCCCTTTCACGTATTCGGCGGCCTGGGGCACGACGGTGACCTCCGTCTGTTTGTTGATTTCCTGTATATTGAGGATGTCGATGCCGCAGAGGGCGTCACCCACGTAAAACGTCGCAAGTTCAAGCATGTCGGAACCCCTGTTTTTTTCTTTGACCTGACTCATGTTCGCGCTCCTTTTCCGTTTCGCTCCGGCTCCGGGGATCTGCCCCGGTCATGCCCGTCATTTCAACACGTAGCTTCTCACCACATTGACCAGCTGTTCCCGGTCCAGCTTGATTTCGTAGCTGTCGATGCCAGCCTGCTTGCCTTTCTTGATGTCCGCCTCGCTGGCCAGGGACGTGAGGGCGATCACCGGCAGATGACCGTATTTCGGGCTGTTCTTGATCCGTTTGGCCAGTTCGAAACCGTCCAGGACGGGCATCTCAAGATCGGTCACCACGCCATGGATGGCGTCACCCAGCTCTTCGAGCATTTCCCAGGCTTTGGCCCCGTCTTCGGCTGCTATCACCTTGAACCCTTCATCTTCGAAGAAGCCCTTGACCTGGTTTCTGAAAAAGGCCGAATCCTCGGCAAAAAGCAGGGTCACGCTTTCCGGCGATTTTTTCGTAAGCCGTGTCACGCTTTCCCGTTCGATAAACCAGTCCGGATTCAGGGTTTTCACGATTTCGAACATGTCGATCATCAGGGTGGTGTAGTCCCCGACGATGATGGAACCCATGATGCCCGTCTGTTTCAGGGTGGTGGCGTCGATGTTGAGATCCACTTCCATGGCGTCCACCGGAGGTGACACGAGAAGCCCCACTTCCTTACCGGAGATCTTGAACACGATGACCTCGTGCTGGTCGCGTTCGGGCAGGGGCTGGACCTTGGCCACTTCGGACAGTTCATGGAGGGGCAGGGTGCCGCCCCGGTACTGGATCACCCGCTTGCCGCCCACGACCTCGATGTCCGAAGCCTGGATCCGTTCGATGCGTTCCACCAGGTTGAGGGGGGCCGCGAACTGTTCTTTTTCGTTGTTTCTGAATACAAGCAGGGATGTCCGGTCCGTGCCCACCTGGGCTTTCATGGCCTCTTTTTCCAAAGCCTTGCTGGAAACGGTCATCAGATTGCCCATTCTGGCCAAGCTGGCCACGTCGAGGATCAGGGCCACTTTGCCGTCCCCCATGATGGTGGCGCCGGCGTAACCTTCACACTGGCTGAGATGGCGGCCCAGGGGTTTCACCACGATTTCCTCCGAATCACAGAGGCGGTCCACCACAAGCCCGTATTTGAAGTTGCCCGCAGACACCACGGCGATGTTGATGGCGCTGGCCGAATGGTAGCGTCTGTCCTGGCCGGTTCTGGCTTTGAGCCCTGACGGGTCGGCGGGATTGGCCTCCGTGTCAGCGTCCAGGTCACGGGAACGCCTGTCGGCGATGGACACCCGCTTGTCGGGAAGAACCTCTCCCGTTTCAGGGTGGACGTAGGTTTTTTCGATGCCCAGTACCTGGGACAGGTTCAGAAGGGGCAAGAGGGTTCCGCGAAGTCTTACCACCTCGGCGTTGCCCACTTTCTCGATCCGTTCCTTGACCTGGGCCGCCGGGATGCGGAGCAGCTCGTCCAGGTTCACCTGGGGAATGGCGTAACGTTCGGAACCGATGGATATGATCTGGCTGGGAATGATGGCAAGGGTCAGGGGCAGCTTGATCCTGAACGTGGTGCCCGAACCCACGGCAGAGTCGATATCGATGATGCCGCCCAGTTTGTCCAGGTTGGTCTTCACCACATCCATGCCCACGCCCCGGCCCGAAACGTCGGTGATCTGCTGGGCCGTGGAAAAACCGGGAAGGAAGATCAGGTTGATCCTGTCCTTTTCGGACATGGAGTTTTTTTCCTGTTCGGTGATCAGGCCTTTTCTCACCGATGCCGCAGCGATAAGGTCACCGTCGATGCCGTTGCCGTCGTCGGTGATTTCGATGTTGACCTGGCCGGCCTCATGGTAGGCTTTGAGGACGATTTTGCCTGTCATGGGTTTTTTCCGGGACAGACGGATATCCGGGCTTTCGATGCCGTGGTCGACGGAATTCCGGACCAGATGAGTCAGGGGGTCGTTGATGGCCTCGATGATGGTTTTGTCCAGCTCGACGTCCTTGCCTTCGATGAAAAGGTCGATCTGTTTGCCGAGGTCTTTGGAAAGATCCCGGACAACCCGGGTGAACTTGTTGAAGACATTGGAAATGGGCTGCATCCGGGTCCGCATGATCGCTTCCTGGAGCTCGGAGGTGATCATGTCGATCCGCTGGCTTGAAAGCTCCGTGGCCCGGGTGTTGTTGGCCGACACGCCCTGGAGCAGCTGGTTCCGGCTGAGCACCAGCTCGCCGGCCAGGGTCATCAGGGTGTCGAGGAGATTGATGTTGACCCGGAGGGAGCTCTGGGCGGATTTTGCACCCTCGCCCTGGCGGCTGTCTTCCCGGCTGTCGGCCACATCGGCCTGAACAGCCGTTTCACGGACCTCTTCCTGGATTTTTTTCACGGCCTGGACTTCCACGGGCCGTTCCACCCGGGCCACAGCCACGGGCTTCTCTTCCACCACCGGGGCGGACGCTGCCACGGCCTGAGCTGCCGGAGGCTCCTGGACAATGGTTTTTTTCTCCTCCACGGGAACACCGGTCGATTCGGCGAGCATGGATTCTGAAACGTGCCAGACCCTTTCTTTGGGGACATCCACCAGGGTCGGGGCCATATCCGGCTCGATGATCGACGCGAAGAGGATCATGAAAGGGATGTTCGAGGGAAGTTCGTCATCTAGAGTCCCCACCAGCCCGATTTCCACCCGGCTGTCGATGATGGTGCCGCTGTTCAGAAGGGAAGAGATCACGTCGAACGGTGTTTTCCCTTTCTTCTGGATGTCGTGGATCAGGTCGTACTCCACGATATACAGGAATTTGCCCTGCTTTTTCGCCTGGGCCACATCGAATTTGGGAACGATGAACCGGGAACCCGATTCAGGATGGCGTATTTCCACCATGCTGGAAAGGTCGTCCTTCCGACTTTCGGGCAGTGAACCC
>CAYYCO010000126.1:0-3489 GCA_964470365.1 uncultured Anaeromyxobacteraceae bacterium | reverse complement strand
ATAAGCTCATAGGCGAGGCTATGGCAGACCTCGGCATTCAGGATCGCTGTGTGGTCATAAGTCCTGTGGGCTGTTCAGTCTTCGCCTACTACTATCTGGACTGCGGGCATGTGCAGGCAGCCCATGGCAGGGCTCCGGCCATTGCCACAGGAATATCCAGGGCAGAGGACAATGCCATAGTGATCTCCTACCAGGGAGACGGGGATCTGGGTTCCATTGGGCTCAATGAGACAATTCAAGCTGCTAACCGAGGCGAGAAGCTGGCTGTGTTCTTCGTCAACAACAGCGTTTACGGCATGACCGGCGGGCAGATGGCGCCCACGACGTTGATTGGCGAGGTGACTGCCACAACGCCTGAAGGGCGCGACCCAAAGGATCAGGGATACCCCATTCACATCTGCGAGCTGCTCGATACCCTCAGGGCCCCGGTCTTCATCGAGAGAGTATCTCTCTCAGACATCGAGCACATCCGAAAGGCTCGCCGAGCTGTGAGAAAGGCCCTGGAAATTCAGAGGGACAAGTTGGGCTATGCCTTTGTGGAGTTGCTCAGTCCGTGTCCTACCATCCTTCGAATGAATGTGCAGGGAATCACCAAGTTTCTCAACGAGCAGATGGAAAAGGAGTTTCCTCTCAAAAAGTTCCGGGACAACTCCGCGGCAGCTCAGCCGATAAGCCGAGCGGAGAGCGACTTTTCCAAGGAGTCGCTGGACAAGATCTTTGGTTGCGACAGCGGGGTCTGCATTGAGTTTGTGAAAGACCCGGAGTTTGCGGCCAAAGGCGTCAAGATCGCTGGGTTTGGCGGTCAGGGCGTGCTCAGCCTCGGCCTCTCTCTGGCCCAGGCGGGATTTGGATGCGGTCGGTTCGTTTCCTACTATCCTGACTATGGACCGGAGCAGAGGGGCGGCACCTCAAACTGTTCGGTGATCATCTCCGGGCAGCCGATCGGCAGTCCAGTAGTGGATCATCCTGATGTGCTTGTTGCCTTCAACCGGCCTTCTTTAGAGAAGTTCGCGTCTTCCGTCAAGAAGGGCGGTGTGATCATTTACGAGTCCATGGCCGGGCAGTTCGAGGGCCCGGAGGGTGTGAAGGTCATATCTCTGCCTGCAACCGAGATTGCCACAGAGCGCGGGGCAGCGCAAGCAGCGAACTCGGCAATGTTCGGCGCGCTCATGCAGGCCGGCGGTTTGGGATTGCCGCGCGAGGCCTATGCAGACGCCTTCCGGGTGACATTTGCCGGCAAGCCCAAGCTGATCCCCAAGAACCTGGACATCCTGGAGGCGGGGGCGCAGACTGTCAAGCTGTTGGAGATGGCGGCGAGAAAGTAGCCGCCTAAAACTTTTTTTAAAAATATAAAAATTAGTAGACCCTTGGAAACTCGGCCTCGGTAGGTGCCTTGAAGGCCTTTGCATCAAAGACACCGTTCTTAGACTTGAAGGACTTTTCTTCAAGATTCGACATCTCAGAATTGCCGCCCCCCACACATGTTTCCCATATCGTAAACTCTTCTTGACTTGACTCTGACGAAGCTATCGGATCTATCTCACTATCGCCCGAAACCAATGGCGCTATCGGCCTAATCCCACTTCCGTCTGAAACCAACGGCGCTATCGAGCCAGTATGATCCATGCCAGTCGCCTGGAGCGGTGTTTCCATGATCGACATATCCCTGGAATCGATTCGGACTCCTGCGATCAGATTGTTGCCCTCAACCACATGGCCGATCGGCGCAGTGCCCCAGTCCCACAAGCTTGAACCATTTCCAATTCCTGCTAGAGTTTCTTTTCCTGACTGGCCGCCAAGATCCATTGTCGCAGAGGAAAGCGATATCATAGCTAGGAATAATATGCTAAGTGCAGATGGCAACGTTTTCGATCCCTCAAAGAGGTTTTATGCTGTTGTGGCTTTAAATGCTTTATTGTATCCCAGGATCCGAGAGTTTTATAAAAATGATTGCCCAAAAAGACATAAATATGCCTAACTAAATTTTGCGATATTTTAGGAGAAACCGATTCAAATGGATGAGAATTATTCAATCACAGGGGCATTGTTATTGATGGCTGTTCTGGCTCTGCTCTCTCCAGCTCAGTGCGCCGACGACGACATCCTCTTTCAAGTTTCTACCATCGATGCTCTGATGCAGGGCGTCTTTGACGGCTTTTATAGCTTCGATGATCTTATGACGCACGGCGACTTCGGCATAGGCACCTTTGATTCCCTGGAGGGTGAGATGATCGCATTAGACGGCAGCTACTATCAGGTAAAGGCGGATGGCGTTGCCTATCCGGTGATGGGCAATATGACTGCGCCCTTTGCTACAGTAACAGACTTCGAAGTTGACCAGACCGTGCCAATTAAGAACGCCAGCAACTTCACAGAGCTATCGAGCCAATTGGACGCAGCGCTGCCGTCCAAAAACGTCTTCTACGCCATAAGAATCGAGGGGACATTCCCCTATGTCAAGACCAGGAGCATTCCAGAACAGGTCAAGCCCTACCCGCGTCTGGCAGATGCGGCAAAGACTCAGTCGGTCTTCGAGATGACAAACGTAACCGGAACTGTGGTGGGCGTCTGGGCTCCAGATTTCGCCAAGAGCCTCAATGTGCCGGGATACCATCTGCACCTCATAACCGAGGACAGAAAGGCCGGAGGGCATATCCTCGATATTGCCGCGGACGAGGCTGAGGCCTGGGTGGACGTCACCGGCGGATTTGCAATGGAACTCCCGACAACGGGCGACTTTTGCGGCGTGGACCTGACTCAGGATCTGCAGGAGGAGCTGGAGACGGTTGAGAAGTAGAATGCATAGCGCCTAAAACCACTCTTTTTAGTTCCTCGCTATTTTTACAGGCAGTCATAATGGATTCAGATCCTTTGTGTCTTTGTGCCTTTGTGGTGATTGGCATTAAATATGTCATTATATTTGCACAGAGACTCAAAGAATAATCTGTATATGATCTCTCCGTGCATTCCAACCCACACTAATTCAGCGAAGAGCCTTTTCTTTTTGTATTCGCCAAACAGCTTGGCCTGAAAAGGGTTAAGTCCATCCTCCGCCCATTGCTCACCATTCGATTACAAATTCCGTGAGACCCTCCCAATGAAATCGATTACCATTAAAGGTGCCCGCGAGCACAACTTAAAAGACATCTCCGTAGAGCTGCCCCGCGACAAATTCATAGTCATCACCGGCGTCTCGGGCTCAGGTAAGTCCACTCTCGCCTTTGACACCATCTACGCAGAAGGCCAGCGCCGCTACGTCGAGTCCCTCTCAGCCTACGCCCGCCAGTTCCTGGGCCAGATGGACAAGCCAGACGTAGACAGCATCGACGGCCTCTCTCCTGCCATCTCCATCGAGCAGAAGACCACATCCAAGAACCCGCGAAGCACTGTTGGGACAGTTACCGAGATCTACGACTACCTGCGCCTGCTCTTTGCCAGAATCGGCGTGCCTCACTGCCCGGAGCACGGCATAGTGATCCAGTCCCAGTC
>CAYYCO010000125.1:0-3549 GCA_964470365.1 uncultured Anaeromyxobacteraceae bacterium | reverse complement strand
GCCTGCCCATCGTGAAGAAGCTGGTGGAGCTGCACGGCGGGAGCATCTGGGCGGAAAGCGCGGGCGAGGGCCGCGGCAGCCGCTTCGTCTTCCGCCTGCCGGTGGACCAGCAGGGCGAGACACCCGAGAACGGAAAAAGCTAATTCTGCACGGACACCTTCAGCTTACGGCCGGAAAGAGTGCTTCAGCCTGATTCCGCCGTGCGTGAAATCCTGACTTGTCCGTTGGCCTTTCATCGTGAGGAGCGACCAGGGGCATGACCTCGCAATCGCTGAACTATTGTTTTATTCAAACGGCAGAACTTCAAGCAGGAGAGCCGAGGAAACCCTTTTCGCTTGCTATCGGGAGCAGTTTTTGCCATGATTTTCACATCTTTCATGCCGGATCGCCTTCGATGTCAAATCTTCTCCGGCAGAATCACGGGCGCTCGAATGCACCGGAACCTCTTCGTCCGCATAATCACGATTCTTCTTTGGCTCCTGGTCCTGGGTGAAAATGCGCGAACCGATGGCCAGGCGCAACCGACATCCCCGAAACGCGTTGCAAACGTGTTCGCGCCGGAGGGGATTCCCTTTCACCGCTCGTTCGGAGCGAAAGACACGGGTGGAACGGGCGTCTTCCGAGCCATGGTTCAGGATAGGCGCGGGATCGTCTATGCGGCCTCCACGGACGGCGTATACGAGTTCGACGGGGAAAGCTGGCGACTGATCCGGGTGAACCAGGCGAGCAGCGTTCTCTCTCTGGCGGTGAACCGGAACGGAACCGTTTTTGTCGGCGGTGCAGGAGATTTCGGGTTCCTGGCCCCGGATGCGGGGGGGACGACACGTTTCATTTCGCTCGCCCGACTGGCTGACCGAAACCTCCTTTCCAATGCCATTTTTTCCGTGCACGCATCGAGCCAGGGCGTCTTTTTCCGCACGTATGGGTTCCTGTACCGATGGCGCGACAACCGACTCACCACCTGGAAGACGACCAAGTCTTCCAACGAAGCATTTCTAGTCAACGACTGCATTTACGTCTGGGATGACATGGCGGGCCTGCGGAAAATCCGGGGGGATCAACTCTGCGACGCTCCCTTCGGCAACCGTTTCGTCGGCAACAAAGTCGTCTTCATGTTGCCTTTTCCTTCTTCCCGGGGTGCGCCTGAAACCATCCTGATCGGCACCGTGTCCGGAATGTATCTTTTGTCGGAGAACTCTTTGCGGGAATTCCGGCCGAACGCCATGTCTCCGGACGACTTGCAATCGCTTACCCATGCGATCGCCTTGCCCGGCGGCTTTGCCGTTTCCACCAAGGCGTCCGGGCTGGTCGTCATGACGCCCGAAGGAAATCCCATCACACGGCTGAACCGATCGAATGGCTTGACCGATATGGAGATCCATGGAATCTGGGCGGAAGGCGACCAGGCGATCTGGGTGTTTACCCAAAACGGTCTTTCCCGGATCGAAACGCCTTCTCCCCTTTCCTATTTCGATGCCACTTGCGGACTCAACGGAAGGCCCCGGCATGTCTGCCTTCATGCGGGCAGGTTGTACATATCCGGATTTTCAGGTCTTTCCATCATGGAACCGGTGGGGGGAAGCAACCCCAACCGTTCCGGAGCAGCCGCGGTTGCCCGGGTCAACCCGCTGCCGGACATCAACTGGCGAGTCAACGGGCTACTTTCCTGGGAGGGAACCCTGCTCTCGGCCAGTGAAAGGGGCATCCTGCAGATCTAGGGAGAAGCGCATTCGCTCATACCCGATTCCCCATCCGATGTTTATGAGTTAGTCCCCTCCAGACTCTCCCCGAACCGAGTCTACCTGGCCCGGTATTCCGGAGGCATCGCTTCCATGCGCCGGGAAAACGGAACCTGGAAACAGGAGGGAGACGTCCCGGGGACGGGAAACGCTCACGTATGCAACATCGTCGAGGCCGAAAGCGGCGAACTGTGGCTCCCGACGGAAGAATTCGGCATTTACCGGGTCTTGCTGCCTACCGGCTGGAGAGGGGGAACCACTTCACCCCGGCCGGTCGTGGAGCATTACGATGAGGCTTCCGGTCTTCCACCGGGCAACGTTTTCTTTGCCCAGAAAGTCGGGCGGGCCATCACGTTCGGAAGCCAGAGGGGGTTTTACCGTTTCGACCGGGACACTCGGCGTTTTCTGCCGGATTCGCGTTTCTCCCGGCTCTTCCCCGACGGGCCAAAACCCCATGAGGAATTGGCCGTCGACGGGAGGGGTTGGCTCTGGAGCCTGACCTCTTACCGGATGGGACCGCCTGTCGACGTGGGCGTCGCCATCCCGCAAGCGGACGGCAATTTCACCTGGCATTCCAGCCCTTTCCTTCGTCTGTCCAGATTTCCGGCGCGACTGGTCTTTCCCCTTTCCGACGGTACGGTCTGGTTCGGCTGCCAGGATAGTCTGGTTCGTTACGATCCAGCCATCCATCGGGATTTTGACCTCGACTTCAACACGTTGGTGCGCAAGGTCAGCCTGTCGTCGGGAAAAGAGGCCCTATTTTCCGGAAACTGGGGGACCGGACGCCAGGAAGAAAGGCAGATTCCCGCTTTCGATTACGGGCAGCAAACCATCCGTTTCGACTTTGCCGCAGTCTGGTTCGAGGACGGCGACGCCACCCGCTACCAGGTCCGCCTGGACGGGCTGGACCGGGAATGGTCCGCCTGGATGAATGTCAACTTCAAAGAATACAGCTTCTTGCCCGAGGGCGAATACGCTTTCCGCGTCCGGGCGAAGAATGTCTACGGGAAAGTCGGGCGGGAAGACGTGTACCGTTTCCGTGTTCTTCCTCCCTGGTACCGGACGTTTTGGGCGTATGTGGGCTATGCGCTTTTGGGTGGCCTTTTCGTGTTCGGCCTGGTGCGGTTCAACACGGCGCGTCTGCGGAAAGCGAAAGTGCGCCTGGAGCACACCGTGGCCGCCCGGACCGCCGACCTCCACGAGCGGACCGTGGAATTGCTGGAGAAAACGGAAGAACTGGTTAACATGGACCGGGCCGTGGAGGCCATCAACAGGGAAACCGAACACAACCCGCTGTTGCTGACCATGATCCGGCAGATCATGGGCCTCATCCCGCAGGCGGAGGTCGGCGTCTTCTTCGCCCTGCGGGGCGAAGGCACGGGCTTCCGGGCCATCGCCTCCCTCCGACGCGGCGACCCGGACGTCAACCCGATTTCCGGCGTGTATTCCCGCGAGTACTTCCAGCGGTGCGAACAGTTGGCCGAAGCCGTGGACGAATGCGTCACCATCACCCGGGACGGGAGCAACGTGCCGGAAGCGCCAGAATACGGTTTTCCACAGCCAGCCCCCGTTTCCACCCTCAACGTCCGCATCCTCGTCGACGGGCAGGTCAAGGGCGTCCTGACCCTGGGCAGCTGGTCCGACCCCCGCGCCTTCGGGCGGCCGGACGCCGAGCGGCTCATCCACCTGCGTCCCCACGTGACCTCGGCCTTCCTCAAGAGCAAGACCATCCTGGAGCTCAAGCGCGCTCTAACCGAGGCCGACACCGCCAACCAGGCCAAGAGCGAGTTCCTCTCCTGCATGTCCCACG
>CAYYCO010000124.1:0-3592 GCA_964470365.1 uncultured Anaeromyxobacteraceae bacterium | reverse complement strand
ATTTTCAAGGGCCTGGCGAAACAGGAAACGGTCTGGATGTCGCACTTCGACACCGTATGCGAAATCGGCCCCGATTTCCAGGAATACGGGTACTCCCGCCTGGGTGAAACCGGCAAGGAACACCGCCTGGCGGCGATCGGTTCGGACAAATACCGGCGGTACGGGTTCCAGTTCCATCCCGAAGTCGAAAACAGCGTCAACGGCGACGTCATGATCGCCAACTTCGTTTATGAAATCTGCAAGTGCGAACCGTCCTGGTCGATGGAGGCCTACCTGGCCGAGCAGGTCGAACGCGTCCGCGCGCAGGTCGGCGACAGGTCGGTGTTCCTGCTGGCGTCCGGCGGCGTCGATTCGACCGTCGCGGCCAAGCTGTTCGGGCTGGCCATCGGGGCGGACCGCCTGCACCTGCTGCACGTGGACAACGGCATGATGCGCAAGGGCGAAAGCCAGCGCGTGCTGAAAATGTACCGCGACCTGGGCCTGGACAGGAATCTGCATTTCGTGGACGCGACCGATGAATTCCTGGCCGCCGTCGGAAAGGAAGTCGACCCCGAAAAGAAACGCCGCGCCATCGGCAACACGTTCATCACGGTGTTTGAACGCGAGGCGAAACGCCTGGGCATCGAGGGACACCTGCTGGGGCAGGGCACAATTTACCCGGACACCATTGAAACCGGCGGCACGAAGCGCGCCGACACGATCAAGACGCACCACAACCGCGTGCCCGTCATTGAAAAGATGATCGCCGAAGGCAAGGTCATCGAACCGCTGGCCGAACTGTACAAGGTTGAAGTGCGCGAACTGGGCGAAAAGCTGGGCATCCCGCGGGAAGCCATCTGGCGTCACCCGTTCCCGGGTCCGGGCCTGGGCGTGCGCCTGCTGTGCTCGAACGGCACCGCGCCGGTGGAAGACGTGCCCGCCCTGCAGGCCGCCGTGGCCCCCATCGCCGCGAAATTCGGCCTGCGCGCGACGGTCCTGCCGATCAAGTCGGTGGGCGTCAAGGCCGACCTGCGCTCGTACGAACATCCCGTGATGCTGTCCGGCGCGGCGACGTTCCGGCAGCTGCAGGAAGCGGCGGGCACCATCCTGAAGGAAATCCAGGGAATCAACCGCTGCATCTGGAACCTGCGCGACACCGACCCGGAAACCATCGAGGTCATCGAAGGGTACATGACCCGCGACCGGCTGGACCTGCTGCGGGACGCCGACCAGATCGTCATGGACGCCCTGCGCCACCACAACCAGTACGACTGCATCTGGCAGTGCCCGACCGCCATGGTCCCGCTGCGCATCAACGGCGCCGGCAGCGAACTGGTCATCGTCCGGCCCATCCGCTCGGAACGCGCCATGTCCGCCACCGCGGCCGAACTGCCCGACCCCGTGCTGGACGAAATCCGCCGCGGCATTGACCGCCTGCCCGGCATTTCCGGCCTGACCCTGGACCTGACGTCCAAACCGCCCGGAACCATCGAGTGGGAATGACTCGAAATCTGTCCCCGCAGGGGTGAATCACATTCGCCAGGTCCCGTCGGGTTCCCCTGGGGTACAATCCCGGCATGAGCGTCCTGACACAGATGTTGCGCGACGCGCGCGCGGTCGCCGTCTTTTCGGGGGCGGGCGTGTCCACCCTGTGCGGCATCCCGGACTTCCGCGGGCCGCAGGGTCTGTACAAACAACCCGACGCCGAGCGTATGTTCGACATCGACTGGTTTGACCGAGACCCTTCGATTTACTACGCGGGGGCCGCGGACCTGGTGTACGGCCTGAACGCCTTCCAGCCCGGGCCGGTCCACCACGCGGTGGCCCTGCTGGAACGCCGCGGGATCGTCCGGGGCGTCGTCACCCAGAACATCGACATGCTGCACCAGCGGGCCGGTTCGACCGTGGTTCATGAAGTCCACGGTTCCCCGATGGTGCACCGGTGCTGGCGCTGCGGCCTGACAAAGTCGTTCGACGAAATCTGCGCCATGATCCAGGCCGCGGGCCGCGCGAACGGCGATGTACCGGCGGCGGCATCGGGCGGCGCGCCACGTTCCGATCCCGGCCCGACACCGTCGCGTGCATCCGTTCCCGCCCCGGGCCGTGTCCAGCCCCGTGCAGGGCGCGCGTTCGTGCCCCGCTGCGAGCGGTGCGGCGGTCCGTTCAAGCCCGACATCACGTTTTTCGGCGAGGCCCTGCCGCAGGCGGCGTTCGAATCGGCCGTCGCCCTGGCGCGCGAATCCGACCTGATGCTGGTTCTTGGTTCGTCGCTGACCGTTTACCCGGCCGCGTCCATCCCCGAACTGACCCTGCGCGCCGGCGGCCGCCTGGTGATCGTCAACGCCCAGCCCACCAGCCTGGACCCTTATGCCGCCCTGCGCCTGGACGACCTGGCCGCCTTCGCCGCCGAAATCCTGGAATCTTTTGCCTGAAACGTTCCGATTCGTTGTTTCCCGCCCGGGGAATCGTTCCCAGCAGCCCGTAGGGGCTAATGACATTCGCCCGTCCGGCTTGCCCACCGGCGTCTACTTCTTCGCCGGAATCAGTTCCTTCAGTCTTTCCGGGTCGTTGTCCAGCAGCCGCAGCAGGTTTGCCATCGGCCGCGAAATCCACCCGCACCCGCTTTCATATTTCTGGAACGACCTCGCGCCGCCCCCCAGTATCGCCCCCGCCCGCCGCTGCGACAGCCCCAGCTTCCGCCTGATTCGCCTGATTTCATCCGCCAGCATCAGCCCGTCGACCTCGGCCTTCATCTTCATGAACGCGGTTTCCAGTTCAGGTGTGTCTTCAAGAAACATCAGCACCTCGCCGCACCTGTCGCAAAACCAGCCACGTTGCAGCACCGTGACCGAATGTCCCTTGTAGCTGACTTCGTGCGGGCGGGTATCCAGAACCATTTCGGTCCCGCATTCGTGGCAAACAGTATTCGGTTCCACGATTCACCTCTCCTTGAACGACAGCAGTTTGAATTCACACAGTTTGTCGTCCGTGAATTTCACGTACAAAACCAGATCGCCGAAGGGCACATGGTAGACATCCTGCCATTGCTGGTGGTCCCCATGCGCGGTCATTGATTTGTAGAAGTGGCAGCGTGTCATCGTCTGAACCACCAGCCTCATATCAACCCGACCGAGGCCGATTTCGTATGCCCCGGTGAGAGCCGTGTTCGTAATCGCCACACTGCGAGGCTTTTCAAACGCCGCCTGAAACGCCCGCAGGTCGTGGTGCGGCTTCCGTTTTTCGCTGTACATTTTGGCACCATTAAGATGCCGAATCAAGCGATTCGGCGGGATGTGTTCGCGGTCAGACGTGGATAGTTCGGTTCCGGCCCGGGATTGTTTCAGTGGAACTGGAAACTGGCGTCAAAGGGGAAAGCCGCTTGCCCGTCCGGGCCGCGGATGATGCCTTGCGTCGACAAGTAAGGCATCGCCGCGCCCCTGGCCGGTGACTTTCCCATTTCGAAATTTGACCTTTTAGTGTTGGAACAGGTTAACCCGATTCCCTACCATGTCGACATCTTCCGGGAGTTGGGGATTATGATGGGTATACAGAAATCGTATTTATCCGCGTTTGGGACAGTGATTGCGCTGTGTCTGGCTGGAAGCGTCACGTG
>CAYYCO010000123.1:0-3600 GCA_964470365.1 uncultured Anaeromyxobacteraceae bacterium | reverse complement strand
GTGGCGATGCCGGCGATGTGGTCGAAGAGCTTGGACACATCCCCATCGTCGGCCAGATGGACATCCGAGAGAAGAGCTACGGGCTTTGCCCCCATCACGTAGACATCACGCAACGCGGCGCGAGTCACATGAAAGCCTGCGAGAAATGGATAATCGCTCAGCCGGGAGTGCATGCCGTCTACTGTGACTGTTATGTACTTTCCATTGGCTTTGACCACGCCCGAATCATCCAATTGACGTGAGTCCACAACAGCGTTGGTCCTGCCAATGACCTCGGCTATTTTTGTGTGGGTATAAAAGTCGCCGGAGCCTCGCGACCCGACTCCGAAGTCGCCCATTGACACGCCCACATTTTCCAAATCGAAGACGTCGCCCCTGGGATGAAGCGTTGCTTTGGCCTCTTGCAGCACCGCCTCCGCGAGAATGAGGGCCTTATCTTCTGGTATCTGTTTTACCTCTCTGATCAGTGAGATGAGCTTAGCTTTGATCTCCGGGTCCTCTCGCAACAGACCCCTCTTGGCAAATCCTTCCAGGTCCATGTGGCGTGGTTGTACTCACCTCTAGAAAAGCATTCGGCAAGGATTTCTGCGGGTATTGTGCAGCGCATTTGAGGCCAGCATAATGTTTATGGGACGACAAGGCATGAACTAGCACTGAGGTCAAATTTATAATGAATGCTGGAAACTTAAACTGGATAGCTAATTTTATTTGGGGAATTGCTGACGATGTCCTGCGCGATGTTTATGTTAGGAGCAAGTACCGAGATGTGATTTTACCCATGACAGTTATTCGCAGACTTGACGCTGTGCTGGAGCCTAATAAGAAGGCTGTTTTAGACATGAAAACGCATCTTGATAAAGAGGGCATCATCAAGAAGATCCATAAAATGGCTACATCGCCAGATCCAAACAGTATGAAAGTGAGCTACGAGATCCTCTTCACCAGCTATTTCAACAAGCTGAAGCCCACGAGGGCACTGGAGAAGAGACGAATAGATATTGCAACTGTGGAGAAAGATATAGATGGATTGCTTCCGATTATCTCTATGAAAAAGGAGTGTGCTTAACGGTGCCAACTCAGCGATATTCTGTCACTCAGCCGCCAATTGATGCATTGCTCACTTGGGTCAAATCCGGCGATATTGCTATACCAGAAATCCAGAGACCTTTTGTGTGGAATGCTATCAAGGTGCGCAATTTCCTGGATTCTCTATTTCAGGGTTATCCAGTTGGGTACTTAATCGCCTGGAGAAATCCTGATGTGAAGCTAAAGGATGGTTCATCTGCATCAGGCAAGCGCATTCTCATAGACGGGCAACAGCGTATAACCGCCCTTATGGCAGCGCTACTCGGAAGAGAAGTGATTAACAAGGATTATGAACCAGTCAGAATACGAATAGCTTTCCACCCGATAAAAAAGCAGTTTGAAGTGGCTAAGCCTGCCATGGATGCCTCGTGGATCCATGACATATCATCGGTTTTCGATCCAGATACCAGCTTGTTTGATTTGGTGACTGCATATTGCGAGCGCAATCCAAAAACGACTAAAGATGAGGTATTCCGAAGTATTTTGCTTCTGAAGGGAATCACTAACAACCAAATTGGATTGATCGAATTGAATCCCGATCTAGACATGGATACGGTAACCGAGATCTTTATTCGGGTCAATTCTGAGGGAGTACCCTTAAGTCAAGCAGATTTTGCCATGTCCAAGATCGCAGTCAATGAGAAATATGGCGGCAATACTCTTCGTAAAGCCATAGATTACTTTTGCCATCTGGCAGTAGCTCCTGAATTCTTTTCGACCTTGAAGAACGATAGAGATTTCGTTAATAGTGAGTTTTTCCCCCAAATATCCTGGCTGCGTAACGAAAATGATGATATCTATGATCCATCCTATACCGACATGCTGCGAGTGGCATTCACTTCGGAGTTCAGAAGAGGACGGTTAGAAGATCTCGTAGCTTTGCTCTCAGGGAGAAACTTCGAGACTAGGCTGTATGAAGAGGTCATAGTCGAGGATTCATTCTCCCTTCTAAAAAAGGGCATCAAGCGGTTTATGAATGAATGGGATTTTAAGCATTTCATCACGATCATACGCTCCGCTGGCTTCGTCAACGCATCCATGATCCGATCTCAAAATGCATTGAACTTCGCATATATTCTTTATCTAGCTCTTAGGGATCTGGAGATGTCTTATGGAGAGATAGAGCACTATGTCCGCCGATGGTTAGTGATGTCAATTCTCACCGGGCGCTACTCTGGCTCCCCAGAAGCAACCTTCGATTACGATATTCGCCAAATCCACTCGCAGGGGATCGCAGCTTATGCAGATGGACTAATTCGAGGCGAGCTGTCTGATGCCTTCTGGGAGACAATGTTACCTCAGGCAATGGATACCTCTGTGGCATCAAGCCCATATTTTTACTTGTTTCAGGCGGCCCAGGTCAAGGCAAATGATCGGGGATTCCTATCGAAGGATATCATGATTCGAGATCTTATCGATGTAAAATCTGATGTCCATCATCTGTTTCCCAGAAACTACCTCAGAGAGCACAAGCTTAACCGAGGGCAGTATAATCAGATCGCAAACTACGTAGTCACCCAAAGTGAGATCAACATTGCCATAGGTAGCAAAGAACCGAAGATCTATTTTAACCAGCTATTAGAGCAGTGCCAAGGAGGTCTGAAACGATATGGCAATATTATTGATCTTGATGAGCTAAAAGTAAATTACAGCGCAAATTGCATTCCAGATGGCATGGAGGAGATGACTGTCGATGATTATACTTCTTTCCTCTCGCGGAGGAGAGTGCTGATGGCGCAAAAGATGAGAAAATATTTCATGGAGCTATGAAATTGCTAGGGCTAAAACCTTATTTTGATTGCAAAGACTCTGGCATGCAATGGCTAGGAGAAGTTCCGAAACATTGGGGTTTTGACTCGGTCAAGCGACACTATAAAATTCAACTCGGAAAAATTGCTGAACAAGCAGCCATCGTCTTCTTCCACGACCAAGCAGACCGACGCATCCGCCGCTACATCCACTCCAAGCAGAGTTAGATCAAACTGCAGAATGAGCAGAAGCCGGCCATTATCCATCGCACCTTCACCCGCGGCCCTGACCCCAGGATTCCCATCAAGCCATCCCGCGTGGAGGGGCTGGTCGATGCGCTCGAAGAATGCAGCAACCAACTGGATAGCGAAACCGTCATGAAAGACCAAGAACTGCAAGAAGAAATCCCGGCAGAGGAAGACTGAAATGAGCGACAAAGATGGCACACCTGCCCCAGACACAGGAATCGTATTCTACCAGACTGAGGACGGCAGATCCCGCATCCAGGTGCAGCTGCAGGACGGCACAGTTTGGCTGAGCCAGAAGCTCCTGGCCGAGCTTTACCAGGTGTCTGTGCGCACCATCAGCGAGCATATCATCAACATCTACGACGACCATGAGCAGAGCCCGGAGTCAACAATCCGGAAATTCCGGATAGTTCAAACCGAGGGCATCCGCCGAGTAGAGCGGCTGGTGGACTTCTACAGCCTGGATATGATCCTGGCCATCGGC
Organism: uncultured Anaeromyxobacteraceae bacterium; assembly: GCA_964470365.1. Lineage (GTDB taxonomy): Bacteria > Myxococcota_A > UBA9042 > DTJE01 > DTJE01 > JAGOFO01. The sequence continues at coordinate 33 of CAYYCO010000123.1, read as the reverse complement.
TACCGCGTGAGAAGCCACCGGGGCGTCCAGTTC
>CAYYCO010000122.1:0-3608 GCA_964470365.1 uncultured Anaeromyxobacteraceae bacterium | reverse complement strand
GTACGGCCTGTTCTTCTGCGGCGTTCCCGCCAACGAACCGTCGTGCAAACCGTCCAGGCCGACCGAATACGACGGCGTCACGGCCACCGACGACGACGGCGACGGCGAACCGGACGGAACCGACAACTGCCCGATGGTATTCAACCCGATCAGGCCGATGGACGGCGGCGCGCAGCCCGATGCGGACGGCGACGACGTCGGTGACGCCTGCGATCCGTGCCCCTTCGACGCTGACACCACCGCCTGCACCGGTTTCGACCCGGACGACACGGACGGCGACGGGTATCCGAACGACCTGGACAACTGCCCGCGCGAACCGAACGATGATCAGGCCGACCGCGACCACGACGGCAAAGGCGACGTCTGCGACCAGTGCCCGGACGACGCGAACCCGGGGGCCGAGGCTTGCCCGGCCACCATTTACGACATCAAGACGGGCGAAATCGCCCCCGGCCGCGTGGTGAAACTGTCTGACGTCACCGTCACGGCCGTCGCGAAAAACGGGACTTCGCTGACCGGTTTCTTCGTGCAGGTCGATCCTCTGGCCGAATATTACGATGGCCCCGACTTCTCCGGCATCTACGTTTACGCGAAGGGATTGACCCCGATTCCGGCGGTCGGCGACGTCGTGTCGTTCACGGGCAACGTGACGCTGTTCTGGGGACAACTTGAAATGACGGACATCACCGGCCTGGTGAAGTCCGGGACGGCCCTGCCCCCGAATCCGGTGCTCGTCACGCCGGCGGAGGTCGCCACGGGCGGCGCGTCGTGCAGCGCGATGGAGGCCGTGCTGGTCGAGGTGCGCGACGTCGCGGTCACCGACATCAACCCGCCGCTGGGCGGGGGCGACAAGGCGCCCCAGAACGAATTCGTGGTGGACGGGGGCGTCCGCGTCAACGATTTCATGTACCTGATCAGCCCGTTCCCGGTGGTTGACGACATGTTCGAATCCATCGTCGGCGTGCTGCGCCTGGCGAACGACAATTACAAGATTGAACCGCGGTCGGGCGCCGACGTGATGGCTGTGACGCCGGTGCTGGCACTCAAGGAAGTCCTTCCGGCCCAGGCGTGGTTCCCGTGGGGCGATGTTGCCAGCCTGTCCGTCCCGTCGCTGACGGTCGTCCTGAACCGCGCGGTGCAGGATGGTGAAAGCGGCCAGTTCCTGGTCTCGACCTCGGCGCCGACGGACCTGTTCGCATCCGACGCGGTCACCGCGGTCGCGGTCGGCGACAATTACGCTGAAATCCTGTTCGACAGCGGGACGGCCGGTTCGACGCTGACGGACGTGGACGTGTGCGTCGATTTCGGCGGGGACCAGATGTGCTCCGTGGTGACGCTGGTTCCGCCTTCCGCCGCCCCGGCTCTCGTGGCCATCGAACCGTCCGGCATCGTCAACCTGGCCGTGGGCATTCCCAGGACATTCGAGGTCACGCTGGACATGCCGGTTTTCGCCGACGGCACGGAACTGACCGTCACGATTGACGATGAAACGGTAATTCCGGCCCCGGCCGCCATCCCGGTCCCGTGGGGAACGATGACCGCACAATTCACGGTTACCCCGCTGAAGGCCGGCGAGGTGACCATCCAGGCCCACTACGGCACGTCGGCCATCGCCGCTGCCGCCCACGTCACCGACGCCCCGCAGACGTCTGACGTCAAGGTGGTGGAAGTGTTCTACGACCACAGCTCGACCGACTCGGGTTACGAATGGATCAAGCTGTACAACGCCGGGTCGGCCGCGCAGGATCTGTCCACCTGGTCCCTGGCGAACGCCGGTACCTCATGGACGGTGGCGAAATGGAACCTTTCCGGGTCGATACCGGCAGGCGGGTGCCTGGTCGTGGGCGGCCCCACGGCCGACGCCGAAAACGGCAACCCGACTTACGACATCATCCTGGATTTCGACCCCGATCTGCAGAATTCCGGTGCGGCAAACGAGGCCGCCGACGGCGTCGCGGTGTTCGACGTGCCGGCCGCGGCGATCACTGCCGATTCGATCCCGGTCGACGTCGTCATCTACGGCGGCGTCAACAGCAGCGGCCTGGTCGGCCCCGACGGCAACCTGGCCCCGGTCGACGTGGCCGATGCCCCGTCAGGCAGTTCCATCGCCCGCAACGGCGACGGCGCCTGGGTAATCCGCGCCGACCCGACCCCCGGCGTCTGCCCGCCGTGGTGAAAATCTTTTCCAAAGCGCTATGATCCGCACATCAATTTCGAGGTCCGACAATGAATTCACGCATCAGCCATACATCCGGCGCGTTCGCCTGCCTGGCGGTACTGGCGGGGATGCCCCCCGCAGGGCTGGCGGAAACGGCTGACCAGTCGCCTGCCATGACCGCCTGGTTCCTGCCATCGACACATAAGGTCGTGCCGACTGTCGCCCCGGACATTGAATATCAAAATATCCGAAGGGAAATCGAAGGGTTGCGCGACGAATGGGTATCGTTCCAGATAGTCCTTGAGGCCACCGGACCGGTTTCGGGAATCAACATGGAAGTCGCCGACTTCGAGGACGACAGCGGCAACGTCATTCCCGCTTCAGCCTTCAAGCTTTTCCGCGAGTGGTTCCTGAACGTCACCGAACCGTCCGGCGGCGGCTGGGCCGTTTCAAACCACCTGCGCGAGCCCGGCCTTTACCCGGATCCGCTGATCCCGTTCGTGGACCCGTTCAAGGACGGCAACGTCCCGGTCGCCGCGCCTTTCGACATCACCGCCGAAGACCCCGGTCCGGCCGTTGTCTGGGTCGACCTGCACATTCCTGCCGACGCTGTTCCAGGTCAATATTTCGGTGGCGTAACGGTAACCGCCGACGGCCAATCCCCGCGTGCTTTTCAGGTCATGCTTGAGGTCTGGGAACTGGACATGCCGCACGAACGCAACATCGCCACCTCGTACGGCATCTGCGAGGGCTGCATCAGGTCGTACCACGGCGGGACCGCCGGCGGCGACCCCGAAGCGGGGTACGATGAAATCGTCCGGAATTATTACAAAGTCCTGCACGAAAACCGCATCGACGTGACGACCGCGCGCGGCCCGGTGACGTTCGAATTCGACGGCAACGGCATTCTAATCGAGCCGGACTGGACGGCATACGATGCCTTCATGCAGCCCAGGATTGACGGTACGTACTTCGACGACACGACCGGAATCGCCCGGTTCGACGCCGGGATGTTCGCACCCGGCCATGGCACCAACGGATGGACCGACGACCAGTACAAGGCGGCGGCCAGGGCTTACGTCGAACACCTTGACGAGAAGGGCTGGCTGGACCGCATGTGGACGTATTCTACCGACGAACCGTGGCTAAACGGTGGGGAAGAAACCTGGAACCGCGTAATCAGGGAGGCCGGGCTCCTGCATGACGCGTCCCCCCTGTGGGACGGCCACGTCCTGGTCACCGGGCCGATGTACGCGGGCGCCGAGGAAGTCGTCGACATCTGGTGCCCGGTCAACCCGATGTACGACAAGTGGTTCTGGTTCGACATGGATTACGCGGGCCGCGGCGACTACGACGAACACCTCGCGAACAACGGGGAACTGTGGTTCTACAACTGCAACGGCAACTTCCCGCCGTACCCCGGATACGACATCGACACGACCATCGGTTA
>CAYYCO010000121.1:0-3815 GCA_964470365.1 uncultured Anaeromyxobacteraceae bacterium | reverse complement strand
CGGTCTTGATGGCCGTGGTCCGGTTGATCCGCGGGTCCTGCCCCAGGTACACCACGCCCATGGCCCCCTTGCCCAGCTGCCGGATGATCTCGTAACGGCCCAGGGTGGGGCGGGTGTCCGTTCCCGTCATGTCCAGGGAATCGGCGGAGGTGCCGCCCCCCAGAACCCCGTCTCCGAACACCATGGTTTCCGACGCGACCAGAAGCTTATTTTTCCTCGCCGTGATGTCTTTGTAGTTTTCGTCGTATTCGGCCATGTACTCGTACACGGACGCGGCCTTGTTCAGCTGGCGCTTCCGTTCGTAGTCCAGGGCCAGGTTGTACAGCACCCCCATCATCCGGTCATCTAAGGGGACGCGGCGGAACTTGTCGAACGCCATGTCCAGCATTCCCTGTTCCTGGAACGACACGCCGAGCATTCGGTTTGTCTCGGCCGATTCCCCTTCCACTTTCTCCTTGCCCGCCTCGGTGATGAAAAACCGGACGCTGGTGACCCCGATGTAGCCGATCACCAGGAGCAGGGCCGGATAAGTCACGGGAATCCACAGCCCCCGGGCTGTGAACAGCCAGCTTGACCCCGCGATGAGAAGGGTCAGAAACCCGATGAACAGGAGGCTGGCGGGCATGGCTTTTATTTTCGGGAAGACAAAGGTGATCACACCGCCTGCGACCAGGAGCAGCGCCAGAACCACGATATAACTCCAGCCCGGTTCACGGATGACGCGGTTGCTTGTGATCGACCAGATGGTGTTGGCCGTGAAATCGGCCGGGCTCATGCTGATGGACGCAGGGGTGACCATGGGGCTCTGGATGCCCGAGGCAGAAGGGCTGACCAGTACGATTTTGTTTCTGAACAGGGCCGGCTGGACCTTGTCGTTGATTAGGTCATAAAACGAGCAGGTGCTGAAGGCACCCTCACCCCCCTTGAAACTGACGCGAAGTTCGGAAGATCGGTTGAGCGGCAGAGTTCGGTTGCCCAGGGTCAGGCCTGATCCCAGCTCGGCTTTGATCTGGGACAGGGGCACGTTGAGGCCTGCCGCGGCCAGCCGGAGAGGATAGGAAGGCACGAAGAGGCCTTGGTATTCGTAGGCCACCCGGTCACACCGGATTGTTCCGTCGAAATCAGGGCCGGTGTTCACATGACCCAGCCCCATGGCTGCTTCCAGGTATCCGGGGATGGGTAGACTGGCTTCGGCGGATCTCGGGTAGCCCGCTCCGGAAGGAACGTTGACGAACTGGAGACTCTGGCGGGCCAGAAGGCTGTTTTCATCGGCTTCCAGATCTTCGGGAAGCAGGTCCGAATCCTTGAAGAAAACGGGGATCACCACCTTGCCCGACCGGCGGATCGCGTCGGCCAGGGTTCGGTCATTGTCAAGGCGCGTCTCGGCTTCCTTGATGCGGGCGAGGAAAGCTTCGCCGTCAGCACCGGTGACAGGGCCCAGACTCTGGGAAAAAAATTGCTCAAGATCCCGGATTTCTGTGAGGCCGCTGTTTTGTTCCGCCTCGGTGAGAATCAGGTTGAGGCCGATGACCTTGGGGTTTCCGGCCTCGATCCGGTCGATACCCCGGGCCACCAAGGATCTTGGCCAGGGCCAGCGGCCCAGCTTGTCGATTGATTCGTCGTCGATGTCTACGATGACGATGTCACTGGGACCTTCCATGTCGCTCCGGAGTTTCATCCGGGCGTCGTAATATTTCATTTCCAGAGCATCGAGAAAATCAAAACCTGAAAGCCAGAGAACGAGGACAAGAACCGTCAGGCCGAGGCCTGAAACAAGAGCAGGATATTTTCTGATAAATCCCATGCCGACAAAAATCCCTTGTGTGTCGTTAAAACGGCGCTGTTTCAGAATGGAGTTCACGGGGAAACCGGGCGGATCATAAATGCCTGATTCCTCTGAAATCTACAGGAAAGCACCTGTGATGTCAAAACGTTTTGCAGCCTGAAATCAAACGGGTGTTGACAAGTAATGGGACGGGCATCATTTTGTTCCCAGGAATTATAAAAAAGATGTTTTTAGAAACAGGAGGCGTCATGAAAAAAGAACTCCAAAAACTTTTCGTAAATATTACAGAGCGTTACGGATCCGATATCGCCCCGGAAGGGGTGAACTACGTGGATGTGGACCTTTCAAGCCTGGCGGATTCCATGGGGCTGGGATCGTTGAAAAGCACCTTGAAAAGTGCCTGCGCCATCATCCCCCTGAAACAGCCCAGGGACGGCATGAAAGTGATGATTGACGGCCGGACGTTCGTCCGGTATTCCCAGCTCGATACGGGCATTGCTGTCCCCGATTTCGTGGCCAGGGCCGCAGGACTTCCCCGCAAACCCTATGTGGCCAACGACAGCATGATCCTCAACTGCTGATTTTATCCCGGTTCCATCGCCGCTGGAACCGGGTTTCCATTACCATCTCCTGAGCGAACTATCATGCCCCACAAAACGGAGGAACCCATGAAATGGATCAAAAAAGAAGACAGTTACCGGGTTCCTCTGAAATCCTGGTGTGACGATGTGGAAGCCGAGGCCATGAAACAGGCCGAAGATCTGGTCCGGCACCCTTCGGTGTTCCGCCATGTGGCCCTGATGCCCGACTGCCATCCCGGATACGGCATGCCCATCGGCGGGGTCATCGCCTGCGAGGCCGACATCATCCCCAACGCCGTGGGCGTGGACATCGGCTGCGGCATGGGGGCGGTTCGCACCTCCCTCGGGGTGGGCGAAACGGACCGCTCACGGCTGCGGGACGCGGTCACGAAAATCCGTGAGCTGATCCCCTGCGGCGAAGGCCGGTCCCACCGCAGCGACCAGAGCTGGGAACATATGGACCATCGCATGGAGGATTTCAGGGACAGGGGCTGGTACAGCGGACACGTGAAGGACCTGGCGGGAAAAAACCTGGGAACCCTGGGCGGAGGCAACCACTTCATCGAAATCCAGGCCGGAGACGACGGAAGGATCTGGCTGATGATCCATTCCGGCTCACGCCACCTGGGAAACATCATCGCCAAACATTACAACACCCTGGCCCTTTCCTTCTCCACCCGGAAGAACATCGCCCTTCCTTCGAAGGATCTGGCCTTTCTTCCTGTGGACAGCCCCGAAGGCAAAAACTACATCCGGGACATGAACTTCGCCCTGGCCTACGCCCGTGAAAACCGGCGGCAGATCATGGACCGGTTCATGACGGCCGTGACCTCGGTGTTCAGGAACGTCCATTTTGAAGAGCCGGTGAACATCCACCACAACTACGCGGCCCTCGAACGTCATTTCGGGCGGGATGTGTGGGTTCACCGCAAAGGCGCCACCTCGGCCCGGGCCGGGGAATGGGGGATCATCCCCGGGTCCATGGGAACGCCGTCCTACATCGTGAAAGGGCTGGGCAACCCCGAATCCTTCCTGTCCTGCTCCCACGGGGCCGGACGGGTCATGGGGAGAAAAGAGGCTTCACGGACCCTGACCCCCGCCGAATGCGACAGGGCCATGGGCGACGTGGTCTTCGACCGCTGGAGCAAGGCCAAACGCGGCAAAGGAAAATCCAAAGGGGAATACGATCTGGGCGAAGCGCCCCAGGCCTACAAGGACATCGAATCCGTGATCGAATCCGAGCTGGACCTGGTCCAGTCCATGGTAAAACTCCGTCCCCTGGCTGTGGTCAAAGGGTGACCTTTATACATTTCCGGGTGATGCGCTTCCCCACGACAATTACAAAAAACCCCCAGGCATAATTTGACTTCGTAACTTTACCCAACAGCTCCCAACCCTGTCATTCCGGGCGGCCTCCAACATGATGGAACGCCTGAAACACCTTCGGA
>CAYYCO010000120.1:0-3821 GCA_964470365.1 uncultured Anaeromyxobacteraceae bacterium | reverse complement strand
CGAGCAGTTCGAATGCTTTCTGCTGCACGGGAGTAGGTTGGGAGTACTGGTCGTACGTGGCGTCGGTGTCGCCGATACGCATCGTAATTCGTGTCATGGTTGCCAAATGGCCAAGTAGGGTCTGAAAGCTGTGGACTGGCAGGCCGTCCGGCGTCATCTTGCGGGACTTCTTTGCCTTTGCAGATGCTGACGCTTCCGGTTTTGCGACCGGGTCACGGACCTGGCGGTCAACGGGCACGGCTTCATCCTGGAAGAGCAAGGGCGCCAGCGCCCGTCGCATGTGCCACTCGACGTAATATGCCAGCATGCAAAGGAAAAAGTGTGCCCGGACATGGTCCTCTGTCCGGTGAAAGATCGGCCGGACACGGATATCGATGCCCTTCATGCACCGAAAAGCCTGCTCGACCTGGGCCAGCAGCTTGTAAGTGCGGACCACGTCAGCAGCGGAAATCCGGTCGGCCGGTTCGCTGGTGCGGATGATGTAAATGCCGTCCAGGTTCTCTTCCTGACGGATGCCTTCGTCGTTGCGGGACCATGTAAATACGCCGTCCTTAATCTGCGTATTAAAGTGTTTCGTCATCTTGTATCGCGGCAGGATCGCGCCCAGCTTCATGCCGATTTCCGCGTCCGTCATCGGCGACTGAGTACGCCGGGACACTTCAAGAGACAGCCGGGCAAGCAGGTTTTCCGTTGCATCAAGCAATTCATTACGCTTCCGACGGCGCTCGTCGGCCAGCAGGGGATTGAAGCTGGCAACAAGGCGCTCGCCGGGGAAGTCGGGTGATTCGATCTCGGCAAGGTTGATTTGGTCAAACAGCGACAGTTGCAGCGCGCCGCTGTTTACCAGCTTGCGGATGTCACCGGTACGAAGTGCCGTTACCCATCCCATGCCGCCGCTTTCCTTGAAACTGCTGATGCGCGCACTCGTCAGCATCCCACGGTCGCCCACGAGGATCACATGCTCAAGCCCGAAGCGTGCACGGACCTTGATTATCTGTTCCGTCACCGTCACCGGATCGGCCACGTTGCCAGGATACACTTCCATCGCCACTGGACGGCCTTCCCGGTCAGTCAGAAGGCCATATCCGATGATCGCGGCACCGCGCCGCCCGTCCTTGTCGTGCCCGATCTGCGCCAGTGGGCAGGTGTGGCCCTCGTACATGCTGTTACTGGTGTCGTACAGCGCAAGACCGCCTTCCGACAGATGCCTGTCAGCCAGCTTCTTCTCGATCCGCGGCTGCGCGGCCAGAAGCCAATCCAGCGCCGCGTACAGCTCGTCCGCATCAGCGTCCTCGATGCCAAGCTCGGCACCCAGCGTGCTCGATGTCCACGACCGCACAGTCCCAAGCTTCGACGACGGCGACAACACCCGCTCGGCAATCATCCCAAGCACCAGGCTGCGCTGACGGCTGTCCCGCGACGCAAGAAGCTCGGGGATGCCAAGCTTCCGCATCATCCCAAGCACCGCACGGACGTGGCCGCACGGAAGGGTGCTTACCGCTTGACCGGCTGTTCCCGCCGGAACCACCTTCTTGCCGGCGAACACCAGCTTGAGCATCTCGATCATTTCCGACGGAAGGTGCGACAGGTTGGCGACAGTTCGGTTCTTCACCTTTCCGTCTTCCCGATAGCTTTCCCTCAGCAGAATCGCCGGCTTCGAATTTCTGTTTGGTACGATTGCAACATACATGCGCAGATAATATCGACCAAAAATAGACGTGTCAAGAATTTTGTTTGCAGTTTACATGACTACAAATGATAGACCATAATCATGACTACCGCGCTTCCCGGCTCGCTCAAACATGATTTTCAGGTGAGGAACTCCGGATTAAAGGAACCCTTATTGACTGGGCCTACAACACGACCCCCGGTACCCCGATAACGGCGGGCTGGGGCGCCAGCCCCATCATTCAGTAGTCGTCACCAGATCCACATTAAACCGGAAGTTAAGACCCCGTGTCGGAACTGGGGATGACGTGATCTGCCTTCCGAAAACTGTCCTGACATGGGGGGGGCAGGTCAGCTGTTCACTGAACCGGGATTTCGTTACAGGACCAGATGCCGACGCAGGGTGCGTTCCAGCGGGAGGGCGCAACATCGATCCGGGCTTCGCCGCCGGCGGGCGGAAGTTTCTTCCCGTCGATCGTCATCAGCGTTCCGCCCAGATAAATCGTGAAAGATTGCGTGATGTCCAGGCCGGTGCAGGACCGCACGTAGAACTGCGGCTGGCCGGGGGTCAGCCACATTGTGTTGTCGGTGTAGTAATCGCAGTCCAGATCGGTCGATTCGCCCTGGGCCACGCGCAGGGTGGGGAAATCGCCCAGCGTCGTGGAATGCATCATTTCGGTGAACACGATGTTGAAACTGCCGTAATTTTCGTAGCCCGCCTGGGCCTGGTACCGGATCATGCCGACGCGTGCGTCATGGCCGGGACGGAAGCGCAGCGAGCTGTTTGCGGTGATCGCCGAAGCAACCAGTTCGGGCGCGGGGTCCATGCCCATCTGGTACCAGTCGTCGGCCAGTGGCGTGTCTGGAGCGAACTGCAGTTCGTATACCGCCATGGCAGGGTTCCGGCAGCCGCCGTTGTCGCAGACGGGCACTTCAACAGGCGTGACCGCGGCGGCGACCGTCGTGTTGTCGGAAAGGCGTTCGATACGTATGGCCGTGGCGATTGCGTCAATCCAGTCTGGCAGGTCCTCAACCGGGACGTGGGAAATCTGCACCAGTACGGGTGGGATCGTTTGCCCGACGCCGGAACACGTATGCGACCACGAAAAATCGGGGTATTCAGCATAGATTTCGACGTTCGGTGTACCCGGGTCGTACACATACCAATCACCGTCATAGGCATCGACAAAGACTTTCTCGTCCAGCGCGTCGTCACCGGACGGGACGTCGCCCGGCACCCCGTAGTCCAGCGTGGCCAGGTCGGGGTAGCCCGGATCGTCATAAAGGGTGCCGTCGCCGGAAATCGACGTGTCGGTCGGGTCGGTGGTTTCTAGGCTGGCGGAGATATCCCGCATGGATTCGCCGAGGTCGATTGCAGTGCCGTTGTCCGGCGCCACCCACGTATCCTGGGTGGCCGCATCGGGCGTGCCCTTGTCGCCGCCGCACGCGATCACGGCCGTCGCCATGAGGCACAGGCAAGTAATGAAGGCGGATTTGCGTGGGAGGTTGGTGGTCCGGATTCCGGGTGCCGAGGGGGTGTTGAATGGCATAGTCCGTGCCTCACAGCTATTGACCTGTGCAAGATTATAAATCCGCATGATCGTATTCAAGTCTTGACGCAAATTATTCACGCGAGGAATTCCTGCAGAAGTGTCCGGAGGGGTCTAAGTTCTTCCCTGGCAGGTCTATCTGGAACGCCTTTTCGATCCAGGTTGACGGGAGTCTGTCATTTCAGACATTGAACCCGAAGTTAATCGACCGCGTCGGAACTGGGGATGCCGGGTGTTGTCAGCGTTTTGTCGCCGGGTTGCGTGCAGGCGGACGGTAAGGGTTTGCTCCCCTTATTATTACCATCTTATAAGGGTATTACCTTCTTTCAGGACAGCCTGTCCAGGCGGGAAAGGAAGAGTTCCGTAGACCACAGTTCAAGCGATGGCAGTTCGTTCTGGCGAACGAAACGGCGTACATCGGCGACGACGGTCTTAAAGTCCAGCGTGTAGGAACTTTCATCCACAAAAAGCCTCCGTGGGACGAGTATGGTCGGGTGCCGATGGGGTGTCAAAGTCGGTAATCTGATCGAACGCATGGGATGCGAAGTGAGCTGCCGGCATGACCGGGACGGATCGGTGGAAGGTTCCCGAAGCGGGTCTGCA
>CAYYCO010000119.1:0-3872 GCA_964470365.1 uncultured Anaeromyxobacteraceae bacterium | reverse complement strand
TCCGGCCCCTGCGGCACATACACGACATTCGCCTGGTCGCGAAGCTTCCGCTGCAGCAGCAGGACGTCGCCGTCCACGCCCCGGCATGAAAAGTCGTAAGCCAGCACGTTCCAGCCCAGGCAGGATTTCACCTCGGCCCAGAACGGCGTCTGGAAGACGATGTCGGTGGGAACCAGCCGGCTTACCGGCTTCTGTTCAAGATCGATGTCCATGGCAGACTCCTTCCGTCGCCGAAAGTTGCCCGGTCTGTATCGACATTCATTGGAATGTGCGACCGGGCGCCGAACCTCGGCAACCCGGTCCGGCGGAAATAAGGTCAGGCCTGGGCGGCCCCCGTCACGATGGAGGTCAGTTCTTCGACGGTGGCCTTGGCATCCCCCAGCAGCATCACGGTTTTTGGGTCCTCGTAAAGCGGATTGTCCACGCCCGAATACCCTGGACGCGCGTCGAGGTTGCATACCGCAATCATCTTCGATTCGTGCGCCAGCAGGACCGGCATGCCGGAAATCGGCGTGCCTTCCTTATGTATTGCGGCTGAATTGACGACATCGCAAGCCCCGACCACGAAAACCAGGTCGGTCGTCGCGAACTTCGGGTTGATTTCGTCCATTTCAATCAGCTTTTCGTAATCCACGTCGGCTTCGGCCAGCAGCACGTTCATGTGGCCCGGCATGCGGCCCGCGACCGGGTGGATCGCGAAAACGACGTGCTTGCCCATCTTTTCCAGCGCGTTCGCCAGACCGACGACCGCAAACTGCGCCTGGGCCAGCGCCATTCCGTATCCCGGGATGAAAACGACGTTCTTCGCATCGCGCGCCGCGGCCGCCACCTTCGCGACCTTCTGTTCGCGCGTCAGTTCGACGACGGGCTCGGCAGCCTCGACGGATTCTGCCGGTTCATCGGCAGCAGCCGCCTGTCCGGCATCCTGCGCCGCATGCCTGGATTTCCTGCCGGCCGCCGCGGTTCCGACGAAAAGGTTCAGCAGACTGCGGTTCATGGCCTTGCACATCGCCTGCGTAAGGATGAAACCGGACGAACCGACCGTCGCGCCGAACACGATCAGCAGACGACTGCCAAGCACGACGCCCGTGAATGCCGCTGCCAGACCCGAAAACGAGTTCAGGAACGAAATCACGACCGGCATGTCGGCGCCGCCGATGCGGACCGCGAACAGGTAGCCGACGACCAGGGAGAGAACTGCAATAACCGCCAGCAGGACCACCGCCGTCGTCCCCGTCATGCCCCACGAAACCACGCAGAGCGCGACGGCGGCGATCGCGGTTACGACCAGCATCGGATTGATGGCGGCCGACTTGCCGGCGTTACGCAGCCTGTTGTTCAGCTTCATCGCCGCGACGACGCTTCCGCTGAGGGTGAAAGCGCCCAGCACGACCCCGAGGTAGCCGCCGATCCCGTTCATGACACTAACGTCGCCCTGGGCCTTCGTCATCTCAAGAAGCGAAACGAGACACGAAGCCAGGCCGCCCGCGCCGTTCTGAATGGCGATCAGCGCCGGCATCTGCTTCATATCGATCTTGTAAGCGCTCAGGTAGCCCAGGAAAAGACCGACAACGATGACGACTGTCAGAAGGACGACATGCTGCGACCCGCTTGTCACAAGCACCATGGCCATGGCCGCCAGAAGCGCCACGACAGCCGCATGATTGCCAAGTCTGGCGCCCGGAGGCGTACGGAACTTGGCGATGCCGAAAAGCAGTATGCCGATGATGACGAGCTCGATGACGAGCGCGATATTGTTGGAGATGATCAGACCGGAAAACATGAGTTCCTCCGAATTACCGGCGCATGCCGGGCCAGGACGGACAAGACCGCGACGTCAGGCGGACGCCTTCTTTGTCTTGAACATCCGCAACATCCTGTGGGAAACCAGGTATCCGCCGAAAAGATTGAAGGACGCCGCGATCAGGGCGATGCCGCCCAGAACGATTTCCAGCGTCCCCGCGTCCTTGTCGGCAAACAGCAGTATCCCGCCAAGAATGGTCACGGCGGACAACGCGTTCGTCATGGACATCAACGGCGTGTGCAACAGCGACGGCACCTTGGATATCAGCAGATACCCGGCGATGCTGGCCACCACGAAGACGCCCGCCATAATCAGCATGCTGACGGTTTCAGGACTCATGAATCAGACCTCCCCCATCGCCTTCAGCGCGCCCTTGTGAACGAGTTTTCCATCCTTCGTGACCAGGCTGCTCTGGACGATTTCGTCACTGTAATCCGGTTCCGTCTTGCTGTTTTTGAACATGTTCGCGATGTAGTGGTACATGTTCTGGCTGTAAAGCCACGTGCTGTGCACCGGCAGACGGCCGGGGATGTTCTGGATGCCGCAGACCTGCACGCCGCCGACATCGATTTCCTTGCCGGGGGCCGTGACGGCGCAGTTGCCGCCCTGATCGATCGCGACGTCGACGATAACCGAACCCGGCTTCATCGACCGGACCATTTCTTCCGTGACCAGGACCGGCGCCTTCTGGCCGAACACCAGGGCGCTGAGGATCACGATGTCCATGTCCTTGATGACGGGAGCCAGCGCCGCACGTTCCTTCTTGAGCCATTCTTCGGACAGGGGCAGCGCGTAGCCGCCGGGGGCCATCGCGACGTCCTGCGGAATTTCGAAGCCTTCAACCTTGGCGCCCAGGCTGCCGCCCTCGGTCTTGGCCGCATCGCGGATGTCGAAAATGTGGGTAACCGCGCCCAGGCGCTTCGCCGTGGCGACGGCCTGCAGACCGACGACGCCGCAGCCGATGATCATCGCGTGGGCCGGCTTCACCATGCCGATCGCGGTGGTCATCATCGGGACGAAACGCGGCAGGTGCCGGGCGGCGTCCACGACCGAAAGGTAACCGGTGCAGGTGGACATCGACGTCAGGGCGTCCATGCGCTGCGCGCGGGAAATACGCGGAATCCCGTCCATCGTGAACGCCAGGATCTTCCTGTCGCGCAGAAGGCGGACGTTCGCATGGCTTTCCGGGTTGGCGGGATGCAGGAACGTGACCAGCATGCGGCCTTCCGGCATCATTTCGATTTCGTTCTTGCCGGTGTGCTCGTTGAATTCGGGCTGCTTGACCTTCAGGATGATGTCGGCCCTGTTGAACAGTTCCTGGACGTCATTGATGATCTTCGCGCCCTCGGCCGCGTATTCCGCGTCGGTCGCGAATATGCCGGCGCCGGCGCCGGTTTCGACCAGGACTTCAAACCCGAAATCGATGTAGGCCTTCACACTGGAAGGAGCCATCGCCACACGACGTTCACCCGGCATGATTTCCCGCGGCACACCAACAATCATTTTGATACTCCTGCTTGGAACAGTGGAATCACCGGTTCCCGGACGCCCCAATCGCAAGGGCGCCCTTCAAGATTTCCGTTTGGGCCGTGTCCGCGGCAAGCCTGACGGTCAAACCGTCGTCGCGGCGACCCAAAATTCCGCATCCGTCGATATCAAAGACTGCCCATAAATGCAAGCCTGAACCGCCACAGGAGGGGCCGGATTCGACAGAAAAATCCGGGACCTCGCGGGCTGCGGATAAAAATTTCACTACCCGGGACGCAAACCCCTGCCGCGTCACGTCCCCGAAGGCGGCGCGCGATTGAACAAATGGCCGGATCGCCTATAATGATTCGCCGCGCAGGCAGGATTTCCGCGAATGACTCCAGGCGACGACAGGAAGACCGTCAAAAAGGACATTGACCCCGACGACGCAATGCCTGTGCCCGGCGAATCCCGGGTGGGCAGCCGCCTGCACGTCTGCGTCGGTTATTCATGTAATAACAATTGCCTTTTCTGCATGGAAACGGATCGGGAAGCGCGTTTCCGGCGCCTGATCGACCAGACGGACGACGACGTCAGGCGC
>CAYYCO010000118.1:2378-4073 GCA_964470365.1 uncultured Anaeromyxobacteraceae bacterium | reverse complement strand
TCGACGCCCTTGTTCACGATGGCCGCCGCGTACCCCGAGCACCCCGGGTAGGCGCAGCCGCCGCAGTTGGCGCCCGGAAGGGCCGCGGTGATGGCGGAGATGCGTTCATCGACCTTGACCGCGAACACCCTGGACGCGACCGCCAGCATGCCGGCGGAAATGAGCCCGACGAGGCCAAGAACCCCTGCCGCACTGAGCAGCGCAGAAACATCCATGATTCACCTCATCACATCTTGACCATCCCGGCGAATCCGAAGAACGCCAGGGACAGTATCGACGCCGTTACCAGCGCAATCGGGAGACCCTTCATGGCGCGCGGCGTGCCGGTTTCAAGTTCCAGGCGTTCACGGATGGCCGCGAACAGCAGCAGCACCAGCGCGAACCCGAGCGAAATGCCGGTGGCGAAGACCACCGCCTCGATCAGGTTGTGAATCTTGTCCTGCTGCGTGACCATGATGGCCGTGCCCAGGACCGCGCAGTTCGTGGTGATCAGCGGAAGGTAGATGCCGAGCGCCTCGAAAAGGGCCGGCGACGCCTTCTTGATGAACATTTCAACGAACTGGACCAGCGCCGCGATGACCAGGATGAACATGATGGTCTGCAGGTATTCGAGGTGCAGCGGAACCAGCACGCCGAACTGCAGCAGGTACGAAATCACCGCCGAAAGCACGATGACGAACAGGACGGCGGCGCTCATGCCCATGGCGGAATCGATCTTCTTCGAAACGCCCATGAACGGGCAGATCCCCAGGAACTGCGCCAGGATGACGTTGTTGACGAAAACCGTGAAGATGATGATCGTAAGCAGTGTCATGTCAAACCCTCCTGATCTTGTTGATCGTCCCGATGATCAGGCCGAGCGTAAGAAACGCGCCCGGCGGAAGGATCATGACCAGGACCGAGTTTGCCTTGAACGCGTTGCCGAGCACGTTGAAGCCCAGCAGCGTGCCCGCGCCCAGCAGTTCACGGAAGAACGACACCAGCACCAGGCCCATCGCATAACCGGTTCCGGCGCCAAGCCCGTCCAGAGCCGACCGGAGCACGTTGTTCTTGTATGCGAAGGCTTCCGCGCGCGCCAGGATGATGCAGTTCACGACGATGAGCGGGATGAACAGGCCGAGCGACTTCGACAGCGCCGGCACCCACGCCTGCATCACCAGGTCGACGATCGTGACGAACGACGCGATGACCAGGACGAAGATTGGTATGCGGACCTCGTCCGGAACGATCTTACGGATGGCGGAAACGCCGATGTTTGACATCATCGTGACGAAAATGACCGCCGCGCCCATCCCGAAGGCGTTCGAAAGCGACGTGGTCGTTGCCAGCGACGGGCACATGCCCAGCAGCAGGACCAGCAGGCAGTTTTCTGAAACCAGGCCCTTCGTGAATTCCTTGTAAAGCGGAGTGCTAGCCATTGTTGCCCCCCTTCACGGCCCGGGCGCCGTTTTCACGCCAGGCCTTGATGGCGGCGTTCACGCAACCGGTGAAGGCGCGCGACGAGATCGTGGCGCCCGAGATGGCGTTGATTGTCCCGCCGTCCTTCTTCACCTTGAATTCACCGGCCGTCACTTCGAGGCCCTTCCACTGATCCGCGAATTCCGGTTCCTTCGCCTTGGTGCCGAGCCCGGGCGTTTCCTTCATGTCGACGACGCGGGTGTCGTACACCTTGATCGCGCCGTCCGGGGCGCCCTC
>CAYYCO010000118.1:0-2278 GCA_964470365.1 uncultured Anaeromyxobacteraceae bacterium | reverse complement strand
GGGTAGATGCCCCAGAGGCGGATCAGCGCGGTCAGCAGGCCGCAGCCGATCGCGAAGACGACCCGGCCGGCGAACGTGATCGGCGAAGTGACCATGTCGGTCGCCATGAAGATGGCGCCCAGCATGACGCCGCCGGTCAGTATCTGGGTCAGGGGGTCGGCGTACACGTACGGGCTGTACAGGTACGCTGCGCCCGTGACGGCGAAGGTCGTGCCGATGAAGAACACCGGGATTTCCCAGGTGATGATCTTTTTCGCCAGCAGGATGACGCCGCCGAGGATCAGCGCGATGGCCGAAATTTCGCCCAGCGAGCCGCCGACGTTGCCCATCAGCAGGTCGGTCGGGTTCAGGTGGGCGACCTTCCACGCGGCGGACTCGTTCAGGATTCCGAGCGGGGTCGCGCCGGTCACGGCCTGAATCTGGTCGGGCGTGACAAGGCCGCGGACGCCCGGCTTCAACCACGTCGTCATGTGGACCGGCCACGCGATCAGCAGGAACACGCGCGCCGTCAGCGCCGGGTTGAAGATGTTGCTGCCCAGTCCGCCGAACAGGTGCTTCGCGACGAACATGGCGATGAGGCCGCCGGCCGCGATCATCCACCAGGGCGCCGTGGGCGGAAGGTTCATGCCCAGGAGCATGCCGGTGACCAGCGCCGACATGTCCTTCAGCGACCCCTTCGTCTTCAGCATCTTCATGCTGAGGAACTCGAAGGTCAGGCACGACACGATCGAAATGACCATCGTGCGGACCGCTTCGAGCCCGAAGTAATAGAAAGAAACCGCGATGCCCGGAAGCAGCGCGATCGCGACCCACATCATGATCGACGCCGTCGTGTCTTTCGACCGCAGGTGCGGCGACGGGCTGACGATCAGGTGTTCGGGGGCCGCGGCAGCCGGGGCCGAATCAAGCCTTGGGTCTGCGCTCATTGATCTTCCCCTTTGCGATGCGGAAAAGCTGCACCAGCCAGCGGTTCGACGGACAGGCGAAGCTGCATGAACCGCATTCCATACATTCCATGACGTGAAGCGCCTTCGCGCCGTCCAGGTCGCCCGCCTCGAGCTTCTTGGCGATTTCGACCGGCTGAAGTCGCAGGGCGCACGCCTGGACGCAGCGGCCGCACCTGATGCAGGCCGCGGCCTCGTAATCGGATTTGTCGCCGGCCTCCAGGAACACGAATCCCGACGTTCCCTTGACCACCGGCACATTCAGGTCCGCCATGGCGATGCCCATCATCGGGCCGCCCTGGATGACGCGCGAAAGGTCGGCCTTCAGCCCGCCGGCGAATTCGACGACTTCCGACAGCAGCGTCCCGACCTTCACGCGGAAGTTGCCGGGATTCGCGATCTGCGTGCCGGACAGCGTGATCACGCGGGTCGTGAACGGTTTGCCTTCCATCACGGCTTCGGCAACGCGGGCCGCGGTGCCGACGTTCTGGACGACGCAGCCGACGTCAAGCGGCAACCCGGGTGGCGGAGGGACCTCGCGGCCGGTCAGCGCCTTGATGAGCTGCTTTTCGCCGCCCTGCGGGTATTTCACGCGGCAGGACTGGACCGTCACGCCGGGGACGCCCGCGAATGCCGCCGTCAGCTTTTCGATGGCGTCCGGCTTGTTGTCCTCGATGCCGATCACGGCGCGGTTCACGCCGAGGACGCGCATCAGGATCTTCACGCCGTGGACGACTTTGTCCGTTTCTTCCAGCATGACGCGGTGGTCGCAGGTCAGGAACGGTTCACATTCCGCGCCGTTGATGATCAGCACGTCGACCGGCTTGGTCGGCGGCGGCGACAGTTTCACATGTGTCGGGAACGCGGCGCCGCCCATGCCGACAAGGCCGGCATCGCGGATCAGCGCCTTGAGATCGTCCGGCGAAGCCGCCATGTAATCGGACACTGCACCCGGCAGGCGGCGGGGCGCCTGATCGGGAATCGCGCCGTCCGGCCCCGGAACAGGGTCCCTGGCCTCGATCACCACCGCGTCGCAGATGAATCCGCCCGGGTGGCGATGCCTTGCCACGGCCGTCACCTCGCCCGCAATCGGGGCATGGACGGGCGCCGACACGAACCCGGAAGGTTCGCCGATAAGCTGCCCTTCGACGACGCGATCGCCAACACTGACGACCGCCTTCGCCGGAGCCCCGAGATGCTGACGGAGAGGCACGACCACCTTTGACGGGGCCGGCATGTCAACGATCCCCTTCGAGCACGCAAGTTCCTTGTACTCGTGGGGATGAACACCGCCCTTGAAGGATGTGACACTCATGTGGATAATACTATCGATA
>CAYYCO010000117.1:0-4133 GCA_964470365.1 uncultured Anaeromyxobacteraceae bacterium | reverse complement strand
GTTGTCGGTGTAACCCTGGACTTCAAGTTTCAGGTCGGGGTTCTTTTCCATGACACGCACCACCTCGTCGAGGTTTTTCTGGGATCCTGATTTGATGGCCGAATCACCTGTCTCGAAATGAAGATCCTTGATCACCCAGCAACCCCGTGAATCCACGCTGGCGCCAACCGGGGTTCCGGAACAGCTGTCCTTGGAATCCGCGATCCCGTCGCCATCACTGTCTTTATCCACATCTTTTCTTCCGGCGCTGGCCTGTCCTTTGCAGCCGCCGAAATTGAACACCATGCCCACGGTGTAAAGCAGGTTGCTGTGGGTGTCGCCAAAGGCGATCAGGTGGCGGATATCGGCCCTCAGGGCCACCGCCTCGTTCAGGTAGTATTTGACACCGCCGCCGTAGTTGACCATGAAATCCGTGTCGTCGTCCAGATCAGGATTGGTGAATGTCAGGGTACCAAGGCCGGCCGCCACGTAGGGAACAAGATCTTTCTCAGGCACCAGGTTGCAGAAAAGGTCCAGCCTTCCGGTGAAGACATCCACGCTGAAATCCCCGGGCTGGGCTTCGGTGGGCGTGATATTGAGGGACAGTTCGGTTCCCAGGTGCCGTGTAAACTCATAACCCAGTCCAAGTCCGAAGGTGAACCCGTGGTCCAGCTCCTCACCTGTTTCAAAAGGGTCCTGGTTGCCTTCGAAACCATGGCCTCCGATCATCGGTGATAAGAAAAACTGCCCGGCCTGGGGTCCGCTGTGTCCGTTCGCGGCAAAACCTGCCAGCATGACCACCATGGCCATGGCGCAATAAAATGATCGTTTCAGCATAATAACCTCCGTTCAATTAATAATGAGTAAGACCCGCCGATCCATGGCAGGCCGAAAGTGACAACCGGAGATGGCCGTGAAATGGCCACAGCCTTTACTGGCGTTGTTTTTTCACGGTATTCCGAAGTACGACGAAAATGTCTGACACCGCCATAAAACAACCCGGCATCTTCAATCATTTAACTCTATAGATCATCTGTTCCCGATAATCAAGACGACGGGCAAAATCAATCAGGCATTCCATGAGGATTTCACCATCGCCGTAGTGATCACTATGGATATAAAGGAGGCGGGGTCAGCCTCCGGCCCGTTTGACCTTGTAGCCCATGGCGAGGAGTTCTTTTTCCAGGGTATCCCTGTGGTCTCCCTGGATCTCGATGACGCCGTCTTTGACCGTCCCCCCGCATCCGCATTTCTGCTTCAGGGTCCTGGCCAGGCGGTCCAGAGGCTCACCCTGAAGGAGAATGCCGGTGACCAGGGTCACGCCCTTGCCTTTGCGCCCCTTGGTTTCACGGCAGAGCCGGACAATCCCATCGGTTTTCGGAACCGCAGTTTTTTTCCCGCAGACACAGTTTCCAGCTGGATTTCCGCAGCCGGGGCAGATTCTTCCGGTTTCACTGGAGTAAACCAGCACGCTGTTGGATTTTTGCTGTTTGGCAGCCATGGTCTCCTTTTTCGCTCCGTTCAGTGTTCCATGGAGATTTCCCCGATGGCGATCATCAGGTTGTCGTAACAGCTCCGGCAGGTGTAAAGACCGATGGCCGTGGGCGTTCCGATGATGTCCAGCCGGGTTTCCGGAGGAAACTCCCAGGCGTTTTGATGGCAGATCTGGCACAGGTTCCTGTCCGGGGCGACCAGGGTCTTCACCTGTTCGATGGCCTGCTGAAGTATGGTTCTGTTCATGGTTGTCCCCTGTGTTTCATGTGGTCCAGGACTGCCTTTGCAACGGCCCGCAACGATCACACCTTTGGGGAAAGGCGGGCCGGAAACCTGGATACCCGGCACTTTACATTTCTTCACTGAAAAATAAAAGCGGACCGTCAAAAAATGTGCTATTTTTTCACACGTTGTTCTTCGAAAAAAAGAATCGGGTTCTTTGCCTTTTACATCAATGGGTTAGTCCGAAAGACATCACAGCGAACCCTCACAGTCCGGACTGACCGCACCGTTTTATACAGGAATCGGCACGCCATGAAAGACAAACGGATAACATCCCTTTTTTCCACACTCACCCCGCCTGCCTTTAAAATTCAGAAAACCCTGATTCTCTTCTGCGCGGTGGCCCTGATCCTCTCCGCCTGCGGCAAAGACAAGGCCGCGGAAAAAAAAGGCAAGGGAGAAAGACCTCCGGCGCCTGTCACCGTGGCCGTGGTCACGGAAAAAAAGATCCCCGTTGAAATGGAGGGCTCCGGCCATGTGGAAGCCGGGCATTCCGTGGAGGTGCGCCCCCGGATCAGCGGACAGCTTCTGGCCGTTCACTTCCGGGAAGGCCAGGATGTCAGGAAAGGAGACCTTCTGTACACCGTGGACCCGGCTCCGTTCAAAGCGAAACTCGACCAGGCCCGGGCCGACCTTGAACGGGACAAAGCCAGACGCAACCTGGCAGCCCGCCAGGTAAAGCGTTACAAGGAGATTTCCGACAAAGGCTACCTTTCCATCGAGGAATACGAACGGCTCCAGAACGAGGTGGCCGTTCTCGACGCCACAATCAAGGCGGACCAGGCCGCCGTGGAAACGGCCCGGCTGAATTTGTCCTACTGCACCATCCGGGCGGAAATCGGTGGTGTGGTCGGTGAAACGTCCGTGGACCCGGGCAACCAGGTCTCTCCCAACGACAGCGCAGAGCTCACCTCCATCCGCCAGATGTCCAGTCTTGACGTGACCTTTTCCGTGCCCGAACAATTCGTTAACGACATCCGTTCGGCCATGGCCAAAGGCCGGGTGTCGGTCAGGGCCAGGGACGACGGGGTGTCGTCGCCTTCCGCCACGGGCGTTCTCACCTTCATTGACAACCGTATCGACTCGGCCACGGGCACCGTCACCCTCAAGGCCCGGTTTGACAACAACGAAAAAATTCTGTGGCCCGGCCAGTTCGTGCGGGTTGTGATGGGCCTGCCCCTTTCGGAACAGGGGCCGGTGATTCCGTCCCAGGCCATCCAGACCGGCCAGAAGGGCCTTTACGTGTATGTGGTGAACGGCAAGAAAACCGTGGGCATGCGAACCGTGAAACCCGGCCGGGCCGTGAACGGAGAGACGCTGATCCTCGAAGGCCTTGAACCGGGCGAGACCGTGGTGGTGCAAGGCCAGTTGAAACTGTCCGAAGGCGCGACGGTGACCATCGCCGACGACAAACAAAAAACGCCGGACACACCCACGCCCCAGGACAAAAAGGCGGCCCGGCCATGAACATCTCCCGGATTTTCATCGAACGGCCCGTGGCCACCATTCTCACCATGCTCGCCATTTTGTTCGGCGGCATGGTGGCCTACACCCGGCTTCCGGTGAATGAACTGCCCAACGTGGATTTCCCCACCATCGAGGTGTCCGCCAACCTGTCCGGCGCCAATCCCGAAACCATGGCCTCGGCCGTGGCCACCCCCCTGGAAAAGGAATTCTCCACCATCGCGGGCCTGGATTCCATGAGCTCCACCAGTTCCCTGGGGCGAAGCCGGATCACCCTCCAGTTTTCCATGGACCGGGACATCGACGCGGCGGCCCAGGACGTTCAGACCGCCATCGCCCGTGTTCAGAGGCTTCTGCCCGATGACATGACCTCGCCTCCCTCGTTCCGGAAAGTGGACCCGTCGAGCCAGCCCATCCTGTTCATCGCCCTGAGCTCCACGACCCTTCCCCTGTCCACGGTGAACGAATACGCCGAAACCATCCTGTCCCAGCGGATCTCCATGATCCGAGGCGTGGCCCAGGTGAACATCTACGGTTCCCAGAAATTCGCGGTGAGGATATA
The DNA here is from genome assembly GCA_964470365.1 of uncultured Anaeromyxobacteraceae bacterium. Lineage (GTDB taxonomy): Bacteria > Myxococcota_A > UBA9042 > DTJE01 > DTJE01 > JAGOFO01. Next base: position 352 of record CAYYCO010000117.1, on the reverse strand, counting down.
CCTGAATCCCGAAGCCCTGCGGGCCAAGGGCATCGGCCTTGACGAGGTGGAAAAGGCCGTTTCCTCGTCCAACGTGAACCTTCCCACGGGAACCCTTTACGGAAAGCACAAAGCTTACACCATCAAAGCCACGGGACAGCTCACCGAAGCCGAGAAGTACAGGGGCCTTGTGGTGGCCTACCAGAACGGATCGCCGGTGAGGCTGGGGGATCTGGGCGAGGTCCATGACAGCGTGGAAAACGACAAGACCGCGGCCTGGTTCATGACGCCGGCATCGAAAACCCGGGCCATCGTTCTCGCCATCCAGCGCCAGCCCGGCAGCAACACCATCGAGGTGGCGGACAACATCAAG
>CAYYCO010000116.1:0-4319 GCA_964470365.1 uncultured Anaeromyxobacteraceae bacterium | reverse complement strand
GTATCCGGCTTCGACACGAAACGGGATGTGCGTGTCGAGGTCAGGCCGGAGGCACCGGAAGATGGCGACTAGAAGGTTGAATTTCACGGACAGGAAGCGGATTCGGCGCGAAGACGCCCGGATATCCATTTTGGAAGCCGGGCCTTCTTTCCGACTGAAGGCCGACCTTCACCTGGCGGATTACCGGCTTCCTGACGATGCCAAGGTTTACGTGGAAGCGTATCGGCGCATGCAGTACATGCGTTTCGATTATGGCTCCCCGGCGAAACCAAAGCCTGCGTCGGACACGCTGTTGTCGGTGTTCGATTCCCCGGCCGGCATCAGGTTTCGCGTGAAGGTCGTGTCGGTGGGGGCCACGCCGGGGCTGATCCTGGCCGAGGCCGATGGCATCAGTCCGCGCGATGAATGCGATACCGATGACATCCTGAACGATCTTCTTCCCATTCGCGCCGACGCCACCGAACTGGGCGACGAATTCTGGCGGGTTGATTTCGATGATGAACAGTTTTTGCTGAACCTGAACCCGCTATTCGGCGACCCGGGCAGGATTTGCGGAAGTCCTGAATTCAGGGCGTTTGTGTTACCCGCGATTCTTCGTGAAATTCTGGTCCGGATAGTTCTGGTGGATGAACCTTCGGACATTGATGATGAATCAGACCCCCGGTCGCGGTGGCTGTCATTTGTGGCATCGCTTCCAGGTGCACCGGCGTTGGACGATTTATCCGACGGTGGGCGGCCGGAAGAAGCGCACGAATGGATCGATCAGGCCGTCGCGGCCTTCTGCAGGCATCATCAATTGCGCAGGCAATTCCCGGCCGGCGCGCTGGAAGGGGGCGAATCATGAAACTGGCGCGCCTAAATCCGGCGGGACTGGCCCAGTTCCAGGAGTATCTGAATGCCCTGTCGACCGGTGTGGTCAGGGAACCGCCACTGCACCTGCTTGAAAATCCGGACTTCAGTGAACCGGTGACCCCGGCCGTGGAAGTCGAACGCCGGGTCTTCGATTCAAGGTACGCGGCCGCGGAATACCTGAGTGGTCTGTTCAGGGAAGCAGGGCTGAAAGGCCTCGAAAAGGACGTTGGTCTGTGGGCATGGCTTTCGCTGTTCTATTTCAACCAATTGTGTCCGTCCGATGCCGAACGACGGCGTCGCCCAGGCACCCTGGTCCGGTGGTTCCTTGATTCGTCGGGACGCGGGTATTACAGGCATCTGCTGGCCGGCCCGTTCTTTGTTTACAGACAGCACCTGGACAATCCAGCGCGAACCCGGGTTCTTCTTTCCGGCCCCCTGCACAAGATGAATCGCATTTACGACGTCATCGCGGGCCGAATGCGCCTGGTCAGTAACCCCGCCGTCGTGGAATGTGTAAGTCGTTTGTACTTCGATGCCCGCAAGGGCCATCTGAAAAGCCACGCGCAGTCCCACAAGCCCGGCAAAATTATGCGGTTTGTGTCGGTGATGATGCAGTTCGACTGCACCTACGACCTGTATTCGATGACCCCGGAGGACATAATGGCGTTGTTGCCGCCGGAGTTTCGCGAGGGCCGCCGTGCGGCGGGGCGCCGCCAGACATCGAGCCTGGAAGTTGGTCCATAAGGTAGTCGGAATTGAGTGCGGTTGAGATGAAACGTTCTTCAACGACTGAGGAGGCCATTACTTATGTCCGATCTCGTAGAAATTGAATCCAGGATTGCTGAGCAACTTAGTCCGGCGGAGCGCGCATGGATTGTGCCGCTCCTTGGCACGCTCGAATCGCTGGGCGGGGAGGGCAAGCCGAAAGATGTGGAACAGGCTGTCAAGAATGCCTATCAGACCGCGCTGACCGACGAAGAGTGGGCGGCCGTGATGAAGGGGAACCGGATTCGATGGGTCAGGTCAGGACTGTGCAAGTCCGGACTGATGGACGGTGAATACGGAGTTTGGCGCATTACTGACGACGGCAGAGCCTATCTGGAAGCCCATTGTGGCGACAATATTGCTTTGACAGCCCCGAAGGAACGTCAGGTTGATCCCACTCTCAACCTTGAGTTCGTCAAAGTTACGGATTTCGCAGCATTTCATAGGCCTGTTCTTGCCGCGATAGCTGATGGTATCAGCGAAAGAAAGCTCGTGATGGAACACCTTCGTGCGCAACTACGCCCGATGCTTCTCGAGGGCGACTTCCGCAAGATGCCACAGGGTGAAATCGTCTGGGAATTCAGGGCGCACTGGGCTTTTTCTGCATTGTTGTCTGAAGGGCTGGTAATAAATCCCAGCAGGGGAAAGTGGATTGTCACGGATGCTGGCAGAAAACGTCTCCAGGAAGAAGATTCGTCGATCAAGGTATTCCAGACCGACTCGGAGGCAAAGGTAATTGCCGACGGAACGCCGTCGGCAGCACAGCCGGACGTGCTTTCCGAGGATCAAATGAAATCGGTGTATGACTGGCGTCCCTCTTGGGAAGCGCTTCCAGAAAGCATTACCCAGAAGGTCTGGTCGGACATCAACGATTCCCTGCGGCCAGATCTTGGAACTATTCCCGACGAACCTTTTGGACGAAACGTGATTCTTTACGGACCGCCTGGAACTGGGAAAACTTGGGTTGCAGATAGGGTCGCCGCGGCGTTCGGGGGAGACGATGAGCACAATCGCATGTTGGTGCAATTTCATCCGAGCTACTGCTATGAGGACTTCGTCCAAGGTTTGAAACCCAGTCTTACGGACACCCAACTCAGGTTCAGTCTGGTTCCGGGGCCCTTTCTTAATGCATGCGGCTATGCATCAGATCACCAGGACCAGTTTGTCGTTCTGGTCATTGACGAAATTAATCGTGGAGACCCGGCGCGTATATTCGGTGAATTGCTGTACGCGCTTGAATATCGCGACAAGGCGATTTCCCTGCCGTCGGGAACCCCTTTCATGGTGCCGTCCAACCTGATTGTCATCGGAACAATGAATTCGGTTGATCGAAGCGTTGCGCTAGTGGACTACGCATTGCGTCGACGGTTCAATTTCGTACGAATGGACCCTCAGCCCGACGTGATTGACACAGTCAGGCATGATGAGCCCATGAGCTCGGCGGCAGTAAGGGTTTTGCGCGAGTTCAACAAGTGGCTTGAAACCCGGCTGGACGTCGAGCACACGATTGGGCACAGCTTTTTCCTGAGCCCGGCCATCAAGTTGAAGGACCGTACTGTTTTCGAAAAGATATGGAAACTGAACGTCAAACCGCTCATGGAAGAGTACTTCTTCAGCAACAGACAGGGTGTCGCCGAGGCTGAAATAGAGTGGAAACGGCTTGTGGAAGAGGCTGTCAATGCCGTGGCCGCCGGTGAAGACTGATGATTGTTACCTTGGGAAAGTGGTTTGCCGTCCCTGATCGTGGTGATGAACTGCACCTGATTCATGCCCTGGGCAGATCCGCTGAGCACGATGGATCGCGAATTCGCGTGAAGGATGTCGTCGGCCACGTCGGATTGCCTTCGGGGGAAGTCTGCCATCTCCGATCACATAAAGCCACGGCGGCGTCCGTCATTGCGTGGATTGCTTTTCAGGATTCAAGCTTGTCGGGGGCGCAGTTCGGCGATGATGCCTTCGTTGGATCTGATGACGATGATGTTGGCGCGTTGCTCGCCAGGGCGTTCGCTGCGGAAGTCGGTCGCCTTGTTGTAGCAAGGGGCCTGCTTCGCAGATATGCGAGGGTTGCCGTTTCATCGGGCGTCATTCGCGGTAGGATTCTGTTTGATAGATTGGCCGCGAGGGCTGGTGATATATCGTCTGTTCCGTGCGAGGCGTTCGAAAGAGTCACCAATACGGCATTGAATCGATTTCTGGCCGCCGTTACCGGGATGATCGGCATGAACCCGGTTCTTCGAAAGGGGTGTGGGGAACACTGGCATTTTTTGAACGATGCGGTTGCGGGGATTGAACCGCGAATCGATGAACGAATCCTGTCGGGCGATTTTACATTTGACCGGCTGGACGAACCTTACCGAAGAGCATGCGCTCTGGGGCGCCTGTTGCTGCGTTTCAGGGGGCAGGGCGATACGGGTGACCAGCGAAGTTTTTCGTTCTTGATTCCTGTGAACAGCCTGTTTGAAAACACCGTGGTCAACGCTTTCAGGAAGGCAGGCTACGGCGTTGAGCCGAAGTTCAACATGTCGTGTAGCAAAGTTCATCGGTCACGGGATGGTTCCCTGGTTGGGCCCGCCCCGGACGCCCGGTTTCAGGGTGATGTTTGTGTTGATGTCGGCGGGCGTCGCGTTGTCGTTGACGCCAAGTTCAAGATGGAGCTTTCCCCCGACTGTTACTGCCAGGTTGTGACGTACTGTTTGCTTCAC
>CAYYCO010000115.1:0-4436 GCA_964470365.1 uncultured Anaeromyxobacteraceae bacterium | reverse complement strand
TCGCGGTTGGTCGCGATTAAACGGATGACTTCCTCGTTTAACGCCTTGTTTTTTGCGAAATCGACGATTTCCTTTTCCGTCAGCCGGGGGCTCTTCATTACCGACATGTACACGACGCGTTTCGTGTCGCGTATCAGTTGCCGCCGCGCCGACTCGTTGCCCAGAAGCGCGAGCCGGACCTTCTGCGGCACCGACATTTTTGGAATTTCGGACAGAAGGTTACGGCCCAGCGGCCCGCCCTCTGCCTGATCGTCGGACAGGCTGCCCGCCAGCACGTCGGCGAAAACGTCGTCCGCGACGCCCTCGCCGGCGTCGCCGGCGTCGACGTCCTCCAGCGATTCCGCGGACGCCTCAGTCGTTTCGCCGGTCTCGAACGTCTGGCCCGGTTCAGCCGGACCGCCAGGCGGTTCGACCGGTTCCGGCTGCTGTTCGGCCGCGACAACCGGTGCGGCGGCTAGTGCGCTTTTTGCGGCAGCACCCTTGATCGAGGCAACGATTTCGTCGTACCCGGGGATCGTGGACATGTCCAGGTCCAGTCGGACTGCATCCTCGAGCAGGTTCAGGACCAGGCCCATCCGGGCGTTCGGATTGAAATAGACCGCCTCGACGATTTTGGGACAACGCTGCAGGCGCATCTGGTTTTTGGAAATAATGTCGAGAACCGCGCCCTCGCCGCGATGCGCGATGAATGCCACGGTTTCGTCGTCGGTCGATCTGTTATGGACGATCGTTTCAAGCAGTTCTTCCTGGTCGGGCGGAACGTTTCGTGCGGCCGTGTCGAGTACACCCGCCGAAGTGGATCGCCGGACCGCCTCGGCCAGAAGCTGGGCCGGCATCCCGTGCAGCGTTGTCCGCGCGGCCGACGAAACCAGATCGTTGGCGTCATGCAGCAGAAATGCCACCGTCGCCAGCATGTCCGGCGGCTCCATCGGCACGGACGCGCGCGCCAGCAGCAGCCTGCGCTCGGGCGGTGAATCGGGGGCGACCGCCGGGCGCACCAGTTCGGGCAGGTCGTCAATCGTTATCGCGATTTGTTCGAACGTCAGCATCGGTTCACCACGTCAAGTGCGGCCGGACGGCATGATTGTAAGGCATTTTTCCATGCGGGCCGGATTCCATGAACGTTTCGTCCTGCGAAGCCCCTCGATCCCCAGGTCCTGTTCGCGGTTAATCCACATGCACCTGTCGGCCACCCGGGCTGCGACGCCGCTGCAGATCGCCTGGTAGGCGCCGCGGATGCCGGCCAGCGATTTTTCGAAATGAATCGTATATGTGTCCGGCGCAGTCTGTTCGCCAACGGAAATTCCGGCGCAGGCGCCGTCAACGGTCAGCGTGAAGACGTCCAGGCCCAGATTCCCCGCGTTCGTCAGGGCACGAATCATCGCCTCGGATTCGTGCGCCATCATCGACCCGGCAGATGCATCCCGGCCATCAGCCCACATCGTCACGAAGTCGCATAACGCACCGACCGGCGCGTCGACGCCAAGCGGCTCGACCGACCATCGGGACACCCGCGACAACGCAGCGATATGGTTCCGTTTCTGTGCATAGCGCCGGCCGGGCAGGGTGGCCAGGTCGGACGCCAGGTAAATGTAATCGTCATTTTCCGGGTCGTGGTGCGCCACGAGCCCGTCACCAGGTGCCCCGCACGCGACCGACCCGGGCACGAAATCGATGCGGGCCCGGCTTCCGTGCGATATCTGCCAGTCCATCAGCGCATCGATCAATGGCCGTCGATCCCCGTCACCGACGGGACAGACGAACCGATCCCGGCCGTCGACCGTGAACCTTATGACCAGCATTCCGTCAATGATAGCCCACATGCTGGCGTTGTACGGGTGCCAGCAGAACTGAACTGCGAATGAATATTCACAAAGCCCCAGAGGCGCGCGCCGGAAAAACGGTTCGATCGTCTTTCTGTCAACCAGCGTGAAGGGCCTGAATTGCGATTCGCTGATTCGCGGCATCATCGCACCGTGGGGCCGTCGTCAACGGCCATGAGCATCGGAATGTGGTCCTTCATTTCGCGAAAACCCAGTTTTTCATAAAAGGGCGTCATGCCAGGCGCCGCGACCAGTCCGATCCAGCGAATACCCTTTCGCCGGGCCGCGTCGGCAAGCACCGATACCACCGCCGAACCGACACCGCGTCCCCTGTAATCCGATCGCACGACCACATCCTGGATGTAGGCGTCGCCAGCGCCGTCGGAAATCATGCGTGCCATGCCGACCAGCGAACCATCGGCAGCAAACGCCGCCGACACCAGGAACGACCCGCGGACCACCGCGGCAAGGTCTGCCGGGTCGGCCTGTTCGTCGCACCAGCCTTCGGCAAGATACAGCGATTTCTGCTGGTCGGCTGGAAGCGTCGTCACGATCGTGACCGTGAAAGCCGCGTAGTTCGACATCGCACAACCCCGCATCAGGTTTGAACTTCCGCCGGTTCCGGGGCTGAACATAAACAGCGCCGCCGCCGGAGTCAAGCGGGGCTTCGAAAATGGCCGCCGGGAAGGCTCGTTCCATTGACAGGTCGGCCATGATCTAGTACAAGAACCCGCCCGGAAGTGTTTCCGGGGCCCCGGTTTCGTGAACCGGGCGCTGTATTTGGCGTTCTCAACAGGAATTGAAAATGAAGACCTTCGAACCTGGATCGATTCGCAACATCGGCCTGTACGGGCATCAGGGCTCCGGCAAGACGACCCTGGCTGAAGCCATGGTTTACCTTGGAAAGACTTCAAACAGGCTGTGCAGCGTCCAGGAAGGCAACTCCAATTTCGACTTCGACGGCGAGGAAATCCGCCGCCGCTCGTCCATTTCCGCGGCCGTTGGTTACGCCCAGTGGAACAAGCGCCTGATTAACATCGTCGATGTCCCTGGCGACACGAACTTCGCGGCTGAAACGGTCATGGCGACGATGGGAACGGACCTTGGCCTGATCGTGGTCAGCGCCGTGGACGGCGTACAGGTCGGCACCGAAAAGGCAGTCGAACTGCTGCGCGATAACGGCATCCCGATGATGGTCGTCGTCACCAAGGTCGATCGTGAACGTTCCGACTTCAACAAGATCGTCGCGGACCTGCAGCGCCTGTACGGCAACTCGGTCGTCCCGATGGCCGTGCCGACCGGATCTGAATCGAACTTCAAGGGCATTGCCGACCTGATCGGCGACTGCGCGTGGACTTACGCGGACCCGATGAACGGCGTCAAGGGCGACATCCCGGCCGCGATCGCGCCGGTGGCCGCCGAGGCGAAAGAACCCCTGGTCGAAAAGCTGGCTGAACAGGACGACGAACTGATGGAAAAATACTTCGGCGAAGGCGAGCTTTCGTCCGAAGATCTTCGTACCGCCCTGACCGTCGGCTTCAAAAAGGCCGGTGTGATCCCGGTTGTCCCGGTAAACGCGCTGACCTGCATGGGCGTCGATTTCCTGATGAACATCATCACCAACCACGGGCCGTCGCCGCTTGATCGCAAGGGATTCAAGGTTGTGAAGGGCGACACCGAAACGGAACTGGTCGTCGACCCGAACGGCAAATTCCTTGGTTACGTCTTCAAAAGCATCGTCGACCTGCAGGCCGGCCGCATCAGCGTTTTCCGCGTGGCGTCCGGTTCCATCGCGCAGGACGGCCAGTTCGTGAACCTGACAACCGGGGCAAAGGAACGCTTCGGTTCAATCGTCAAGCTGCTTGGCAAGAAGCAGGAACAGGTCGACACGGCCGTATGCGGCGATGTGGTCGCGGTCGTGAAGCTGAAGGAAACCAATTCCCAGCACACCATCGGCGCTGAAGACGGCATGGGCACCCTGGTGCTGCCGCCGCTGCCGGCGCCGTGCATATCCTTCGCCGTCAAGCCGCGGAATACCAGCGACGAGGACAAGCTGTCCGCCGCCATCCAGAAGATCGTCGAAGAGGACCCGGGCCTGCGCCTGTCCCGCGATGAAGAATCGAAGGAATTCCTGGTCAGCGGCCTGGGCCAGGTCCACGTCCAGTCCGCCGTCGACAAGCTGAAAAACAAGTTCAACGTCGACGTGGAACTGAAGCTGCCGCGCATTCCGTACCGCGAAACGATCCGCGGGTCCGCGAAAAACGTTGAAGGCAAACACAAGAAGCAGTCCGGCGGTCGCGGCCAGTTCGGCGTGTGTTACATCGACATGATGCCCAACGTCCGCGGCGGCGGTTTCGAATTCGAAGACGCCATCTTCGGCGGTTCGATCCCGAAACAGTTCATCCCGCCGATCAAGAAGGGTATGGAAGACTGCATGGCCCGCGGCGTTGTCGCCGGTTACCCGGCCGTGGACATAAAGGTCAGGCTGATCGACGGCAAGTACCACGACGTCGATTCCGACGCGCGTTCGTTCGAAATGGCCGGTTCGCGCGGTTTCAAGGCCGCCGTCAAGGCTTGCACCCCGATCATCCTTGAACCGATCATGGAACTGAC
>CAYYCO010000114.1:0-4625 GCA_964470365.1 uncultured Anaeromyxobacteraceae bacterium | reverse complement strand
CGTGTGAGGTCAAAAGCCTCCGAGGGTTCGAATCCCCCTCTCTCCGCCGGTCCGGTTCCGATACTGTTTGAAAACTGGAGAGATGGCCGAGTGGTCGATGGCAGCTGACTCGAAATCAGCCGTAGGCGTCAGCCTACCGGGGGTTCGACTCCCTCTCTCTCCGCAAAACCGAAAATTTTTCGCGCCCGCCTGCGCCGTTCTGTATATTCAGGCCGGCTCATGCCGGATTGTTTCATGGAAAGGCGTTCCGTGACGTCAGGACAGTATTTCCCGTCGTCGCCGGCCATGCTGTCGTCGGTGATCAGGGAACTGGTTCCGGTCGCGCCCGCCGCCGGTTGCGGGAACGACGTGTTCGGCGTCATGGTGCCCCACGCATCGCTGGATTACTGCGGCAGGGTCGCGGCGGCGGTGTGGGAAAGGGTGCCGGTGCCGTCACGCGTGATTGTGATGGGGCCGAACCATACCGGCCTCGGCGGCTCGGTCGCCGTTGCTTCGGGGCCGGTTTTTACGACACCGGCGGGCGACGTCGCCGTGGATCTCGACATGTGCCGCGCCCTGGTTGCCACGGATTCGATAATCGTCACGGACGACGCCGCCCACGAGGAAGAACACTCGATCGAGGCAGTCCTGCCGTTCGTCCAGGTCCTGAATCCTTCGGCACTTGTCACGCCGGTCTGCCTGCGTATGCTGTCCCTGGCGGAATGCAGGCGTGTCGCATCGTCAATTGCCGCCGCCATACGCGCGGTCGACCACGACATGGGACCGGTCCTGATCGTCGCCAGTTCCGACATGAACCACGGGGATCCGTTCAGGATCGCCATTCGCAGGGACCGCATGGCGCTTGACCGGATCGAGGCGATGGACCCGGCCGGACTGTACGGGGCCGTCGTTGAACATCATCTGACCATGTGCGGAATGACGCCCGTCGTGGTAATGATGCTGGCTGCGATGGAACTGGGCGCTGCATACGCCGAAACCGCGGCGTACGCGACCAGCATGGATATGACGGGCGATCCGTCGTCCGTCGTCGGGTACGCGTCGGTGATTGTCAGGCGGCGCTGCCCGGTGGATCGGATAAGGCACATGGGACATGTGTTCGGTGAAAACGGAGGCTTGAATGTCGAGGGTTGAACAATTTTCCGGGACTTCGCTGTCATGCAAGGGATGGCAGCAGGAGGCGGCCCGCCGGATGCTGCACAATAATCTGCATCCGGACGTGGCGGAAAAGCCTGATGAACTGGTCGTGTACGGCGGCATCGGCAAGGCCGCGCGCAACTGGGACTGTTACGAAAAGATCGACCGCGCGCTGGTGGATCTCGAAAACGACGAAACCCTGCTGGTACAGTCGGGAAAGGCTGTCGGCGTAATCAGGACGCATGCCGACGCCCCGCGCGTGCTGATAGCTAATTCGAACATGGTACCGGCGTACGCGACGTGGGAAAAATTCCGTGAACTGGACCGCATGGGCCTGATGATGTACGGCCAGATGACGGCGGGGTCGTGGATATACATCGGCACCCAGGGCATCCTGCAGGGTACGTACGAAACGTTCATGGCAGCAGGGCGCAAGCATTTCGGATCCGACCTGTCCGGGCGGCTGGTGCTGACCGGCGGCCTCGGCGGCATGGGTGGCGCCCAGCCGCTGGCGGTCACGATGGCGGGCGGCGTGGCGCTGTGCGTGGAGGTCGACCGACACCGGATCCAGCGCCGGATTGAAACGCGATACCTCGATGAATGGACCGACAGCCTTGACGATGCACTGGCCAGGGCGACGCGCGCGGTGGCCGAAAAACGGCCACTGTCGATCGGGCTGCTGGGCAACTGCGCGACGGTTTTCCCCGAACTGGCGCGGCGCGGCGTGGTGCCCGACCTGGTGACCGACCAGACTTCGGCGCACGACATGCTGAACGGCTACGTTCCAGATCAGGTTTCGTACGACGACGCGCTGAAACTGCGGCGCGACGATCCGGCACGTTACCAGGAACTGGCGTCCGACGCGGTAGTGCGCCATGTACGGGCGATGATCGACCTGCAGGAAATGGGGGCGCACGCGTTCGATTACGGCAACAATATCAGGACGCAGGCGTTCAGGGCCGGCCTCGGCGAGGCATACTCGTTTCCGGGGTTCGTTCCGGCGTACATCAGGCCGCTTTTCTGCGAGGGGAAGGGACCTTTCCGGTGGGTCGCGCTTTCGGGTGATCCCGCCGATATCGCTGCGACGGACGACCTGATGCTGGAAATGTTCCCCGATGACGAGGGGCTTGTCAGGTGGGTCGAAATGGCCCGGCGCAAGGTGGCGTTCCAGGGCCTGCCCTCACGAATCTGCTGGCTGGGATACGGCGACCGCGATCGCGCCGGCCTGGCGTTCAACGAACTGGTGCGGACCGGCAGGGTCAAGGCCCCCATTGTCATCGGGCGTGACCACCTGGATTCGGGATCGGTCGCTTCGCCGCACCGTGAAACCGAATCGATGAAGGACGGATCGGATGTGGTGGCCGACTGGCCGCTGCTGAACGCGATGCTGAACGCCTCGAACGGCGCCACGTGGGTGTCGATCCATCACGGCGGCGGTGTCGGCATCGGGTATTCGATTCACGCCGGCGTCGTAATTGTCGCGGACGGTACCGACGCGCAGGCCGCCAAGCTGGAAAGGGTGCTGCGCGGCGACCCGGCGACGGGCGTTTTCAGGCATGTCGATGCCGGGTATGACGAGGCGGTGGAGGCTGCACGCCGCCATGCGATGAATATTCCCCACATGAAGTGATGCCAGTCCGCCTTCCCCGGTATTGCCGAATCAGTCGTCAGGCGTCGCGGATTTGATTCGCTCGAGCTGCGCCGCCACGTCGCCGCCGCGCTGCGAAGCCTTTTCGCAGAACGGCAGGGCGGACGCGTAGTCGTCGTGATTGACCAGCAGTATGCAGAGGTTGGTCAGGGCGGCAGGCATGTTCGGGCGGTGCCGCAGTGCCTCCATCAGTTCGGCGGCGCCGGCGGCCGGACTTCCGGCGTTGGCCAGGACCAGTCCCAGGTTGTTGTGCGCCTCCGCGTTGGCCGGATCGATGCGGATGGCCGACCGGAAGTACGGTTCCGCCTCGGCCCATCGGCCCTGGTCCATCATCACCTGGCCGACGTTCGAAAGCAGGCGGGTGCTGTTCGGACGGTTGGCCAGAGATGACTGGAACAGCGATTCCGCCGTCCGGTAATCGGGGATACGATCCATGGTCAGCAGCCCCTGCAGCGCGGCCCACGCCACGAAAAACGCGCAGGTCGCCAGCGCGATCCGGCGCTGCCACGGGCGTGTCGACAGTACGGTTACGGCGTAATCCACGCCCGCGGCAAGTGCGATCGCCAACCCTGCGGACGGCTCCGTCAGCAGGCGTTCGCCAAGGATGATCCAGCTGGGAAATACGATTGACGAAACCAGGCCGTATGTCAGCGCCATGACGAACAGGCCGACCCAGGCGGGCGAGCGGCGGCGAATCAGTACGACGATCAGGGCCGCGACCGCCAGCAGTATCGTCAATCCAAGCACGATCGTCGCTGGCGGGGCTCCGGGGGGCGGCCCGGGCAGGCCGAGCACGTCGAAGCTGTAATCGACCGTCATGTTGAACGGGGCGATCAGCAGCCGTGCCGCCTCGACCAGGATCTTCATGGAACCGGCCAGGCGGGCGGGCGTGTCGGCAAGCACCAGGGGGTTGTCCTGCCAGGGGATGACCGCCGCCGTGATTTTGCCCAGGGCGGCGAAACGGATTGCGAAGTAAGCGGCGACCGATGCGGCCAGCACCGCAACCGGGGCCAGGCGTTGGCGGACGGTCACGCCCGCGGGCCGGGAAACCAGCGCGACGGCGGCGGCCGCGAACGGCATCGTGACGGCGGATTCCTTGCACAGCATACCGGCCAGCGCCACCAGGCCCAGGGCGACCAGCGAACCGGCGCCCCAGTTGGACGGGCCGGCGGCAAAGCCGCTGCGCCGTACCACGATCAACAGGCCGATCAGGTAGAACATCGTGGCCAGCAGTATTTCGCGGTTCACGATGAACATGACGGCTTCGACGTGCGTGCCATGCATTGCGAACCAGGAAGCGGCGATCGTCGCGACGGCCGGACGGACGCCAAGTTCCAGCATGAGCGTCAGCAGCAGCAGGCACGCCGCCGCGTATATAAGGACGTTCGTGACCCTGAAGGGGACGGGATCAAGCCCGGCGATCACGCGGGTCGCGGCCACGGTCAGCAGCGACAGCGGTCGGTAATTGGCCACGTGATGGTATTCGGCCACGTCGCCCCAGCCGGTGGACGTGAATATGCGGTCGACGGTGACGCGCGACGACTTCAGCAGCGGGTTGTTGACGACCGCCATGTTGTCGTCGAACACGAAAGGATAATCCAGCGTCCCCATCCACGGCAGCACCGCGAACGCGAAAACGACGACGAACGGCGCGAATCTGGCGGCAACGCGTTTCATGGCGCGATTATGTTCCGGGACGGGCCGGAAGGGGAATCGCAAAATGCGCATGTGATACCCGGGCTGACGGTTGGTGCCCCTCCCTCCGGTCGGGCCTTCCGGAACGATGGTGGGGCGTTCCAGGCGGGACTGCCAGTCCGGAGCGAATGCGGAGGGCTGTGCTGCC
>CAYYCO010000113.1:0-4634 GCA_964470365.1 uncultured Anaeromyxobacteraceae bacterium | reverse complement strand
GGGACTGATTCTGGGCGAGGACGGCCAGAAGATGTCCAAGTCGCGCGGCAACGTCGTCAACCCTGACGACGTGGTGCGTGAATTCGGCGCGGACGCCATGCGCCTTTACGAGATGTTCATGGGGCCGCTGGAAGTGGTCAAGCCGTGGACGACGCGCGGCGTGGTCGGCACGAAGCGGTTCCTGGACAGGACGTGGCGTTACTGCACCGGCAAGCTGGACGACGGCGCGCCGCCGGCCGAACTGACGCGGGTGCTGCACCAGACGATCCGCAAGGTGACGGAAGACATCGAAAAGATCAGGTACAACACGGCGCTGGCGCAGATGATGACGCTGCTGAACGAGGCTGGCAAGGCGCCCGCCAGGTACCGCGCGGTTGCCGAGCCCCTTGTCCTGATGCTTTCGCCGTTCGCGCCTCACGTCTGCGAGGAACTCTGGGAACAGATGGGCCATGCCCCGTCGATATGTGGATGCCAGTGGCCGGTCTGGGACGAGGCGCTCTGCGTCGAGGATCGGGTCGAACTGGCGGTGCTGGTAAATGGCAAGGTGCGCGGCACGGTCGAGGCCGCAGTCGGCGCCGACGAAGAAAGCGTCAAGGCGCTGGCGCTCGCCAGCGAAAACGTGGCGAGACACCTGGAGGGCAAAACGATCAGGAAGGTGATCGTCGTGCCCGGGAAGGTTGTGAACATAGTTGCGTCCTGACCGGCCGTCGCACGGCCCGGTCGCGGACACCGGGGGATTTTCGGATGGTTGTCGATCTTCATGTGTGCATTCCGTCGTCGATGACGGACGAGGTCATAGGCAGGGTGCTGGAAGCCTGCCGGGGCGCCGGTCTTGACGGCGCCTGCCTGGTCGGGGTGGACAGCGCGCCGCCGATCGAGCGGATATCGGCCATGTCCGGTGGCCTGGCCGTGTTTTTCGGGGTCGAGTTCTCGCTGCCGCGCGGCAGGCTGGTCTGGATTCCTGCCGATCCGTTGCAGCTGCGGGGCGAATTGCCGACGGGACGCACGATGGAGGAAATCATCGCCTTCTTCAAGGACAACGGCGGCGTGATGTTCGCGGCCCATCCATACGATCGCAGCGACGGCGCAACGTTCATGGACGGCGTGTACGATCTGGACGACATTTCGGGCATCGAGGTTGCGAACGCCGGCCGCGATCCCTGGCGCAACAACATGGCCCAGGAGGCCGCGTCCCAGCTTCGTCTCAAGGGATTCGGCGGCACGGGCCGGCGCGAGCCCGGGCCGGGCGAAATCGGGTCGGCCGCAACGCTGGTTCTTGAAGACGTGTCCAGCCAGGCCGACCTGGTCAGGCAGCTTGGCGCGGATGACTGCTGGGCGATGGAATTCCTGTCCGATCCATTGCAGTTCGGCGAGGACGACGGCGAATCCGAGCGGCGTCCGGCGCATCAGGACAGGCCGCGCCAGGGAAGGCCGCAGGGGCAGCGCGATCAGTCGCAGCAGCCCCGGCGGGACGACCGGCCGCGCCAGGACGGTCACCAGGGGCATCAGGGCGGCGGTCGCGGCCGGCACGGCGGTCATGGAAGGGGCGGTCAGGCACATGGCGGGGGCGACTCCAGGGGGCCGGAGGGCCGGTGAAGACGGCATCGGCGGGGGAAAAGATGCAGACGCTTTCGATAGTCATCCCGGTTTATAACGAACGTAGAACCCTTTCCGCCCTGCTGGCGAGGGTCATTGAAGTCGACCTGAAGGGACTGCGTAAGGAAATCATCCTTGTCGACGATTTTTCGACCGACGGCACCAGGGATCTCATACGCAGTTTCGAAAATGACGGCTGGCGGGTTCGGATGGCCGAATCAGGCGTTTCGCAGGCCAGGATCCGACAGGCGTCGATGAAGACCCTGTACCACGATGTCAACCGTGGCAAGGGCGCTGCCCTGCGCACCGGGTTTGCCGCTGTCGAGGGCGATTTCGTCATCATCCAGGACGCCGACCTCGAGTACGACCCGAACGAGTACCCGAAACTCCTGGTGCCCCTTCTGGACGGACGCGCGGACGTGGTCTACGGGTCGCGGTTTGCCGGCGAAACCAGGCGCGTGCTGCTGTTCTGGCATTCGGTGGGCAACCAGTTCCTCACGTTCCTTTCGAACATGCTTACCGACCTGAACCTGACCGACATGGAAACCTGCTACAAGGTCTTCCGTGCCGACGTCATCAAGGGTTTGAACCTGAAGTCGGAGCGGTTCGGGATCGAACCGGAAATGACGGCGAAGCTGGCCAAGATGCGGTACCGGATATACGAGGTGCCGATCACGTACAGCGGCCGTTCGTACGCCGAAGGCAAGAAAATCGGCATGAAGGACGGGTTCGAGGCGCTGTACAGCATCGTGAGGTACTCGCTGCTCGACAGCGACTACGTCAAGGGCGGCGTGGTCGAGGAAACGCTGTCCAAGATGAACGCCCTGGAAAGGTTCAACCAGTACCTGTTCGACTCGATTTCGAAGTGGTGCGGGTCGCGCATACTTGAGGCCGGGGCCGGTACGGGCAACATCACGCGGTTCCTGCTGGCCAGGGGGGCCGTCATGGCCACGGACTGCAACCCGGACAGCGTTGACAGGCTTAAGGCCCAGTTCGGCGCGTATGACGGGTTCGATGCGGTGACCTGGGACATCGCGGAAGAACCGCCGGCCGGCATGATCGAGCACGGTTACGACACCATCGTGTGCCTGAACGTCCTGGAGCACGTCGACGATCAGGAGGCTGCCCTGGTCAACATGCGGCGCATACTCGAGTCGCGCCGGGGACGTCTCCTGCTCCTTGTGCCTGCGTACCACGGACTCTATTCGGACCTCGACAGGAACCTCGGCCACTACCGGCGATATGACGCCGACGAACTGCGCGCGTTGCTGGAAAAAACGGGCTGGACGGTGGAAGAATCCTTCAGACTCAATATGGCGGGCGTGCTGGGTTGGTTTATCAACGGCCCGATCCTCAAGCGTCAGCGTCTTCCCGCGGGGCAACTCGGGCTTTACGAACTGCTTTCGCCGATATTGCTGGGCGTCGAGAAGCGCATGGGGAAACGCCCGGTCGGCCTGTCAATCGTCTGCATCGCAACCCCCTCCCGCTAGTAGCAACTGTTCTCCGTCGTTGCCCCCGCACTTGATGGACGAAAGGATTTCGGGCATTGTTGTCCGGTCGGGAATGGAGATTACCCATGTGCGATACAAACAACGACGACGTGGTCATCAGGTTGAGGATGAGCGCTCACGAGGCGCATTACGGCGGCGAGCTGGTTGACGGGGCAAGGATGCTGGGCCTTTTCGGCGATGTGGCCACGGAACTGCTCATCAGGCTTGACGGCGACGAGGGCCTTTTCAGGGCATACGATTCGGTGGAATTCCTCGCTCCGGTGTATGCGGGGGACTACATCGAGGCCAGGGGCCGAATCACTCGGACCGGCAGGACATCGCGCGCGATGCAGTTCGAGGCGTACAAGGTGATCGCCGCGTCGCGCGACCCGGCGACCCCGAGCGTCGCCGACGTCCTGCGCGAACCGGTGCTGGTCTGCAGGGCGTCCGGGACCTGTGTCGTGCCGCTCGAATTCCAGCGTTTCGGCCGGAAGGAGGTCTGAAATGGCGCGCGAACCGCTCGTGATCACGGCCGCGATATGCGGCGCCGAAACGATGAAAAACCAGAATCCGGCGGTGCCCTATTCCGCCGACGAGCTGGCGGTCGAGGCCGCCAGGTGCTTCGAGGAGGGCGCCCGCGTCATCCACCTTCACGTCAGGAAGCCGGACGGCACGCCGACCCAGGATCGGGAAACCTTCCGGGCTGCCATCGCCGCCATCAGGGCTGCGGCGCCCGACGTCATCATCCAGACTTCGACCGGCGGGGCGGTGGGCATGACCGTGGAAGAACGCACCCAGCCGCTGGACCTGCGTCCGGAATTCTGCACGCTGACCACGGGAACGTGCAATTTCGGCGACGAGGTGTTTGAAAACTCTTTTCCGATGATCAGGTCGATCGCGGCGAAGGCCGCGGCGAACGGGGTCAGGATGGAAATCGAGGCATTTGACGCGGGTTTTGTCGACAACGCGCTGCGTCTGGCGAAAGACGGCGTCATTCCCGCGCCCCTGCACTTCGACTTCGTCCTCGGGGTCCCCGGCGCCATGACCGGCACCGATGACCGCCTCGATTTCATGAAGTCGATAATCCCCGCGGAGGCGACCTGGATGGTCGCCGGCGTCGGCCGGTTCGAAATCCCGCTGGCCCGCGCCGCGATTGCCGGCGGCGGTCATGTCAGGGTCGGTCTCGAGGATAACAGCTTCATCAGCCGCGGTGTCCTGGCGAAGGGGTCGTGGGAGCTGGTCAGGGAAGTCAGGAGGATGGCCGACGAGGCCGGCGTGCCGATTGCAACGCCCGAAGATGCCCGCAGGATACTGTCGATTCCGCGCCGCTGACGCCGTTCAGCGACGCCGCCGCGCAACGCGGCCGCCCATCGCGCAAGTCATCGAAAATACGGCCAGAAGCACGGCAACCGGCAATGCGCCGCCCGGGCCTGCAGAACAGCCGCCGGTTGCCGCCGCGGCACCGGTGTCCCGTCCGCCGTCAATGGATGTTTCCGCCACGGTCGAATCGTGGATGGCATCCGCGTCCGCCATCGCGTCCCGGGCCGG
>CAYYCO010000112.1:0-4820 GCA_964470365.1 uncultured Anaeromyxobacteraceae bacterium | reverse complement strand
CCACCAAGGACGCCGGCCGCATCGCCGGCCTGGAAGTCAAGCGCATCATCAACGAACCCACCGCGGCCGCGCTGGCCTACGGAATGGACAAGAAAAAGGATCAGATCATCGCCGTTTACGACTTCGGCGGCGGCACGTTCGACATCTCGATTCTCGAGGTCGGCGACAACGTCGTCGAGGTCAAGTCCACCAATGGCGACACGCACCTGGGTGGCGACAACATCGACCAGCGCGTCATCGAATTCCTGATCGACGAATTCAGGAAGGAAAGCGGCATCGACGTCAGCAGCGACAAAATGGTTCTGCAGCGGCTCAAGGACGCGGCCGAAAAGGCGAAGGTCGAACTCTCCGCGATGATGGAAACCGAAGTGAACCTGCCGTTCCTCACGGCGGATCAGTCGGGGCCGCGTCACATGAACATCAGGATCAGCCGGGCGAAACTGGAACAGCTGATGGCCGACCTTGTCGACAGGTCGATTGAGCCGTGCCGTAAGGCTCTGGAAGATGCCGGCCTGAAGGCATCCCAGATTGACGAAGTCATCCTCGTCGGCGGCTCGACCCGCATTCCGCTGGTCCAGCAGCGGGTCAGGGAATTCTTCGGGCGCGAACCCAACCGCAGCGTCAACCCGGACGAAGTCGTCGCGGTCGGCGCCGCCATTCAGGGCGCGGTCCTTACCGGCGAGGTCAAGGACATGCTTCTTCTGGACGTGACTCCGCTCAGCCTGGGCATTGAAACCCTGGGTGGCGTCATGACGAAACTCATCGACCGGAACACTACGATTCCCACCCGGAAACAGGAAACCTTCTCGACCGCGGCCGATGGCCAGACCAGCGTGGAAATCCATGTCCTTCAGGGTGAACGTGACATGGCGGCCGGCAACAGGACGCTCGGGAAATTCATCCTGGATGGGATTCCGCCTGCCCCGCGCGGCATTCCTCAGGTCGAGGTGACGTTCGACATCGATGCAAACGGCATCCTGAATGTGTCCGCAAAGGACAAGGCGACGAACCGGGAACAGAAGATTACCGTTACCGCATCGTCCGGCCTGACTGAATCGGACATCAAACGGATGGTCGACGATGCCGCCCGCAACGAGGCGGAGGATCACAAGCGGCGTGAAGAGGTCGAAACCCGCAACAAGCTGGATACGTTGGTTTACCAGACTGAAAAGCTGATCAAGGAAAACCGCGACAAGATCCCTGTCGGCGACCTCAACGACGTGGAACGGGAACTGGAAAAGGCCAGGGACGCTCTGAAAAACAACGACCAGGCCGCAATCGCCCGGGCGCTGGACGACGTCATGGCGGCATCGCACAAGATGGCCGAAAAGATGTACCAGGCGGCCTCGTCCCAGCCCGGGCCGACGCCCGGCGCCGAATCGTCCCAGTCCGGCGCACCCGAAGGCGAGGTCATCGACGCCGAAATCGAAGAAAAGTAATCCAGCCCTGCCGCCGCAATCACGTTCCGTTAACAGTCCAGCAATCAATACCGGATGCGTTTTCGCAAGGCGTCGGCATGAGCGTCGACAGCGCCCCGCGGCTGTGACCGGACATTCCGATGCCTTGACTGGTGGAACACCGGGTCAGTGGGACTGGTTTTGTGGAATCGATGTCGATTACTTACCGGCCGGGGCCTGGGTCGGGGCGGTCGCGGGGGCCTGAACCGGCGCGGAGGTCGCGGACTGCGTCGTCTTGGGCGTCGTGGTCGCGGGGGCAGCACCGGTCGTGCGGACCGGGGCATTCACCGGGACGTTGACACGCTGCGGCAGGTTCATCTGGACCTGGTTGGAGGGCTGGGCCACAGCGGGATTGAAACGGGTCGGGGCCACGGCGGCAGCGGCGCTGTTCGGGGCCGGCGGCGGGGCAACGGCCTTCGGGATGTCCACGGCGGCCGGGGCGGTACCGGGCTGGGCGCCCTGGTTTTCCGCGGCTGCCGGCTGCTGGGCCGGGGCGGCTTCCGGTGCCGGGGCCGGCGCGGGGGCGGTTTCAGCCTGGATCTTCATCTTTTCCATCTGGGCCTCAAAGGCTTCGCGCATCATGCGGGCGAGGTCCAGCTTCCAGCCCTTTTCGGTGCGGAGCATCGGGGCGGAGTTTTCCTTTTCGTTGGTCACGAACTTCACGCGGGCCTCGTCGCCATTGATTTCTTCAGTGAAATCCTTGACTTCGGCGGTCTTTTTGAACGCCTTGCACATCTGCCTGAAGATGTCGAGATCTTCGGGCTTCGCGTTCGGGTCCTGGGTGAACTTTTTCATCTGTTCGCCCATCTGCGTGAACTGGGTCACGGTTTCCTCGGTGAGGCCGGCCTTGATGGCCTCGACGTCGCAGACCTCGATGGCCTTCAGCCATGCCTTGAAAGCCTCGGTCGGCGACGGAACCTTTTCCTTGCAGCCGGCCAGGGCGGTCGCGCAAGTCACGACGGCGACGAACGTGAGCAGCTTCTTCATTTGTTTCCCCTCCAGATTTCCGATTATTCCGGGCGCCGGCTAAGGCTGGCGTCCACCAGCCGGGTCGTTCCGGTTGATGACCTCATCAATCAGTCCGTACTCCAGGGCCTGTTCGGGACCCATGAAGTGTTCCCGGTCCGAGTCCTTCAATATCTGTTCGACGCTTCGCCCGGTGTGCAGCGCAAGCATCTGAACAACCTGGTTTTTCAGGAAGAGTATTTCGCGCGTCCTGATGTCGACGTCGGTCGCCTGTCCGGAAAAGGATCCCAGCGGCTGGTACAGCAGGATCCTGGAATGGGGCAGCGCGCGGCGTTTTCCCGGCGTGCCGGCGGCAAGCAGCAGTGCCGACATGCTGGACGCCTGGCCGATGCAGATCGTTGAAACAGGGCACTTCACGTACTTCATCGTGTCATAGATCGCCAGCGTCGAATGGACGTTGCCCCCCGGCGAATTGATGTACAGGAATACTTCCTTGTCCGGGTCTTCCGATTCCAGGTACAGCAGCTGGGCGATTACCACGCTGGCCAGGTTGTCGTCGATTTCCCAGCCCAGAAATATGATCCGATCCTTCAGCAGGCGTGAAAACACGGTCCATTCCCGTTCCCCGCGCGCCGTGTGTTCGATGACTGTCGGGACCCACCACATGTTTATTCTTCGACCTTCGTTTCGGTCGCTTCCGCGGCCTTTTTCGGCTTCGCCGCCTTGCGGGGCGGCTTCTTTTCGTCCGCCGGGGCTTCCCCGGCCGGCGCTTCCGCGGCAGCCTCTGCCGGGGCATCTTCCGCGGCCTTTTTCGGCTTCGTCGCCTTTTTCACCGGCTTTTTCGCGTCAGCGTCCGCCGCCGGGGCGTCCGCCGGCCTGACCACCGCGTTTTTTGTCAGGAGATCCATCGTCTTTCCGACGCGGAGCTGCCGCGCGAGCTGATCCAGGCGTTCCTCGCCGAACACCGCCTTGATTTTCGGCAGCGGCATACCATAGGCATCAGCCGTTTCCTGCAGCCTGGCCTCGATATCGGCATCCGTCACCTGGATCCCTTCCTTGTCGGCGATTGCCTCAAGGATAATCGATCTGGTCAGGTTTCGTCTCGCCTCGACCAGAGATTGTTCGCGCGGAACGCCGAGATCGAAGTTTTTCGCCAGTTCCGCGCGTTTTTCTTCCGGAATCTGCTGGAGCACCCTGTCGCGCGCCTCCTTTTCGGCCATTTCAGCCAGGCGTTCAACAGTTCTTTCGCCGATTTCGAACGGGTTGTTTTCACAGATCCTGGAAAGCACGAGTTCCTCGGTTTCCTCGGTCAGTTTCGCGGCGCGCTGTTCTTCAAGCTGTTTGCGGAGCAGGGCGCGGAATTCGTCGACGGTTTCCACGTCGGCGTGCTGCCGGACGAATTCGGCATCGAGTTCGGGGCGCTTGCGGAAGCGGATCTTTTCGATCTTCACTTCGGCGCGGACCCTGCCGACCTGTTCTGCTTCCATTTTCAGGCCGCGCGCGGCAATCCGGCCGATCGGGGCGGTGATCGTCTTCGATTCGCCGACCTTCATGCCGAGGATCTGGCGGCCGATGCCCTCGAGCGGTTCGTCGTCCGACCCGGCAACGATCCGGGTGCTGTGCGACGCCTTCAGTTCATCGCCGGTATCGGCGTTGAATATCGCAACCTCCGCCTCGGCCATGTCTTCCAGGTCGACCACGCAATCGCCAGTCTTTTCTTCATAACGGGACAATGATTTCAGAAGGCTTTCGATACGGTCTTCCACGGCGGCGTCGTCCACCTCGGGGATGAACGGGGCGGTCACCTCGACCTCCAGGTAGTCCTTGACTTCGATTTCCGGGAAGACCTCGATTTCGGCCGTGAACGATATCGAATCGGCTTCGTCGTGAACCAGGTCGAATTTCGGTTCGGTCGACGGTTTCAAATTGAACTGTTCGATGGCGCCGGCGAAGGTTTCGGAAATCAGGTTTTCACGCACTTCGTATTCGAGCCTGGGACCGATCGATTTCAGTACCAGGTCCAGCGGTGCATGTCCGGGCCGGAAGCCGGGGACGCGCACCTGGGTCGCGTACCTGCGGGCCAGCTTGCGGCGTTCGCGGTCGAAGCCTTCCTTGTCAACGGTAACGGATATGCGGTGTTTCAGTCCGCCGAGATCTTCATGTTCGACTTTCATCCAGAAGCTCCTTGTTCGATCGAACCGGTTTCAAACCCACGAGGGCCGGGGGAATCTATCAGCTTTCCGCAGGCTTGACAAGGCATGGCAGGCCTCCCTCCGGCCCGACCGAAGGGAGGCCCGCCATGTGCGAGCCCAGGGCGTGAGCCCTGTGACAACGTCGCACGCCACCCGATTTCCCCGTCCGAGCGCAGCGAGGCCGGCCATCTGTCAGCCCGGGGCG
>CAYYCO010000111.1:0-4824 GCA_964470365.1 uncultured Anaeromyxobacteraceae bacterium | reverse complement strand
ATGCACGAATATTCGGCCACCCGCGTCATATGCTGGCCGGTTTCGTGGTCGGAATATTCGGCGGCCTTTTCCAGCGCGGCCACTGTGGAAAACGTGATTTCCATCAGTTCCTTCGTGCGTTCCTGGACCCTCAGTTCAAGTCGGCGTTTTTCGTTTTCGATGCGCCGCCTGTATGCCGAGATTCGAAGCAGAACGCGTACCCGCGCCCTGATCGCGATGTCCTGGGACTGGGCGCTGACGACTTCGTCGACGCCGTACTGGAAGGCACGCACCTCAAGTTCCGAGTCCGGACGTTCAAGGTACATCAGTACCGGCATCTGCTGCGTGCTGCGATCGGTGCGGATGCAGCGCAGCACGTTATAGCTGCCATTGTTTTCCAGGTTCGATGCGATTATCACGAGATCCGGCGCGACCAGCGATATCGCGTGAATTGCCGTGGTCATGTCGTCGGCGACCGTGACGTGGTAACCGAACGGGGACAGAATGGCGTTCAGGCGGGTACTGATGGCGCTGCCGGCCACAATCAGAAGTCGGAACGTCGACAGTATATGGCCCGGCGAAGTCGTCTGCAGCCGGCTCAAGTCGCTGTTGAGATGGTCACCCGAATCCAACACCGTACCTTTCTGACAGATGCTGACAAACATTGTATCAGGGAAGTGGGAAGGACGGACAAGTTCGTGCGGGGGGCCAGGCCTGAAATAGCGCAAATCACCAGATGTCACGCACCATTATGGTCGCCTCCCGATCGGGCGCCGTCGAAACGATATCAACAGGCACGCCCAGCTCGAATTCGAGGCGGGCAATGAAGTTGCGGCAGGCCGCGGGCAGTTCGGCGAGCGATCCGGCGGAATGTATGTCTTGAGTCCAGCCGGTCCATTCCTCGTATACGGGCGTCCCGTCCATGAAGTTATCGGACGTCAGTTCGTTGACGATGTCGCCGGCGGCGGTCCGGTACCCGACGCAGACCGGGAACGATGCCATGCCGGACAGTACGTCCATTTTCGTCAGCGCGATCGATGTAACGCCGTTGATGCGGAACGTGTATCGCAGGGCGGGCAGATCAAGTGCGCCGCACCGCCTGGGCCGGCCGGTTGTCGCGCCGAATTCATGGCCGCGTTCGCGAAGGGCCTGGCCGAAGGAACCGAAATCCTCGGTGGGGAATGGCCCCTCGCCGACGCGGGTCGTGTATGCCTTGACCACTGCCAGGACGCCGGCGTCGCGTCGGAAGCCAACGCCCGACAGCGGGAAAGCGGCCGTGGCGGCAGTATAGGACGAGGTGACATACGGATACGTCCCGTGGATTATGTCCAGGAGGGTACCCTGGGCCGATTCGAACAGGACGCGTCCGCCGGCGCCAAAACTGTCGGAGATGATTTTGCCGGTGTCCGACTGGTACGGGGCCAGTGTCCTGGCGAGCGGCGCGGCCCATTCCAGCATCTGGTCGATGGTGACCGGCGTACCGCCGAAGAACGAAATTACGGCGTTACGTTCGGGGAGCAGCGATTCCAGGCGATCGCGCAGCAGGGACGGGTCGCAGAAATCGTGCAGCCTGATTCCGGCGCGGGACACCAGGTCCTCGTATGCCGGGCCGATGCCGCGACCTGTGGTGCCGATTTTTCCCTTGGCACGGGCAGCCTCGCGCAGGCTGTCGAGCGTCTTGTGGTAAGGCATGACGACATGCGCGGAACGGCTGATCCGCAGCCGGCCGGGGCCGACGTCCCACCCTGCGTCCGTAAGTTCACGCATTTCCGCCATGATTGTGAACGGATCGAGGACCACGGCGGGGCCGATCACGCACAGCGACCGTGAATTGAGGATGCCGGACGGGATCTGGTGCAGGACGATTTTCCGTCCCCCGACAACGACCGTGTGGCCGGCGTTTGCGCCCCCCTGGTAGCGGGCAACGATGTCGGCGCGGTCTGCCAGCAGGTCTGTAATCTTGCCCTTGCCCTCGTCACCCCACTGCACACCAACAATCGTCAGACAATCAGTCATCGTTTCGCCATCTGGAAGAGGGAATCAAACGGGCCGGTTCAGTTGACCGCACCGAATTTCGCGCCGGAGTTCAGGAAATCGCGGATCTGTCGCGCGATCGACAGTGCGACGCGGTTCTGGGCCTCGTGCGTGGATGCGCCCAGGTGCGGGGTCGCGATTACGTTCGGCAGGGCGGCAAGCGCAGCGGCCGTCGAATCGGGCGCGAAGGGTTCCGCCGACCAGACGTCGATGGCTGCCGAACGGACCTTGCCGGATTTCAGCGCATCGATAAGGGCCGTTTCGTCCACGATGTTGCCGCGGGCACAGTTGACGATCATCACGCCGGTTTTTGCGGCTGCCAGCGCGTCGGCGCCGATAAGGCCGCGGGTCTTGTCGTTAAGAGGCGTGTGGACCGACACGATGTCCGCAACGGCCATCAATTCGGCGACCGTGGCCACGGGAGTGACGCCGGCAGCCTCGATCACGAACGGCGGAACGACCGGATCGAACGCGACCACGCGCATGCGCAGGCCCATTGCACGGTCTGCAACGATCTGGCCGATTTTGCCGAATCCGACGACGCCCAGCGTTTTACCGGTGATTTCATATCCAGTGAATGAAGATTTTTCCCACTTGCCGGCCTTCATGGATGCATCGGCCTGCGGGATCATGCGGGACATGGAAAGCATCATGGCGACCGCGTGTTCGGCGGCGGTGACCGTGTTGCCGCCGGGCACGTTCATTACCAGTATACCCTTGGCAGTGGCGGCCTTCACATCGATATTGTCGACCCCGGTGCCTGCGCGACCGATGACCTTGAGGCAATCCGCGGCAGCGATGATCTTCGCCGTGATTTTCGCGGCGCTGCGGACGATGACGCCATCGAAGCCCGGAATCGCCGCTGCGATTTCGTCCTCCGACATCCCCGGTTTGTTGACCACCTCGAACCCGGCGTCAACCAGAATCGGAACTGCCTGTTTGTCCAGTTTGTCAGCGATCAGCACGCGGAACGACATAAGATCCTCCAGTGAAAACCAGAAAAAAAGAACCTGACTGGCGTCAGGGTTGACCACTGGCTTGTCGGTGGGCGATGCGGGATTCGAACCCACGGCCTTTGATTCCGGAGACCAACGCTCTATCCAGCTGAGCTAATCGCCCGAACAACCGAAGCGAGGCTAACACAACGCCCCTGCGATGGCAACAGGCGCGGAGCGTTTACACGGCACCGCGATCCGTGGCCCGGTTCAGGGGATTCGGCCTGGATCTGGTCAGCGAATTGCGTTGTTCATGGGCCAGCAGGGTCCTTTTGCAGTCGAGTCCGCCGGCGTACCCGGTCATCCCGCCGTCCACGCCGATGACGCGGTGGCAAGGGACGATAATCGCGACCGGATTCTGTCCGCACGCCCGCCCGACCGCCCGCATGGCGGTTGGTCGGCCCGTTTCACGCGCAACCCACGAATATGAACGGGTTTCGCCGTAAGGAATTGAGGCCATGGCGGTCCAGACGGCGCGCTGGAATTCGGTGCCGGAATCGAATGACACCGGCACGGTGAACGCCTTCAGAGTTCCCTTGAAGTAACGCCGGATTTCGTCGGCCGCGAGATCCAGGACGGGGTGGGAGCCATTCGCCGGAAGCGCTGTCGTGTCAACATCGGTTCCAGGGAGACGAACGGCCACGAGCGCGCGCGGACTGGCGACAAGCGTCAGCCTCCCGACCGGCGAGTCCACCGTCACGAGCAGGTAATTATCCATGTTCAACACCGTGGTTGCGAGCGTAACAGCCTTGAATTGCATCAATCTTTATAGAAGCCGCGGGAGCGATTGTCAATTGCCACCGGTGGAATGGATAAGTTATCCGCGGTGGAATGGTGCGGTCCGGCGGCGCCCGATGAACAGAATCATCGCGGCCGCAAGCATCACAAGCAGCGTGGCCGGCGCGCCTGAACCCGAAACGCCTGCCTGGCAGCCGCCCTTCGATGCAGGTTCATCGCCGGCGATCGCGTCGGTTTCCGCGGCGGTCGGCGTTACGGTCGGGGTCGAATCCCCAACGGGGCTTGATGCCGTCGCATCATACAGTTCGTTGTCCCCAATGGTTCCATTCAGCAGGCTGGCCTGTTGCGCGGGTGTCTGCTGGTTTCCGCAGCACTTGCCGGTCGGACAGTCCATGCAGGTCAGACCGTTTTCGCAGTATGAATTGTTGCCGCAACATGTGGCGCCTGCCGGGGCGCAGGATATCCTGTCGGGGCAAAGCCTGTGTCCCGCCTGGCTGCAGGAAGGGCAGGTGTTCGACGCGCAGAATCCGCCGTCGCAGCATGTGGAGCCGGCCGGACAACAGAACCCGTTGCATCCCACGGAGCACTCGCACAGGCCTGCCTGTGGGCCGGCCCCGCAGCAGAATCCGGACTGCGGATCGTAAGACGCGTAACCTTCGGTACAGCATTTTCCGTCGGCGCAGGCCGTGTTTTCCGGGCAGTACGATCCGTCGTCGCACTTCACGCCGTTGGCCGGAATGCACTGCGATTCCACGCATTCCTGTCCCTCGGGGCAGCTTCCGCCGGCGCAGCAGACCGTTCCTGCCGGTATGCATTTCCCATCGCAGCATTCTGCCGTCGCGTCCGCGCAGTATGAACCGTCGGGGCAGCATTTCGCCGTGCCGGGAATGCAGCGATCGTTGCAGCACGCCTGCGTCTTGTCGCAGCATCCGCCGCCGCATTCGATATCGCAGGGGTCCTCTTCGCCGCCGCTGCCTGAGTAGCAGTAATTAACCGCGGTCTCAGCCGCCGCCTGGCAGTCGTATCCGGAGCATGCGAATTCCTTGCCGCCCACGTCGTACCACTGATTGAGGCAGCT
>CAYYCO010000110.1:0-4912 GCA_964470365.1 uncultured Anaeromyxobacteraceae bacterium | reverse complement strand
CGGCGCCATCATGCTGGTCGGCATCGTCGTCAACAACGGCATCATCATGGTCGACGCCGCCAACCAGATCCGTGAGGAAGGCCATTCCAGGCTCGAGGCGATCGCGCTTGCCGGCCGTCGCCGCCTGCGCCCGGTCCTGATGACGTCGCTGACCACCATCCTGGGCATGGTCCCGATGGCGCTCGGCATCGGCGAGGGCGCCGAAACGTGGGCCGGCCTGGGCAAGGCGGTCATCGGCGGCCTGACGACCTCCACTTTCCTGACGCTGTTCCTGGTGCCGATTCTGTACACGATATTCGCCAGGAAGGACTTGAAGTACGACGTGAAGGTATTCACCGGAAAGATCGAAGAGTGAACGAAGGTGAATCGTTGAGGTTTATCATGAGATTCAAGAATGTGATTCTGACGGCGGCCATCGCGGCAATGACCGTTTTCGCCGGCCTGCCGTCAACCGCACAGGAAAAACCGGCGGTCGACCTGTCCGGCGTCCTGCCGGAGGTCGTCGAAGCGGTCGGCGACCTGCCCTCGGTGACGCCCGGCGCCGGCATGTCGCTGGCCGAGGCCGTCCGGATGGCGGGCGAAAGAAACCAGACCATCGAAATCATGCGGGCCGAGGTGGAAAAGTCGCAGTGGGCGACCGCCGCCGCATGGGCCATCATCATGCCGATGGTCGACGCGTCGATGTCGTACGTCCACATGGACCACGAAACGGCAGTAACGTTCGACATGTCGGCGTTTTACGACGCGCTCGGGATTCCGCCGCCCGCCGATTCCGGGGAACCGACGGTCATACAGCGCCAGGAAAACCTGAGCGGCCAGATCCAGGTGTCGATGTCGCTGATCAACGTCCAAGGCTGGTTCACCATCGCGGCGGCGCGGTCGGGCCACGAGCTTGCGAAGCTGACGCTGGAACAGGTCCGTGAACAGCTCCTCAGCGGCACCGTGCAGTCGTTCCTGGCCGCGATTATGGCGGGGTCGGTGATCGACTTCCAGCAGGCGCAGGTCAATGCCGCGGCCCACCATCTTGACTTCGCCATGAAAAGACTGCGGTCAGGTTCGGGGTTGAAGATCGACGTTATCCGCGCCCAGACCGATCTGGTGAAGGCGAAAAAGGAACTGGTCAACGCCCACCTGGCTTATGAATCGGTCCGCGATGCGCTGGGCGTGCTGACCGGGGCCGGCGGCCTGCCCATACCTGCCGGCGACGCGGCGCTTTCGATTGATGTCGACAGGCTCGCGATGGCCGGCAGCGAAGACGGCATGATTGACCGGGCGCTTGCCAGCCGATTCGACGTCAAGCTGCAGGACGCGGGGCTGCGGGTCGCAAAGGACTCCTTCACGGCGACCTGGGGCGGATACCTGCCGACGCTGGCGGGGGGCTGGACCGGAACATACCAGTTCACCGAACCGGCATCGTTCGGATCCGACGACCGGTCGCGGTGGAACCTGTTCCTGGGCCTGTCCGTCCCGATCTTCCAGTTCAACAAAATTGCGGATATCAAGAAATCGCAGTGGGCCGTCAAGATTGCCGAACTGAAGGTCGACGACACGAAGGTGAATGTTGCTAAGGAAGTCAGGGACGCATCGCGGCAGTACCGGACGGCGGTCGCCAGCGAGGAGATATCCAGGAAGCAGTGCGAACTGGCCAGGGAGGCGTACGCGCTGGTCGAGGCCGCTTTCATGGCCGGCGCCGGTTCCTCGCTGGAAGTGACCGACGCGCTCAGCACGTTGACCGCTGCCGAGGTCGGCCTCCTGACCGCATCGCTGCGGGCGCAGATTGCGGCGGTGAATCTGCATGTCGCCCTCGGCGGCAGGGTTTCCGAACTGGTTGACTAGCTGGCGTCCGGCCGGCCGCGGGCCGGTTTTCAGACGGGTGAAAAGATGGACACGCCGAACGGTGTGAGGATTCTTCTCGTCGAAGACGATTTGAGGCTGGCAGCGCTGGTGCGCGAATTCCTGACCTCAAAGGGATTCGCCGTCGACACCGAGGTGCGCGGCGACCTGGCGCCGGATCGCATCATCGACGAAAATCCCGACCTTGTAATCCTGGACCTGATGCTGCCGGGGCTTGACGGTCTCTCGGTGTGCAGGAAGGTCAGGCCGGTCTATCCGGGGCCGATCATGATGCTGACGGCGCTTTCCGACGAGGTCGACGAGGTGGTCGGCCTTGAGGTCGGCGCCGACGATTACCTGGCGAAGCCGGTCAAGCCGCGCCTTCTGCTGGCAAGGATCCAGAACCTGCTGCGCCGCATGAACGTCGCCGTGGAAGAAAAGCCGGTCGAGGGCGACAGCATGGTCACGGTCGACGACATCCGGATCGATCCGCGCCGGCGGTCCGTCGAAATCGCCGGCAGGGAAATCGACCTCACGACCGCGGAATTCGATCTTCTGTACTACCTCGCATCACACGCCGGGCAGATAATCGAGCGTGACGACATATACCGGGAACTGCGCGGGATTGAATGGGACGGCCTTGACCGATCGATCGACCTCCGCGTGGCAAGGCTGCGCCGCAAGATCGGCGATGACGCCAGGCACCCGAAAAGGATCAAGTCGGTCAGGGGGTCGGGTTACCTGATGGTCGACAAACCATGAAAAGACTGGTGCTCCGCTGGTTCCTGATATTCCTGGTCACCGTCATCGGCGCGGTCCTGGTGGTCAACCACGTTGCGTTCATGTCGGTGATGCGGCAGATGGAGCGCGATCCCGCCCGTTCGTTCAACATCATCATCACGATGGTCGAGGAGGGGCTCAAGACGATGGTCGAGGAGGGGCTCAAGGGCAAGGCGGCTGCCGAATCCGGGGCCATCCTCCATCGTATTTCACTGAAGATGGATACGCCGATCGAGATGATATCACCCGGCGACGGCCGGATCCCGCGGTCTGTCAGGGAGGAGATCGGGCGCAGAGGTTCGGCCATGCGGACCGATTACATCGGGATGCATATCGGCATGAAGCTGTATATCCCGGTTTCACTGGTCGACGGCGAAAAAGTGATCGTGATGGGGCCGTTCACCCGCCCGTTCAGCCCCGACGTCGCGGCATACGGCTACATGGGGGTTTTTGTCCTGCTGATACTGGTCATTTCCACTCTGACGATGTCGATGCCGATGTTCAACCGGCTGCGGACCCTGGAAAAGACCGCCCGCAGGATCGCCGACGGGCAGCTTGACGCGCGCGTGCCGATTCCTTCGGATGACGGGCTCGTCGGGTTCGTCGCCCAGCAGTTCAACACCATGGCCAGCAGGATCGAACAGTTGCTGGCGTCGCAGAAGATGATGCTGCAGGCGGTCGCGCACGAACTGCGGACCCCTACCGCCAGGATCAGGTTCGGGCTGGAAATGCTGGAAAGCGCCAGGGGTCAGGACGAAAGGAGCCGCAGGCTCGAGGCGATCGACGAGGACCTGACCGAACTGGACGGCCTTGTCGAGGAACTGTTGATTTTCAACAAGATGGACGCGCTCGGGCAGGCGATCGACACGGTCCCGACGCCGGTCATGCCGGCCATCAGGATGCTGGTTGAAAAGCACGGTTTCCTGCGTCCAGGCGTCGAGGTGAAGGTGGACGGCCCCGACGACGACCTCTGCGTCAGGGTCGATCCCAGGGCCTTCCTGCGCGCGACGGCCAATCTCCTGTCGAACGCGCTTCGTTTTTCAAAATCCCGTGTGCAGATCCTTGTCCGCGATGAAAATGACGGGGTCGCCATTTCCGTGTGCGATGACGGCCCGGGCGTCCCTGCGGCTGATCGCGAAGTGATTTTCGAGCCTTTCAAGCGGCTGGACGACAGCCGGAACAGGGAATCCGGCGGGGCAGGGCTGGGGCTCGCCATCGTCAGCAACATCGTGTCGGCGCACGGCGCGCGCATCGAGGTCGGCGACGCCCCGATCGGCGGCGCATCGTTCAAGGTGATCTGGCCCCGGGCCTGACAATCTCAGGGGTCATCGCACATCAGGGCCAAAGCACTTCAAAAACAGGCGGCCGTCATATAGAATATGCCGGACGTTCAAGTCACGGTTGATTCAACTTTCGCGATGAGGTGCCCGATGAGACTCAGATGCCTGTTTGCGGCCGCGCTGCTGGCGGCCGGTATTGCCGGTTGCGGTGACAACGGCAATCCGACCGACGACGTGTTGAACGGGGACGCCGGTTACGACGTGCTCGACCCTGACGCCATGGTCGGCGAACTTCGCGTGGAAACGATCGTTTCCGCCAACGCGGCCGCGGTCGGCGACAAAATCACGGTCGAATGCCGCGCGGCGGGTGAAGGTTCGTCGGGCGTCACCACGACGTTCAACATCCTTGGCGGCGAAACATTCACCAAGGACAACGACGGCGTCGTTTTCACGGCTCCCGGCGCTTACCAGGTCGAATGCGCGATCGTCGGCAAATCCGTGGTCGATGAAACGCCCGAAGACGTGAACATAACGGACGGCGCCGTGGCGAAGGTCACGACGACCCTGGCCGACGCCGAAATCGTCGCCGGACAGTCGACGACCGTCACGTGCCTGGCCGAAGACAAGTACGGCAACGACCTGGACGTCGACCTTGTAATCGTGGTTCCGGCCGATGTGACCGAGGCCGGCGGAATCGTCACCGGAACGAAGGCCGGGCTGTACGAAATCGTGTGCCAGCCAGTCGGGGCCGTGGACGGCGTGACCCTTGACGGCGCGGACCTGACCATCGTCGCGGACGTGGCCTCGGGCCTGAAGCTGAACCTGGTCCCGTCAAAGGCGAATTACCGCGTCGGCAACCAGGTCAAGGTCGGTTTCACCCTGGTCGACAAGTTCGACAACCCGGTTGCGGGCGGGGCGATTACCGAACCGACGGTGGAACCGGCCGAGGGCATCACGCGCCTTGAAACCGATCCTTACCAGTTCCAGTTCGGCGCCGAGGGCGTTTACACCTTCGCCGC
>CAYYCO010000109.1:3877-5247 GCA_964470365.1 uncultured Anaeromyxobacteraceae bacterium | reverse complement strand
TCGATCTGGCCGTAGATCTCGTCCAGGCGCTTTAGAAAATCGGAATCCTTTTCGAACTCCACGAGCCATGAGTCAACCTCGGCAAGCTTCAAGCATGATGACTCATCTTTGCTCCTATTTCCCCCAAAAATATTTTTAAGCCACTTCAATTGCAAAATCTCCTATTTTTTGAGCTGAGATATGACCTTCTCTGCGATCTTGGGGCCGAGGAGGCGGGCGACCTCAGCCAGGTCGGTTGCCTTCAACATCTCTAAGCTCGTTATGCCTGACGAATAGAGCTTTCTGGCCCTGACCCGGCCAATTCCCTTCAGATTCAAGAGGGCGAGAAGATCCTGGCTCGCACCGTAGTGGATGCGTTCGGCCAGCTGCTCTGCAATGAATGTCACACCCAGGTCAAGATGCTTGGATATCTCAGCCAGAGAATGCATGAGCCACTCCGCCGTCTCAGCCGACCGGCGGATGTCTCCGGGTCCAATGTGATACCTGCTGGCGATCTGCTCCTCATGCACCTCTCCGATCCAGTCCATGAGCATGGCCGAGGTCTTGGCCTCGCGGAGCAGATAATCGTAGTTATCTTCATCATAAAGCTCGCACTCATGCTGATCTATGAACTCCTCCACCCAACCGTCAGCTGACTGAACATAGAGCAGATTCATGTCAGGAGTCATGGTTATGAGGTGGACCAATCCCAGATCAGAAAATACTTTTCTGCCGGCTCTTTCGAGGTCCAGGGCAGAGCTGAACTGAAGGCCGGCGCTCTCGCCTGCCTTTGCCGCCGCTTCCAAAGCTGCCAGATCCTTTGCAGATTTCCCGGCCGATTTCAGAGAGCCGGTCCTCTCAGGGCCTGGCTTCCTCCTCTTCAGGTTTTGCAGCATTATGACGGCGCTTAACGGATCTATGTAGAGCTTGGAGACGAGAGAGCCGAGCCTCGTGGGCAGGAGGTCGTCCTCATTGCTCGCATGGATCATATCGTTCTCCTTTAAGAAGTCGATGACCTTCCCAAGGGTGACATCGAGATGCCAAGGATCCTGCTGCTGGGCATAAAATGTCGTGGCCATGAAGGCCTTCAGCTCGACTTCATTTCTGGCGAACCCTGCAGCGAATGTTGAGAGAAGATGAGTTCGCAAAGCGCTCTCGCTGGCCAGCTTGGACCAGATCTCCTCAGGGCTGCCGTGGATGTAGCGCTCAAACAGATCCTGGACCTCGGAGTTGTCCTTGGCCATCAGAAAAGATTCGCCGTAAGGGTCAAGGCCAGGCCTGCCAGCCCGACCGGCCATCTGGCGGTATTCGATGACTGGAATGGCCACCATTCCCCGTCCGTACTCGTACCTCCTGTAGCTCTTGATGAGGACCCTTCGAGCAGGCAGGTT
>CAYYCO010000109.1:1784-3777 GCA_964470365.1 uncultured Anaeromyxobacteraceae bacterium | reverse complement strand
CCGGGATTACAGTGGCGCAGCTTGGTGATTGTCATCTCCAGGGTAGGACCCCTGCCCGGATCGTTGAGCAGGTGGATCTCGTCTACCACCAGCACTGCAAGGTCCCGCACCCATGACGCCCCGTTTCTCATCAGCGAGTCTGCCTTCTCGGATGTGGCTATGATGATCTGGTTCTTGCCCAGTCGCTCGTCTCTTTTGTCGAAGTCGCCGGTGCTGATACCAATGGACACACCAAGATCCCGGAACTTCTTAAACGAATCGTACTTCTCAGTCGCCAGCGCGCGGAGCGGAACGATGTAGAGAGAGCGACGGCCCTGCAAGGCTGCCCGGAGCATGGCAAGTTCAGCCAGAAGGGTCTTGCCTGAGGCTGTAGGCATGGCTAAGAGCATGCTTTTTCCATCCAGAAGGCCACGCTCCACTGCCTCTGCCTGAGGTGGATAAAGCTCTTTGTAGCCGCGTCCCTCGTAGAGCTCCAGGGCTTGCAGTGAGAGCCACGCGGACATGTCCTTTATTTCAAGCATTCATCTCTCCTGCAATTATATCTCCAGCACATGCGTCCAATGCATCGATCCTGGATCAACATCTGTGGCATCCACATTTTGCTCCTCTAATCTTAAATACTACGTGAAAGTAGTATCTGCGGGATAGCAGTCGCAATATCCTTAGAGAAATCATCATATAAATGCATCATCCATGGAGAGAAACTAATGTATGCCGATCGGATAAAGAATCTCCCGCCGTACCTCTTTGCAGCAATCGATAAAGCAAAGCAGGAAGCAAGAGCAAGAGGCGTGGATGTTATAGACCTGAGCGTGGGCGACCCAGATTTGCCGACGCCTGAGCACATCGTCAAAGCCCTGAGCCGGGCAGCTGGCGATTCGTCCAATCACCAGTACCCTTCCTACGAAGGCAAGCTAACCTTCCGGACGGCGGTGGCCGAATGGTACAAGAGGACATTTTCTGTTGATCTCGATCCGAAGAGCGAGGTGCTTACACTGATCGGCTCCAAAGAGGGAATAGCCCATGCCCCGCTGGCCTTCATTAATCCGGGAGACGCAGCCCTTGTGCCAGACCCGGCCTATCCGGTTTACCGGACGGCTACGGCCTTTGCCGGAGGCGAGCCCCTGATCATGCCTCTTCTGAAGGAAAACAGGTTCCTGCCGGATCTCGATGCCATCAGTCCGCAGGACGCGAGAAGGGCCAAGATCATGTTTCTCAACTACCCCAACAATCCCATCGGAGCCTCGGCTGATAGGAGTTTCTTCAAGAAGCTTATTGACTTTGCAAGAGACCATAATATCATCGTCATGCACGACAACCCCTACTCCGAGACCTACTATGACGGTGAGAGGTCTCTATCCCTTCTGGAGATGGATGGAGCGAAAGACGTGGCGGTGGAGTTTCATTCTCTCTCCAAGACATACAACATGACCGGCTGGAGGATCGGGTCAGTGGTCGGCAATGCGAGTGTAGTAGCGGGAATAGGCAAGATCAAGAGCAACATCGACTCCGGGACATTCGGGGCGGTGCAGGATGCCGGCATTGTGGCCTTGAACAGCCCAAAAGAGGTTGTTGACGAGATGAGAAAGATTTACCAGCACAGAATTGAGATCCTCTACAGGGCTCTCAAAGACATGGGTCTGGAGCTGGAAAAGCCGCGTGCTACCCTCTATCTCTGGGCGTGGGTGGGAGGAAGCTCAATCGAGTACTCCGGACGCCTATTGGAGAAGACTGGAATCGTGGCCACACCTGGAGTGGGCTTTGGAAAATACGGTGAGGGGTATATCAGGTTCTCCATCACACAGCCGACGGCCAGAATCGAGGAGGCTGTCGTCCGTCTGGAGAAGATGGGCAAGTAACTTCAGAGGTAATTATAAATGCTGGAAAATTATTCTGCGAAGGAGATCGAGGCTAAGTGGCAGAAGACCTGGGAGGACAAAGCGGTCTTTCAGCCTGAGCCCGACTCCAGAGAGAAGTTCTTTTTAACCATTCC
>CAYYCO010000109.1:0-1684 GCA_964470365.1 uncultured Anaeromyxobacteraceae bacterium | reverse complement strand
AAGCGGTCTTTCAGCCTGAGCCCGACTCCAGAGAGAAGTTCTTTTTAACCATTCCCTATCCTTATCTCAACGGAAATCTGCATGCCGGGCACACGAGGACATTTACCATCGGCGATGCTGTGGCCCGGTTCATGCGCATGCAAGGGAAAAACGTCTTATTCCCCATGGCCTTTCATGCGACAGGAACGCCCATAGTGGGGCTGTCTGAGCTGATCGCCAACAAGGACCCGCTCATCTGGGGGGTTTACACAAAGCTGCACGGCATTCCTGAAGATGAGCTGTCCAGTCTGAACACCCCAGAGAAGATTGTGCTCTACTTCAGGCGGCAAGCAAAGCGGGCAATGCAGTCCATCGGCTACTCCATAGACTGGAGGCGGGAGTTCACGACCACCGATCCGGCTTACAGCAAGTTCATCGAGTGGCAGTACGGCATTTTGCGCGGTCTTGATTATGTGGTTAAGGGCAGTCACCCTGTGCGATGGTGTCCGCACGACAGAAACCCCGTCGAGGATCATGACATTCTCAAGGGCGAGGATGCGACGATCATGGATTTCGCCCTGATCAAGTTCAAGATGGGCGACAGGATTTTGCCCTGCGCCACGCTGCGGCCTGAGACGGTCTTTGGTGTTGTCAACCTCTGGCTGAATCCTGATGTCAATTACGTTGTCGCCAAAGTCAACGATGAGACCTGGGTGGTGTCTAAGGAGTCCTATGAAAAGCTGACATTCACAGACAGGACTGTCTCCTTGATCGGAGAGGTGTCTGGAAAGGAGCTGATTGGCAAACGGGTCACCAATCCCTTGACCGGCACGGAGGTTCTGGTCCTGCCAGCAGGGTTCGTGGACCCGGACAACGGCTCAGGAATTGTCATGTCAGTTCCGGCTCATGCGCCTTACGATTATCTCGCTTTGAAGGATCTGTACGATAAAGACCTCAGCGAGTACGGCATCAAAGAAGATCTGAGGGACATCAAGTTCATATCCCTTATCGAGTCGCCGGGCTACGGAGAGCTTCCGGCAGTTGAAGCAGTGAATGAGCTGAAAGTCAAAGATCAGAACGATCCCCATGCGGAAGAGGCCACGAAGATGGTCTACCGGCGGGAGTTTCATAATGGCGTTCTCAAGGCCAACACCGGAAAGTATGCAGGAATTGCTGTCAGCAAGATCAAGGACGTGCTCCTCGCAGATCTGATAGAGCAGGGGATGGCTGAGATCTTTTATGAGTTCTCAGAGACGCCGGTCATCTGTCGATGCGGCACGCGCTGCGTGATCATGATGGTGCGGGACCAGTGGTTCCTCGAGTACTCTGATCCGCAGTGGAAGGCAAATGTCTTGCGCTGTCTGGCTGGAATGAAGATCATACCTGAAGAGTTCAGAACTGAGTTCATAAACAAGGTTGACTGGCTGAAGGACAAGGCATGCGCCCGCCGGAAGGGTCTCGGAACTCATCTTCCGTGGGACAAGGAGTGGCTGATTGAGTCATTAGGAGACAGCACGATTTACATGGCTTACTACATTCTGGCCAAGTATGTCAATGCAGGGATGAAGATAGACAACCTGCCGCCTGAGTTCTTCGAGTACATCTTCATGAATAACGGCGGCGCGGCTGCCGTTGCAGATATAACCGGCATTCCTGAGAAGACTGTGCAGCAGATTCATGACGACTTCGCCTACTGGTATCCGGT
>CAYYCO010000108.1:0-5671 GCA_964470365.1 uncultured Anaeromyxobacteraceae bacterium | reverse complement strand
GGATCGTGTTCAGTTCGGCCAGGGCTTCACGGATTTCCTTGACACCGGCCGTGGCCACCTGGTGAATCACATCACGCTCCCTTTTCACCCGGGTCAGGGGGAAACGCCATTTTTCCGTTTCAAGGTAAGACAGGGCAAGCTTTCGAATCGAAGCCCAGGTGTCTTTCCGCCTCTGGTTCTCAAGGGGCGTGAGGTTGTCGAAGTCGTCGATCACACGCTTGTGAAACCTGTTTTTGAACATGGTCTTGAACGCGGACACCAGGGTCGCGTAAAGGAGAACCGCTCCGCCCAGGCCGAAGAGGAGAAGCAGTTCGATGGGCATGCCGCCCAGGGCCCCCGAAAGACTGAGAAAGAATATGGCGGAAAAACTCAGGATCAGGCTGAGAACCCCTGTGGAGATCCCGAAGCGCAGGTCGAAACCCAGGGCTTTTTTCTTGTAGTTCAGCAGGGCTTCGAGAAAATGGTCCAGGCTTTCCGAATGGGTTTCCACAAAACCGGCCATGTGGTCCAGACGAAGGTCCGGAGCACTGAGAAGGGTCTGTCTTAGCTGTTCCCTCTGGTTCTGGAGGTATTTCAGGTAATCCGTCTTTTCCGATTGCCTTGAAACGCAGGACGAGTAGGTCAGGTGGATGCGGGGGATGTCCTTTCTCCCGGTCATCTGGGACAGGTTCCAGCACAAGGTTCCGTAAACCTGAAGCAGATCGGTCATGGATTCGCATTCGTCGATGCGGTTCAGCACAAAGAAAATCCGGTCGTCGAAGGTGCTGGCCGGCAGGGTTTCCCTCAGGGCCACGTAGGTTTCCTGGACCGTTCCCGCTTTGTGGGGATCGAACAGCACGAGGATCAGGTCGGCGATGCGGGCGAAGTCCCCGATCACCTGCTGGTAGTTGTACCCCCGGTCCCTTTCCGTGACGCTGTCCAGCATTCCCGGTGTGTCGATGATGGCCAGTTCCTTGAGAAACGGGGAATTCACCTTTTTCAGGCGGAAATGGGCGGAAAAACGCCTTCCGTACTTCTTGAACGTTTCAAAGGGGAACTCGGGATCGTTCATAAGGTAGGCCCCGTCGTGCTCCTCGGTCACCCGGACCTTGTAATCATCGGTTTCCACGTTGTCATAGGTGATCACGGTAAAGGAATCGTCGGTGGGGGCCTGCCCTGTTTCCTGGATGAATCCTCCCAGATACTCGTTGATCAGGGTGGATTTCCCCGAGGAATAATTCCCAAGGATCAAGACCACGGGCCGCCATTTGATGGTGGATTCCAGCGGGACTTCGCTGTATTTGTACCGCATGGCGCAGGGCGTCAGTTTCTGCTCCACCATATCCAGAAAGTCTTTCTGAAGAGACGTCTTGTAGTTTTCACGAAACATGGGTTTCTTCCTTGTCGTCGGTTGAATGTTCCTGACCCATGGCTATCAGAACAGGTTTTTCAGGTCAACAGATATGATCGCCCCTTCCTGTCTCTATCGGGATCGCTATCGATATCGGGATCGCTATCGAAACGTTCTGGCAATCGAACCCGACAGCGTAACCCCGGCTTGTCCACTGGACTGAATCACTGTCCTGTATAGAGAACACATCCGGAATGAAAATCTTGATCAAAACGTCCATCCCATTTTTTCACCTCTCCGAGTCTGTTTTCCCGACTCTAAAGAAAAGGGTTCACAATGGCATTTATATTGCTTATCATATAGATCAGTGATGAAACGGATTTGATATTGCAACCCATTGATAAATATGTAAAAGTCCGTTCTTGTTTTTCATGCACGTTTTATGTTTGAGGTCGTCCATGCACACATTACACCCCGAAAGGCGCGGCGCACCGGTCTGGATCATTTCGGAAAGCAATCCCACCATCTCAAGTCTCGACGCCCTTGGAGAAAGAAACATCTCCGGACCTGTGAAAGAGTATCACCTTTCCGAACTGGGGTGGTATCTCCTGAATCCCGAGCCTGTCGTCATTCAGGACCGGCTGGTGGGATGCCATGTCACTTACAGGAAACCCTGGTACAAAAAACTCATGGGCGGGCTTGGCAGGCCGTTTTCCAGAAAAAAGAACGGGGAAGACAACAGCCACGAATACCTGGCCCATCTTCAGATGAAAACCTACGGATTTGAAGACAAGGCCCTTGAAAACCATTTCAGGCAGATTTACAGACACCTCAGACCCTATGACAACCTTCTCCGCTACCTGTCCTACGCAGATGAATCACAGATCGAGGACATCACGGGAATCTGCGAGGACATCGCGGGGAACCGGTACAAACTTGATCTCACCGGAACGGTTCAGGACAAACTGAACTACATGGCAACCCATCTGCTGACTCCGGTTAAAATCACCATGAAACGGTCCTACCTGAGCCGTGGACTGTTCGAGTTGAGGGGATACTCCTTTGAATCGTTCAACCCGGACAACCGCTTCCAGCTGATCCGGTTTTTCCAGAACGGCATGGTCCGTTTTTTCGTTTCGGGGAAAGACGGGCTTCCCGGCTTTATGGTCGAGGACGCCAGGCTTGTTTCCTGGCTCCAGCTTTTCGAACAGTCCCTCAGGACCAATGAGAAACTGGCTGATGCGCTCCAGCTCTGCGTCCGGGGAGAAGCCCGGCCCTTCAAGCTTTTTTTCACCCGGCAGCTTGAATTCGCCTATTCCCAGAGCCATCTTCCCCAGATATTCCGGAACAATTTCGATGTGTCCCGGCTGGCCCCGGAAGACAGGAACACCA
This sequence comes from uncultured Anaeromyxobacteraceae bacterium, assembly GCA_964470365.1. Lineage (GTDB taxonomy): Bacteria > Myxococcota_A > UBA9042 > DTJE01 > DTJE01 > JAGOFO01. The sequence continues at coordinate 2,949 of CAYYCO010000108.1, read as the reverse complement.
TTGCAGAAACATTGAACAACCAACAGAGGGTGATCTCTTTCAACTACATCCCCCATTCCAGTTCAGGTGAAGAAAGGATGCACACCCATATTTCGGTGATGCACGATCTCAACGCGCTCGAACCGCTGAAAGAGCAGATTCCCAATCTCTACAACGAGATTTCGAAAAAGGCCCCGGCATCGGACGCGGGCACGTTCTACCTTCTGGACACCATCAAAGGAAGTCAGGATGAGTAAGGTCTACACTGAAAATGATTACGAGGCGGTCCGCGAGCTTCTCAGATACCCGGAATTTCTTGACGAACATCTCTCATCGTTCCGTGACACGTCGGAACTGACTCTTCCGGAAGACCCCATCGAACGGGTGATTTTCCAGAACGACGCCAAACAGGCCATCCGCAAAATCGCCCAGAACAAAGGCCATATCCTCATGGTCGGGCGTCCCGGCACCGGCAAATCCCTTCTGGCCTCCATGTTCCGGGACGTCCTCGACATGTCCATCGGGGATTACCTCCGGCCCAGGGAAGCCATCGCCGCCTTTCCGGGAAAAGACGAGAACCACGTCCGGTTTGCCTATGCGCCGCCGGAAACCCTCGAGCGCCAGATCGAGAAAGTCTCGGAGGACATCGAAAAAGCACGCTACAGCCTGGAGCCCTTCTCCCTGTACGACCAGATCAGGCCCGTGGTCCTTGCCCGGAACATCCTGTTTGTCGTCGCTCTGTCAAGCATCATCCTGGGTTTTTTCTTTCCTTTGATGTTCATCCTCACCGGGCTTGCCGGCATCGGTTCAATTTTTCTTTTCATGCAGGCCAACAACCACCGGGTCCAGGAGAAAATCCAGCAGGACAACCAGGCCGGGCGGAAAAACGAGGTGAAACACCTGTCGGACATGATTCCTGAAGTCCTCTACGATCCGAGAAAAGACCGGGACCTGATGATCTGCGTTTCCGAACCCGACGCCAGGAACATGAAAGGCGGTTTCAGGCACGACCCCTACCAGTCCGGCAACCTCCAGACGCCGATCCACAAAAGAACCTATCTCGGGGCCCACGCCAAGGCTCCCATCATCTATATAGACGAACTCAAAACCCTTGTCCGTTCAGGCTACATGTCCAGTCTTCTGGAAATCATGCAGAACAGGGAATACATCCTCGAAGGAGGAAGAAGCACGGGAAGCGGGGCCGCAGACCGTTCGGAAAACCCTTTGCGGGCCAGCAACATCATCATCGCCTGCTGCAACCACGACACCCTTTCCTTTCTCCAGAGCGAAGGTGACGGGGCTTTCCTGAGCCGGATCGAAGACAAGGGCGAGGTGATCCAGATGGAATCCAGCGTGGATGAAACACCCGATACCCTGAAGCAGACCGCCATGTACGTGAAACAGGAAATCATGAACCTTGGCAAAGAATTCAGGGAAACCTGGAACGACATCCTCGAAACCGAAGGATACGAAGGGGTCAGGGTCCGCAGTGAAAAAATTTTCGGGCGGGACCTGCCCGAAGGGTACACCCTGAAAGAACGTGAATTCACCCGCAGCGCCGTGGCGGAAATCATCAAGGAACTCCGTTGCCGCGCGTCAGACGGCAAGCTCTCCGCCATCCTCAGACCCATTAACGGGATCATCAAGACGGCAGAGCACGAAGCCATTCTGGAAAACGCCGACCTGGTCACGGAAAAACACGTAAAAAAAGCCCTGGCCGAACATATCAGCCTGGAAGGCACCCTGTCCCGGGAAGCGATTCGCCACAAAAAAGAACTGAAAAACTACATCAGTTCCATGACCGACGCCATCGGTTACGTGGTGGGCCTGGCCGTGATCAGCTCACAGGCCAGCGGCCAGATGTTCGGCCAGCCCCTGCCCATCCACTGCCAGATCAACCCCGGCGGCGCGGACACCGTGGCCGCATCGGGAAAAACCGGAGACATCGCCAAGGCGGCGGCCCAAAATGTCCGTGCTTCCATCAAAAAGACCTTCCGGAAAATCGGGGCTCCCTACATCGGTTACGAAATGCACATCGAATACATCCAGGCCCACGGCGGCGTGGAGGGCGACAGCGCCTCCATCGCCATGGATGTGGCCCTGATCAGCGACTACATCAAGGTTCCGGTAAACCAAACCTACGGCATCACCGGGTCACTGACGGGGGACATCATCCTGGCCGTGGGCGGTGTGACGGAAAAAGTCCGTTCGATCATGGACCCGGACCTTTCCATGAACGGGGCCTGCGTGCCCTGGCAGAACCGGGAGGATATCGAACCCCTTCTGGTGAACATGGACTGCGAGCCGGTAATGCACGGCGACATTCCCGGTGTCCGAATTTACCGGAGTGAAAACAGGCAGGCGCCTTTTGACATCTACTTCATCAAAACCAAGTACCACGCCTACCGGATTCTCATGAACATCGACAGAAACGAATTCGAGGAAAAGATGGCCGAGCGGAGCCGCATGGACCTGGAATTCATGAAATCGGTCAAATAATTATCTCAACTTTCCGGCTTACCGGCCGAAAAGATGACTAAGTTTTTGTTAACGGGAGATCCGGGTGGCTCACTGAAATTCGAGGCTCACATTTTTTTAGCACGAATATATTGACAATCTCACATCATATCTGTATTTTATCCGACTTGTTGATTTCAGTTTACCGCCATGTACTTTCCGCACCCTGTAATGAAAGCCCGGAAATTCCATGAAAATCTGAAAAGTTATCTTTAATGAAGGTGAATTCTCCTTTATGGGATACGGCTTTCATCACGTTTTATCATTTGTGCATGTGTTAAGATGTGTACGTATGTGAAGGATACACTCCATGAAAAACGATTTGTCAAAAGTTAGAAACATCGGCATCAGCGCCCATATCGACTCGGGCAAAACCACCCTGACTGAACGGATCCTCTTTTACACCAACCGTATTCACGCCATTCACGACGTGAAAGGGAAAGACGGTGTGGG
>CAYYCO010000107.1:0-5736 GCA_964470365.1 uncultured Anaeromyxobacteraceae bacterium | reverse complement strand
CGCATCACGCCGTCGGAAAGTTTCAACCATTCGGCATCCGAAAAATCCGCCTTGCCGGGATCGACCGTGGCAAACACCTCGCGACCCGCGACATCGGCAAGCGCCCGAAGGGCGGCGTAACGATCGGCTTCCGCGCCGTAACCCAGACGCCGGGCCAGGCCCGAAACGACCGATACCGGTTCGGCGGCGGGCGGCGGAGCCGGGGGCGTTTCCGCGTTCGCGGCACTTGAAGCCCTTTCACGTTTCGGGGCCGGTGCCGGGGCCGGTGCGGGAGCCGGGGCAGGCGTCGCGACGGCAGGTTCAGGCGCCGCCGGCGGTGCCTCGATTTCGACCTCCACCTCAAATCCAACGGCTTCCGGGACGGGCGGAACAACGGGTGCGACCGGCTCCGGAACGGAATCCACGACCGAGTCTTCCGGCAACGGCGGAGGCAGGAAATCCGGCGGCAGTTCCGGCGGAGGGAGATCCGACGGTTTCACGGCAGGCATCGCCATCGTTGCGGGCTGCGGCCCGGCCGGAACCTCGCGCGAAGGTTCTTCGGCGGCGAGGGTCGAATCGGGTTCGACGATCGACACGCCGATCGCATAATCGCCGATGAATATGAAATCCTTTTCCTTGAGCTGCTGGGGCTGGTCGATTTTGCGACCACCGACCCAGGTGCCGTTCGTGCTCTTCAGGTCGTCGACAATGACACGACCGTCCTGCACCCTGATCACGGCATGACGTTTCGACACGTTCGGCTTGGGCAGCGAAATGCCGTTGTTAGCCGTGCGGCCGATGAACACCTCGTCCGCGTCGAAGAACAATTCCTTCTGAGCGACACCCTTTTCAACCAGCACGACTTTCAGCATTTAAAAACCCGAAGAGAAGCGGTGCATGATTTTTTCAAAGCCGGTGATACATGTCAAATTGAAACCCGCTACAATGACGTCCCGGCCGACGTTTTCCGCAACCGGGAAGGACAGTCATGACTTCGGCATCATTCGGCAGGACGTCTTTTGCCGCATTCATCGTCGCCTTCTCCACGCTGGCCGGATGCGCGCCGCGCATATCGTCACTCGACATGGCCCCCATGGAATTCAATGCATTTTCGACTCCCGACGGGATCAGGGTCGACACGATGGATCCCGAAATCCTGTTCGGTGACGGCGCTGCTGCATTCGATCGCGGCGACTGGAATGAGGCCGCCAGGTTGTTCGGGTTGGTGGCGTCAAGGTTCCCCGAATCCGACCAGGGCGGGCCGGCGCTGTTCAATTTCGGACTGGCCCGTCTTCGTTCGGGCCGCCCGGGCGAGGCTGTGGCAGCTTTCCGGAAGTATATCGACGTCAACCCGCCTGCCGGCGACGACCTCCAGCCCAGACTCCGCCTGATCGAGGCGCTGCTGGAATCGGGGGAATGGGTCGACGCGGAACGGGAAATCCTGACCTGCATGGCGGTGCCGGCGCTGCCCCCGTCCACGACGATCGAACTGCGCGCCGGCCTGGCCAGGGCGCTCCGCAAGCAGGACAGGCTGCAGGAGGCGCTGGACTCGACGCGGCTTGCAATGGAAACGTACGATGCCCATGCTGTCGAACCGGCGATGAAGGGCAACTATTCCGCTGCCATGGCATCGTTCGAGGGCGGTGAAATCTGGCACGACATCTTCCTGTCGATAAAGTTGATTCTCCCCAAGGACAGGATGGAAAAGGATCTGACCGACAAGGCCGCCATGTTCATGAAGGCGCAGTCCGAATACATGCGGACAGTCCGCGTCGGAAACATCTTCTGGTCGTCCCGGGCGGGCGTGCGCATCGGCCAGCTTTACGAGGAATTCTATAACGACATCATGTCGGCCGAAGTGCCGCCGGGACTGAATGCGACCGACCTCGGACGCTATATGAACGAACTTCGCCGGCAGGCCAGGCCCCTCCTGGAAAAGGCGGTTGTCCTGTACGAACGAAACATGGAGGTCTGCCGCAAGTTCGGTGCGAAGGAAGAATGGTTCGCGGAAATGAAATCGCGCCTGGCACGGCTCAAGGACCTGCTGCGCGACCTGTCAGCCATGTGAACCGCGGCCGGCCGTCGCCACGCAGGAAACCCTCACCTCATGGCCGACACCTTCGCGCGGCGCGGCGTGAACCCTGAACGCGCCTGGGGGCAGCCCCGATGCCGCCTGGAAATCGGCAACCGCGCACTCCGGCGTGTTGTGATCCCCGCTCAGGTGCATCAGTGTCACCGCGACCGGCTTGCGCGCGCTGAGATTGAACACGCGGGCGACGAACCGGCCGGCGTCCGCGTTGCACAGATGGCCGACCGTTGACTTGACTCGGGCGCGGTCGAGCGGCCCGCGCGTGCTTTCCGCCAGCATCTTTTCGTTGTAGTTCGATTCGATGAATATCGCGTCCGAATCCATGAAGTGTGCGACCAGGTCGTCCCCGGCCTGACCCACGTCGGTGGCGACCGTCAGTTTCGGGAACGCGCAGCCGGCCGGACGCAGTACGAATCCCATCGTGGGAACGTCGTGGGGCACGCTGAACGCCGACACCTCCAGGTCCCGGATAACCAGCCGCTGGCCGGGCCGCAGCACCTGGAGTATCCCGTGATCCGGCAGGCGTCCAGCCTTCGCCACCATCATTTCGGTAGCCTTGTTCAGGGTATCGAGCTGCCCCAGCACCGGAATTCCCATGTCGCTGCAGAATTTCAGGCCGGCGTACCCGATGTGGTCCCAGTGACTGTGACTGACAATGGCGGCGGTGATCGACGCCACGTCGACTCCGGCCTCGACAAGGCGCTCGCGAATCAGCCGCTGCGACGACAGGCCGATGTCGATCAGCACGGTCGTGTTCCCGCACCGCGCCACGGACATGTTGCCGCAGGAGCCGCTGCCGAGCGTCCTGAAAACCAGTTCATTCAAAGGTTCTGCCACGCACCGCCTCCACGAGCCGCCACAACGGCCAGGCATCCTCGACCCTGAAGCGACCGACCGCCGTCCTGCGCAGCCCTGTCAGGTGCGCCGGACAGCCCAGGACGCGACCGATGTCCCTGCCCAGCGATCGCATGTACGCGCCCTTTCCACAGGCGACGCGAAACAGTGCGTCCGGACCGAGCAGCTCGACCAGTTCGATCGAATCGATCCTGACCGGGCGCGCTTCCTTCGTGACCGGATTTCCCTTCCTGGCGTACCAGTACAGAGGTTTCCCGTTCAGCTTCAACGCCGAATATGCGGGAGGTTCCTGCATTATTTCACCGGTGAAGCCCGGCAGAACCGCCCTGATGTCGTCTTCACGCGGCAGCGGACCCGTCGACACGGCCACCGTCGCCCCGGTAAGGTCGCACGTATCGGTTTCCGAACCGAAACGCACCGTCATCAGGTATTCCTTGTCACCCATCAGCAGTTCGTCGGCCTGGCGCGTGAATTCGCGACCGACCAGGACAGGCAGCAGGCCAGAGGCGAAGGGATCCAGGGTGCCGCCATGGCCGGTGCGCCTTACCCCGGTCAGGCGCTTGACGATGGACACGACCCTGGTTGATGTGACGCCGACCGGTTTGTCCACAAGAATCAGGCATGGCGGAACGGGGATACCGGTCCTGCCCGCTGCGACCGGCAGGTCGAGATCGATTTCGCCGGGCTGGACGGGTTCAGTCATCGTCGGAGTCGAATGCGTGTTCCTTGTCAAAACCCTCGTCGGGCGCCGCGGCCGGGGCCGTCTCCTTTCGGGACAGGTCGTTCAGCAGCAGTTCGATCCTGGCCTGGGTATCCGGCGAATCGTCGTAATGGAATATCAACTGGGGCGTCTTGAACATGTTCACTTCGGTCGCCAGGCGTGTCCGCAGGAAGCCCGCCGCCTTCCGCAGGGCGGCCAGCAGCGCCTTGCGGGCCTCGGGCGAATCGTCCAGGCAGCGCACGTTGACCCTGGCGAGCGAAAAGTCAGCCGAAACCTTGACATAAGTCACGGTGGCGCCCTGTGCGACAGGATCGCGCACCTCCAGCAGAATGATCTTCGAAAGGGCCTCGCGCATCACGCTGTTCGCCCGGTCTGTCCGCTTGAAAGGCTGCATCTTCACACCATCGTCCGGAACGTTGCGCGGGCGCACGTTCCGAGGTTACACATGGATCATCTCCACCGAATAGTCCTCGACGCGGGCAAGGTAAGATTCCTCGATAAATGTCACCGCCTTGTCGATAACGGCGTTCACAACGCAATGATCGTTCCCGATCGCGGCGAATCCCAGGACCGCGGTTTCAGCGGTATCCAGGTCGTCAACCTCGGCCATGCAGATGTTGAACTGCTGACGCGTGCGCGAGATGACCTTCTTCACGACGCTGCGCTTGTTGTCCGCCCATTCCGATTCCGGAATGGCGAGGGTGATACGGCACACTCCGACGACCATGCGGCCCCCCTGGCGTCAGGCGTTCGGCGAACTGATGGTCTCGTGGACTTCCTCGAACTCGAAGAATTCAAGGATGTCACCCTGGGAGATATCCTCGAAGCCGTCAACGCCGATACCGCATTCGAATCCTGCCTTCACCTCACGGGCATCGTCCTTGAACCGCTTGAGGCTGAATAGTTTGCCCTCGTGGAGCTTCTTGCCCTCGCGCATGACGTGGACCGTGCATCCGCGGTTGACCAGCCCCTCGAACACATAAGAACCGGCGATTTTGCCGACCTTCGAAACCGCGAACACCTGGCGGACCTCCGCCTTGCCGATCAGCTTTTCGACCAGCTTCGGGGCCAGCAGGCCCTCCATCGCCTTCTTCAGGTCGTCGATCACGTCGTAAATGACCGAGTAATTCTTGATGTCGACGTGTTCCTGATCTGCCAGCAGCCGGGCCTTCGGGTCGGCGGAAACGTTGAACCCGACGATGACCGCGTTGGACGCGATCGCCAGGTTGACGTCGGATTCCGCGATGTTGCCGACCGCCTGGTGGATGACCTTCAGGGAGATCTTCGGATGCTTCAGCTTCAGGACGGAATCGACCAGCGGGGCCATCGAGCCCTGCACGTCGGCCTTGACGATAACCTTCAGTTCCTGAACATCGCCGGCCTGGACCATCGTGAACAGGTCCTCCAGCGAAACCCTGGCGGTGCCTGCCGACGACCTGGCCTTCCGGTTGACCTCGATCTGGTATTCCGCGATTTCACGGGCCTTCTTTTCGTCGCAGACGACGGCCAGTACCTCGCCGGCATCCGGAACGGTGTCCATGCCCGCGACCCTGACCGGGGTCGACGGTCCGGCCTCGGTGATGACGCGTCCCTTGTCGTCGGTCATCATGCGGACGCGGCCGCTGGCCATGCCCGACACGACGGCATCGCCGGTCCGCAGCGTACCGGACTGCACCAGGACGGTGGCCACCGGACCCAGGTTGCGATCGAGCGACGATTCCAGAACGACGCCACGCGCGGGCTTGTTCGGGTTCGCCGTAAGTTCCATGACCTCCGACTGCAGGAGGATCATTTCCTTAAGACGGTCGACGCCGACACCCTTCTTCGCGGAAATTTCGCAGATGATGGTATCGCCGCCCCACTCTTCGGAAATCAGGCCTTCCTGCGCCAGTTCCTGCTTGGTCTTGTCGACGTTCGCGTCAGGCTTGTCGATCTTGTTGATGGCGACGATTATCGGCGCGCCGGAATCCCTGGCGTGCGAAATCGCCTCCTTCGTCTGGGCCATCACGCCGTCGTCGGCTGCGACCATCAGGATGACGATGTCGGTTGCAGACGCGCCGCGGGCGCGCATCGCGGTAAAAGCCTCGTGGCC
>CAYYCO010000106.1:0-5806 GCA_964470365.1 uncultured Anaeromyxobacteraceae bacterium | reverse complement strand
CGAAGCTGCTGGCCGAGGGCGTTCTTCGACGGGAAGGCTTTATCCTGATGTGCTACGACCCGGCCACACCGACTGCCGCTGTCGGGGCAGGCATCGAACTCACAGGAAAGGCCGTGGCCTTGATGACTGGAATCCCAGGTTACGAAGGCTTCTCCGAGTCCAAATTGTGAAGGCGGGGATTGATGAATAGGTGGAACCTGACCCTTGTTCGCCCGCCAGGCGAGATATTGTCTTCTTTCGGGTTTGACAGGTGTCGGGGCTTCTCTGCGTCCGTTCGGCCCCGGTGATTTCTGTTGCTGTTACTACAGCATTGCCGGCGACTATCTGGGTTTGGCGGGACTTCTTGAAACACTTGTCGAGACCAGGGCGTTCGAGCCGGGGCAGATCATTGCGGCCCTGACCGCGCTGCTGCTTGGGACCCCGGAAAACGGTATCGACGACCCGGAAATTCGGTGCGTCGCAGGGATTCTTGAAAGGTTGAAAGCTGCCGACAGGGGAATGACGTCACAAAGGTTAGTGTGGAGGCTCTGTGCCTTTCAGATATGCTTGGACGCCGAGCGCATTAATTCTATGCCTGCATTATCCAAATACAATATCTCGGATTCTTTCGCCTTATGCTTGGATTATTAAGGTCAGACCTCTTGACACAACAAATTAGATCGGATATTTGCCAACCGGCTTTTTCGTGATTACACTCCTTTCCAGGAATACTTTTGATGACTCATCAGAAGTCGAAGGCGGATGCCAAACAGAAGCCCGGTTCTAATGGCAGCGAAGCGATTAGGGCGTGTAGAGATGTCGCCATCGCTTTTATTGAAAGAGGGCATCCATATTCCGCTCTAATCTTCGTTATTCTTGTGATCTTATTGGTCATGGTGATTAGGGCGCCTGAAGCTGATGTTGGCAAACCGGTTGCTGCGTTTGCTCAATTGATGTTGAGTTATGGGGGTCTGTTGGTCTTTTCAATATCGTTAAACGTAGTTTCGATTGGTGCTGTGGTTGGCGTTCGAAAGTACTACAGGCGCGAGATGAGAAGGGTCACCAAAGCCAAAAGTGATCTTGAAAGGCAGTTGGATCCCAATCGACCCGAAACGGGTCTAGACGATGATGGAAAGAGGGGCAAGAATGGCGACTGAATTGATGGCCAATTTCTTGGTGTTTTTGGCGCTTTCAATGCTGTTGATTTGGCTCCGGCACCAGTTTAGGATGCTACGGCATGACAGATTTCGATTCGGATTGTTCACGATTCGAGATGAACTCTACCTTATGGTTGCGGAAGGGAAACTTGATAGAGAGAGTCTCCTTTTTGTCGGATTGAGACGGTATGTAAACAGTACCATTGAGTGGTCCGAAGAGCTGGGTGCAATTGCCCTTTTTAGGGCTTTAGGAAGCATGAGATCTCTGGACCAGAAAAACATGGATGAGGTCGACAGATTGTTGTCGGAACTCCCTGATGAAGTCAAGGCTCAATACTTGGCGTTAAACAGGCGAGCGTTGGAGATTACGCTTGACATTGTCAGAGACAACAGTCTGATTCTGAGGCAACTCACGCGCTTGGCTCGGCTGAGGAAAGCTCTGAGCGTCCCAGATTCCAAACCTCCTGAAGAGTGTGTTCCTCAGCGATTTAGGTCAATGGACTCTGTTAAGGCGGCCATGGCCATCCGTAGCCGGGAACTGAGCCTTGCCGCTTAGAGTTGAGGCTAACTCTACTGCAAGTCTTCATCTTGAGCGTTTTTGCCTCGCCAGCGTTCAGCTGTATTTGAACCGTCAGTACTCGAAAGGTATCGCATCACCGCAGGCAAATTGTGTGGCCAGTAGTCCCTTACATGTATACAACTTCCCCGATCCTGACCACGGAAGCGGCGGTGTAAGTTGTTGATTTTGTTTGATTGACCTTTTGATTCGTAATCAGGGGGTCCGGGGTTCGATTCCCCGCGTTGGCTCTAATAATTCAAGTACTTACGCGCTTCAGAAACCTCCAGAAAGCCACTGACCACAAAATTGACCACAATTTTTCCGAAGGGTTTTTTTTGTGCGCCGTCTATTAGCCTGTTTCGGGTATTCAATTGAACAGAAATTCAAACTTTGGTTAATAGGAATATTATTTGACATCAAGTAGTTGCAGCTGTCATCACCTTTTCCTATTCACCAAATGGTTTGGTTGGTCATTAGAACCCTAAACCTGGTATCGTCGCCAGCGCTTTTCACCTGAGGGGGTCAGTTTTTCATCCCTGACTAATGCCTGCACTTCCCTTTGCAGAGTCCGCAACGGGATTTCAGGTCCGATTCGTCTGTGAATTTCGGAAATTGACGAACGTGGGAAGCGTTCCACATCCTCGATGATGAGGGCCCTCAATCTGTGAGGCTGCATTCGTGTCAAAGTGGTCAGCTTGTCGAGGCCAACATTGCGAAGCAGTGCCGGCGGGACAAAATAGCGAGTGCCCCGGGTCCTTCCGGACATTTTGACAAGACCCAGGTCGATCAGGCGGCCAAGCCAATGACGCAAACCCTCTGCTTCCGTAAGGCCCAGGCGTGTTGAAAGGTCTGCAGCAGAAAGTCCCTCTGTTTGTGCCAGAAGCGCCAGAGTGTTATTGATCGTTTCAAAACGTAGAAAACTGGACATTGAGTTCGGTAGTCAGAGGCCAAGCGGCAGCGTCCGGTGTTGACGTTGGTGTATTTGGAGGGTTAATACGGGCAAGGTTTGAGACGGCCCGGGGGCCCGGATGTAAGAAGCATCCGGGCCCCCGCACACGTACTCGCGCACAGAAACTCACATAGACGGTAAGGTCTACGGAGCGCCAACCAAGCCTCCGCAAACTGCCACATCTTGTTGATTCTGTAAAGAGCGAGCCGTCCCGACCAGGGGACGATGGAAGCACTTCGACACGGCCGATGTCCGCGATGCGGGCGGACTTTCTATGTTTGCGAGTCATGCTGGCGTGGCCAGGTTTACTGCTCGGCGGAGTGCAGTATCGCGGGGCGGGAGCAAATCGTGGCGACAGCGCGTCAACGATACGCGACGAGCCCTCGCGGTCGTCGAATGCACCGTCATCGCCAGAATCGTTACCGTCGTCGTCAGGCAGCCTTACTCAAGATGTTACGCGAAATAAACGTGACGGATCAGACTTCACCGAAGGGGGGCTGTGCGGCCATGCTGGCGGTCGCGCGGGATCCGGATGTGACCGTGGTGGTTGTCTGCGAGGTCCCGGGGAAGGAGGACGTGCATGGACGAGATCCAGGCGGTGCTGGAGGTACGGAAACGGGAGGTATTGATACGAGCGTGGCGATGGCCGGAGTCGCGGGAGGTGCTTCGGGCGTACCTGAAGTCGTCGCCGTCGCAACCGTGTGCGGTGATGGAGCTTCTGGAGGCTCTGGGGCGGTGGCAGGGGTGTCGAGTCCGCGCTGCCGTTGTTGTGGCGAGGGCGGATGGGTGCTGTCTTTCCCGCCTCTTCCCGGATCTTTTCGAGCCGGAGGCAACGTCGCTGGTCGAAGTGCGCTTCGTCGAGCAACGTCCGTGCGGAGCAGGCAGGGGCCTGGGCCGTCCGTCGGGGTGAATCGACGTTTGTGACGGGAGGTGGGCAATGATCGACGCGGATCTGAAGGCGCGCATCCGTCGGATGTATTACGTGGAGCACTGGAAACGGGGGACGATTGCGACGCAACTCGGGGTACATTTCGACACGGTGGTGCTGGCACTGGATCTGAAGCGCCGGGAGTCGCCGCGCAAAGGCCAGTTATGTAAAAGCGCGGTGGATCCGTACGTGCCGTTTCTGCAGACCACGCTGAAGCAGTATCCGGATCTGGTGGCGACGCGACTGACGGAAATGATCAGGGAGCGTGGCTATACCGGGTCCGCGACGCAGGTGAGGCGGCGCATCGTGCAGCTGGGTCTGCGACCGACGCCCGCACATGAAGCATTTTTCCGTCTGAACGTCCTTCCTGGCGAATACGGTCAGGCGGACTGGGGATACTTCGGGCGGATACCTGTGGAAGGCGGGGAGCGAGGACTGTACGCGTTTGTGATGACATTGTCGTGGTCGCGGGCGATTTATGTGGAGTTTTTCACGGACGACAAGATGGAGAGCTTCTTTTGCGGCTTTGTACATGCGGTCGAGGCATTTGGCGGAACGCCGCGGGTTTTGCTGGTCGACAACCTGAAGTCCGTGGTGCTGGGCCGTGCAGGTGATCTGGTCCAGTTTAATCCTAAGGCTCTGGATCTTTTTGGACATTACATGACGTGGGGCCAGCCGTGCGGCGTGGCACGGGGGAATGAAAAGGGAAAGGTGGAACGTACGATCCGTTATCTGCGGACATCGTTCTGGCCGGGGCGACGCTTCCATGGTTTTGACGACCTGAACCGGCAGGCGGCGGCGTGGGTCGAGACTGTGGCGCATCAGCGCAAAGTGCCTGGGGATCCGGAGCACCGGACTGTATGTGCGGCGCTGGCCGAGGAGCGGCCACGGCTGGTGCCGTTGCCTGCGCATCCTTTTGAAACGGACCGGACGATTCCGATGAAGGTGCGCAAGCAGCCGTATGTGGGCTTTGACGGCAATCTGTACTCGGTCCCGCACGAGCTTGTGGGGCGTCAGGTAACGCTGTCGGCGTCGCGACAGACGGTGCGGGTGCTTACCGGACTGACCGAGGCTGCAAGGCACCGGCGGTGTTACAGCCTGCACCAGGTCATCGAGGATCCTGCGCACCTTGCCGGTCTGGCCGATAGCAAGCGCAACGCGACGGAACTGCGGGGTCGGGACCGTCTTTGCGCGGCTGTGCCCCGGGCACATGACCTGCTGGATTTTCTTGCCCGCGGCGGGGACAACCTTGGTGCCGCGACGCATCGTCTGCTGCAACTGCTTGACGACCACGGGCCGGATGCTTTGGCGACGGTCGTTGGGGAAGTGATGGAATCGGGACATCCGAGCGTCGGCACTGTGGCATATCTTCTGGACAGGCGTCGCCGGAACCTGGGACGCGGGCTGGACACGCCGGTGCATATCCCGAACCGTCCGGATCTGACGGAACTGCGCATCGATTACCCATCGCTGGAGGACTACGATGAACTGTAAACGCCCGTCCGGCCCGCCACGCCGGCTTCTGCCCGGCGAGGGCACCTTTGCCGACCAGGTAGCTGCCGTCGGCCTGCCTTATCTGTCCGAACATCTGCAGGATTTTGTCTCACGGGCCACCAAGGAACGCTTCACTCCACTGCAAACCGTCGAGGAACTGGTCCGCCTGGAAGCCATGGAACTGTCGTCCCGAAGCATGGACAGTCGCGTGGCACGCGCCCAACTCGGACGTTTCAAACAGATGGCGGATTTTGACTGGGAATGGCCCAAGTCAATCGACCGTCCCCTGGTCGAAAGCATCTTTGACCTGTCTTTCCTGCGCGAGGTCAAGAACATAGTCGTCGTGGGCACGCAGGGACTGGGCAAGACCATGATTGCCAAAAACATCGCTTACGCCGCGCTGCAGAAAGGCTACTCTGCGCTGTACGCCCCGGCCTCGAAGATAATCGCCGACATCGGTGGGCAGGAGACTGCCTTTTTACGCGAGAGGCGCTTCCGGCATTACTGCCGCCCCGCGCTTCTGCTGATCGACGAACTCGGATACCTGGCATACGACAATGCCGCCGCAGACATACTTTTCCAACTCGTCAACCGCCGTTACGAGGTCAAACCCATCGTACTTACGACGAATCTGGCGTTTCGGGACTGGAGGGCAATATTTCCAAACGCCGCGTCCGCATCCGCACTTATCGACCGCCTTACGCACCACTCCCACATCGTTACCATCAAGGGCGACTCCT
>CAYYCO010000105.1:0-5995 GCA_964470365.1 uncultured Anaeromyxobacteraceae bacterium | reverse complement strand
CGGGGAATCGAACCCCGGACCCCCTGATTACGAATCAAGTGCTCTGCCGACTGAGCTACGTTGGCGCCGCCAAAGGCAGAAAGGATTTTCCAGAAAACGCGCGGGATGTCAAGGGGAAACGGGCGGAAACGTGGTCGGTGGCTCAGCCGATGGCGCCGGTTCAGAGCAGGATTTTGCATTCACCGTCGTACGCGATCGGCATGTCGGCCATGTTGGCAAAGCAGTAGTTGTCGAAGGTCGTGCCGTCGCAGCCGCAGACCGGCGCGAAAAGACGCGGGCAGTCAACCGGTTTGACCTGGCAGAAGCCGCCCGGATCCTTGCAGTTGCCAACTTCCTTCAGGCAGAAGCCGGACTTCCCGCAGTCGTCGGGGCCGTCGCACGCCATGCAGTCCTTTGCGCAGGTCTGGACCGATTCGCCAATCGCGGGGTCGCACTTCCCGTCGCCGCAGTACTCGCTGTCGCACACCGGATAGCACTGTTCCTTCTGGCACGTCCAGTAACCGAAACAATCTGCCAGCCATTCGTTCCAGATGCAGTCGATCGGGTCGACGCATCTCCCGACCGAGGCCTTTTCGCAGCCGCAGCCCGAAATCAGATCGGCCGAACACTTGCCGGCGAAGCCCTCTTCGGTCCTGCATTCGACCGGGTCGCAGGAAGGATTGATCCTGTCGACGCAGGGCTGTTCGACAGGCGTGCCGCTGCAGCCGCACATTTCGGTCAGTTCAAGCGCGCACACGTCCCCGGTGGTGTACGCCAGCCCGTCGTCGCACAGCACCGGCTTGCAGTCCGGATTTTCGTCCTTTCCGCACGGGTCGAGCGCGACGCCGTGGCATCCGCAGCCTTCGACAAGATCCGGCACGCACTGGTCGTCCACCGTGTTGCGGTCGCCGTCGTCGCACACGGCAGGCTTGCAGGCCGGGTTCAGGATTTCGCTGCACGGGTCCGTGATATCCGTGCCCTGGCACACGCACGCATCGTCAAGCAGGGACGGCACGCAAGCGTCGTTTTCGGTGTACTGGTCGCCGTCGTCGCACAGGTTCGGCTTGCATTCCGGATTCAGGACGTCACTGCACGGGTCCGTGATTTCGTCGCCGATGCAGCGGCATTCCTTGCCGTCGATCTGACAGCGGTCGTTCGTGGTCAGTTCGCTGCGGTCGTCGCACAGGACTTCCTTGCAGTCCGGGTTCAGAATGTCGCTGCACGGGTCCGTGATTTCGCGCCCCGCGCATTCACATTCCCTGGTTCCCTCGTTGGTGCACTTATCGTTCCTAGTCGCGGGGTTACCGTCATCGCAAGCCACCGCTTCGCACAGCGGGTTGAACAGTTCGGCGCACGGGGAAAGCACCTGCGTGCCCCGGCACACGCAAAGATCGACCGGCCCGACCGACACGACCGTACATTTGTCGTTGATGGTCTGGGCGCTGCCGTCATCGCACAGAAGGGGACTGCACTTCGGATTGACAGCGTCGTCGCAGGTTGCCGTGATCGGCGTGCCCTTGCAAAGGCACTTGTCGCCGTCGGTCACGCACTTGTCCGCGATGGTGTCCGCGCTTCCGTCGTCGCACAGGTACGGCTTGCATTCGGGGTTGACGCCGTCCCAGCAGGGATTGGTCACGGGGGTGCCCACGCAGGCACAGTTGCCGTCGGCGTCTTCGGCACAGTAATCGTTGCTGGTCCAGATGTCGCCGTCGTCGCACTTCGTGGCGATGCACTCGGGATTCAACGCCGGGCTGCACGGGTCGGTGATCGCGGTACCCTGGCAGGTGCAGTTTCCATCCAGAAGCACGCACTTGTCGTCCTGGGTGGCCGCGCTGCCGTCATCGCACGGTACTTCGATGCATTCCGAACTTCCGCCCGGGGCGCAAGGGTCTTCGACCGGCAGACCGGCGCACATGCAGATTTCGCCGAACCAGGTGCACTTGTCGTCCTGCGTTAGGTAACTGCCGTCATCGCATTTTTCTTCAACGCATTCGGGGTTCAGCGAATTGTCGCACGGGTCCAGTATCGGGTCGCCGAAGCATTCGCACGTAAACGCCGCGTTCTGCTGGCACCGGTCGTTCTGGGTAACCGGATTGCCGTCATCGCACAATACAGCTTCGCAGGTCGGGTTCAGTTCCTTCTGGCACGGATCGATCAGCGTGCTGCCGACGCAGTCGCAGTATTCAACGCCGGCCGCGTTTTCAACCCACTGACATCGTTCGTTAACGGTCAGGTCGTTTCCGTCTTCACATTCCCTGTCTTCACATTGAGGATTCAGGTTCTTGAAACATGGGTCGTCCTCGACGACGACATTGCCGCAGAAACAGCCCAGAATCGGATCCAGCACGCATTCGCCCTGGGAACCGTCGGGCAGCCTGCACTTGTCGGGGTCGCACGTCGGGTTCAACGCCGGCCCGCACGGGTTCTTTTCGGCAACGGGCGTCCCGCACACGCACAGCGCCTTTTCGCCGTCGCCCGTGCCGCACGCCCCGGCGCCGCCGGCATCCGTCACGCAGTCCGTGTATTCGCAGGTCGGGTTCAGGATATCCGAGCACGGATCAAGCACGACTACCGTTCCGCGGCATGCACATTCGTCGCCCTCGGCGGCGACAAGGAAACGGCAGGTATCGTTCAGCGTCGCCGGATCGCCGTCGTCGCAGGCTTTTTCGACGCATTCGGGATTGATGCCATCCGAGCAGGGATCCCAAGGCAGGCATGTGCAGTTGCCTTCGAAATCGGTCTGGCATACGCCGTCGGCCGCACCGACGATAGCGCACTTCACCCGACTGCATTCCGGGTTCAGGACCGAACCGCACGGGTCTTCAACGACGTCCGCTACGGTCGTGTCGGAAGTCGTCGTGTCCGTGGTGACGGTGTCCGGGATATTGGTATCGGGCGCGGTCGTGTCCTGGATGTTCGTGTCCGTGACCGCCGTATCCTGTCCGGCATCGCCGGGTTCGGTGTCGCGCCCCGCATCCGGCACCGCGGTGTCGTCATCGATGATGTCGACCCCGGCCAGGTCGGTTTCAATCAAGTCGGTCCCGACCAGGTCAAGACTGGGAATGTCTTCCCCGTTTCCGCAGCCCGCGAAAAGGCCCAAAGCCAGCAGGGAAGCGCACAGAAAGCGAATCCGCATGACAGCCCCCAATATTTTGTGACAAATAATCGTAACGCAATGGCGGAGCTTAAATCAAGAAATCCGGAAGCTTCACGCTCGCGCCGGAACAGGCGACGTTGATGCTGGGTGCATGGAGGAAATTCGAAAAAAGACCAGCCGACCGAACTACTTGCCGTACTGGGCGCAGTCGCCGAGCGATTCTTCGATGCGGAGCAGTTCGTTGTATTTCGCGATGCGTTCCGAACGCGACATCGAGCCGGTCTTGATGAAGCCGGTGTTCATGGCGACCGCCAGGTGGGCGATGGTCACGTCTTCGGTTTCGCCGGAACGGTGCGACACGATCGCGTTCATCCTGTTCACATGGGCCAGGTTGATGGCGTCCAGGGTTTCGGTCAGGCTGCCGATCTGGTTCAGCTTGATCAGGATGCTGTTGCTGGAACCCAGTTCGATGCCCTTCTTCAGCAGCTTGGGATTGGTGACGTAAAGGTCGTCGCCGACGGTCATGATCCTGTCGCCCACACGATCGGTCAGCATCTTGAAGCCTTCCCAGTCGAATTCGGCCAGGCCGTCCTCGATCGAGGCAATCGGGAACTTGTCGGTCAGGCCCACCAGGTAATCGACCATCTGCGGGGTCGTCAGCTTCGTGCCGTCCGCGCCCAGCGTGTACAGCTTAGTGGCCTCGTCATAGAAGGAACTGGCCGCCACGTCCAGGCAGATGCTGATGTCTTCGCCGGGCTTGTAGCCGGCCTGTTCGATGGCCTGCACCAGGATCGCCAGGCCTTCTTCGTTGCTGCCGAGGTTCGGGGCGAAACCGCCCTCGTCGCCGACGGCAGTGTTCAGGCCCTTGCCCTTAAGGATTTTTTTCAGGGTGTGGAACGTTTCGGAAGCCCAGCGCAGCCCCTCGCGGAACGACGGGGCGCCCTTCGGCAGGATCATGAATTCCTGGATATCCAGGTTGTTGTCGGCGTGCTGCCCGCCGTTGATGACGTTCAGCATCGGAATCGGAAGGACGCGGGCCGACATGCCGCCGATGTAGCGGTACAGGTACTGGCCGTTCGCGTCGGCGGCGGCCTGGGCAGCGGCGACCGACACGCCGAGGATGGCGTTGGCGCCCAGAACCGTCTTGTCGGCGGTGCCGTCCAGTTCGATCATCGCCATGTCGAGTTCGCGCTGATCCTCGGCATCCATGCCGAGCACTTCGGGGGCGATCACGTCGTTGACGTTTTCGACCGCCTTCAGCGTGCCCTTGCCCATGTAGCGTTCCTTGTCGCCGTCGCGCAGTTCCAGCGCCTCGCCGGCGCCTGTCGACGCACCCGACGGGACGATGGCGCGGCCCTGGGCGCCGCATTCCAGCTCGACCTCGACCTCGACGGTCGGGAAGCCACGGGAATCAAGAACCTCACGGGCAAAAACATCAACAATCGTGGTCATCTGGGGACTCCTTTTAAAAAGAAAGAAAGACCGGCGGGGATTTTTCCCCGTGCCGGAAAGACCCGGGATGATAGCCCGGACATACCCGGTTCGCAAGAAGTCGGGGCTAATACCGTGAAGGTTTTCACAAATACCGCGGCCGGCACGCCGGAATACCCCGACGCTGCCGTTTCTGTTACGATCCGGTACCTGGACGATCTGACGGACTGACATGGGCGGAAACGTACTCCTGATCGCGCCGGGGCTCGGTTTCGAATCGATCTTCCCGCTGGCGCTTTCATCCCTTGCATCGGCACTGCAAGCGTCCGGGTACCGGTGTTCCGGCCTTGACGAACGCGCGCGGCCGGGTTGTGTCGAATCGGCGCTGAAGGCCATCGAAAACGTGCGGTCGGATGAACGGCCGGGCGCGGCCATCGTCGAATCGTCGACGCGAAACGTCAACGAGGTGATTCGGGTTACCGGCATGTGCGTCGCTGCCGGCATCCCGGCCATCCTTGTCGGCCCCCCAGCGGCCACGAACCCCGCCGCCATGCTCGACAGTTCGGGCGCATGGGCGGCGGTTACCGGCGACGCCGAAACGGTGGTCCCGGCCCTGCTCGACGAAATTGCGCATCCGGCCGGCCTGCCCATCGCGGGTGCCAGGTACCGCGCGCACAACGCGCTGCTGGTTGAAAAGGCACCGGAATTCCTGCTGGATCCGGCTGACCTCGTTTACGACCGCACGGTGTTCCCGCTTTCCGATTACAGCAGCCACCCGCGCCATCCCGATTTCAAGCAGGCCGCCATCGAAACGTCCCGCGGCTGCGGCCTGGCCTGCCGCCACTGCCCGGTCCCGCGGCGGTACGGCGGCCTGTGGCGCGGCCGCCCGGTCGGCGTCGTGGTCGACGAAATGGTCGCACTGCACCGCGAACACGGAATCTCCGATTTCGTTATCGGGGACGACCAGCCCCTGCACGACATCGAGCGCTTCCACGCGTTCCTGCGCGCGGTAAAGACACGCCTTCCCGGCGTGACCATGGCGTTTTCGAACGGCCTGCGCCCGGATCTGCTGGATCGGCAGACGCTCCAGATGATGGCCGCTGCCGGCACGCGGGAAATCTCCCTGGGCATCGAATCCGGCAGCCCGGTCGTCAGGAAGGCCCTTGGGCGCGCGGCCAGCGGGCGGCTGATCGGCACCGTGATCGGCGAGGCGCATCGTTTCAGGATGCTGGTCACCGGGTATTTCATGCTGGGAACCCCCGGCGAAACGACGAAACAGATGATGGAAACGTTCGTCATGGCGAACCGTCTTCCGTTCGATTACGTACACTTCACGGTTTACCAACCCTGGGAGGTCACGACCGGCCCGGCATCCAGCATTTACGGACAGTTCAAGACGGCGGCGTACCTCGGTTCCTACGTCAATCCCCTGCGGCTGGCGGCGCTGGCCCGGAAGGGTGAAATCAGGTTCGACCGCGCCGGCGCCGA
>CAYYCO010000104.1:5408-6110 GCA_964470365.1 uncultured Anaeromyxobacteraceae bacterium | reverse complement strand
CGTTGTTGAATGGCTGGCAGTCATCCACATCCAGGCTGCCGTCATTGTCGTCGTCGCCATCGCACACATCGCCTTGCGAATCGCCGTCGTAGTTTGCCTGGTCGGTATTCGGGGTCAGGATGCAGTTGTCATTGATGTTCAGGATCCCGTCGCCGTCGATGTCGTCATCGCAGGCGTCGCCGAACGTGTCGCCGTCCAGGTTGGCCTGGTCGAAGTTCCAGGTGTCCGGGCAGTTGTCCTCGTCGTTGGGAATTCCGTCGCCGTCCCGGTCGCCGTCGCACGCATCGCCATCGCCGTCACCGTCACTGTCGATCTGTTCGAAATTCGGGATGGTCGGGCAGTTGTCCAGCACGTCGGGAATGCCGTCGTCGTCGTCATCGTCGTCGCAGGCATCGCCCAATCCGTCCAGATCAAGGTCGAGCTGATCGAAGTTTGAAACGAAGTGGCAGTTGTCGTCCGGGTCGTCGACGCCGTCGTTGTCGTCGTCGGGATCCACACAGTCGGCCATGGAATCGCCGTCGAAGTTCGGGAAGCCTTCGTCGATACCGTTGACACAGTTGTCATCGACGCCGTTGCAGGTTTCGGTCGCGCCGGGGTAAACCGCGGCATTAAGCGGCTGGCAGTCATCGCCGTCCAGAGACCCGTCGTTGTCGTCGTCGGGGTCCACACAGTCGGCCATGGAATCGCCGTCGGTATTGGTGA
>CAYYCO010000104.1:0-5308 GCA_964470365.1 uncultured Anaeromyxobacteraceae bacterium | reverse complement strand
AGCCCTCGTCGATCTGCGCGTCGCAGTCGTCGTCGACGCCGTTGCAGGTTTCGGTCGCGCCGGGGTAAACCGCGGAATTAAGCGGCTGGCAGTCACCGCCGTCCAGCGACCCGTCGTTGTCGTCGTCGGGATCCACACAGTCGGCCATGGAATCGCCGTCGGTATTGGTGAAGCCCTCGTCGATCTGCGCGTCGCAGTCGTCGTCGACGCCGTTGCAGGTTTCGGTTCCCGGCGTCCCCGGCGTGCAGGTGTCGACCATTGTTCCGCCCTGGCAGGCCATCGTGCCGGTACGCGCACATGCCCCGACGCCGCAGTTGGTAACGCCGCCGCCAAGACCCTCGTCAGTTGCGCCATCGCAGTCATCATCTGCGGTGTTGCAGGTTTCGGTCGCGCCGGGGTAAACAGCGGAATTGTGGGGCTGGCAGTCACCGCCGTCCAGCGACCCGTCGTTGTCGTCGTCGTCGTCACATACATCCCCGATTTCGTCACCTTCGAAGTCGTCCTGGCCCGGGTTCGGCGTGATGTCACAGTTATCCAGAACGTCCGGAATTCCGTCGTTGTCGTCGTCGTCGTCGCACGCGTCGCCGATGTGGTCGAGGTCAGTGTCAGTCTGTGCCACGTTGTAAACGGTCGGGCAGTTGTCAAGGGTATCGGTGATTCCGTCACCGTCGGTATCGGGATCGATTTCGGTTGGCTGGTCCCCGCCGGTTACCGCGTCGCCATCGGAAAGCCAGTCGTCTTGCGGGGCCCCGTTAACGCCCTCGGCGCTGACGGTCGCCTGGTTGACGATCTTCCCCGGGACCATTCCCGTGTATCTGACCTTGAATTTAACAGTGGTAGATTCGCCGATGGCCATGGTGCCACCCTGCGTCCCGTTGGCGCCGGTGCCAAGCCTGACATTGATCGTATGCGTCGCGGCGACGTATTCCGCCTGATCGTCCCCGGAAGCGTCGGTTTTTGTTCCTGTGTTTGCGCCGGCCGTGATTCGAATCGAACCCGGCACAAAAGCAACGCCGGCAGGCAGAACGTCGGTGAGAATCGTTTTTATGGACGTGTCCGTGCCGTTGTTGGGGGCGACAATGGTGTATTCAAGGATGTCGTTCAGTCCGACGGCCCCGCCGTTTTCGTCCACGACGGTTTTGTTTGTGTTGCTGAAATCAGGTTTCAAGGTCGAGATGGATGTGATGAACGCGCCCAGGAAAAAAACGTCCATGGAAGAACTTGCAGCGAGCGTGGCTGAATTTGCGCCGCCGCTCAGATAGGCTGTGACGTTGACGACGTCGAAGTCGACGCCGGCCATGCTGTTTTCCGTCCCTGGATATTGCGGCAGATCGCCCGCCACCGTGACCGCAGAACCGAGCCAGCTTCTGGTGCGGTTGAAGAAGTTGTCGGCCGGGTTCTGGCCGTCTGAAAGCGTGTGTCCATTGAAGGAAAGCGCGTCGCCGCTGTATGCCCCGTCGCCTTCGTATGCCAGAACACCCATCTTGCCGTCAAATCCGACCGGGGGAACAAGAAATCCGCTGAGGGGTGCGGAGACAGGAGCATTCTGCTGGACCACGTCGAATCCGTCGAAGATGGCCAGGTTTCTGGTCGGATCAGTGTCCAGCTCATAAAAGACGATCATGGTCCACGCCGCATAGAACACATTGCTGTTCGTGTTGACAACGGTGTCCATGTCGACGCCGCTGACCCTGTAAACTGCGCTGCGATGCTGCTTCACAAAATCGGTGATGTCTTCCGTGGCCTGGTAGTAACTGGAGCCGCTGTAAGACGATATGGCCGTTCTATCGGCGGTTACGTTCAGCGTTGCGCTGCTGGCCGGAACCTCAATCGTGGCAGTCGTATCCGCCCCGCCGGAACGGACCGCCGACCAGTAAAGTCTGGCGTAGGTCACGGTTGCATTGGTCGGGATAGTGAGCTTTGCAGAACTTCTTGTGTTCGCGATTGTGATTGACGTGCTTGATTCAGCCGTGCCGCTGGTTGGGCTGTTCGATTTCCAGGCAATATCGGCGCCGGAGTCGGAGGTGTTGCTTCCACAGGCACCGACTGTTCCCACCGTCGGGGCAACTACCCCGGAGGCGCAGTCGTGCAGAAGCGTGTTACCAATCATCAGGAAGTCGCCCTTCTGGTCAACCTGATAGCGAAGGGATGGTGCTGCCAGGGCGGATGCCGAAAACAGCGTGGCGGTCACCGCCAAAATTGCAACCAATCTGCAGTTGTTCTTCATTACGCATTGCTCCGGAAAGATTTTTTGGTTCTGATTACGTGCAAAACGATTGAATTGAACGAGCCCGTCATACCGGGTCCGTTCATATACAAATCCGCGGGATCCCCGGCAGGGGATCCATGTATACGACGATGATTCACGATTTCCCCCCCAGGGAAAGTCATCACATTGGACGGCGGAAGATACCACCAGATCAGATTTAACTTACAATTTTTTTTAAGAATCGGTTTTAATCCCGGATGTTCGCGCGCATCCCCGCCGCGTCGGCCGGCGTCAGGCAGTGCCGCAATCGGCCTCACTGCCGCCGCCAATACGTCCGTGGACTTGAACCTGTGACGTTTTGTCTGATAAAACTGCCAACAGTTCTATAATGTTTCGACCGGGGTGCTTTTCCCCGGCGCGTTTCAGGACGGACTGGTCGATGGCAGACGACAACAGGACAGACGTCATCACTGGCGCCCGAAAGTTCTTTTCGGACGGTGCCGACCAGCAGGGCGGGCGTGCGGCCGGTCCGGGCCGACCCACCGGCAGCGTCGGCTCATCCGGCGTCGATTCGATATTCAGCGGGGCCCCGAAACCGGGGGCACGTCCTGCGCCGCAGCCATCGTCTCCGCCCCACCAGCAGCGCCAGCAGCCGCCGCCCCAGCAGCAGGATGCCCGGCCCAGCGGCCGTTTCAGAACCCAGGACGCGCCCGATTCTTCGATTTCTTCCACCAGTTCCACCAGTTCGACGACCGCGCGCACCGTCCAGCGGTCGCTTGGTGACGACAAACTGGAGGGTGTCGTTTTAAGCGACGACTTCCTGATCACGAAAATGGTCGGGTTCGGCGGGTACGGGCGCGTTTACCAGGCCGAACAGCTTTCGGTCGGCAAGCGTGCCGTCGCGATCAAGGTGCTTCATTCGATGCACCGCGATCGGCCGGCCACAGTCGCCGCGTTCAAGCGCGAGGTGGGATACCTGTCGATGCTGCGTGCCCCGTGCTTCCCGCGGGTGATCCGGACCGGCCTGACGCCGGACCAGCTTCCTTACTTCGCGATGGAATTCGTGTCCGGCAAGGCGCTCGACTCGATCCTGAAAAACCAGGGCGCGCTCGACATCAACCGTGCCACGTATGTGATGGATCGCGTGTGCGAGGGCATTGTTGAAATGCACCGCAAGGACATCGTCCATCGTGATATCAAGCCGGGAAACGTAATTATCGAGGAGGGCCCCGCCAAGACCTGGAGCGTCTGGATGCTGGACCTGGGCTGCGCAAAGCCTGCGTATGAACCGGATGCCCCGAAAAAGCAGACCGAAACATTTTCGTTCGGCAGTCCGCCCTACATGGCGCCCGAAACGGTCATCAGCGGCATTACGAACGAACAGACCGACATATATTCCCTTGGCGCCATGGCGTACGAAATTTTCACCGGGATCAGGGCGGTCCACCTGAAAGACACCACGGCCGATTCGTATTTCGCGTACCTGCGTAACGTTGAAAAGCCACTTCCGACCTACCGTGTCGGAACGATTGTCCCTGAACTGCCGGAAGTGATTGAACAGGTCATTCACCGCGCCCTTTCGCGTGACCTGTCGGTCAGGTACACGTCGGCCATGGATTTCCGCAATGCGCTGGTTTCCGCCGCCGGTCCTTACCTGGACAGGCTTTCGTCGATGTCTATCAACATGAACACCTCGGCCAATGTGTCGGGCTTCGCGCGGAAGGATACGGCCGACCCGGCCAAAAAATCCCCGCGGCCGCGCGGCTTCCTCTTGCGTTTCAAAAAAGGGTGATTACAAATTACCTTCGCCGGGGGCCGGGGGCCCTACGGCACGGCTTTTTCTGAAGCCGGCGACGGGCTGCGCGAAAGCGTCCGTTGCGGGGATTCGGCAAATATTTCATGGAGGAACGTAAATGAAAGTCAGACCGATGCAGGATCGCATTCTGGTGAAGCGCACCGCCAGGGAAGAAAAGACGGCCGGGGGCATTTTCATCCCCGACACCGCCAAGGAAAAACCCCAGGAAGCAATCGTGATCGCCGTGGGCCCCGGAAAGGTTCTTGAAAGCGGCGAGCTGCGCAAGCCGGGCCTCAAGGAAGGCGACAAGGTGCTGTTCGGCAAGTATGCCGGTTCCGAAGTGAAGATCGACGGGGAAGAACACATCATCCTTCGCGAAGACGACATCCTCGCGGTGATTGAATAATCGGCGCCGCGGAAGTTGCCCGGTCGCCGCTGGCGTGCCGGGTCATGCAAGGAGTTTTGCCATGTCTGCAAAAGAACTGATTTTTGGTGAAAACGCCCGGGCGAAGGTCCTGGAAGGCGTGAACATACTGGCCGACACCGTGAAGGTGACGCTGGGGCCGCGCGGCCGTAACGTCGTCATCGAAAAGTCCTGGGGCAGCCCGACCGTCACCAAGGACGGCGTGACCGTCGCCAAGGAAATCGAACTGGCCGACAAATTCGTAAATATCGGCGCCCAGATGGTGCGCGAAGTGGCGTCCAAGGTCTCGGACGAGGCCGGTGACGGCACGACGACCGCGACCGTCCTGGCCCAGGCCATTTACCGTGAGGGCGCGAAGATGGTCGCCGCCGGTCACGGACCGATGGAAATCAAGCGCGGTATCGATCGTGCCGTGGCCGCCGTCGTCGCCGAACTGAAGACGCTTGCGAAACCGACGAAGGACTTCGTCGAAATCGCCCAGGTTGGAACGATTTCCGCCAACAACGACACCGAAATCGGCAAGATCATCGCCGAAGCGATGCAGAAGGTCGGCAAGGAAGGCGTCATCACCGTCGAAGAAAACAAGTCGATCGAAACGACGCTGGAAACGGTCGAGGGCATGCAGTTCGACCGCGGCTACATTTCGCCGTACTTCGTGACCGATTCGGAACGCATGGAAGCCGTCCTTGAAAACGCGTTCATCCTGATTTACGACAAGAAGGTCAGCACGATGAAGGACCTTCTGCCGATCCTTGAACAGACGGCGAAGATGGGCAAGCCGCTGGTGATCATCGCCGAAGACGTGGAAGGCGAGGCGCTGGCGACCCTGGTCGTCAACAAGCTGCGCGGCACCATCCAGGTCGTGGCGATCAAGGCGCCG
>CAYYCO010000103.1:0-6253 GCA_964470365.1 uncultured Anaeromyxobacteraceae bacterium | reverse complement strand
GTGCCGGAGGCGGGGGTCGAACCCGCACGACCGCAAGGGTCAACGGATTTTGAGTCCGTCGCGTCTGCCTGTTTCACCACTCCGGCAAAAAGCAGCGAAAGATTACAACCTCACGACATCAGGGTCAACCAGCCCCCGATGGGCAAATTATCACCCCGACCCGTCTCGACGCGCCCATCATTTGGATAATTCTTTCCTGCCGGTTAAACTCAAACCGGTCGCCGGAAGGCACATGGCACTAAAGCCCCGACCGGGATCCGGACAACGAATGGCTCGCCTTGAATTCAGCCGTACCGCGGCGACCGCCGGCTTCATCGCCATCTTGATCGGCCTGCTGTTCGCGGTTTCACCGTTCGACCTCCCGCTGTCAATCGCGGTGTTCAACCCGGATTCCAGGTGGGCCCGATGGATCGCCGGATTCGGAACCCTCCCGACTTCCGTGCTTTATGTGGCTGCCCTCGTCTTTATGCTGGCCGCGGTGCCGCGGGGCTCTCCTTTCAGGAAACACCCGCTGACCATGAAATCGGCCACGGCGCTCCTCATGATGGGAATCCTTCAGCCGTTCGCCATCACGGCCGTGATGAAGGCACTGTTCGGACGTCCCAGGTTCGTTCAGCTTCAGGGACACTACGCCCTGTTCACCCACTTCTACCAGTCCAGCGACCTGCTTCAGGGCGCCTCGTTTCCTTCCGGTCACGTTGCGACCGCGACGGTCATGTTCCCGATCGCCTGGGTCCTGTGGCGGGAGGGACGCCGACCGGCCGGGGCGACAGTATTCGCGCTGACCGCCGCCTGGGGAATCATCACGGCAGCCGGACGCATCGTGGCGGGCGCGCACTACCTGACCGACACCGTGTTTTCGTTCGGACTTGCCATCGTGCTCAGCCCGCTGGTCGGTGACGCGGCGAGGGCGCTCTGGCAGATCGCGCATGGCAGGTTGGACGGCCCGGAAAAATCGAAGATCACGCCTTCTGCCTGAACGTCCACAAATTGTTGACGAAATAATTGATCAGCAGTCCGGCCAGGATACCGACAGAGGGCGCCAGCACATGATAGACCTGATAATCGCCCCAGATCCTGATCGTAAACGCGGCGACATGGCGCATCTGGGGTGAAAGCAGCGACGAAACCAGCAACTGGACCGAGGCCGCAACCGACGACACCAGATAAAACTTGAGCAGCCTGACCACGAAGCCGCCGCCGGGATTGGCGCGGACCCTGTCGCCCCACGTCCAGTAATTGTGCAGCAGGAAATTGGTGAGTATCGAAACGAATATCCCGATGACGTACACGACGATGTCGCGTACACCGGCGCTGGTCAACGCCGGAAAACTGAACGTGTCGGCCAGGAAGTTGCGCAGGCCCTCGAATCGCCAGACCGGAATCGCCGCAGTGGCGATAAAGACCGTAACCAGGTTTACCGGCACGCCCGAACCGCCGACGACCAGGAATTTCACCAGGCGCCGCTGCTCCGGTGTCGTCCTGCCCCTTATCCAGCCCATCAGCCTTGTCGCCACGGATACCCCTTGCCAGTCAAAGCCTGGCACCGCCGTCGAAGATGTGAATCCTGGATGCCAGTCCCTCAGGCAGGCCGGCGCCAACGATTCCGGCGATCTCCTCAGCCCGGTAATACTGGCTGAAGTGATACAGCACTATAGCACGGCTTGTCACCGCCCCTAACAATTCGACGAGTTCATCAAAATGGGTGTGAAGCCCCTTCCGGGCCGCCTCGGGCGGACGCCCCTGGTCAAGAAACGTGCATTCCACGAACAACACTCTTGCCGACAGAACATGCCGGTCAGCCGAGCCGATCCATGCCGGAGTCGTGTCGCCGGTCACTGCCGCCAGGGAAATGTCCTCGATTGTCGTGACATCCGGCCGTGTGGCGCGCAGATCGGCGATTTCCCGCCCCGGAAGTCCCTGGAATTCGGGCCGCAGGCGCCTTACCCGTCGCGAAATCACATATCCGTTGGAATCGACCGAATGATCGACCGCGAAAGTCCTGAGGATTCGATCCTTGCCCAGGTCCATCTCGCCGCCCGGCGGCGGTGCCGCGACAACCGCCGCATCGAAAGGACGCCCCTGCAGCCGCCCCAGGGAATCGATGAATTCCCTGATACATTCAACGGCCCCGGCAGGAGCGATAATCAGCGGATCGGCCATGCCGTAAAGCCGCCGCACGCCCAGGTACATCGGCAGTCCACCGATATGATCCGCATGCCCGTGGGTCAGCGCGACAACCGGCGTCCGGAGCGCCGCCGGCGTGCATTCCCCGAGATCGAACGTCACGTCCAGTTCGGGAAGCGATATGGTCGTCGCGATGCCGGCCAGCGATCTGCCCGACACCAGCAATCCTTCAATCCTGCCGTCCAGAACTGCCACCCCTTCCACACGCCCGCCCTATAATACCGGTAAAGGAGGCCCGGATGACAGCGCAGGACCTCGACAATCTGGCGGCCCGCTTCGGAATCGACGAAATTGCCGCCCTGCCGGCCGGGCCCGCCCCGGTCGACCACACGGCCTTCAGGCGCGCCTGCCAGGGTGCGCCCGCCGACATGTCCTATCTTGGCCGGACCGTCGAAAAGCGATTGAACCCGCTTCTGGTGATGCCCGGGGTGCGCACGATAATCGTCGGCCTCGTCGGGTACGGCGACGTTCCCGCCCGCCCGTCTCCGCTTCCCGCCGGATCAGGATGGATCAGCCGCTACGCCATGTGCAGGGACTATCACGTGGTCGCGGGCGAAAAATTCAGGGCGCTGGCCGATGCCGTCAGGACCGGCCATTCGGCCAGGGCCATCTGGTACGTCGATACCGGACCTGTTGCGGAAAAGGCCTGGGCCGCCGCGGCCGGACTGGGCTTCCAGGGAAAAAACACGCTTCTCGTGTCCCCCCGTCACGGCAGCTTCGCATTCCTCGGTGTCATCCTTACGGACGCCGTGATCGACGCTCCGGCCCGGCCTGCCGTCGCCAGCGGCTGCCACGGTTGCCACGCCTGCGTCGACGCCTGTCCGGTCAACGCGCTCGACGGACTCGGCGGACTTGACCGGGTCCGCTGCCTGGCCCATGTGACCGCAGGTTCAAGGGTGCCGGCCCCGGACGGGCTGGACCTGGCCGGAAATCTTTTCGGCTGCGACATCTGCCAGGATGTTTGTCCCTATAACGCGCCCCGACGTACCCCGGATCGTGCCGCCGAAGACGGCGTTTCCCCGGCCCACCCCCTGGCGCCGCCTGCCGGGCCGTCGCCGTTCACGCCGCTGCCCGGTCTGTTCTGCCCGGGGCTGGACGATGTTTTGAACATGGATGAAGCGGCCTTCGACCGTATTTTCAGCGGCTCTCCCGTCCTCCGCCGCGGCCTGGCGGCTGTTCAAGACATCGCCAGACGGCTGCACGGCAGTCGCCCCGACTGACCGAACACGGCAATCACACAACTTTTCCACCGTCTCTGAACAGCCTGCTGACGCTTCCGTACAGCGTTCAGACAGGCCCCAACCAACGCTTGAACAGCTCAAACGGCCATGATCCGCGTGTAGTGTTCAACAGTTAAACGCATTCTTCGACAAATGTTCAAAAAATATTCGACAGGGCGGAGAGAGGAACGACGGATTTCGCTGCCGTCGACGATACGACGCCCCGCACGCGACGACGCGCCCGCTTTTTGAACAGGACTGCGACAAATTTGATTCAGGATTTCGACAGACCGGCCTAGAATCTTTCGTCATTGCGTATGAGCCCGAAAGGGGGATTGTCGAACATGATGAAAATTCAGACTGTTCTGGTATTTCTTTTGCTCGCGTCCGCCATGGCGGGATGCGGACAGGACACGTCCCCCGACGATGCATCGCAGGACTCGCTGCCCGGGGACTCCGGCCGCGACGCCTTCAGCATGGATGACTTGATCCGCCTCAACCAGATTCAGGTGAAGGGAACCCACAACAGCTACAAAATCGCCACCGACTACTGCCCGCCGTCGTGGGATCTCACCATGCCGACGCTCGATGTCCAGCTTGACGAACTCGGGGCCCGCACGGTCGAAGTCGACGTCCACCTGAATGCCGACGGGACTCTTGACGTCTATCACCTGGCATACATGGATCCCCTGACGAACTGCGCGAAGTTCAAAGACTGCCTGACACTTGTGGCCAACTGGTCCGATGAACATCCGGGCCACCTGCCGATCATGATCATGGTCGAACCGAAGGACGATCAGGACGAGGATGCCCTCAAGCTCGCCGGCAAGCTGAACCTGATCGACAACGAAATCCTGTCCGTTTTCTCAAGATCTGAAATACTCGCCCCCGACGACGTGCGCGGCGCCCACGCCACCCTGAATGAGGCCATCACGACGGAGGGATGGCCGCTGCTGCGCGACTGTCGCGACAAGGTCATGTTCATGCTGCTGGAAAACGGCGCACACCGGGCCGAATACCTGGAAATGCATCCGAACCTTGAGGGCGCCGTCATATTCGCCCGGAACGAAAAAGGCGCTTCGTGGTCATCGATACTGGAAATGTCCGATCCCCGGACACAGGAACAGGAAGACGAGCTTCGCGCGGCCGTGCTGGAAAATTACCTTGTGCGTGTCACCATTGACGATCCCGAAACGACAATCGCCCAGTTTGAACCGATCGCCGAAGCGACGCTAAGGGCCGGCGTCCAGATGATCAACACGGACCATCCGTCCGAAACGACCGTGCCGGCACAGGAGGGCGGTCCGTTCCGCTTCGACATCCCCGGCGGGAACCCTGCCCGATGCAATCCGGTCAATTCGCCCCAGGGCTGCACAGCGGAACTGGTCGAAAACCTTCATTGATCCGCTGCGCAGGCGGGTGGCCGCCCTTCGAAGAAGGCAGTTCGCCCACAGTCGCGGCCGGTGGTCGCCCGAAGGCAAAAAAAAGGCGCCGTGCCGAGGCACGACGCCTTTTAATAGACGTGAAGACAGGTCGGGTGACCGTTGTTCCCCCCCAGAGCGATAATATGTCAAGCTGCCGTTTCGGCATCGCTGCCTGGCGGCCTCCTCTCTTACGGTTTACGTGTCTCTCGAAGACTCCCCTTTTGCCTGGCGTCGCATTGGTTCGACGCTCCCGTCTTGCGGTTCGTCCGCTTCACGGTTTGCGGCAGAAGGGCGTGAACCTCTTTTACAAGGCCCTCGAGACCTTCCTCAGACTTCGTCCCGTTACAGAGTTTGACCTGACATACCCGCATCACCGAAGTGATGCCCGCTCTCACGAGGTTTTCCGCCCCTTCGACGCAACCCTGTCGTCCGAGCCACCACCCGCGGGACATCCAGACCCGCGTCATGTTGCGTCCTTCCGCTTACCATGCGGTTCGACGCCTTGTGTCACACGTCAGGATAAATGAGAAATCCGGGGATAACCCGTGACCCGTCGTTCCAACGTGAAACATCGGAACATCGTTAGGTAATCCTCGAAACAATAGACGCCGCCGTCGTCACAGCGAGCGTCAGCCAAGATGAGAATATCGCCCGGAATCGGCGTCCGCGCAAGTGGCGCGTCGGACATGTGTTCAACACGCGTCAAACCCTTGTCAATCGCGTATTAGACGGGAGTCTGACACCAGCGGAATTGTGCTACCGAACACCCGTTAGTCGGGCCTTAGTCGGGCCTTCCGCTCAAAAGGTCGGGCCTGGTAATGATTTCAGATAGTTAAGTTGGGACGACAGGCAAACAGGTCGGGCCTCGTCATGTCCGACTTTCGCCGTCAGAACGGTCGGGATTAGGTTGACCTTATCGGTTATAACTCAACCCAAATTCCGAACTACCGCCGCGTCCTGGTAATCTCTTCGTTCGGAACATAATCCTGCCAATCATCTGGTATCGTGAGGTCGGGAGGTACAATGAGAACTTCTCGGCCGACCTTCACCCCACCGGCACTGTAATGCAGTGACAAGTCGACCTGACGGAATCCGGAATACATCTCGCGGATCTGCGGCACATTATCATAGGAAAGCACCCATGGAAATTCCACGCTTCCCTTGAGAAACTCGGCCAGTCTCACATGGTCTTCTTGGTTGTAGTAGTTGAGATACAGATCGCGACCCTTAACAAAATACGGAGGATCCAGATAGACGAACAGTTTCCTTTTAGGTTCCTGTTGATTCAGTTCTGTGAGTAATGAGATGCCGTCGGTCTGGGAAAGGTTGATGCGCTCACTGTACATTGAGACTTTCAGGATTCGACGCGCAAGATCCGCACGGTTGAAGCGAGCATCAATCTTCCAGTGCCCCGTTTGACAC
>CAYYCO010000102.1:2864-6285 GCA_964470365.1 uncultured Anaeromyxobacteraceae bacterium | reverse complement strand
TTCAGAAGCATCATGCCGCCCGGGTAACCGTACGAAACGTACGAATCCCAGCCGTACACGTACAGGCCGACGTTCTTGTCGGATTCCAGCGTGTGCGAACCGGGGTTCATGTGTTTGACCGTAGTCATGAACGTGGTACCGCTGATGGTCGTGAATTCCGATTTTGCGATCGCGGTACCGTCCAGTTTGATGGACGTCGCGTCGGTCGGGGCAACGATTGAAACGTAGCTGTCCGCGTATTTGGTCGGGACAAGGAAGATGTAGTAATCGCGGTACTGTTCAACCGGAACCGCGATGATAAGGCTGGGGTCGCCGACGCCGGCGTCATCGCTGCAGTCCGCGGCAGTGTCGCAGGACGACATGTCGTCGGAACACGAACAGTCGGACGGGTTGTGCGTCGACGTGCAGTTTTCGCCCATGGTATCAGAACAGAACACATGGTCGGCGCCGGGGGCGCTTTCGCCCTCGAGGATGATCGACGCCAGGAACTGGTTGTCGGATTTCACGACGACCGACCGGTCAATTTCGAATTCGTAGTATTCCCCGGCGTTCAACACCTTGGAACCGGCGACCGGCGGGGTGATCGTCACGCGGGTGTTGTCCACGTTGGCGACGACGCGGACCAGGTCCGGCGCAAGGCCGCGGGCCTTGGTTTTCGGCAGGACGTATTCCTTGCCCCAGGCCTCGATGGGCTGGAGCTGTTCCTCGATGTGGTCGCACGCCGCGATAACCGGGCACGACGCCGCGCTGGAGCAGGTGTACGTCTTGTCATAGGTGCATTTCCCGCTGACGCAGGTCGATACGGGCGCCACCGAGCAGACGTGCCCCGAAAACACCGCGATCTTCTTGTCCGCCTCGATCAGCGAACCGGTCAGATCCAGGAACTGGGTCATTTCCGCCGAAACGTTGAAGACCTCGCCCTTTTTCAGGGTCCAGCTTTCGGAATAACCCTTCTTGACGCCCAGGGTGTTGGTTCCGGCCACCACGTTGGCTGTCGGGGTGATGGTGACTTCGGTGTCGCCTTCTTCCACCGCAACGATTGCCATGTTGCTGCCGAGGTACTGCCCGACTTCGTTCAGGCCCAGGTTCGGCATGGAAACGGCGCGGTACCGGCGGCCCAGGACGTTGGTCGGCAGCAGCAGCGACGCGTCGTTCGAAAACACTTCCACGTTTTCAAGCGGGTTGAACTGGTAAGCGACGATCGGCAGGTTCGAAACGACATGCCAGGTCTGGTCGGTAATACCGACGCCGTAAATGTTCAACGGATCGAGGTTGATGATGGTGGCCAGGCCGGCCGGGGCCGTGACCGTCTTTTTCAGGGACGTGCCCTGGTAAACCTTGACCGTGGCGTCCAGGTGTTCATACGTGTTGGACACGACGACCGCGTACGGGGCGCTGTCACCGTAATAAGGCGGTTCATTGTCGCGGTACTGTTCCATGTCCACTGCGTAATACTCGCAACCCTTGTTCGTGTAGAACTTGGACGTGAATTCGCAGAGGTTGATGCACTGTCCCATGTGGCAGATGTCGCCGTCGTGCAGTTCCCAGCAGTCCTTGTCCGGAAGGAACCCCGAACCGTCCATCGCGCAGCGCTTGACCTTCGTCGAACCGTCGCAGATGTATTCGCCCGGGATGCAGGCCAGGCATTCGCCGTTGGCGCACGTCAGGCCGGATCCGCAGGTCTGTTCGACCCAGCCAGTGCCGTCTTCCTTGCAGCGACGCGCGACCTTGTCGGACGGGCAGTCGCCGAGATTCGGCGGGCAGGAATAGCAACCGCCGTCGACGCAGTATTTGTTTTCGACGCTGCAGTCGGTTTCCTGAAGGTGGCTGCCGTCCGCATTACAGACCTTGGCCACGTTTTTCACGCAGACCGCCTCGTCGGGCTGGCAGGTCGTAACGCCGCAGACATACCCTTCCAGACAGAAACCGCGTCCCTGGCAGTCGGACTGCTGGACGCATTCGACGCAGACGCCGCGCGCGACAAGGCAGTGCGGCCTGTCGGAATCGCAGTCATCGTCGTTTTTGCATTCGGTGCCGATCGGGATGTCCATGCCGTCGGGCACGTCATCGCCATAATGGACGTCGAAACCGTGGATGAAGTCGAAGTTCAAAACGTCATCATTTCCGTTGCTGTCCGAACAGGATGCCATCGACAAAATCAACAGGACGGCAAGCGCGGGCAACCCATTTACGAACCTGACAGTACCGGACATGCAAAACCCCCGGGATTTCCTACATGGCGCAATCTTACAGTAAAGCGCCAATAGAAAAAACACTGTTTAAGCATAAGCGGGAAACCTTATTCCGCCATTTCGTCATCGAGTTCGATGGTGGCCGTCTGTTCGCCGCCGCCGACCCAGACGTAGACATGGCGCTTCCCGCCGACGATTTCTTCCGTCCATGCGGGCGGAAACTGCGGAAATTCGGCCCGGGACGGGGACGCCCCAATCACGTAACCGTTGAATTCGACATGGGTAATCGGCTCCCATAGCCCGACGATGTCGAAGACTGCGCCGTCGGTGAATTCGCTGCCCGACGACGAATACAGATTCATCGTGCCGACTTCCTTTTCCTGCCCAAGTTCAGTTCCGTCGAACAGCGAGAACCTCGTTGAGCCCGGCCCGGCATACACCACCGGATAAAGGATCCCGGGGTCGTCGGCATAGGTGTCGATGTCGTAACCGTCGCCCACCGGCGCCAGGGCGTCGATGGTCGGACGCAGCAACGGCACAATGCCGGTTTCGGCAATGTAAAGCGGCAGTTTGTCCAGCGGCGCGTCGACCGTGAAGGTTCCCGGCCCCTCGAACACCTCGCCGGTGAACCAGTCCATCCAGGTTCCGCGCGGGAAGTAAACGTCGCGTGACGTCGCACCCTCTTCAACGACAGGGGCCACCAGCAGCCATTCACCGAACATGTATTCGTCGGACGGATGCTCGCCGGCGGACGGCCAGACCAGGCCGATCGGGCGCTGGATCGGGTGGCCGGTCGTCGCGATCTGCCTGGCGTAAGTCCATTCATAAGGCCACAGCCGCAGGTGCAGACGGGCAAATTCGCGGTACAGATCCTGGAATTCCACGTCCAGGTCGATCCCCGAATCGAGTTCCCACGGCACGGTGTTGCTGCTGTTGCCGACCTGCATCACGCTGGACAGCGCGGTCTGCTGCATCCAGCGGATGTAGACTTCGCGGTCAGGCGGCGAATGGCGGTAACCGCTGGTGTCGGAACCGAAGAACGGGAAGCCCGAAACGCCCAGGGACAGACCGTAAGCGACTGATGCGGGCAGCCCGCCGACCGCGATATAGGTTTTGCCGTCGCCGTCGGTCATCTGCTGTCGATGTTTCGCGAAATTGGCGTCCAGGTCGCCCGGCCAGATCACGCTGACGTTCGCCTGGTCGCCCCACACGCCGCGCCGGCACAGCAG
>CAYYCO010000102.1:0-2764 GCA_964470365.1 uncultured Anaeromyxobacteraceae bacterium | reverse complement strand
CCCCACTTGTTCAACTGGACAACGTTCTTCACCAGGAAATTGTTGTCCTTCGCCGCCTGGTACAGAGATTCCGTGGTCGGGGAACTTTCCTTGTCGCCGTCCTTTCCTTCCGAAATGTAGGGCGAATGCCACAGCGACATGCGGAAGCCCATGTCATGCGCCAGGTCGATCATCGCCTGCGGGTCGGAGTAGTTGGCGGCGGCGAAGTCAAACGCGTTGACGCCGCTGGCGTACGGACGATCGATCCAGTACGCGGTCGTCGGCAGGTCAAGGTCGCGGATCGCGTGCAGGTCAGCCTCGACCTCGGCCTGGCCGGTCACCTCATCCTTCCAGACCACCGGGCCGAGCCCCCAGCGCGCCGGCAGCAGCGCCTGGGCCGTGTCCCTGTAATAATGGGCTGTTATGTCGAGGGGACGATCCGCGGCATAAAGGTGGAACTTGAATCCTTCTGCCGAGCCCTCGCCGGTGCCGAACGCGATGTCGACCTTCGTCGCGTCGTTGGCGGCGCAGTCGAACGCGCCCGGGTACCAGGATTCGACGAATATGCCCCACCCCGCCGTGCTGATCAGCAGCGGCACGGGGACGTGGGCCTCGTTGTAACTGGATTCGATGTCGAAATCGAGTTCAAGTTGCATGGCCCGGACCTTGCCGCGGTGGGCGACCTGATCCAGATACGCGCCCAGGCCGTAGAAGTTTTCGGTTTCGGAAACGGTCGGCCGAAGCCTGAAATAAACCGTCTTGAATTGATCCTGATTTACTGAAACCGTGAAGTCGAAACCGCCATCGCCCGACTGCGCGATAAACACGGTGCCGTCAACGATGCGGCAATCTCCAGGTTCAGCACCGGGGACGCAACCTTCGGACGCGAAAGAGGCCGAAAACTTCAGGACCCCCTCTTCGTACGGGTCCACCATACGGCGCCCGAAGCATTGCTCGGGAATCATGCCCATCCAGTGCAGATCGGCGGGCGGGAGGTATGACGGGTCCCTTGCCAGCATCGGATACGGGTCGTACGTCAGCGTCGGGTCGATCGCCGGCACGGTACCGATCTGCAGGTCGGCCATCCTCAGCGTCATTATCGGATTCAGCGCTTCCGTCCGCCTGATGGCGATGGTGGCTTCGTATTCGTCCAGCACAAGTTCCCAGTCCCCCGATTTGACTACTGTGTTCGAAACGGGGTCCCAGCATTCGTTGTGCTGCGCGTCCGGGTCGACCAGCGTGTCTTCACCCCCGGTTTCCGGAACATCGTCCGCGTCGGCTGTCGCCGTATCCGCTTCACCGGTGTCGGCAACGTCGGAAAGCACATCGGTCGCCGCGTCCACGGCGTCAGCGTACGGTTCCGGATTGTCGCCACAACCGGCGACTGCGAACGACACGGCAAGAACCACCGCGAAAAGCATTGAACCTGCCTTCATCTGACACTCCTTCCGTTTCGGGCGACACGCCGTCGGCAACGACGGCAAATCATACTATCTGTGGCGCGACACACATGATACCTTTCGCGCGTCGCGCACGGAATTTTTGTCTTCACTGCGCCTTTTCATCCCGCACGGGGCCGGATACGCGGCGTCCGCAACCGCGGGACAGGAAATTTACAATGACCCTGGCATCAATCCCGGCCGTCGGGGAAATGTTTTCGGCGGCTTCCGCGATCCTGTGGGCGCTTTCGCTGGTCCTGTTCCGGAGGGCCGGGGACACGATGGCGCCTGCCACGCTGAACCTGTACAAGGGACTGGTCGCCATCGTGCTGCTTGTTCCCACGATGCTTGTCCTGGGCGTGGACATGGTGCCGGCGGACGTTTCGTGGAAGGACTGGCTGCTGATGCTGGCCAGCGGCGCGGTCGGCATGGGGATTGCCGATACGATATTGTTCATCGCCCTGAACCGTGTGGGGCCGACACGTTACGCAATTATCAACTGCGCGTACGGACCTGTCGTCATCCTGATGTCGGTACTGGTTCTTGACGAGCCTTTTTCCTGGCTGCTTGTGCTGTCGGCCGTCATGATGATCGCGGCGATCCTGATTTCCGTGCTGAGTCCCGACAGCTTCCGGCGCCATTTCGCCGCGCGCGTCGAACGGGGCGATGGTTCAGCGCGTGAAAAAATCGGCCGCTATTACATCCTCGGCGTTCTCGGTGTCGCGATGATCGCGGTATCGATCGTTTTCGCCAAGCCCATCCTGAACAGGACCGACGGGGTCTGGGGGGCATTCGCCAGGCTGTGCGGCGGCCTGCTTTTCCTGATCCCGCAGAACCTCCTGCCTGGGAACTTCGGCCGTCTTGTCACAGCGTTGAGGCCGGGGCCCCACCACAGGACGGCCCTGCTTCCGTCAATCCTGGGCGCGTGGCTCTGCACCGTGCTCTGGACGCTCGGCATGAAGTACACCTGGGCCTCGACCGCCAGCGTTCTGACCCAGTTGACGAACATACTGCTGTTCCCGTTCGCCGCACTGATCCTGAAGGAACGGATGCAGACAAAGCAGTTCATCGCAGTCCTGCTGGGCATCTCCGCGGGCACCATCCTCATCCTGACCCGCTGACATTCGCCCCGGCCTGACCGAAGGGAGGCCCGCCATCGTAGGGGCGAATGAACCACCTTCGCTGAAGCTTCGGCGTGTCGGGATATTCGCCCTGGGGCTCGCCCTGGAATCCGGGCGGCCGCAGATTCTTTCTTGATTCAACGTTTGAGTGGGCGGCTCGGGGTGCCCATCCCCGGGGCACGCGGTCGTTCGCGGGGCTCTGCCCCACTCACGCCGCTACTGCTC
>CAYYCO010000101.1:0-6339 GCA_964470365.1 uncultured Anaeromyxobacteraceae bacterium | reverse complement strand
GAACGGGGGGCGGCCGCTGGGCTGCCAGAAATTGACCTCGTCGGGCCGCAGGCGGGAAAGCTGGTCGAACCACTCGCGATCGGTGACGCCAACCCAGAACTTCATATCCCTGCGTGTCCCCCGGCAAAATCAAACTGGTCGCGGAAACTATAAAACAGATTCGGGCGGGCGGCGGGCGAAAAGTGATTTGGGCGACGGCTGATACGCGGCTACTTCATACTGCCGGAAACGACCCTGACGGTCGGGGCGCCGGGGGCGGCGGATGTGGGACAAGCGGTGATAGCCGGTCTCTGCCCTTCCCTGCCAATCTCGAACATTTTCGTGACGCCACGAAAATGATCATCAGGCCTGAAACCAGTTGCCTCGGACATGCTAATCGTGATTTCATATTTAGAGACGAATCCCAGAACGCGATAACCCTTTATTATCAGCATGTTATTGATTATCATCAGCCAATTTTCGTTAGAAAAACATTGCATTTTTTCTAACAGAAACTACAATCGGGACCATGAAGGACTCGACCGAAGACAAGATGATGCGGCTTGTACGCAGGCATGGACGGGGATGGGTGTTTTCCGCGAAAGAATTTGTTCACATGGCGCCCCGCCAGACGATAGACATGGCGTTGCACCGCCTGGCCGCCAGTGGCCGCATTCGTCGGATGGGACGCGGAATGTACGATTTCCCCGAATACAGCAAGTTACTGAACATGGAACTCGCACCCCGGGCCGATCGGATCGCGGACGCCATCGCCCGGAAATCCGGCTGGCACATCCAGGTGACCGGGCCCGTCGCGCTGAACGTGCTGGGATTGTCAACCCAGGTTCCCGGACGGGCCGTGTTCGCGTCAAGCGGCCCTAACCGCTCGTATACGTTCGGATCGCAGACGATCGATTTTGTCCACCGGACGGTCAAGGAAACCGAATTCCAACATGACGAAACCGCTGTCATTGTCGCGGCGCTCAGGTCGCTTGGTCAGGATGGCCTGACGCCGGCGGCGCAGAAAAAAATCCGCGACTGGCTGGCCCCGGCGATGCGTCAAAGGGTGATCCGCGATTCAACATGGGTATCCGGCTGGATCCAGACCACTATCCTGAATATCTGCAAGCAGGAATAATCATGGAACGCGTGGCGGGAGGGTCGCCAGGGGAACGCAGTGAACTGTTCCGGGGAACCGCGACCAGGACCGGATTACCCCCGGCCGTCGTTGAAAAGGACTTCTGGGTTTGCTGGACGCTGGGAAGGATATTTGCCGATTCCCGGCTGGCGAAAAAACTACTGTTCAAGGGCGGCACATCCTTATCCAAGGTTTTCGGACTGATTCAACGTTTTTCAGAAGATATCGACCTGATTCTGGACTGGCGGGAGGTCACCGGGGAAGACCCTGTGGCGATGCGTTCAAAAACCAGCCAGACAAGGCTGAACACATTGATTCAAGCCGGCTCGCGAATGTATCTCAAACAGACGCTTGCCCCCGCCCTGGCCGATATCCTTGGGCCAGTCGCCATGACATCGATTTCCGCCGAAGAGCCTGACGTTATTGTGATTCGATACCCGGTCGGCTTTGCCGATGACTACTGCAAACCCGAAATCCGCCTGGAAGTTGGACCGTTGGCGATATGGGTGCCAAACGTCAGGCGGACGATATCTTCGTACGCCGCTCAGGAATTCCCGCACCTGTTTTCCGCGCCCGATGCAGACGTCATGGTCGTCAGGGCAGAACGCACCTTCTGGGAAAAGGCGACGATACTTCACCACGAAGCGAACCGGCCGATTTCAAGCCCCCAGCCACCGCGATACTCAAGACACTATTACGACATGGCCATGATGAGCGGTTCCGATGTTAAGGCCAGTGCGCTGGTCGACATGGCTCTGCTTAATTCCGTTGTCGAATCGAAGACAAGGTTTTATCCAAGGACCTGGGCCAGGTACGAACTCGCAAAACCCGGTAGTCTGCAACTCGTACCGCCCGAACACATCCGGGCAACACTTGCCCGCGATTACATCGAAATGCGTCACATGATTTTCGGCCGTGTTCCATCCATGGACGAAATCCTGTCCACCATCCGCGACCTTCAGGATGAAATTAACGGGAGGCGATGAATTCCGGCCACGCTGTGGACGGAATTGAAGCGCATTCGCCAGCCAGAAACCAACACAAGCAGGCAGGTGGGACGCTTATTTCGACGGGAACAGTTCAGACATGGCGTCGCGGATGTCCTGGCCGACGCGCGCCCAGTCGGCGCGGATGGCCAGTTCGTCGGCTTCGGCGGGAGTCGGGCTGGTGTTGTACAGATAGTAATCGCCAGCCACGTTGATGGCAGAGCCAACCCCCGTCAGGAAGCTGGAGCGCGCGGTCAGGTAGTCGGTTCGGATGTCATCGTTCATCGGGGAACCTCCGGATGGCGTAATGATATTACAGCCACCACCGACAATTCAACCGCACGCCCGGGCAGCCGGGACGCCCATGAAATTCCCGTGCACGAAGGCGTGTTTCGGTGGCAGGCGGCTAATTGTTGCAATGTTGCGCGGGGTGTATTGACACGCGGCTACTTCGAACTGCCGGAAACGACCCTGACGGTCGGGGCGCCGGGCGTGGCGGAGGCAGGGCGCACAACGATTTCGACATCCTGGCCAAGCGCAAGCAGGAAACGTAAAAGGCGTTGGATGCCCAGGCCGGCAAGACGCCCGGCAAGCAAGTCGGAAACGCGGGGCTGTGTGGTGTTCAACAAACGGGCGGCCGCGACCTGGGTCAAGCCGCGCGCCCGAAGCAGGTCGGCGATCAGCATTGCGAGCTGGGCCTTGGCCAGGCACTCCGCGGGATCCGGAAGCCCGATATCGGCAAATACATTTGCGGAACCGAATTCAAAACCGACGTCACTGTCAGCCATGACACACCCCGGCGGAACCAGCCAATGATTATCCCCATTTTGGCATACAGGCGCAATCACAATTTGGTGTCTCGAACGGGTGACGGGATTCGTTTCAGGCGTGCCTTAAGGCGAGGGCGAATATTCCGCAATTCACGACTTCTTTTCCAGGCCCTCGCCTGTGGCGCGGGCCTCGATCAGGCGGCGTTCGCGGGCGAGTTCGGCAACAAACTCGGCTTCGGTGGGCAAACAGGTGACGTAACGGCTGGCGAAAATCTGGCGGCGGTCGTTCAGGACGGAGTATCGCGCGACGGCATTGTTGCGATCCGTGCACAGAATCAGGCCGATGGTCGGGTTGTCATCGCGGGCGGCACAGCGGTCGTCGAACATGCGGACGTAACTATCCATCTGGCCGACGTCGCCCGCGGTCAGCCGCCCCATCTTCAGGTCAATCAGCAGGTAACATTTCAGGATGCAGTTATAAAAGACGAGGTCCACGTAAAGGTCGTCACCATCGAACGACAGCCGCTTCTGGCGCGCCACGAACGCGAAGCCGCGCCCCAGTTCCAGCAGGAAATCCCGCAGGTGGCCGATGATGGCTGATTCGAGCCCGCTTTCATGCAGGGCCGCCGGGTCGGGGATGTCGAGGAATTCCAGGACGTAGGGGTCTTTCAGGGCATCAAGTGGATTCTGGACAGGCGGGGGCGAGGCCGGAGGCGCCGGGAATGTTACCGGGGTCGGGTCCTGGGTCGGTGCCTGGACAGGATCCAACGTCAAGGCCGACGCGTCGGGACAAGACTGCGCGTCCTGCCTTGCCATCCTGCCGCGTCGCGCCTGCGTCGCAACAAGGCGTTCGTAATACTGAGTGTGAATCTGCCGTTCAAGTTCGCGGACGGTCCAGTTGGCGGCAATCGATTCCTGTTCGTAGTAGTCCCTGGCGTCCACGCCGCGAACCCGGATCAATGCCCGATAATGTGACCACGACAACGGAAGTGTCCCCGTTTCGCAGAAGGCACCACCGATCGAGCATTGCCCAATCATTTCAGACCGTTGACCTGATTCCACACACAACGTGTGTGGAATTGTCGGTCCCCTGTCCTGATACATCGAAAAGAAGAGTCTGAAACTCCAGAGGTTGGTTCTTGACCATCCGGCGCCGTATGCGCGGGTAAGGCGTTGTGACAGGTCTGCCACCAGATCCTCCCCATACCCCGCCCTTTCCTGCCCCCGCTGAAGCTCCATCACGATTTCACGGCCGATCAGCCAGTACGCCACCACCATGTTGTGGTTGACGGCGCGGACAACATTGGCACGCGCCTGTTCCAAAATCGCAGCAACGCGGCCGAACAACGCTTCATCGCCAACCTGGCCCGCCGCCACGGCCGCTCCCACGCAACCCGGTACCGTCTCCGACTTTTTTGCCATGTCGTCACCTTTGATTGATGGATTTGCAGTGATTCACGGCGGTGTCTATCGGACGGCGGGGCGGCAGCGTTGCAGCGATTCAGTATGGCGCTAAAAACCCTATTCCACGAATTCCCAGGCGGGGATGTGGCGGATGCCGTCGAGGTTGCCGAAGGACATGTCGTCGGCGGACACGACGATTTTTTCGTAATTGTCGCCGATGGAACGCAGGCTGCCGAATTCGCGGGAAATGACGGCGTCGTCATTCAGCATCCAGGTCGCCTGCACATACAGGCGGTCCTGGCCGCGCTCGGCGATGAAATCGACTTCCCTGCCGGCGACCGTCCCGGTGAACACGCGGTATCCGCGTCGTCGCAGGCACAGATAAACGGCATTTTCCAGGTTGCGGCTGACCGGGTTGTCGAACTGCGATGACAGGTACGTCCTGAATGCGGTGTCGTTCAGGTAATACTTCCTTTCGCCGGACAGAATCCGCCGTCCCTTTACGTCGTACCGTTCGGCTTCGTGCAGGAAGAACGCGTCCCGAAGATAGCCAAGATAGCTGCCCAGCGTCTCACTGTTGGTGACAATCCCGCCCGCCTTCAGGTACTTCACGATCGAATTCACTGAAAACAGGCTGCCCACGGAGTCGACGGCGAAGGTGACAAGGCGATCCAGCAGGTACGGCTCACGAATCCTGTACCTGGTCATGATGTCGCGCAGTATTACCGAGTCGCGCAGGGCGGACACGTAGTTCCGGCGAACCTCAGGCGATTCCAGGTGAAAAAGTTCCGGTATCCCGCCGTGCGACAGGTAATCGACGAACGAAGCCCGGCCCTTGTCCCTGCCGGTGATTCCGCAGAACTCGGAATAACTGAACGGGAACACCTCAATGGTGATGTACCGTCCGCCCAGGTGGGTCGCAAGTTCGCCCCCGAGCAGGTTGGCGTTGGAACCGGTAATGAATACCTCGGTCCGGTTCGTGTAATCCTGCGACAGCGAGCCCACCGCTGTTTCCCACCCGGCGATCTTCTGCACCTCGTCGACAAAAACGTATGCCTGGCCGGTGACACCGAGCGATTTCCGCCACTGGTCCACAACAGCCACCAGGTCGGCCCCGGTTGAAATCGACGACAATGCCGACATTTCGCAGTTGATATACAGAATGTTCCGGGGCGGAACCCCGTTCCCGATCAGATGCCGGATCAGCATCCGCATGACGTAGCTCTTGCCGCAACGCCGCTGTCCGACAATCACCTTGACCAGGTTGTTACCGAGGTATCCCGTCAGTTTGTCAAGGCTGGCCTGACGAAGGTACCCCACCTCGATTTCCTGACCATCCCAGAAGTTGTACCCGCGAAGAATTTCAATCATGTTTGAAAATCCACCCAAAATCAGCGACATTTTCAATCATACTTGAAACTGGTAAAATTCACATCAGCATCTCGCCGAACCGGAAGGCTTCGTACATGTCGTCGTCGAAGGGGTAGTCCCAGGTGCCTTCGCGCTGCAGTACGTGGCCGCCGAAGCCGGATTTGAAGCGGC
This sequence comes from uncultured Anaeromyxobacteraceae bacterium, assembly GCA_964470365.1. Classification (GTDB taxonomy): domain Bacteria; phylum Myxococcota_A; class UBA9042; order DTJE01; family DTJE01; genus JAGOFO01. The sequence continues at coordinate 520 of CAYYCO010000101.1, read as the reverse complement.
GGACGCCGGTCAGGGGATGGGATTCCGAGCCCTGGGGCGACACGCCGAACATGTCGTAAGACGTGCACCCGCGCCGTTTCGCGCTGTTGATGACGGCCCACTGGACCGCGTACGACGCCATGTGGTCGCGCATGTGCGAATACGAGGCGCCGTGCAGGTAAATGGCGCACCGCTCGCTGTACGCGATGATGGCGCCCGCCAGCAGTTCGTCGTCCTTGAACGCGCACAGCAGTTCCACGTCCACGTCGTCGATCGCGGGGTCGGCCGCGCGGAACAACGCGTGAAGATGTTCCACGGACGGGACCGGGAAGCCGTCACGCACCGCGGTTTCGACGTACATCCGGTGGAAGGCCGGCAGGAACGACTCCGGCATCGACCGCACCACCACGCCCTTCCTTTCCGACAGGCGGATGTTGTACCTGGTTTTCGGCTTCATCCGCGCCATGATGTCGTCGACCGACGGCGCGATATCCAGCACCATCGTCACCGGCGCGAACACGTCCGACGGCGCCGCGCGCAG
>CAYYCO010000100.1:0-6609 GCA_964470365.1 uncultured Anaeromyxobacteraceae bacterium | reverse complement strand
TCCAAAACCATCTGCTTCTGAACACCGTCTGAACACGGGGTTGTGAACCCCGGAATTCAATCGATTTCAGGGTGGCGGACGGGGTGACTTATGGACACCCCGGATCAGACATCGAATTCCCGATTCCGGCTCCGAGGCCACTCACCAGCTTCTTCAAGCCGTCGACGAAGAGTTGATCGACTGATCTTCAGGATACTTGCCACCTGTTTCAGTCCTCGACCTTGGTCAAGAAGCGCCAAGGCCGGACGGATATCCGCATCGACCTTCGGCCTTCCACAATGGATGCCCTTCGACTTCGCGTTGGCCACGCCAGCCCGAACCCGTTCCACGATCAGGGTTCTCTCGAACTCGGAGATCGCCGCGATCAGCGTGAATAAGACCTTGCCGGCTGGCGTAGTCGTATCGACTTGCTCCCTGATCGACACGAACGACACGCCGAGGATGCGAAATTCTTCCAAGGCAGACAGAAGATGTTGCGTTGAACGGGCAAACCGGTCGAATCGCCAGACGGCGATCACGTCAATCTTCCCGGAACGCGCGTCCGCCATCATCCTGTCCAGGGCTGGTCGACTCTGCTCGGTGCCGGAAACGCCGTCGTCGACGTATTCATCAAGCACCGTCCAGTTCCGCTGACCTGCAACCCGACGAAGTTCCGATAGCTGTAGTTCGACATCCTGATTGTGGTTTGCCGTGGATACCCTGGCGTAAAGCCCCACACGCCTCGGTCGATCGGCATCTGCCATGATGATTCCCCTGTTGAATCCTCACCATGACAACTTGCGATGGTCAGAACCTAAGTGGCGGGACTTCCGGACACGTCTCCCTCAGAGTCCGCCGGGATCGCCAAAACCGTACAGAAAACTTTTCCTTCGGGTCCTGGAAGTTGAAAAAGCCGGATTGAAGGTGCAGTGAAAAAGACGTGGATGAAATCATCCCCGTTTTTTCCAGCAGTCAGGATAGGACGGCTGCCCTTGACAAGAATCTTCATCGTGGTACTTTCCGACCAAAGGTGGCTTACACAGTCAATAGATAAAGAGGGACAGGTGCCCGTATTCATAAAAGCGGCGAAGGTATTGTTGTTTCTTTGTGTCATCATGTTGGCATTGGCATGCGGCGATAATGCCAGCGCCCCGGCCGGATTTTTCTGCGAAGACGCATCCCTCAGTTTCCCGCATTGTCCGGAAATCAGATCGTGCTGTTCGGAAATCTTCTGTTATTACGACGTTGATGGTTTGACATTTGACTGTCAGGGGACTGATTGCTCCCTGGCATCTGACCGTGTAGTCGATTACTGCACAGGAACGGACCAGGATGCTGTCATTTACGACGTGGATGACAGTGATTCCGGCCAGATGACTGAGCCCGATACCGGCACCAACGCTTCCTGTATCCCATGCCGATATTGCGCGATGGTGATCAGTTTCACATCCAACAGTCAAGGATTTGTGGCTGCGGACGAGGTGATCTGCGGTGTCGCCGAATGCGATGCTGAAGGGAGTCCGGACTGCATCGTGAATGAACCGATGTATTTTGTCGGCCAGGCTTCGGACTGCACAGAATTTTCAGACACGTGCCCTGGCGACACATCCCTTGAATGCAGTGGAAAGGCAGGCGTGTGTAGCATCTATCTTGTGCAGTCAGGCTGGTCTGGCTGGGATTGCAACCAGAGTCAGTACTGCAACCACTACACCGGTGAATGGAACTGCCCTACGGGATACACATACGGCGACAGGTGCGGAGACTGAAAAGGAGTGCCTTAACGAAGGCGTTTTGTCAGGTTACGTTGGGTCAAGAGAACCGGAGGAAATGATGGCAAAGAAATCGAGGGTTTATCAGTTATTTGTTGTGGCGTCGTCAGTAATAGCATTGTTTGCTGTCGCCGGCTGTGGAGGTGATGGGCCATCCGACGACACGGGTGTTGCTCAAGACTCCGTCGCGTCAGACTCGGTTGAGCCCAACGACATAGCCACAGATGTCGTGGCGCTTGATGACGGAAGACCCATGGACATCAATTCGCCCGATTACGTCGACGATTCGGGAGCAGATACCGTTGGCGATCTTGGCGCTGATACCAGTGATGTTTCCTGCGGTACCTGTACCGGAGGCAAGATTTGTGTGGAAGGGGAATGCCAATGTCCGGCAACGCAGAAAGACTGCGCCGGGACGTGCACGACCCTTGGTACTAATGAAAACTGTTCCGCATGCGGTGACGAATGTCCGACAGGAGGATCCTGCGAGTCCGGCACCTGTGAATGTCCCGGCGCACAGGTCGATTGCTCGGGAGCATGCACACCCCTTGGCACTGACGACAACTGTTCAGAATGCGGCGATGCCTGCATCGGCGTGAAATTCTGCCAGGATGGAGGGTGTGTCGCGGAAGTCGACCCGGATTGCGTGTCAAAGACGCTTTGTGTCACCGACGACGATTGTGAGAGCGGTAGCCGCTGCAACCAGGCGATGGACCTTCCAGCTTGCCAGAAATTGTACTGCGGTGGATACGGGACTGCATGTTCCGAAAACTATTTCTGCCTTTCGAAGATTTGTGCAGATGACGCTTGCGTGAATGATTGCAGCGATCTGGAATGTGGCCCGGACCCTGTCTACGGGGAATCCTGCGGTGTCTGCCAGGAAGGTGCCACGTGCAGGTCGAATATCTGCGAGTGTGAACTTCAGGACCACCTTGAATGCGTTGCCGGTAACTCAACGTGGATTGATTCATGTGGCAATGTCGGCGAAGTCAAAGAAGGATGTGCCCTGGCCTGCCTTGACGGCAATTGCGTTGACTGTGAAGCTGTCGGCAAAGTGAATTGTTCCGGGACATGCACGTTGCTGGGCACGAACACGAACTGTTCGGAATGCGGAGATGTCTGTCCGGTGGGTGGTTCATGTGAAGACGGTACCTGTGAATGCCCGGTCGGGGAAGTGGACTGCCCAGGTACATGTACGTTGCTTGGAACGACCAATAGCTGTTCAGATTGTGGTGACGTCTGCCCGGTGGGAGGGTCCTGTAATGAAGGAATCTGCGAGTGCCCAGTTGGGGAAGCAGACTGCTCAGGGACATGCAAAATACTTGGGACTAACGAAAATTGCGCCGATTGTGGGGATTCATGCACCGGCGGCAAGGATTGCAATGACGGTACCTGCGAGTGCCCTGTCGGAAAAGCTGACTGTTTTGGAACCTGCAAAACACTTGGAACAACTGGGGATTGTTCTAGTTGTGGCGATGTGTGCCCAGAAGGAGGCAGTTGTGAATCAGGTGCTTGCGAGTGCCCTGAGGGTCAAACAAACGATTCGGGCATCTGCGTCATCACCCCGTATAAGATGTACGACATTCAGAGGCGCACCGAATCGACCGCCTGCACCACGGACGGCTTCGTCAGCGTGTTCAACGGCGTGTCCTTCGCACCGGTCATTGTCGTGACGCCGAAGTTCTCGGCCAGCGCGTCCCTCGACGGCTACTATGTCATGGACCACGGGGTTGGCGGCAATATGCTGAGCCACGGCATGGCGGTGGTCGTCCCAAAGGCTCTCGCGACCGCCTTTGTTCCCGGCGACGTAATTTCGATAACTGAAGGCGACTACTACGAACACTACTGCATGAGCGAGATCAATATCAACGCTGCGGAAAAGACAGGGACCGACACAGTCCCGCAACCGATGGAAATACCGTTGTCCGCCCTGGAAAACGGCGGTCTGGACGACGCCGCGGCCTCAGAAGAACTGGAAGGGCTCCTCGTGACCATCCCCGCCACCACGATCACCGCGGCCACTTCCACCGACACGAAGACCTGGTTCGAAGTCGGCGATAATATCCACATCGACAAGCAGTTCAACATTGCTGACTTCACGCCGATCACAAACACTACGCTATCATCAATCACAGGGGTCGTTCGCTGGAACTACGGGAAGTATCGACTTACCCCACGTTCGGGAGCCGACATCGTGATATCCCAGTAACCCACAGCTTGGCGCCAGGATATTAATCCAGCAGCGCGAATAAGGTTGATTTCAACCCTGCTTTCAAAAAGTACCTTCATCTGCACCAGGTCTTGCAGCAGGTTCATTTGTTTCCCCTTCTTCCAAAATGCGTCATTTTCATCAGGTCTTTCCGGTTACTGTTCCAGTAATCATTCAACCATTCCCACTTCAACCTGGCCGTCTCGGCTTGCTGTCCGGCATCCCGAAGCTTCGACAGGTTGTCCTTGATGGAATTGTCAATCAGTCGGATCACGGTATCGGCGGGCAGGGGGCCCTGACCTTCTACAAACGGACGAAAGGCTTCAGTACCAAGGAAGTCAATGTAATGCACCCTGGCCGAGGGGTCCCAGACCAACATCTTCTGAGTCTCAGACCACATGGCGGCACAGTACCGCTTCGACGGGTCATCAAGGTCTGCCGGAACACTATCGATGCACATTTCGACCAGTTCAGGGTCAAGACAGATCCGGGGATAGATGGCAGTCCGTTTCTCAATCTCGCTCGCCGTAACCATCCCGTACGTGATGACCTCGCCGGAATTCAATTCAAACCCGTATCCCATCGAAAGCCCGCCACGGAGAGGCACACCGACAGCCAACATCATCATTGACGAAATAGCTGATGAAGATACCAACCTTGAAAGGGCTGTGAACAGGGCGGCTGGGCGGGTGGCTTCAAACTGAACTGTCACCGCTACACAATCGCTAACTGAAACAACCTTGAACTGTCTTGGTTCCACAGACTCCCGAAACAGCCGAAGCTCTTCTAACTGACCCTGGGTCAATATTTGTCCACCAGTATCCACAATATCCAGGGGACTCGAAAATAAGTAGTTGTCGAAGACCTCACGAAACTTGGTGACAGCGAATGCCGCAAGTTGAATATCCTTCTGTTCGTCAATGGGCAACTGGTTGTCCATCGCCGCACTCATAGCCGCCTGATTCAAGCGGCAAAGCCGCATCGAATAGCCGAGCAGATCAACATACAACGTCAGGTACCCCTTTATTCCTGGCTTGATAGGTAGCTTAATCAACGGCATCCGACACACCTTTAGTTTCAAGGAAACACATTACCATCCAGGTTCTACTCCGTCCCACGACGAACTGAACATCTTTACAATTTTCTTTTCCGTAGCCCAAGGAATTCCTGATTCGGTGGGTACAGTGGTGCATGAAGGGTGTACCGACCATATCCAGCGCCGCCGTTTCCGAAGCTGCCAGACTCAGGGCCGAAGCTCGCAGTCTGCGTCAGACTGCCCTTCATCTCGAAGAACTTGCGTCCCGCATCGAAGCCGGCGCATCCTTATCGACGACCACGGAAACGGCGGGGGAGGAAGCATCATCATGCGAACCGCCGGGAATTCCATCTGGCGTGAAAGCGATGGACGATTCAAGGTCGTCGCCGAACGCAGAACCGGAAGAAAAGATTTCCGCGTGCGCGCCTGGTTCAAAGGCCATTGCCCTGTTGAGGAAACAGCGGCAACGGAACTGAAGGCGGTCGAGGCCGCCGAGAACATCTGGACCGCGTACCAGGAAGGGCTCATTGATAACCAGCTAGCTCAGCCGCAAAATCTTGGGGAACTTGCAGAACTGGTCGAACAGCGGACCGACATCCGAAAGGCAACCGTGGAAAGCTACAAATCGGTAATCGCCCTGCTTGTGACCGCCATCGGCGACGAACACCCGCTGGAAGAAATCCGGAAGCACCACGTGCTTCAATGGCTTGCCAAAGCAGAATGCAGCGACACCTCGAAGGCAACCTACGTCCGGACGGCGACCGCCGTATTCAACTGGGCAATGAAGAAGAAGTGGATGCTGAACAACCCGTGCAAGGACATCAGGATACCATCCCGGCACGTCATGCGTCCCTGGCTGGAAACATCTGAATGGCCCGGTTTCCTGGATGCCTGTGATGACAGATTCAGGATCAGGGCCGAATTCGTTCTTGAAACCGGCCTGCGCCGATCAGAACTGAAAAACGCCCGGTGGTCATGGATTACTTCCTGCCAGGGGCGAACCTGCATCAGGATCCAGGAAGACGCCGAAACCGGGTTCATTCCAAAGTCAGGAAGGACCCGAATCGTCCCCCTGTCCGCCAGGGCACAGGCCGTCCTTGAAAGGGCGCGCGAAGTCTGGGGAAGTGAAGGCTACATCTTCTTTGACACGAAGAGCCCTTGGCCGAACCTTACCCGGTCAACGCACCGTGCTTGCCTGAAGGCGGGCGTCACGAACGTCGATTTCCACGGCTTGCGCAGATCGGCGGGCGCCCGTTGGCTTTCCGAAGGCATCGCCATCCAGGACGTCAGCAGATTGCTGGGGCATCAGGATGTCGGGACGACGATGCGCCATTACGCCGGAATTTCGGACAGTCACCTGTCATCCTGCATCGCCCGGATTGATGGCATTGCCGCAACCCGGAAAGACGCACGGGAACAGCACATCAACGAATCTTCAGTTGACCGGATCCCTGCCTGACAGACGCACCGACATCCCCGAAATTTTCATGGACAATTTCATGGACAAAGGCTTTTTCGGGGATTCTGAACGACGTAAGTACTTGGAATTACAGAGCCAACGCGGGGAATCGAACCCCGGACCCCCTGATTACGAATCAAGTGCTCTGCCGACTGAG
>CAYYCO010000099.1:0-6654 GCA_964470365.1 uncultured Anaeromyxobacteraceae bacterium | reverse complement strand
GACTGACGTCACCGGCACGCTCAAGCTGAACGAAGGCACGGAAATGTGCATGCCCGGCGACCGCACCGACATCATCGTCGAACTGCTGGCGCCGGTCGCCATCGAGCCCGGGCTCCGCTTCGCCATGCGCGAAGGCGGCCGTACGGTCGGCCAGGGCGTCGTGGGCGAAATCATCGAGTGATATGAGATTCTGCAGCGGTCTCCGGGGCGCCTCGGCGCCCCGGGGGTCGTTTGCCCTGGACGTGTCACATGGCGAAGAAAGACAACAGGATCAACATACAGCTTGAATGCCAGTCCTGCCGTAAAAGCGGCGTCCCCGGCGTTGCGCGGTATGTGACCACAAAGAACAAGAAAACGACGACGGCCCGCCTCGAACTCAGCAAGTACTGCCGGTTCGAACGCAAGCACACGACTTTCAAGGAAGTCAAGTAGGGCTCCGGTCGGTTGATCTTTGATCGGGTGCGCCGGAGACGCCACGCCGAAGCCTCGGCGGCGGCTGGTTGTTCTTCGGTCGCTCCCAGAAAGGGCAGTAGCTCTAATGGTAGAGCGGCGGTCTCCAAAACCGCATGCTGGGGGTTCGAGTCCCTCCTGCCCTGCCGTTTTCGACCCGCCGCCGCCAGCGTTTCGGCGTGGCGGGCCGTTGACTGTTGAATATTCAGGAGTCCGGACGTGGATAAGATAGTCCGCATGTCGATGGTAATCGGCGGCATTCTGGTGTGGGTCGTTCTCGCCAGCTTCTTCGGGGCTGCGTTCGGATGGACGTTCCCGGACTGGGACAGGCAGCTCATTGGCGCCGGCTTCACGATCAGCGACCTCATCGGTCTGCTGTGCGGTGTCGGCGTGACCATATTCCTGTGGCGCAATGAGCCCGTCTACAAGTACGGTATGGAAATCGTCGCGGAACTGCGGAACGTCAGCTGGCCTAAATGGCCCGAAACCAGGACATCCACGATTGTCGTGTTCGTCGTGACCATCGTCGTCGCCGCGGTTCTCGGACTGTTCGACCTCGTGGTCGGCACGATCATGGGATTTGTCTACGGGATCTGACGATACTGGCGTAAACCAGCAGATGGGATGCCGATGAAATGGTACGTGGTACATACGTTCTCGGGGCATGAACAGAAGGTCAAGGCCGATATCGAAGAGGCCCTGAACCACGAGGACGAAACGATAAGTTCGAGGATCGGCGGGATCATCGTCCCGATGGAACCGCCGCCCCCTCCCGGCGAACCGAAGCGCAAGGGTGGTCGCCGGAAGTTTTTCCCGGGATATATCCTCGTGGAAATGGATCTGACAGAGGACACCCACCATTTTATCCGGCACCGGCCTTCGGTGTCCGGTTTCGTGGGTAATGACAAGGGACCACGCCCGCTTTCCGATCGCGAAGTCGATTCCATCAAACGGCAGATGGATGAAGGTCCGGTCCAGCAGGTCGCGGATGTCCAGTTCGAAGAGGGCATCTCCGTCCGGATCAAGGAAGGACCCTTCATCAATTTCACCGGCATGGTGGAAGAGGTCAAGGCGGAAAAGCGGAAGCTCCGCGTTCTGGTCACGATTTTCGGCAGGGCTACCCCCGTCGAACTTGATTTTGACCAGGTGGAACGGACTTAATTTTTGTGGGAGGCGCTGCGGCGCCGCATCAGGAGAACGGACATGGGCAAGAAGGTTGTCGGCCAGATCAAGCTGCACATCCCGGGGGGCAAAGCCACCCCGCAGCCCCCGGTGGGTCCTGCTCTCGGCCAGGCCGGTGCGAACATCATGGAGTTCTGCAAGGCCTTTAACGCCAGGACCCAGAAGATGGAGGGTTCAACGATCCCCGTGGTCATCACGGTTTATTCGGATCGTTCGTTTACCTTCATCACGAAGACCCCCCCGACTTCCGAGCAGATATTGAAGGCTGCCGGCGTAAAGAAGGGTTCGGGTCGCGCAAACCGGGACAAAGTTGGGAAAATCACCAGGGCTCAGGTTGCCGAAATCGCAAAGAACAAGATGCCCGACCTCAACGCGAAAGATGAGGCGGGGGCGATCGCGATCGTTGCGGGTACGGCGCGGAGCATGGGCGTTGACGTCGTTGACTGATGTCGACGCATTGAAGGCGAGGTCGAGAGATGCCAAAGCATGGAAAGCAGTATCGCGCGCTTGCCGCGAACATCGACAAGACCGTCAAGCTTCCGCTTGATGAAGCGATGGCCCTTGTCCTGAAGAGCGGCCCCGCGAAGTTTAACGAATCGGTTGACATCGCCGTCAGGCTGAACGTCAACCCCCGCCACGCCGACCAGATGGTCCGCGGCGCCGTCGTCCTTCCGGCCGGTTCCGGCAAGGAAACGCGGGTCGTCGTTTTTGCGAAGGGCGAAAAGGAAACCGAGGCCCGTGAGGCCGGCGCAGATTTCGTCGGTGCTGAAGACCTGGCCGAAAAGATCCTCGGCGGCTGGACCGATTTCGACAAGGCCATCGCGACCCCTAACATGATGGGCGTCGTCGGCCGCCTCGGAAAGGTGCTCGGCCCCCGCGGCCTGATGCCGAACCCGAAGGTCGGTACCGTCACGATGGACGTTGCGACCGCAGTGCGGGAATCGAAGGCCGGAAAGATCGAATTCAGGGTCGACAAGGCCGGTGTCGTCCACGCCGCCGTCGGACGGAAGTCGTTCACGTCCGATCAGCTTCGCCAGAACTTCCTGGCGGTGCTGGAAGTACTGATCAAGGCGAAGCCGTCGACGGTTAAGGGCGTGTACATCAAGTCGATAGCCATATCGACGACGATGGGACCCGGCCTGCGCGTCGATCCGGCCGACGTTGAAGCGGTGTTCAAGAAGTGATCGTTTCAGCCTGCGGGCTGAATTTTCCGCTGCCCGAGAAGTCGGTACCGGATACGGGTAAATCCGACGGAGGCAAAGTCAAGGAAGGGGCGACGATGTTCGTTCCTCTAACCTGCCTCGGGTAGCTGCTGAATCGTGGTCAAGCGACGGGAGTAATGACATGAACCTTGAGCAGAAGAAAAGCAGTGTCGAGGAACTCAAGGCCCTCATGGACTCCGCGCAGGCGACGGTGATGCTCTCCCAGAACGGCCTTACGGTCGGCGAGGTTACCGAGTTCCGCCGGGCGCTCCGTGCGTCGGGCGCGAAACTCAAGGTCTTCAAGAACACTCTCCTGCGGCTTGCCATCAAGGGTACGCCGTACGAGGGGATCTACAAGAACCTGAAGGGACCTCTGGCCGTGGCTTACACGACGAAGGATGCGGCCGGAATGGCCAAGGCCGTCGTCGAGTTCGTGAAGGGACGCAAGAGTGTCGCGGTTGTCGGTGGAAGTCTTGGCGCGTCGGGTATGGACGAGGTCCAGTTGAAGGCCCTGTCCGAACTGCCGCCGATTGAGGTCCTGAGGGGCGCCCTTCTGGGCACCCTGGTTGGTGTCCCGCAGAAGCTCCTGGGAATCTTCCAGGCGCCCGGCAGGGACATGGTCGGTGTTCTGGCCGCGCGTGAGCGCGAGCTTGGCGGGAATGCCGAAGCGTAACAGGCAGGTTATTGGATTTATGCCGCCGCAGTGCGGCTGACCAAAAAAAGGGGAATTTCAAAATGGCAGACATCACGAAAGAACAGGTTATCGAATTTCTCAGTGGCATGACGGTTCTTGAACTGGCCGGCCTGACCAAGGAACTGGAAGCGAAGTGGGGCGTCACCGCCGCCGCTCCGGTCGCCATGGCCGCCGCTCCCGCCGCCGTCGCCGCCGCCCCGGTCGAAGAAAAGACCGAGTTCGACGTTATCCTGAAGGGCTTCGATGCCGACAAGAAAATCGGCGTCATCAAGGAAATCCGTACCGTCGTCGCCGGTCTGGGCCTGAAGGAAGCCAAGGAATTCGTCGAAGCAGCCCCGAAGACGGTCAAGGAAGGCGCCACGAAGGACGAAGCGGAAGACATCAAGAAGAAGCTGGAAGCCGCTGGCGCCCAGATCGAGATTAAGTAGTTCGGTTCGAACACGGATGTTCGATGGGTCGGCACCCGCCGGGGGTCCCCGGCGTGGTGTCCGGCCCTTTGCCGTATGACCCCCGGGTCGTCGGCGGGCGGGCGCGGCACCCGGCCGTGTCCGCAGGTGATCGTTAAATCTTCATAAGGTGGAAGGCCAGGATGAGTGTAACCACGAAACCCAAAGGGCTGAAAACCCGCTGCAGCTTCGCCAGGATTCTTGAAGCCACTGTGGTGCCTGACCTGATCAGGGTGCAGAAGGATTCCTACGAGCGCTTCCTCCAGACCGATACGCCGAACGAAAAACGCGGCGACTTCGGCCTGCACGGCATCTTCAAGAGCATTTTCCCGATTGCGGACTACAACAAGACCGCGTCGCTGGAATACAAGGGCTACGTCCTTGACGAACCCAAGTACGACGTCGAGGAATGCCGTCAGCGCGGTATCACGTATGCGGCACCGATGCGGGTCACCGTCCAGCTGGTGATGTGGGACGTGGACCCCGACACGGCGGTCCGTGAAGTCCGCGCCATCAAGGAACAGGAAGTCTACTTCGGCGAAATTCCGCTGATGACCGAACAGGGCACGTTCATCATCAACGGGGCGGAACGCGTCGTCGTCAGCCAGCTCCACCGTTCGCCCGGCGTCTTCTTTGAAAACGATAAGGGCCGCACACACGCATCCGGCAAGCTGCTGTACTCCGCGCGAATCATCCCGAACCGCGGGTCCTGGGTCGATTTCGAATTCGACCACAAGGATATCATGTGGGTCAGGATCGACCGCAAGCGGAAGATCCACGCCACCGTGCTGCTCAAGGCGCTGGGATACTCGTCGCATGAAATCCTGGATCGTTTCTACGACACGGTCGTCGTCCGCCTGACCAGCGACGGCAGGATCGTGCTGAAAATCGACCCGAACACCCTGGAAGGCCAGCGCCTGAAGGTCGATATCGTCGACCCGGCGACCGGCAAGGTTCTTATCCGCAAGGGTGAAAAACTGGGCCGGTTCCGCATCAAGAAGGTCATCGAGGCCGGAATCACCGAACTGATTATGGCCGACGACGACATCGTCGGTTCCGTGTTCGGCGACGATATCGTCGATGAGGAAACCGGCGAAATCATCTTCGAGTGCAACGAGGAAATCACCGCGAAGACGCTAGCCAGGCTGCGCGAAGGCGGGCTGGAACGCGAAATCAAGATACTGCACATCGACGGCGTCAACGCCGGCCCGTACCTCAGGAACACCCTCCTGGCCGACAAGGTGGAAACGCCCCTCGAAGCGGCCGTGGAAATCTACCGCAGGCAGCGGCCCGGCGACCCGACGAGCCCGGAACAGGCCCGTGCCTACTTCAACAGCCTCTTCTTCAGCAGCGCTCGTTACGACCTTTCGTCGGTGGGCCGCCTGAAGATGAACTTCAAGTTCGACCAGAAGGTGCCGCTCGACCAGACGACGCTGCTGCGTGAAGACTTCTTCAACGTCGTCCAGTACCTCCTGGACCTCAAGATGCTTAAGCCCGGCGCCCGCGTCGACGATATCGACCAGCTTTCGAACCGCCGCGTTCGTGCCGTCGGCGAACTGATGGAAAACCAGTTCCGCATCGGCATGGTCCGCATGGCCAAGGCGATACACGAAAAGATGGGCTCGTCGCCCGACCTGGCGACGCTGATGCCCCACGACCTGGTCAACGCGAAGCCGGTTTCGGCGGTGCTCAAGGAATACTTCGGCGCCTCCCAGCTTTCCCAGTTCATGGACCAGACGAATCCGTTGTCCGAAATCACGAACAAGCGGCGTCTGTCGGCCCTCGGGCCGGGCGGCCTCACCCGCGACCGCGCCGGGTTTGAGGTGCGCGACGTCCACGCGACCCATTACGGACGCGTCTGTCCGATCGAAACGCCGGAAGGCCCGAACATCGGACTCATTTCGTCGCTTTCGACATACGCCAGGGTCAACGACTTCGGTTTCATCGAAACGCCTTACCGCAAGGTGGTGGATCGGCGCGTGACCGACGAGGTCGTCTACCTGACCGCGATGGAAGAAGAAGACGAAACCATCGCCCAGGCCGACGTCCCCGTCGATGAAAACGGGTACCTCGTCGGCGACCTGGTCCAGGCGCGCCATAACGAAGAATACCCGGCCGTTCCGCCGGACGAAGTCACCCTGATCGACGTTTCGCCGGCCCAGCTGGTGTCTGTCGCGGCCGCGCTCGTTCCGTTCCTGGAACACGACGACGCCAACCGCGCCCTGATGGGCGCGAACATGATGCGTCAGGGCGTTCCGCTCGTCAGGGCCGAACTACCCATCGTCGGCACCGGCCTCGAATGGGTCGTTGCCCGCGATTCCGGCGTGCTGACGTATGCGAAACACGAGGGTGTCGTGGAATCGGTCGACGCGAACCGCATCGTCGTCCGCCGCACCGGCGATGACATCGATGGCGACACTCTCGTTCCCGATATCTACACGCTGACGAAGTACCGCAGGTCGAACCAGAATACCTGCATCAACCAGAAACCGCTGGTCCACAAGGGACAGAAGGTCGAAAAGGCCCAGGTCCTCGGCGACGGCTCGGCCACCCAGCAGGGTGAACTCGCGCTCGGCCAGAACGTGGTCGTCGCCTTCATGCCCTGGCGCGGTTACAACTTCGAAGACTCGATCCTGATGTCGGAACGGATCGTTCAGCAGGACTACTTCACGTCGATCCA
>CAYYCO010000098.1:0-7145 GCA_964470365.1 uncultured Anaeromyxobacteraceae bacterium | reverse complement strand
AGCTTTTACGCCGGTTCGAACCACGCTTCGGGGCCCCTGTCCGGCGAGGTCATCGGCATCTTCGCGGCCGCCGACGAAGAAAGCGTCACGTCGGCGCTGACCGCGACGGTCCGGTACCTGGACGCGAAGGCCTGGTTCTACGCCGCGAACGCCGAATCGACCCTGATTTTCTTCCCGCACGTCATCCCCAGCGTCGGCCGGTACCTGGCCGGACTGGCCGGGGTCGAACCGGGGACGCCGATGGCGTACCTGATCGCCCCTCCGATCGAGGCTGTCGTGGGCCTGGACGCGGCGCTGAAGGCGGCGCAGGTCGAAATGAAACGGTTCTTTGAACCCCCGTCCGAAACGAACTTCGCGGGCGGCCTGCTGGTCGGCGACGTGTACGAAGTGGAAGCGGCCGCGGCCGCGTTCCAGGCAAAGGTCCTGGAAATGGCAGCGAACCCGCGCGAAATGACGCCGAAACAAGAACTTGAATGCCTGTCGGAACGTTTCAGCCGGGCGCGCACCGCGATGGCCCCGAAGGGGAAGAAACCTTACCGCATCCTGGACAGCGGACTGGAACTGGACGCCAAGCCGGACGGATTCACGCACCTGTTCGATAACCGGTCGCTGGTCCCGAAGAACCACCCGGCAATCGTTTTCCGCGGCAAGCTGGACATGCTGCAGGCGTACGTTCTTGACGCACAGCAGGCCGCCATCACGGAAGGTCTGGGCGACATCGCGTCCGACCTCGGGGACATGCTGGACTGGCTGCGGCGGCTGCTGGCGGCCGAGGTCACGGGCGCCCCGGTTCCGGAACTGATTGTGGGCGGACTGCGTGCGGACGAACTTCAGAAGCTGTCGCACAACACCAAAAGATTCTTGAATGTCGGCTGGGTAATGCCCGACGCCACGATGGGTCCGACGGTGGTCAAATTGAACCTGCTGCGCGCCTATTCCCGGGACGTTGAAATCGCCGCGATCGACGCCCACGGCGGCGACACCCACATGAAAACCGCCGACCGCGACGCCATGGTTCACGGCCTGAACCGCATCAGTTCCGCCATACACGCCCTGGTCTGCAAACGCCTGAACCGAAACTGATTCCCGGTGACGGCATCGACGGCGTGCCCATGCGTACGGACCGCGGTTACCCATGATCTGTTAACAATTTTGCATTACCAGATTCATTGATCGTCAGGCCGAACAGATCCGGCCCGATCCTGGTCGGACGAGCGCGTTCAGGAATCCCGACGGCGGGCCCTGGCGGGTTTGCGGGAATCGTGGCGCGGCGCCGGTTTTTCGGCCCTTGGGCGACGAGGACGAGCATCGCCGCCGCCGTCGAACCTGGCTGCCCTGGGTGGCGCGTCGCGACGGTCACGGGACTGGGGCCGGTCGCCGGATTCACGCACTGGCGGCCTGTCCGAATGTGAACGGGACTGGGTCCGGTCGCCGCGATCGCGCGCCGGTGACCTTTCCGCATGTGCGCGGAACTGGGGTCGGTCACCATGGTCACGGGATGGTGACCTGCCGGGGTTATCCCGTTCTGCCGGCTTCCGGTACCCTTGCTGCCTGGCCGGCCTGTCGTATCTTTCCTGGTGCCCCTGGTGAATCAGCGTCAGGGCCAGGGCGCGGTTCATAATCTTCGCGTGTTTCAGGATGGCGTAGATGTCGTCCGGCATCCCGGTCGGCAGATCGACCGTGCTGTAGTCATCGAATATTTCAATGTGTCCGATGTCGGATCCCCTAAGGCCGGCCTCGTTGGCGATGGCGCCCACGATGTTCCCCGGCATGACGCCATGGACATGCCCGCATTCGACGCGGTAACGGTCCATCCCGTCTTCGGGGGGCCGGGTCGTCCGGGGCGGCCTGATGACCGGGGCCGTAACCGGCGCCCTTCCCGTTTCACCACGCGGCTTTTCGCGTGAGCCGTATCCGCCCGACCTTTCCCCGGCGCCGGCACGCGGGGGACGCGCGGGTGTCCACGTATCCGGCATGCGGTCCAGCATCAGCGGCGTCGCGCCCTGGATGTGTTTCGCCAGTGCGGCCGCGATGCTCAACGCGGGAACGCCCGTTTCATCAATGTATTCATCGATTATCCGCGCGAACGGCCCGCACCCGTCGTCCTGCAGCGCCCGCGATATTCCGTCCTTGAATTTTTCAATCCGCTTCCGGTTGATCCCTTCCAGCGTCGGCATTTCGTATTGCACCAGCGTCTGCCTGGTCGCCCTTTCGATTTCGGCCAGGAACCGGCGTTCGCGCGGCGTGGCGATGATGATGGCGGTCCCGCTGCGCCCTGCCCGGCCGGTCCTGCCCACCCGGTGGACATACCCCTCGGTGTCGTGCGGCGGGTCGTAATTGACAACGTGGCTGATGCGGTCTACGTCCAGTCCGCGCGCGGCCACGTCCGTCGCGACCAGGATGTCGATCTTCCCTTCCTTGAACCGATTTACGGTGCGTTCGCGTTCGACCTGCTTCATGTCGCCGTTCAACGGCGCCGCAGGAATCCCGGCATCCGCCAGGCGTTCCGCGATTTCCAGCGTCCCGGATTTCGTCCGAGCGAATATCAGCACGCCGTCGTGTTCTTCCGTTTCCAGGATGCGCGCCAGCACCTCGATTTTGTTCGAATTATGCGTGATCCAGTACCGGTGGGTGATGTTGTCGGCCGTCGTGTTCGCCGCGGAAATCATGATTTCTTCCGGTTCCCGCAGGTGCTTGCGCGCGATGCGCCTGATTTCGGGCGGCATCGTCGCCGAAAACAGTGCCGTCTGGCGCTCCGCCGGGGTCTGTTCCAGGATCCAGTCGACGTCCTCGATGAACCCCATGTGCAGCATTTCGTCTGCCTCGTCCAGCACCAGGACCGACAGTTTTTCCAGGTTCAGTGTCTGCCGCCGCATGTGATCCATGACGCGACCCGGAGTGCCGACAACAACGTGCACGCCGCGCTTCAGCGCCACCAGCTGTTCCGAAAAGCCCTGCCCCCCGTAAACGGCCAGGACACGCAATCCCTTCATGCCGGCTGACAGTTCGGTCAGGACCTGCGCGACCTGCATGCACAGTTCGCGCGTCGGCGTCAGGATCAGCGCCTGCGTGTCACGGCTTGAAACATCGATTTTCGACAGTATCGGCAGCACGAACGCAGCGGTTTTGCCGGTGCCCGTCTGTGCCTGCCCCACAATGTCGCTGCCCGCCAGCATACGCGGGATGGTCGCCGCCTGGATGGGCGTCGGCGTATCCCAGCCCAGTTCCGCAAGCACGGTCACCACCGGCCCGGGCAGGCCCATTTCACCAAATCCGCCTTCAACAACAATATCTTCCATTACTTTTCCGCCAGGGATCTTGAGGGGAGGAAACACAACCCTTGCAGGGGGACGGGGAAGTCTGGACAAACCACCTTCGATGCCCGCCGGGACCATCGCGGCCTGCCCCAGATCCATGTGAACCAAAGGCCAGGAAGGTCGGGAACAAACTGGCCGACATCGCGGCCAGGCGGGCGGATAGTAGGGCTTTTATCACCAAAAAGCTAGGATTTTATTTGGTTTCCCGGACAAAACGCCCGCTCGGCGCAGACCTGGCGCACGCCCGCAAAGCGCCGCTGATTAGAACGCCGACAGCCTGACGTATCCCTGGATGCCCGGATAGACATCATCGTAATAGCCGCAGTCCGCGCAGTTCGTGCCGCCCATCTCGCGAACGGTGATGTAAACCGGCGCCTCGACCCCGATCCCGACCGATCCGTGTTTGAAATACCGTATGAACTGCACGTGCGGGGCGACCTCGACGCCGTCAAGGATGTAACAGCCGGTCGATTCCGACCACGTGTTCCAGCCCAGCTTGACCCCCGCCCTGACCGCCCACCCGGCCCCGATGAAATGCTGGTACCCGGCACGGCCGCCGAAACTGAGGGTACCGTACCAGGGCATGAATTCCGCCTCGAACGGCGTGTAATACCAGTGTTCCTGCGATACGGTGAACACGCCGAGGTTCAGTTTCACATACTGATGGGTACCGAAAATCGCGCCGCCGCCCACTGTCAGCGCCGCCCATTCGACCAGGATTCCCTTGCCGGTGTCCTGGATCGAGAAATTGGCCGGAAGGGCACCGTCGTCCGCCACGGCCGCCGAAAACGGCGCCGCCGCCACGATTGCCGTAACCGCCGCCACCACGAATCGCCCTTTCATAGTCGTGACCGCCGACATAAGATGACACAGTCTATGCATCCGTCATACCAATCTCAAGCGCCTGTCGCCGGATGCGGACACCGCAGCGGGGACGAAACATCCGCGCCGGGGCCCTTTCTTGACGGATGCAGGGGGGTGGCCGACAATTCCAGTCTGGATTTCAAGGTTTTTTCATGGCGGCGGCGGCCACGGATCCCGCGATTCTGGAAATCAGGCTGGACGGCCCGGTAGACAGGCACACCGTAGGTGACCGGTTCAGGGGCGTCCCGGAACAGGTACGCGCCGCACGCAGTCCTGAAATCGTCCTGGACCTGTCCGCCGTGACCGACATGGACAGCGCCGGCGCGGCCCTGTGCCGGGTCATCGTCGACACGGCCGCCCGCAAGGGCGCCACCGTCAGGGTCGCGGGAATCAGTAAGTCCGCGGCCGAGGCCCTGCGCCTGTTCCGTGTTTCAATCGACGATTCGGACGCGGCCAGGCGACGCCCCAACATGTTCGAAAAAACCGGCGACGCAATCGACCGCCTGCTGGAAGGCACCGTCGACCTGCTGGTGCTGATCGTCGACACGTTCTACCTGGCCGTGACCGGCATCTGGAACCGGATGAACCGCGTCCGCGGCGAATACGTCCTGGACCAGATGGTCCGTATCGGACTGGAATCGCTGGGCATCGTCGCCCTGATTTCGCTGCTGGTCGGAATCACCGTCGCGCTGCAGTCCGCTTCGGTCCTGCGCGACTTCGGCGCGGACGTTTACCTGGCCGATTTCGTCGGCATCGCCATGGCCCGCGAAATGGGCCCGCTGATGACGGCGATACTGGTCGCCGGGCGTTGCGGTTCTTCCATCGCCGCCGAAATTTCGACAATGGTTATCACGGAAGAAGTCGACGCCCTGAAAACGATGGGCATCAACCCGGTCCGCCACCTGGTCGTGCCGCGCATCCTGGCGATGACCATCACGGGTCCGCTGCTTTCGACAATGGCAATCATGGCGGGCATCCTGGGCGGGCTGGTCGTCGCCGTGACATACCTGGACCAGAGCGTCGTAACGTTCAACGCGGAATTGTGGTCGGCCCTCACCGTCAAGGACATGGTCACGGCCATCATAAAAAGCATTACATTCGCATGGATCATCGTATTCGTAGGGGCGCACCGCGGGTTCAAGGTCCACGGCGGCGCGGAAGGCGTCGGCGTGGCCACGACGTCGTCCGTCGTGCAGTCCATATTCACGGTCATCGCGGCCGACGCGATCTTTTCCCTGATTTTCTGGTTTGACTGGTAAGCGGCGTGGTAAAGCAGGACCCCATAATCCGCGTGGAAAACCTGACCGTCGGGTACACGACGCGGCCGGTTATCGAAAACCTGTCCGTCGACTTTGCCCGCGGGAAAATTTCAACGATCGTGGGAACTTCCGGCTGCGGGAAAAGCACGCTCCTGAAAGCGATCATCGGCCTGCTGCACCCCTGGGAGGGCCGCACCAGCGTGGACGGCAACGACCTGAACGAACTGGACGGCGACGCGCTGACGCTGGCGCTGACCAGGATCGGGCTGCTGTTCCAGGCCGGCGCTATGCTGAATTCGATCACGGTGGCGCAGAACGTGGCGATGCCGCTGACGGAACACACGAAACTGCCCGCGCCGGTCATCAACGAAATCGTGCGCCTGAAACTGGACCTGGTTGGCCTGGGCCATGCGATGGACATGCTGCCGTCCGAACTGTCGGGCGGAATGCGCAAGCGGGCGGCGCTGGCCCGCGCGATGGTGCTGGACCCCGACGTGCTGCTGTGCGACGAGCCGTCGGCCGGACTTGACCCGCAGACCGCCGCGTCGCTGGACGAACTGATCCTGAACCTGAAGGCAACGTTCGACATGAGCGTGATCGTCGTAACCCACGAACTTCCCAGCATTTCCATGATCGCGGACGACGTCGTGATGCTGGGCGCGGGCGGCCGCTTGCTTTTTGACGGGACCCTGCGCGACGCGAAGGCCTGCGACGTCACGGAAGTCGTGGATTTCTTTGCCAGAAGTGTTCCGACCCAATCGGCCAGGACGAAATCGCTCCTGGCACACCTGGAGGAATGGGAATGATTACCCGTGCCCAGAAAGTGCGACTGGGGATATTCCTGATCTTTTCGCTGGTGGTCCTGTTCGGGACGATCGGCACCCTGGCCGGGCTGAAACTGATTGAAAAGGAAGACTATTACACCATCAGGTTCAGCGAATCGCTGGCCGGCCTGGAAAAGGGCGCGTCGGTCAAATACAACGGCATCTGGGTCGGGCGCGTTGAAGACCTGGAAATCAATCGCAAAAACGTCAGCGAAATCATCACGAAAATCAGCCTGAAACGCGGCACGCCGGTCAAAAAGGACACGGTCGCCGTGGTCACGTCGTCCGGGATCACCGGCGCGAAATACATCGAGCTGTCCGGCGGCACATCGTCCAGCGAATTCCTGGAACCGGGCAGCGAAATCCCGTCCGGCGAATCGTTCATGGGCAAGCTGACCGGCAAGGCCGAAAACATCGCGGAAAAGGTCGAACTGCTGGCAAACAAGCTGAACGAACTGCTGTCCGCGCAAAACCGCGAAAAGATCATGGGCACGGTCGGTAACATCGACAAACTGGCCGTTTCGGCGCGCGACACCATCGAAGAAAACCGTCCGAACGTGAAGGCTGTCATTGCGAACCTCCAGACGTCCACCGAAAAGCTGGATCGCACGGTGACCGCCATCGACACCGAAGGCACGGCCGCCCTGAAGGAAATCCGCGTCCTCGTCGCCAACCTTAACGCCGCGATTGAAAAGCAGAAAATCCAGAATATCGTCAACAATGTGGACGTAATCACGACCGAAGCCCGCGTCGCTGTCGAGGACGCCCAGTTGAAGGCCATAATGCTGAAACTGGCCGACCTGGTCGACCGTACGTCCGGCACCGTCACCAACATCGACAACACGGTCCTGCGCGCGAAGGAAGACATTTTCGCCAGCCTG
>CAYYCO010000097.1:0-7569 GCA_964470365.1 uncultured Anaeromyxobacteraceae bacterium | reverse complement strand
GCGGGGTGCCCATCCCCGGGGCACGCGTCGCGCATGGGAGCCCGCCCCATGTCGCGCGCTCCTCTCTCGCCGCCGACATTCCCGGGGTTTACACCCCGGGCTGACGAACGGCCGGCCTCGCTGCGCTCGGCCGGGGTGGGTGGCATTCGCACATACGGGCGGGCGCGGGGTTGTCCGGGCGGGGCTGAAGTGGTACAGTAACGCGCCGAAAATCTGGCCCCGGCGCGGGTCGGGCATCAAGGGGAATGGATGATGGATATGCTGAACGTGGAAGTTGCGGGTCACGGGAAGGTCGCGGTGCCGGCAGGTGCTGACTGGATGGCCGTTGCAAAGGCGACGAAGGGTCTTGACGTGGGTACGGTGCTGGCCGTTGAAATCGACGGGGCGGCGCGCGACATGTCGACGACGGTGACCGATGGCGCCACGGGCCGTTTCCTGACGTTCGCTGACCCGGCGGGGATGGCCGTGTTCAGGCATTCCAGCGCCCACCTGATGGCGCAGGCGCTGCTGAAGTACCACCCGGAAGCGAAACCGACCATCGGGCCGGTGGTGGACGAAGGGTTTTACTACGACTTCGCGATGGACCCGCTGACGCCGGAAGACCTGGAAAAGATTGAATCGGAAATGCGCCGCCTGGTGAAGGCGAACCTGCCGATCCGCCGCATGGAAGTGTCGAAGGCCGACGCTCTGACGATGTTTGCCGGTAACAAGTTCAAGGTCGAAATGATCAACGAACTGGAAGACGGCACCATCAGCATTTACACCCAGGGAACGGGCGAACGCGCGTTCATGGACCTGTGCCGCGGCCCGCATGTTCCGTCGACCGGGTACATCCGGGCGTTCAAGCTGACGAAATTCGCCGGGGCGTACTGGCGCGGCGACCAGGCGCGTGAACAACTGCAGCGGCTGTACGGGATCAGCTTCCCGGAACAGGCGATGCTGGACGAACACATCCGTAAGATTGAAGAGGCGCTGGCCCGCGACCACCGCAAGATCGGCCAGGAAATGGAACTTTTCAGCTTCCACGACGAGGGCACCGGCTTCCCGTTCTGGCATGCGAACGGCATGGTCCTGAAGAACATCGTCGTGGATTACTGGCGGCAGGTGCACCGGAAATACGGATACGACGAAATCCAGACCCCGCAGATGCTGAACAAGGTGTTGTGGGAAATGTCGGGCCATTACGACCATTACCGCAACAACATGTACTTTACGACGATTGACGACATCCCCTACGCCGTCAAGCCGATGAACTGCCCCGGTGGACTGCTGGTGTACAAGTCGCGCATGCATTCGTACCGTGAATTCCCCCTGCGCAACGCCGAACTGGGCCTGGTGCACCGCCACGAAATGTCCGGCGTCCTGCACGGGCTGTTCCGTGTCCGCGCGTTCACCCAGGACGACGCCCATGTCTTCTGCACCCCGGAACAGGTGGAAGCGGAAGTCGCGAACATCATCGACCAGGTGTTTGAAATTTACAGCACCTTCGGGTTCAACGATGTCCACATCGAATTGTCCACGCGGCCCAAAGATTCGATCGGGTCGGACGAGATATGGGAAATCGCTGAAAACGGCCTGCGCAAGGCGCTGGAACTGCGCAATATCGACTACAAGCTGAACCCCGGCGACGGTGCCTTCTATGGCCCGAAGATCGACTTCCATGTGAAGGACAGCATGGGGCGTTCGTGGCAGTGCGGTACCATCCAGGTCGACTTCTCGATGCCTGAACGGTTCCACGCCACTTACGAGGCGGAGGACGGCACCCGCAAGACCCCGGTCATGCTGCACCGGGCGATCCTTGGGTCGCTGGAAAGGTTTATCGGCATCCTGATCGAAAACTACGCGGGCAAGTTCCCGATGTGGCTGAACCCGGTCCAGGTCAAGGTGCTGCCGGTTTCGGACCAGTTCAACGATTACGCGATCGGCGTGGTCAGCCAGTTCCGGGCGGCCGGGCTGCGGGCCGAAGCGGACCTCCGTTCGGAACGGCTGGGCAGAAAGATCCGCGACGCCCAGCTTTCGCGGGTGAATTACCAGGTCGTCGTCGGCGCGGAAGAAGTCGCGGCCGGCACGGTCAGCGTGCGTACGCGCAAGAATGAAAATCTCGGTTCGCTGGAAGTGCCGGCGTTCACCGCCAGGATGGTTCAGGAAACCGTCACCAGGGCCGCGGAGTGACGATTCCGGGACCGACCTTCCCGCGCAGCCGCCATTGACAATCGCAAAAGGGGAATTTCCGGATGGTAAGAACCAGGCGTTCAATAGAGGAAGAGAACCGTGTGATGCTGGTTTCCGGGCCGGGCACCGATGCGTTCCTGGCGGATGAAACGGTCGCGGGCCAGATGGAAGGCGACGCGATTGACGAAATGTTGAAGTGGGGCACGGAAGTCGCCCGGCGCGCGCTGGTGGTGGGCCTGGAGGATCGCGGACGCATCGCGCTGGAACTGGCGCGGCGCGGCGTGTTCGTGACGGTCGTCGAACCGGACGAATCGCTGCACGAACCGGTCAGGATGGCCGCCGAGGCGGAACACAAATCGATCCAGTTGACGTTTTTCGCGTCCGATTACATGAAGCGCGAATTCCAGACCAGCGGTTTCGATCTGGCGATCTTCTATTCTGTGCTGTCACGGTACAACGAACCGATGGTGGTGTTGAAAAAGGCCGCGCGTGAACTGCGTGCTGGCGGCCGCGTGTTCGCCCGCATCAGGGTCAGGCCGGACATGGCCGTCATACAGAAACGGGTCGGTCCGGTCGTCGAGAAGATCGACAGCGTCCCGAAGCTGGCCGAACTGCGCGGCAAGGTGACCGGAAAAGTAACGGAAACCGTTGAAAAACTGCCGCTGGTGTCCCGGCTGGTCGCGCTGCCCGACGCGGGCGCGCTGCTGGAAGACGTCAAGGGCGTATTCAAGGTGGAACGGTACGAACAGCATCATTTCCTGGCCCCGCTGGTCGGCTGGGCGGGCACGTGGGCGAAGCTGCCCGCGCCTGTCCGCGGCCTGGTGCTGCGGTGGCTGCCGGTGGCTTCAAAGGTGGACGGCGTGGTCGTGAAACAGGCCGGCGCGCACCTGGTCGCTACGCACCTGTACATTTACGGACTCAAGGAACTGGGCCTCGGACACACGTTCAGGGTCTGATTGTCTCATCCGGCCGTCGGCCGGGCGGGGGTGGCGATGGGCGGTGCGGGCCGTGACACGACCGTTACTGTGCTGTCCGGCGTGGTCAGCCTGTCGGGGATCCGCCTGCGGCGCCATGGCGTGCCGGACGTGTTCATCGACGCCGAAACCGTTTCGTTCGGGTCCGCTTCCGACAACGACGTGGTCATCGACGACCCGGGCGTCAGCCGCCATCACTTCAGCATCATCCGCAAACCCTCGGGTTTCCTGCTGAAGGATCTGGACTCCACGAACGGCACGATGGTTGACCGCGCCAGGGTGGGCGAGGTATGGCTGCGGTCCGGCGCCGAAATCAGGGTCGGGCGCACCGTGCTGTTCTTCCAGGCTGTGGCCGACATGGCGCCCGGAGGGCCTTCGACAAAGGGCATGTTCGGTGACGCGGTCGGCGACAGTCTGGCCATGCGCGAAATCTTCGGGCTGCTGGAACGCGTCGCGCCGACGGATGCGACCGTGCTGATCGAGGGCGAAACCGGTTCCGGCAAGGAAGTGTTCGCCCGGGCCATCCACGCCGCCAGCGGCAGGACGTCGGCCCCGTTCGTCGTGTTCGATTGCGGCGCGACCCCGCGCGACCTGGTCGAAAGCATCCTGTTCGGCCACGAAAAGGGCTCGTTTACGGGTGCGGTCACCACGCGCGAGGGACTTTTCGAGCAGGCGGACGGCGGCACGCTGTTCCTGGACGAACTTGGCGAACTGCCGCTGGAACTGCAGCCCAAGCTGCTGCGAATACTGGATACCAGGGAAGTGCGGCGCGTCGGCGGGTCGCGCCCGCGCAAGGTCAACGTGCGCCTGGTCGCCGCCACCAACCGCAGGCTTGAGGCGGAAGTCGAGGCGCGGCGCTTCAGGCCCGACCTGTTCTTCAGGCTCGCCGTGGTCAGGATCGGTCTGCCGCCGCTGCGGGAAAGACCCGGTGACATCCCGCCGCTTGTAACGCATTACCTGGAACGCCGGTGCGCGGCGGGGCGCCGGTTGACCGTTTCCGACCAGGCCATGGCCGCCCTGGCGAACTGGCGGTGGCCCGGCAATGTCCGCGAACTGTTCAACGCGCTGGAACGCGCCGGGTCGCTTTGCCAGTCCGACACCATCGACGTGCAGGACCTTCCGCCCCACATCGTCGATGCCTTCCTGCCGCCGAAACGCCCGGGCGACGACCCGGAAACCGCCCGTATGGACCGCGCCTTCAAACCGTGGTCGGTCGCCCGCGACGAATGCATTGACGCGTTCGAGGCGTCATACCTGCGCGACCTGATGGACAAGTGCGGCAACAACATCGCGTTGGCCGCGAGGTGCGCCGACATGGATCGGAAGTACCTACGTAACCTTTTGAAAAAGCATAATTTGTATCGCGGTCCAGAAAGGGGCGGCGATACGGTGGAGTAATACGGCATGGCAGCTTCGAGGGTGCATGGAAAGGGCGGCAGGGGTGTCGCAGGAAGGGGTGGTTCCGACAAGCCGGCGATACTGGTGACCCGCACCGAAAAGGTCGAAAGGTTCCTGTTCGAGTGGGGACGCCTGGTCGTTCCACTGGTCGTTTTCGGAAGCCTGGCCATCCTGTTTTATGCGGGCGTCATCAACGCAATCGCCCTGGGTTACGCCATCGGACTGACCGTGCTTCTGACCATGCCGGTCGCCGTGGCGATCATCGTCCTGCGGGGGTATTTCCCCGCCTGGGCGCGTGTCGTGACGGTCGTGCTCACGGTCGTGTATCTCGTGGCGTCGGTCTGGCCGTTCACCAACATGGTTTACCCCGGCGACCCTGAATTCCGGCAGGACCTGGCGGTCAAGGACGGCGAGGTCACCGTCCCGGGCGGCGTCAGGGGCGGATATTACTGGATTGACGTGTTCGGGAAGTCGTTCGCGCAGGTCGCGGGCGTCCGCAACGAGCAGGGGCGCTATGGCATCATGCTCGGGGACAGGCGGCTGCAGGGCGTGTTTTCCGACCAGCCGCTTCCGTCGGCGCTGGGATCGTACGACGGCACCACGGTGAGTCGTCTCGAGGCGGTCAGGATCGCAGGCGGGCCGCTGAAGATGCGTGCGACCAGGATCGACCGCGCGATCGGCCCCGAAGTGACCGTTTCCGGGTACCGGATGGCCGCGTCTCCGCTGCTCTTCGTAATCCTGCTGACCGTGGTGCTGCTGTGGACCGTTTTTGTCGATTCATGGTTCCAGGGCCAGACCTGGCGCTGGCGGCTGGCGCCGTGGGTCGGCGTTTCCGCCGTTTACCTGGGCTTTTTCTACCGCACGTGGGAACCGGTCCGAATGCCCTCCATATCGGTCTGGGCCGCGGTCATCGGAGGCCTGGGCGGCTTCCTGGCCGGCTGGCTGCTGTCGCTGATTGCCCGCAGGATTGTCGGCGCGCTGCGAACTAAGATCTGACGCCCCGCCCGTGTTAACATCCCTTCTGGAGGACCGATGAGAATAGCCCATCTTTCCGATCTTCATATCTATGCCCCGGATTCCATGAGGGTTTCGGAATTTTTTACACATGGTCTGCCTAACCGCAGGTGGCTGGGCGGGGCCAATTTCGTCCTTGGGCGCGCGGGCGTGCATTCGGTCGAAGTGCTGCGGGCCGCGGTTGCGGCGGTGGGCGATGCGCGCGCGGATCATTGCGTCGTCACCGGCGACCTTTCCAACCTGGCCATCGACGCCGAATTCGCGTTTGTACGTTCGATCCTGTCGCCCCTCGGAGGCCCCGACCGGCTTTCGGTCGTTCCGGGCAACCACGATTACTACACGCCGGAAGCGGTGCGGGCCGCGCGGTTCGAAAAACACTACGGCGACCTGGTCTTCGGGGCCGGGACCGATAACTCCGGTACGCCCGCGGTCGCCCCCGGCGCCGGGGCCTTCGCGTGGCCGTACCCCGCATTCAAGGATTTCGACGGGTGCCGCCTCATTCTGGCGCGCACGCCCGCGGCAACGCCTCCAGGTTTTTCTTGGGGACGTCTTGGTGAACAACAGATGGCCGAAATCAATCGGCTTTCAGTCGAGGCGGCCGGGCAGGGCAGGTACGTCGTGCTGGCCCAGCATCATCACCTTCACGACCGCGGCGACGTTCATGAATTGACCGGCCCCTTCAAGGACTGCGCCGCGGAACTGGCGATGCTGATGCGTTCGCCGGTCGGCGTGATCATCCACGGTCACGATCACGCCCATCGCGACTGGGTGGTCCCTTCCGGGCACCCGTCGGGCCGCACGCGCGTCATCTGCTGCGGCTCCTCAAGCTATCTGGATCGGCGTCGCGGCAGGATGGGCAGGATGACCGTCCTCGACATCACTGACGGCGTCCTGCGGGTGGAAAAATGGATGTATCAGCCGGAAGCGGAACGGTTCGTCCTGTCGGAAAACGAATGAACGCATCGGGCCGGCCTCCGTCAGCCGTCAAGGGCAGAAAGCGCCGCCCGTCGCGCGGCCGCGCCCCGGGGAAGGGATTTGCCGGATATATCGGGGCCACCCGCAGCGTCGGCGTTTCACTGGTCCTGACCCTGCCCCTGCTTGTCCTGTACAACCTGGGTGAACTGTCCCCCGCCAGCCGCATGACTAACGGCGTCGACCTGCTGACGAGGGTGGTTGCGACTAACTGGGGCATGTACGGCGTCCTTATCATGAACCTGGCGATCGGCCTGGTTTCGCTGGTGCTTGCGTTCATCCTGATCAGGGCGGGGCGCATCAGGCCGTGGCACTGGCTGGTTCTGGTCATCGAGGGCGTCCTGTGGGCGTTCGTGCTGGCCGTCCTGGGCCATTTCCTGGCCGACGCGCTGAACCGGCCGTTGCTGCCGGGCGCGGTGGGCGCAGGCGGGGCGCTTCAGCCGAAGTCAGGCTTCAATATCGGGCAGATCCTGACTGCATCCGCCGGCGCCGGTTACTGGGAGGAAGTCGTGTTCAGGCTGGGCCTCGTCGGCCTGCCGATGTGGGCGGCTGGCCGGTTCGTGGACCGGGCCAAGGGCAACCTGGCGGTCAAGGTGCTGTTCGCCGTGTTCATAATGGGCGTGTCGGCCGTGGCGTTCAGCGTGGCGCATTACCTGGGCGGCGCCGAACAGCCCGACAGATGGTCTTTCCTGTTCCGCACCATGTCGGGTCTGCTGTTCGGTTTGCTGTTCCTGTTCAGGGGCTTTTCGACAGCCGCGTACAGCCATTTCGTATATGACGTGATCGTTTTCTGGTTCGCCGCGCGCTAGCGTCCGGTCCGCCCGGCGCCGCGGGCGGGTAATGTTGTCAATGCACGGGGGTATACCGCAGGGTCACTGGATGTGGCCGTTTTTTTCCAGCCATTCCATGTAGAATTCCGATTCGCGGCCTTCCGGGATCTGTTCGTTGTCGATCGCGTCCAGCACCAGGTCGCGCAGGCGTCCGATTCCAGGCCCGGCGGGGATGCCGAACCTTTTCATCAGGTCGTTTCCCAGCCCCT
>CAYYCO010000096.1:0-7754 GCA_964470365.1 uncultured Anaeromyxobacteraceae bacterium | reverse complement strand
GCGCCGCCCGGCCCGACGGTGAAACCTGCAACGGCATCGACGACGACTGCGACGGCATCACCGACGAGGCCGGTGCGGTCGATTGCACCATCTATTATTTCGACATGGACAACGACGGTCAGGGACTGGCATCGGTCGGCCGCTGTTACTGCGCGCCCCAGGGAATGTACCGCGCCACCGTCACCGGCGACTGCGACGACGCGAACCAGCAGGTCAACACGTCCGCCGCGGAAGAATGCGATGAAATCGACAACGACTGCGACGGCGTCACCGACGAACCGGGCGCGGCCAGGTGCCGCGAATATTTCCAGGATCTCGACGGCGACGGGGTCGGCGGCGATGCCGGGTCGCTTTGCCTGTGCCACCCGTCGGTCGACTACCCGCTGACGTCCGGCGGCGACTGCAACGATACGACGTTCCTGATCGGGCCGGGCGTCGCCGATATCTGCAACGGCATCGACGACAACTGCGACGGCGTCAGCGACCTGGAAAACGCGGCCGGCTGCGTGACGTGGTACCGCGACGACGACGGCGACACATACGGCCTTGCGTCCCCCAGCAAGTGCCTGTGCGCGCCTTCGGGTAAATTTACGGCCGGCAAGGTGGGCGACTGCAACGACATCGTCGTTGCGGTCAATCCCGGCGCGTCCGAGGTGTGCAACGGCCTGGACGACAACTGCGATTCGTCCATGGATCCGGAGGGCTCGGCCGGATGCACCGCCTGGTTTGCCGACCGTGACGACGACGGGTGGGGCGTGCTGTTCGATTCGCGCTGCCTGTGCCGGGCGGCCGACGTTTACACGACCAGGGACGTCGGCGACTGTGACGACACCGAATTCAACGTCAATCCGGACGCCATGGAATCCTGCGACAACAACGTCGACGAGGATTGTGACGGCTTCATCGGTGAGCCTGACGCGCTTTTCTGCGACACCTACTATGCGGACTTCGACCACGACGGGGCCGGCAGCATCAGCGATCGCGCCTGCCTGTGTTCGCCCGTGTTTCCCTATACATCCCTCTCGCCGGTCGACTGCGACGATGCCGATGCCGCCGTGAATCCGCAGGGCACCGAGGTCTGCGGCAATGCGGTCGATGACGATTGCGACGGCTCGACCGACGAGGCCGGCTGCTCCGGTTGCACCGTGTTCTACCTGGACGTCGATCGCGACGGTTTCGGCGTCACTGATCTGGCGGACTGCCTTTCGGGGCCGAACGAATTGACCGGCTATGTCGCCAGGGTGGGCCGTGACTGCCTGGACACGAACAACCAGGTTAACCCCGCGGCTGCCGAAGTGTGCAACGGCCTGGACGACAACTGCGACGGGCGGACCGATCCCGACAATTCGACATCATGCATGGTGTTCTATTTCGATTTTGACGGCGATGGATACGGCGTGACGGCAAACAGCCGCTGCAGATGCGCCCCGGACGGCAATTACAGCGCGATCGAGGGCGGCGACTGCGACGATCTGAACCCGAAGGTTGGCGGCGGCGTGGAATCGTGCAACGGCGTCGACGACAACTGCAACGGCCGCGTGGATGAGGAAGGTGCGAAGGGATGCCTGACATGGTACGTCGACGACGACGGTGACGGTGTTGGCGTGGTTGGCGACTCAAAATGCCTGTGCGCCGCCGCCGGCCTGTATTCAACGCGGGTTGCCGGTGACTGCGACGATTCCAGCGTGTCCGTGCGTCCCGGCGCTGCCGACACCTGCAACGGGATCGACGACGACTGCGACGACGTGACGGATCCGGAAAACGCCAACGGATGCCAGTTGTGGTATCGCGACGGCGATGGCGACGGTTTCGGCGTGGACGGTCAGGGAAAATGTCTGTGCGCATCCAACCCGCAGTACGTGACGAAAAGGGCCGGGGACTGCAACGACGCGGCCAGGGCAGTCAGTCCGGCCGGTATCGAATACTGCAATTCGTCCGATGACAACTGCGACGGCATGACCGACCCGCCCGGCACGCTCGGCTGCACCGACTATTATGCCGACCGCGATTCGGACGGTTGGGGTAACTCAAATGATTTCCAGTGTTTGTGCGTCGCGGCGGTGCCGTGGATCGTGACGAAACCGGGCGACTGCGACGACGGCTCGGCGGCCACGGGGCCCGGCGGCAGGGAAACATGCAACGGGCTTGACGACGACTGCGACGGCGCAACGGACGAATACGGGGCGACCGGGTGTACCGCGTATTATCTGGACACCGATCGCGACGGTTACGGGCTCACCGGGTCCGAAATGTGTTCGTGCGCGCCGGAGGGCCTGCGTGACGCGACGGCCGGCGGGGACTGCGACGATTCGAATCCGGCGCTGAAACCCGGGGCCGCCGAGGTCTGCAACGGGGTGGACGACAACTGCGACGGCACGAAGGACCCGGCAGGCGCGACCGGCTGCATTGTTTACATGATTGACCGCGATTCGGACGGCTTCGGTGTCGAGGGGACCACGATGTGCCTGTGCGCGCCGTCCTACCCGTACACGTCGTTGAATCCTGGCGACTGCGACGACACACGCCCGCTGGCCAGGCCCGGTCGCGTCGAAACCTGCAACGGATACGACGACGATTGCGACGGCTTTGTCGACACCCCGGGTGCGACCGGATGCAGGTATTACTACAGGGACGGCGACGACGACGGGTACGCGGTGCCCGGCGATGCCGTCTGCCTGTGCGGTCCGGATGCGCCGTATCTCGAAACCGATGCGGCCGGCGACTGCGACGATGGGAACGCGAACGTGAACGCGGGGGCGGCCGAGGTCTGCAACCGCATCGACGACGACTGCGACGGGACGACCGACGAAGACAACACAGTGGACTGCCTGCGCAGGTACCTGGACGCGGATGGCGACGGCTGGGGCGTGGCGTCCGGCCAGGTGTGCAGATGTGCGGCAGTGGCGCCATACACGGCGACGAAAACGGGGGACTGCGACGACGGCCATGCGACGGTGGCGCCCGGCAAGCCTGAAATCTGCGACAGCCTTGATAACAACTGCGACGGAACCACCGATCCGCAGAACACGACGGGCTGCGTGGCTCATTACTTCGATTTCGACAAGGACGGATACGGGCTGCAGTCCGATTCCAGGTGCCTTTGCGCGGCGTTCGGGTCGTATACGGCGACCGAATATGGCGACTGTAACGACTACAATTCCGGCGTATCGCCCGGTGACCGAGAGGTCTGCGGCAATGACCTCGACGACAATTGCGACGGCGTCCAGGATGAGGCAGGCGCAAGCGGGTGCAGATACTACTTCAAGGACGTGGACACCGACGGTTACGGTGATGTGAACGGCGCCGCGTGCCTGTGTTCGCCCGATCTGGAACACAAGGTCTCGAATTCGACGGACTGCTGCGACCGCGACGACAAGGTGCATCCGGGTGCGATGGTGTGGCAGTCTTCCATCGGGAAGTGCAATTCATGGGATTACAACTGCGACGGCGTCGTGACCAAACAGTACAACGGGTCGGGCGGCGGTTGCGGCGACTGGTGGGATTCGTGTCCGCTTCATGAGGGCTGGACTGGCGGCGTGGCCGCGTGCGGGGCGCGTTCTTCGTATGTGTATTCCGGTTGCGACAGGTGCGGCTTCCTGTGGCTGACGTGCTGCGATTCGAAAACGGAACAGCGCACCCAGTCGTGCCGCTGATTGACCGCGGATTTATGACGTGGCCGGGCGTGCGTCCGGCAGGGGTTTCGATGGCGGGGCGTTCGGACACGGTCCTGGTTACGGGTGCTGCGGGCTTCATCGGTTCGCATGTGTGCGAACGTCTCCTGGCGGACGGTCGCGACGTGATCGGCCTGGACAATTTTTGCGACTTATATGATCCCGCGGTGAAACGGCGCAACGCCGCCATCCTTTCGGCGCGTGCCGGGTTCGTCATGGTGGAATGCGACATCCGTGACGCCGACTCGGTCGGGCGCGCGATGGCGCGGTTCAGGCCGGGCGTCGTGGTCCACATGGCTGCGCTGGCGGGCGTGCGGCCCAGCATACTGAATCCGGCCCTCTATAATGATGTGAATGTATCGGGAACGTCGGTCGTCGTGGATGCGGCCGTCGCTGCCGGTGTTTCGCGACTGTTGTTTGCGTCAAGTTCGTCCGTTTACGGGAACGCCGCGAGGGTGCCATCCCACGAGGACGACCCGACGGACGCCCCGGTCAGTCCTTACGCCGCGACGAAAATCGAGGGCGAAAAGATATGTGCCGCGGCCCGGGCCGGACACGGGCTGCAGGCAACCTGCCTGCGCCTGTTCACGGTTTTCGGCCCGCGGCAGCGGCCCGACCTGGCCATATACAGGTTCCTGCGGGCCGTTTCCGACGGCGTGCCTGTCAGGTTTTTCGGTGATGGCGGCACCAGCCGTGATTACACGTACGCCGGGGACATCGCGAACGGAATATGTTCGGCCGTCGATCTGGCGCGGGACTGCGACGTCATCAATCTGGGCGGATCGCACCCGGTCACCCTGGCCGGCCTGGTCGAGAACGTCGAAAGGGTGGTCGGCCGGCCGGCGATCATCGAAAGACTGCCGATGCAGCCGGGCGATGTCGAACGTACCTGGGCCGACATATCGCGTGCGGGTGAAATGCTCGGTTTTGTGCCGGAAACGGGGCTGGAAGAAGGGATTCGGCGGCAATG
Organism: uncultured Anaeromyxobacteraceae bacterium; assembly: GCA_964470365.1. GTDB lineage: Bacteria > Myxococcota_A > UBA9042 > DTJE01 > DTJE01 > JAGOFO01. The sequence goes on along the minus strand of CAYYCO010000096.1, from coordinate 3,113 downwards.
GGAATGGATGCGGGCGTCGATTTGACCCCGGGGGGCTTTATGTCAAGAATCGTTGCGGGTTTCCTGGCTTCGATGGTGCTTACGGTGTGTGCGTCGGGGCTTCTGGCCCAGGAATCGACATGCGTCAAACCGCCGGAATTCATGGGGTGTCCGACTGGCGATGCCGGGTGGACCCTGACCGGTGCCGGCGCCAGGGCCGGCGAGGTGAAGTACCTGAATTTCGGCGACGAACTGGTCGTCAGGGGCGGCGAGGGCGGGCTTGAAGCGGTGACGCTCTGGGGCGTCGATTCGTGCGGCCTCTGGGTGCAGGTCGCTGCTGCGGACAGTTACGTCCCCGAAACGAAGCCGCCGGTTAAAAAACCGTCGTACAGGCTTTTTGCCGCCGTGAAAAAGAATGTTTTCAAGGTTGAGGCGCTTGGCGTCACCTTCCAGTTGAAGCAGGTGTTCCCCGGGCGGTTCAAGGTCACCCTGCTGGAAGAAATTCCCGCTTACGTCGGCGAATAGCCGCGTCATATCACGAACAAGATGGAACGCCTGCCATCCCTCACAGTTCCCGTTCACGGACCGGCGCCACTGCTTGCGGCAGTGCGTTACGGGGCGGACTGCGTGTCCATTTCAGGGTGGCCGGTCGGTGGTGCGGCACTGACGGCCCGCGGGGGCGGGCTCGATGCGGCACGTGTTGAAACGGGCGGGGGACTGCCGTCGTTCAGTCCGGAAGATATTGCCGAAACGGTCGAATTCTGCGCATCCAGGCATGTTACGGTGCGGATCGGCCTGGAGGGTTGCTTCACCGGCGCGGGGTTACGCGCCGCGATTGACCTGTCCGCCGGTTTCATTGAGGTCGGCGCGAGGACCTTCGTGGTTTCGGACCCTGGGCTGGCCGTCGTGATGCGCCGGGAACTGCCTGACGCCGAACTGGTTGCCGGTCCGTCGCTGGCGGCAGTCAACGTGGCGGCGGCCGGTCGGATCCGGGAAATGGGGTTCGTCGGTATGGTGGCCGCGCCTCACGTACCGCTTTCCGTGCTGGCCGACATCAGGCGCGAAACCGGATTGAGGGTCGAAACCACGGTCTTCGGGGCGTTGCCGGCCGCCTGGTGCCACACCTGCATGCTGGGACAGTATCTTGAAAGTTCATCGTGCTCCGGGCCGACGTTCGGGACGTGCAGGCACGCGTTCACGGCAGTGGCGGGCGGATCCGGACTGTCGGCCGCCGTCGCGGACAGGATGCGCGACGAATCGCCAGCGCGCTGGCTGGACATGCGGTTTTTCTCGGGGCTGGCTGCATTGCCGGCCCTGCTGGATGCTGGTGTGGACTCGATCTGCACGGGACCGGACCCGCGGTCGTCAGGTTCGATCAGGATCGTGACCGGCGTCTTCAGGTCGGCTCTGGACGCGGCGGCCGCGGCGGCGTTCGGGAACGGCGGGACGTTCAGGCTGCAGCCTCAATGGGTCGCGGGCCTGCAGCGCGCGTCGATGCACGACCGGGTTAATCCGGGATTTTTCGGGGACGCGGGCGCGTGGCGTGGCGATGAACCGTCGTCGCTGCTTTACCGGGCGGCGCGGGCCCTGGATCCGGTCATGCGCAGCATTGAGGCGGACATGGGCGCCGGGGAAGGTTAGGTTGGAAGAATACTACCAGGACATTCCGCAGTCCCGGACCGTCGCGGTTCACGTCGCGGGCGATCCGTCGCCGTTCGCCGGTGTCGGGGCCGATCGTGTGTGGGTCGGGGTGCGGGGCTGCTGCGACATGTTCCTGGCGTTGTGCGAAAACGGGACGATACGGAAATGGCTGGACGACGCGCGGCGCGTGGGACGGATGGTCGGGTTGTGCACCCCGCTGCTGGTGCCGGGCAACCGTTTTTCAATGGTCGTCACCGCCATACAGGATCACGCCGGCCTGTTTGACCGCGTGATGACGGGCGACCTGGGCGTGGCCGCGGCCATGCATCCGGCGATTCGCGTTACGTGGTGCGGGAAGGTGTTGAACGTGGCCCACGCCGAATGGCTGCGGGCGAACGGCATCGATTCGGTGCGCGCGATGTCGCCCGTGTCAACTGCCTGCAAGGACATCAACCACACGGTCGACCTTGAAATGCCGGCATTCGGGCGTATCCCGCTGGCCGTTTCACCGGTCTGTTTCTACCGGACGGTCGACCGTGATTTCCAGTGCCCCGGCGATTGCGTGTCGGCCGGCGACAGCGATACCGACATGGTGGTCCTTTCAAACGAAGGCGGCGCCGTCGGTGTCAGGCCGTGCTGGTTCGAATCGCGGGATTTCCTGGATTTGTCGGCGAACATGAAGCCGTTCGGCCGCGACACGTGCGCGGTCGTCGAAACGTCAGGCTTGACGCCGGCCGAGGTCGCCGACGCCGTTCATGCGCTGCGGCACGGTGACGACGTGCCGACCACAAGGCCCCTGTTCACGTCCGAGGCCGCCGTCCGCCCCCTTCCCGGCGGTATCTGATCCCCCGGGGCGTGTCACGTGGCACCCCACCCGAATATTTTGGATTCGATGTTCCGATGTCCGGCCGGGTGTCCCCTTCCGCTTTTTACCCTGCACCCCTTCCCGTGCGAATGCGGGCCGTTCGCCTCGTTCGGGCTATCTCGCGGTCCGGTCGGCCATCGACATCGGTGGCGCACCACGGGGCCGGCACTTCGTGCCGTACGGGCGAATCCCCTTCGGTCGCCTCGCTCCCTCGGGGCAGGTGTTCGCCCTCCCGGGCGGGCCGACGGCCGACTCGATTTTACGCCCTCACTCCGGTTCACGACCTCGCATCGCATCGGGTGGGGCAAGCCGCTCCAGGGGACTCCCCGGCCGGAACACTCCGCCATCGCTGGGACCAATACAAATCCCCGGCCCGAGCGTAGCGAGGCCCGCCATTCATAGCCCGGGTCCGAGCGAAGCGAGGCCCTGGGACAACGGGGTTTTTGACAGATTTTTTTCGGGCACGCGCGTGAACGCGATCGAAAAGGGATCAAACGCCCTTACAATACGCCCAGCCGCGCGCCATCTTTTGCGCGGAAATCTTTCAGACATTCTGCCGGGGGATACAGATGAAGCACGATTCCATCGCCGTCATCGACTTCGGGGGCCAGTACGCGCACCTGATCGC
>CAYYCO010000095.1:0-7807 GCA_964470365.1 uncultured Anaeromyxobacteraceae bacterium | reverse complement strand
GGACGGTTTGCACGACGGTTCGTTGGCGGGAACGCCGCAGAAGAACAGGCCGTACCAGGATGTGGCCTGCGACTGCATCGTTGCCAGCGCGACGCCGGTTTCACGTTTTACGCAGACCTTTTTCGCCACCGAACAGACGTCGATCGATTCGCAGCCGGTGTCGCCGGGCAGCAGGCCGTCGACAAGGTTGGCGTCGCCGTAAAGCGGGATGCCGGACCGCATCGTCAGCAGGACGTCGCCGGGTGTGCCGTCGATCAGCGCGCGTTCGTCCGGGTGCACGGCGGTCGAGAAAATGGCGATGTCGGCAAGCAGGCCCGGTTCCAGCAGCCCGATCTTGTCGTCGATGTTGAAGACCCGCGCGTTGCCGGCGGTGGCCAGTTCGACGATCCGGCGGTCGGTGAAGTAATGGTTGAAGTGGTTCCTGTTGAGGTAGTCCACGCAGTTCAGTTCGCGCAGCATGTTCATCGAACCGGACGCGGTCCAGTCGGGGCCCAGGCCGATTTCCACGCCGAGGCGGTCGTACAGGGTGACCGAGGCCGTGTTGCCGTACAGGTCGATGTTCGTCCGGACCGACCAGATCAGGCCCGTTCCGTCAACCGCCATCTGGGCGATGTCGGCCGCGGTAAGGCCGATGCCGTGGATGATGCCGGAGTTTTCCCGGATCAGGTCCTGTCCGCCGTTGTCGGTGGTCGACAGGCACTTGAATTCGTTGTTGGCGGCCGCGTTGATGCCTTCCGAGATGTGCGGCACGTATGCCTTGAAGCCCGAAACGCTGGACCACTGGGTGATTCCCGGGTAGTCGCAGCCCGAAGTCAGCATCGTTCCGCTGGTGTCGTCAAGCGGGAACGTGTCGTATTTCGCCTTGTAGGTATCGGGAATGTCGATCAGTTCCTGGTCCAGGTTGCGCAGCAGCCCGGTGCCGTGCCCGGAACCGAACATCGACGTGGCGCCGCCAACAACGTGGCGAAGTTCGGACCATTCTTCGGCCCCGCTGGTCTGCGGAACGGAAATTTTCGGCTTGCCGGACACGCTGCCGGTCCGCCATTCGTGCCTGTGGTCGTATTTGACCGTGTGGGCCTTCGGCGTGTTGCCGTCGTAGGTCACGTGGTCGTGGCCGTTGATCAGCCCGGGGGTGATAAGCGCGTGCGGGCAGGCGATGACGGTCGCGCCGTCATATCCGGTGACGTCGCTGCAGTCGCAGTCCGCGCAGGCGATGAAGCCGGTGGGGTCGATCAGGACCATGGCGTTGCGCAGGATGTTTTCCGGGCCGAACACGTCGCCGCGCAGCAGCAGGTAGTTCGAACCGTCAGTGAAACTGCACGCGCCGTCGCCCGGTTCCGGGATGGCCGGATTCCCGCATTCGGTCGGCGGAACGTACGTGTCCCCGCCGGTGTCGCCCTGTGTCGCGTCGCCAGGCAGGTCAACGTCTTCCTGGTCGGTGTCTGTGAACTGGACGTCGTCGCCGGCGGTGTCGATGTCGATGATGTCCAGGCCGTTGATGTCGATGCCGGTGATGTCGACGCCGGTCAGATCGGTGCCGGTGGTGTCGGTTCCGGCAAGGTCGGTCCCTGCGGTGTCGCGGTCGGTCGAGCCGTCCGTCCCGGCCAGATCCATTCCGGTCGTGTCCTGGACGAAGCCGTCCTGACTCGCGTCGGTCGTGACGTCGGGGTCGATGAATTCGTCGGAGCAGCCTGCGGCGGCCGCCAGGACCAGTGCGAATACAGGGACCAATACCTTTGCTTTCAATTCAACCTCCACGGGGTTCGGAACCGCGACAGCGGCTATCGGCGAGATTAGCCTTTTTTGGTGTTCAGAGGAATGGGTGACCGATATTTTGTGTGAATCCGTGGTATTCCGCTACCAGACTTGAACCTGGATTTTCAAAGCGTAAAATGCATGCCGTACTCCGGTTCCTTCCCATGCGGTACGTTTGGTTAACACGAATACGGGGTGCCATGAAAAAGTCGATTTTCCTGCTTGTCGCCGCGCTTTTGCTGGTTCCTTCCGTCGCCTTCGCATTCGGCCCCGTGGCCCATGTGGACATGGCCCTGGAAATTCTGTCGTCGGCCGGGCTGGTGGGCGGCGCGGTCGCTTCGCTGATTTCCAGGTGCAGGCGGCAGTTCGTTCTGGGGACGCTTGATCCGGACCGGACTCTGGCTAAAAACCGGGCTCCCTACGAAGAACATTCCCACAACTGGGAAAACGCCCTGGCCGAATACGACGCGGCCGCGACCGACACCGAAAAGGCCCGTTGCCTGGGGCGGATCTGCCACCTGGCCGCCGACACGGTCGCGCACAACTATTTCGTCCCCGGCAAGATTGTCGATTGTTTCGATTCCAGGGGCGCGGGCCATTTTTACTGGGAAGTACGCTTCGATTCGCGCCTGCGCGACCTGCGCGGCCTGCCCGGGATCGACGATTTTTCGTTCGACGATCTGAAATTCAACTCGCCGCGTGAAATCCGCTATCTGAAAAACATCATCCGTCCCACCGTCGGTACCCGTGGCATGAATGCCATGGTCACCGGGCTCACGATGGCCGTCCAGAAGGTCGGCGTGTACGGCGCGGCGACCAGGACGATCGATCGCTTCTCGGCTGCCGAATTTTCGGACGACGAGGTGATGGAAATCAGGTCGATGGCCATACAGGCGCAACTTTCCGCGCTGCGCGACATCTCCGGCCGCACCGCCAACGTATTCCATCTGGATCCGCGGGGCATTTCCTGCATCGGCACGTCGATGGACGTCCGGAAATCACTGCGGCGTGACCGTCGGGCGGGGCAGGCCATACTGGTCGGCAAACGCCTGAGTGGCCATGAATTCTTCCGCAGGCTGGCCGTTTCCCGGCATCAGGGGTAACATTTCCCCGGTCTTACGCGGCAGTTCCCGACTTGAATCCAGTCCTGTTCAGCCCGGTTTCGCTGTCGATGGCATGTTCGTCGCTGGGTTACGCGGCGGCCTTTGACGGGCTTGCGCCGTGCGCCATGGCGTGGCTGCCTGACGGTTCGTCCGCCCCGGCGATCGACCGTGGTTCCCAGTCGCTTTATTCGTACGACGCCGTTTTCGTTTCATGCGCATGGGAACTCGAGGTGCCGCGCCTCGTCGCCGCACTGGCCGCGTCCGGGATTGAACCGTTCGCGACCCGGCGTCCCTCCGCACAGCCGCTGGTCGTCGGCGGCGGTCCATTGACCCTTTCGAACCCCGATCTTTTCGGCGCCGTCTGCGACGCGGTTTTTGTCGGCGAGGCAGACCTGGCGTTCGCGTCCATTCGTGCCGCCATGGCCGACGCCGTGTCGCGGACCGACGCGCTCGGCCGGCTGTCCGCAATACCCGGGATGTGGATACCCTCGGGCGGCGGCCCGGCGCCGGCCCCGGTTGCCGTGCGGCTGCCGGCGGTCCCGCTTCATTCGGTGTTCACCGATCGTCCCAACGAATTTTCCGATGCCTTCATCGTGGAAGTCGGGCGCGGCTGTCCGCGCGGCTGCCGTTTCTGTGTTGCCTTCGGCGGCCGTAATGCCGCGTTCTTCCCGGTTGACGACATCCTTGCCGTGGTCCCCGCCGGCGTCGCCAGGGTCGGCCTGCTCGGGGCCGCCGTTTCCGATCATCCGGGCCTGAAGCGGCTGGTGCGCGAACTTGGAGTCCGCGGGGCCGGTGTCACGCTGGGGTCGCTGCGCGCCGACCGCGTCGATCCGGAACTCGTGGCCATGCTGGCCGCCGGGGGCCTCAAATCGTTGACAATCGCCGCCGACGGCGCCTCGGACAGGCTGCGCGAATCGATTGCGAAGGGCATCACCGCAACCCACATCCGCAGGGCCGCCGCGGTCGCGCTGTCGTGCGGGATTCGACGCCTGCGCGTGTACGTGATGATCGGCCTGCCGGGCGAAACCGCCGATGATGTTTCCGAATTCGCCGCCCTGATGAACGAATTCGCCGGCGACCTGCATGTCGTCGTTTCGGTTTCGCCTTTCGTGCCCAAGCGTTTCACGCCGCTGGCCGGATCTCCGTTCGCAGGGGTCTCGAACATCAGGCGCGCCACGGCGCGGCTCGGCGTGCTGCTCGACCGGCGTGTGGAAATGCGTGCCGGATCTGCGCGCCAGGCGGAAACGGAATACAGGCTTTCAACGGTGGATGGGGCCGGCGCCGTGCCGCTGCTGGAAGAAATGATCAGTCGATGAATCCGCCGCCGCGCGTTTCAAGGCATTCGGGAACAGGTTCCTCGTATTCGTCAAAAAGATTCATTAGTTCGCTGACCAGGGTCAGTTCGATTTCGTGCCGCAGTTCGTCGGCGTTTTTCGCCATCCGTTCCACGTTCAGTCTGTAAACGACGATTTTCGGCGGCGGTTCGATTTCGACGAAGACGCCCTCCTTCGATGGTGGAAAATCGAGGTAGCCCGGGCTGAGCGGCGACAGGCCGGTTTCCGCGAAATCATCGATGTCCGGGAGGTCCTGGACCGTCAGGATCACCTCGGCCGGCAGCGCGCATTCCATCGTGATTTCCTGGAAGGTCTGCCACATCAGCCGTTCGAATTCGGCATCGGATCTCGCGCGGTGCGGCCGGTGGAAATTTTCAGGATCCAGCCTGAACGCGTTGATGTATTCCGTGGTGGCGGTGTCGCGGTCGCCGTCGAATTCGGCGATTATCGCCCTGGTGTAATGCGCCTCGGCGTTTTTTGAATCCAGGAACAGTGCCTGGTGCGTATCCTGCCGGGCCGCCGCGATGTTGCACAGGTCGATGCTGCAGCGGGCGCGTGCCGACCATACGCCGGACCAGGTCGGGTCAAGTTCGATGGCCTGGTCGTACAACTCCCACGCGTGTTCCGCGTCGCCCACGCGCAGGGTCGTGTCGCCCATCAGCGCCAGGATGTCGGGCGAATCCGGGTACTTCGCGTCAAGCCGGTTAAGGAAAATCCACGCCTCCTCAAGCTGCCCGGCCCAGACCATTTCGCGGGCCGCCGCAAGCTGCGCGGGAAGGCTGTCGTCGTATTCGGCCATGGTTCAGATATCCTTCATGGTCAGCGGGCCACCCGGCTGACGAATTGATCAACCGTTCCGATGGCCGCGGTGTCCCCGAAGATACGGAAACAGCGCCGCGGCCTGGCCTGCCTGTCGTACATGTCGCTGTACTGTTCGACCGGCAGGATGCGCGTGGTGCCGACTGGCGTGACCTGTCTGATACGGACTGTCGGTCCGCCACCGCACGCGCGTCCGGCCGAGAAGTATTTGGAGAACGCCAGCATCGAGTCAAGAACAATCGTGGATTCCGGAAGGGCCGCCTCGATTTCGGGCTGCATCGCCGCAAGCCTGTCCGCCTCGTCGCCCCAGACCTCGAAAACCAGCCGCGGGATGTCGTGCGTCACGATCCGGCGCGCGTCCATGTTGTCGGATGCACGAAGCAGGCCCATCAGCCAGGCATCGTCGAATTCCGGGAACAGTGACAGGTCGTCCGGCATGCGCAGCCCCGTGGCGTCGATGAAACGCCCCAGGAGCGTGTGGTAAACCTGCGTGCGGGGATGGCTGTAAACCATCAGGTACATGTGGTGACGCGACAGCAGGAAATCCTCGAGCGTGAACACCGCGTTTCCTTCGAGCGTCAGAAGCGCCCGTCCGTCCTCGAAGGTCGCCCCCATGTGGGAAAGAAGCCAGTCCTTTTCGAATCTTCCGTACGTCACGCCCGTGAAATACGAATCCCGCAGCAGGTAGTCCATGCGATCGACGTCAAGTTCCCCGGAAATCATCTGCCGGAAGAGGGGCAGGGTGTCGAGCGAACCGAACGTGAACGGCTGATTGTGCGCGACGCTCGATGCCGGGCTGAGGACCGCTTCCACATGTTCCGGAAGAACGCCGTCGTCCATGAATTCATGGGCGATCAGGTCACAGATGTCGGTCCGGCGCAGCAGGATTCGCGTCATCGTTTCATGATCGATGCGGGCGCCGGGACAGCCGGAGCCGGTCACGCAGGCCAGATCGGGCAGCAGGCGTTCCCCGGTGTGCGACATGGGCGGATGGCCGAGGTCGTGCAGCAGCCCGGCCAGGCGCAGGGTTTGCCGCAGCCTCCGAAGGTCGGAGGGCGGGACAAGCGTATCGAGATCCCGTGCGACCATGTCGAACGCGAGGCCCGCCAGGTGCATCGTGCCAATTGAATGAAGGTAGCGGGAATGGGTCGCGCCCGGGAACGTGAATTCCGAAAAATCGAGTTGCCGTATGCCGCGCAGGCGGTTGAACAGCGGGTGCAGAATCACCTGCATTTCCGCGGGGGAAACCACGATGGGGCCATGGATGGGATCCCGGATTTCCATTGGCGAATTGTCCGAATGGGCGAATCGGTCACCCATGGTTCCTACGTGCGGAACGTCACCTGACCGTGGCGGATCGTCATGATCGGCCTGCCGACCAGTTCGGCGCCGTCAAACGGGGTGTTGCAGCCGCACGTCGTCATGGCGGCGGCCGAAACGGTCCATTTCGCGGCCCGGTCCAGCAGCACCATGTCCGCCGGCATCCCGGCACAGATGACGCCGCCGTCCAGCCCGATGACCTTGCGCGGCGCGGCGGCAAGCGCCCTGACAACCGTATCGAATTCCAGTTCGCCACGGGTGACCAGTGTGTTCAGGACGGAAAACGTCAGTTCAATCGACGCGGCGCCGACCGTCGCGAGGTCGAATTCGACTTCCTTTTCCTCGATTACGTGAGGATCGTGGTCGGAAACGACCAGATCGATCACGCCGTCCGCCAGCGCCTGCAGCAGCGCGGCGCGATCCGATTCGGCCCGCAGCGGCGGCCAGACCTTGGTCATCGCGTCATAACCGGCGTTGGCGGATTCGTTCAGGGCCAGGTTGTGAATCGAAACGGACGCCGTGATGCAGACGCCGCGCGCACGGGCATCGCGAATCAGGCGCACGCCCGCAGCGCTGGATATCTTGGCAAGGTGGGTGGGCGTGCCGGTCAGTTCCGCCATGGCGATATGCCGTGCGACCGCGATTTCTTCCGCGGCCGACGGGCTGCATTTAAGGCCGCGTGACGTTGACATGAAGCCCTCGTGCGCCGGGCCTTCCGCCAGCGACGGGTCCTCGTTCGTCAGTATGGTCACCAGACCGAAATTACCGGCATATTCCATCGCGCGGCGCAGGAAGCCGGTCCGCTTGACAAAATTATCGCCCTCGCCGACGAGCCGGCAGCCGGCTGCCGCCATCTCGCCGATCTCGGACATCGTCTGGCCTTCCATGCCCATCGACAGCGCACCGATCGGGTAAACGTCGATCAGGTCGGCCAACTGTCCGCGTTCCAGAAGAAAACGGACAGTGTCGCTGCGCTGGATTTTCGGATCCGTGTCAGGGCGGAGGCAGACGGCAGTGTACCCGCCGGCCGCGGCCGCGCGCGATCCCGACGCCACCGTTTCACGGTATTCGAAGCCCGGTTCGCAGAAATTCGCGTACATGTCCACGAATGACGGCGCCAGCGTGCATCCGCGTCCGTCGATGACAGTGGCAACGCCGGGGGCCGCGGGCGCGACACCCTCGCCGACGTTCGTGATCACGCCGTTTTCAAATTCGACCCATCCCCGGACCGCGGATTTGCCGCACGCGGAGCTGGCGGTTCCGGGAACGACGGGGTTGACGATTTCACAGTTGATGATTCGGGTAAGCATATCGGTCAGCTACTCCTCTGAAACCCCGAGGTGCCGGGCGACCAGGAAAAGGACCGCCATGCGGACGGCCACGCCGTTTTCCACCTGTTCAAGAATTACGGAATGTGCGGAATCGGCCACGTCCGGAGTTATTTCGACCCCGCGGTTCATCGGGCCGGGATGCATC
>CAYYCO010000094.1:0-7888 GCA_964470365.1 uncultured Anaeromyxobacteraceae bacterium | reverse complement strand
ACCATCAGCCTGATGGCGCGCGGAACCACGGTGGCGCGGACAGGGCCCATGCCGGGCATCTCGCCGTCAAGATCGATCAGGGCGCGGCCGGCCGTTTCCACCTCGACCACACTGCCCCGGGCCAGCGTGCATTTGGGGTGTTTTACGTGCGTGCCCTTGTAAATATCGCCCGCCAGGGCCAGAAATTCGACCTTGCCCATGTCGCCCAGGACAACCACGCGAAGCTGCCCGTCGTCCAGTTCGGCGTCAGGCGCCATCATCATTCCGCCGCCGAAAAATCGGCCGTTCGCCATCGTCACCAGCGCGGTCGGCCCCTGATGGACCTGTTCCCCGTCAACCCTTACCGTCATCACGACGTTTCTGTACGACATGATGCCGCGGAAGCTGCCGATCATGAACGAAGCCTTGCCGCCCAGCAGCTTTGTCGTGTGGTTGACGTAGTCGTCGGTCACGCCGGAAATCCCGATGCTGGCGATATTGATGAACGCGCGCCGCCCGGCCGTGCCGTCCAGGTTCATGTATTCCAGCAGGCCGTAATCGACGCGCCTTTCCACGAAATCACCAAGGTATTTCAGCGTGTCGGGAATCTCCCGCGGAAAGCCGGACGTCTTCCTGAAATCGCCGCCGGTTCCGCTGGGAATCATGCCCAGCATCACCGCGTCGGGGCGGCCCGAGGCGTGCAGCCCGCCGACCACCTCGTTCAGCGTCCCGTCGCCGCCGCAGGCCACGATGGCGTCGTAGCCCGATTCGACGGCGTGCCTCGCAAGTTCAATCGCGTGGCCCGGCGATTCGGTCATAACAACCCGCATGTCTGGAAGAATCCGCCCGAGTTCGGGCTGAATCTGGGCAAACCGGGCGCGCGTGGCGCCATTGGCGCTGTTCGGATTGACGATGAAAATGAACCGCATTGCCACCCCCGCAAAAAGGCATGAAAGCCACGAACGACAGTCACAGGTTGCCCATCCGGACGTGACAGGGTCAGCATCCGGACGTCAGACGTTGAGGGCCCGCGCAACGAACGAAACCAGGTCCACGACGGTCAGCCCGTCAACCCGGCCGGCCACGTTGGCCGCGCAGTTGCAGCCTGACACGACCAGCATTTCGGCGCCGGCTTCCATGGCCATCGCCGCGATCTGCCGCCCCGCCTCGGCCGAACCGGCCGGATTGACAACGTTCCAGGCCCCGGCAGCCCCGCAGCACATCGAATCGGCGTGGTTGCGCCGCAGTTCGATGACCGGCTGGCCGGTAACGTGCTGGATCAGCTTCCTGGGCATGTCGTACTTCTCCAGGTGCCGCCCGTTTATGCAGGAATCGTGGTACGCAACCTTCATCGATGGAACAGCGACCGCCCTGCGCGAAAGCATCAGGTTACCGATCAGGTCTTCCGCCAGCATGATTTCCGGCGAAAGGTTCACGTCGTGAAGCGGATAAAGCACCGTGATCGTGTAATAATCGACCGGCGACAGGACCACGATCCGCCGGTAACGGCGCAGATTCGACGCCACGGCCTCGGCCGCAGCGCGGAATTCATCCACATGCCCGGCAGCGTAAAGGTCATAGCCGGAATCGATTGCCAGCGACGGAACCGCCGCGACAGTGTCAATGCCCAGCGCGCCGAAAACCCTGAACACATCCCTGACGACCGCCGGGTTCGCCCGCAGCGCCGCCGTTCCCGGGAACAACGCCGCGCCGGCCTCCGGAACCACGTATTCTTCAGGCGCGCAAGCCAGGAAAAGTCGCGCAAGTTCGCCCGCGTCGGCCTGGAACATGGACGCGGCAAAAGGCGCGACGCCCCGTTCCACCAGTTTCCGGCGCAATCCGAAAAGCGCGGATTCCACGTCGATTTCGTGGAGACACGGCACATGACACGAAAGGCAGCCGGTGCACTGGTACACCGCCAGCGCCTTTTCGGCGTCCAGCGGCCGGAATCCCCTTTCCGAAAGCCATCCGGCCATCATTTTCGACTGCGGGGTCCACGAATTGCGCCCCGTTGCCGCAACCACCGGACACCTGTCCATGCACAGCGACGGACAGAACGCGCACAGTTCATAAGTTCTTCCGTCAGCCATTTGCGACCTCCCCGTCCGCGAATATGCCGGTCCTGTCGAACTGCCCGGCAATCCTGCGCCCCAGGCGCGCCAGCACGGGATTGTTCCGGGCGGCGTATTCGCTGAGGAAGGCAGATGGAATGGCCTGGCCGTGGTCCCGCAGCAGCACGCGCAGCGTTGCGCCGCTGGCCCCGAAATATGTCACGTGAATTTCCGGGGCTTCAGCCCCCAACCTGACATCCGGGCGGGTCAATTCGCCCAGCAGCGACATAAGCGGCCCCGTTTCCATGAAAATTTCCCGCGCATCGTGCAGTTCAACGCCGGCGTGCAGCCGCATGTCGGGGCTGACCGGTTCCGGCGTCAGTCCAAGCGGCCCCATCACATCCGACAGCACCTCCAGCGCGCGTCCGACTTCCTGCCTGTCGCCGCCGACCTGCAGCGCCAGCCTGGCCGGCCGACGGCTGCCGACCTCACCGGGCGAGCGGACGACCACCATCGCCCATTCCGGCCTGACACCGCGATGAATCAGCGTCCTGACGGCGGAAACCGCGGCCACGGGATCCGATGTTCCGTACGCGACGGCTTCCCTGGTCTGCGGCACCTTGAACACACGGAACGTAGCAGCCGTGATTACACCGTTGACGCCGCCCGCGCCGATAAGCAGGTACCGCAGGTCCGGCCCGGCAGCCCGGCGCGGAGCCACGCGCGACGAAAAGGCGGTCCCGTCCGCAAAATACCCGTCGATCCCCAGGCAGTTTGTCCTGACGGTGCCGTACCTGGGGCTGCCGTGGAACGGCGAAACGACGGCCAGGTATTCACCGACATTCAGGCCCATAAGGTGGCGTGGCACGAAACCGAGCGTCAGCCCCTTTTCCTGGAGATAGTTTTCAAGCAGCACCATGGGCAAGCCGGCCTGAACGTGGACCGTCAGCGATTTCGCGTCCAGGTTGCCGATCTGGTCGATCCGCGCCATGTTAAGGCGGACCCGTGTGCCCTGTTCATGCGGCGCCTGCCCCTGACGTGTCAGCCTGATCCCCCTTGCGGAGCAATCGGCGAGTATCGCCGGAATTTCCTCCGGGTAATCGGGAACGACTTCCACGGCCGAAGACGGCGGCGCGTTCATCACGGTTTCAGCCTGCGTGAAAGGCCCTGCGTCCGGCGCCTCGAACAGCTTCCCGGGGTTCAGGAGCCTGTCCGGATCAAGCACGTCGCGAATCACGCCGAACGCCCTGGCCCCGCCTTTCCATTCGTGCCCCAGGAACCGTGCCTTCATCAGCCCGACGCCGTGATGATGGCTGACGGTGGCCCCGGCCGCCATTGCCCGGTCGATCGCCGTGTTGATCGCCCAGTCATAAAGATGCAGCGAAGGTTCCCCCGGCGCGGCCTTGCCGGCAAGCGTGAAATAAACGGCGCAGCCTTCCTCGTAGGCGTGGGAAAAATGCGCCATTATCACGACGCGCGACTTCAGCGCCGAATGAACGGCCTGGTATATCTTCGGCACATCCTTCCAGACGCCGGCAACCTCTATCGTTTCGGCAAAAGCCCCCTGCGTGAACGTCTTCGGCAGCTTCCAGGACACTGCATATCGCTTGCGGTACCAGCTTTCGCCCGGTTCCGGACCCAGGGCCGTTCCGCCCGCCGCCAGCGCGTGTTCATTCGCCCTGACCAGGGCCAGCCTGGTTTCGCTTTCGGTTCCCTCGAATCCCATCACGAGCATAGCAGGCAGGGGCAGCGTGTCCATCAGGCCGAACAGCAGCCCCGGATGCGCCAGAATCCTGCCCATCATCGGCCCTGTCACGACATGTCCCAGGTCATGCAGCGACGGGATGCCGAGCCGCGCCGCAACCCACCTGGCCGCTGCGGATTCCGCAGCATCGTGCCCGGTGGCGGCGCCAGCCTTCTTTTTCGACGAAAAGCTGTTGATCAGCGTATCCAGCGGGTCGTACATGCGCATCATCGTCGGCCGCACGTCGGCCTGCATGATGGCGCGCATGGCGTCCAGCCCCTGTTCCATCCTGGCGAACCTGAAAGCCGAAAATCGTCGGCTGACCGGCGCGACGCCGACCTTCAGCTTCATCGACACGATGATGCCCAGCGTGCCCTCGGACCCCATAATCAACTGGGCAAAATCGGGACATCCGCGCTGACCCGGCGATGCGTCCACCGTCACCAGCGTGCCGTCCGGCAGGACGACGTCCAGCGAAACCACCATGTCTTCAATCTTGCCGAACTTCGACGAATACTGGCCCGCCGACCTGCACGCCACCCAGCCGCCCGCCGTGGAACACATGATCGACGACGGGAAGTGCCCCAGCGTGTAACCCTTTTCGTTAAGGGCCTCTTCAAGGTGCATGCCGTTGATGCCCGCCTCGACCGTGGCGACCATCGACACCGGATCGACCGCGACAAGCCGGTTCATGCGCTTCATGTCGATGGCCACGCCACCCTTCACGGGATTGGCGCCGCCGATCACGCCCGATCCCGCGGCGACCGGCACGAAAGGCACCTTTTCACGGCCGCACAGCCTGACCACGTCGATGACCTGGTTGACCCTCACGGGCCACACCACCATATCGGGAGGTGTCGCGCCAATCCCGCCCTCGACCCTCGCGATCGTCATGCGCGGCCACATGTCCTGCGCGTAAACCATCAGTTCCGATGGGCCAGTCGAATAACCGGAGTCGCCGAAAATCTCGCGCACGCGTCCAACGAATCTTTCATCCGGCATTACGTATTTCCCCTGGCGCCGTTGCTGGAAGAATATGCCAGCGGCGCTGAATCAGAAAGCCAAAACCGCGGCCGGGGAAGCAGTCATCACGCTTCCGGCGCGTATGCCCTTCCGGGCGGCGTCCCACGCGTTCAATTCGACAACGAACCTGGCCGGGCTGTCCACGCCCCTTGAATCGAGCGTCAGAGGTCGGGCGTTTTCGACCACGCCGGCCACAATGCCGTCACCGCGAACAAAAACCATATCCAGAGGGATGTAAGTGTTCTTCATGTAAAAGCCGCGTACCGCCTCGTCCTGGAAGACGAACAGCATTGCCCGATCGGTGGCCAGCGACTTCCGGTGCATCAGGCCGGTCATGCGCTGCGCCCCGGTTGAAGCCACTTCCGCCGTGAACACCGCACGTGACCCGTCCGGGTTGCTGAAGGTCAGCGTGGCTTCCGGAAGTCCTGAAAGCGCCTGATCCGCCGGGCCGGGGAAGCCCGTTGAACGCAGTTCGTCGTACGGGTTGCGCTGCGCGGCCGGCGGAGCCCCGGAATCGACGCCCACCTTGCCGGCACGCGAGGCATCGGGATTCGACCGGACGCAGGCATACATTCCCAGGCAGGCACAACCAGCCAGTGCCGCCAGGAGCAGTTTGCGGTTGACGGATGTCATGAGGGCCCCCGAATCGTTCCGCAAGACTATAAAACCATCCATTCAACGGGGCAATGACATCGAAAGTCGTAAAAGTTTTGTAACAAAGTCGTAAGCAATTCGATACATCCAGATCCGAGTGTTTCAAAAACGAACACTGTTTCACTTCGAAACACTTCCCCAAAAACCTTAATGGCATCGCGTGTTCGGACGTTCACAAGCTGTGAAATTTCAAACCGCTAACATACTCCGTCTCATTTTGAGACAGCGTATTTCTTTACCACTTTGTAAACCCCTTGATTTTACGCATTTTTATGACTTGGCACGCCATTTGCTATTACTACTCGCGTACCTTGTGAAAGGGTTACACCCCCAATACCTTCTTTCAAACCTTGTTTCTCCCCCTTTCGTCTTCGGCCGGTCCCCGACCGGCCGAAGATCACTTCTTTGAAAACTCGAACCTGCTGAAACGTTAACAGGTTCGATTATGAAACGCCGGGGGCTGGAAAATGAATCCGACCGGCTGGGGACAGCGATTTGCGGATGCGACAGTGATTACCCCGGCCAAAACAGCCCCCGGTTTTTTTTGCTCCGCCGTTACTGCTGATTTGCCTGCCTTCGATTTAGTTTGTTTCAGCCTGGTTACAAGCAACCTGTTTCAAATTGATTCACTTTAACCTAATATCCGCAGGTTACCGATTAACGGCGATGGAATGCAGAATGCCCGCAATGTGCTGATCGTCGATGATTTTCCCGGACTCGTCGACGTGTTGACCCTTGAACTGACAAACAGGGACTACCTGGTGCAGACCGCCTCAAACGGCGCCCAGTGCCTCGAGGTACTCCGCTCCGGATTCACCGGTGTCGTGCTTCTGGATGTACGGTTGCCGGACACCAGCGGTCTTGTGCTGCTGGACGTGATCAAGACCGAAATGCCGATCATCCCGGTGATAATGATCACCGCGCACGCGAGCGTGGAAAATGCCGTCGATGCGACCAGGCGCGGTGCCTTCGACTTCATCCCCAAGGGCGACGCGATTGCGGAACGGCTCGAAGTCGTGCTGAAAAACGCCTTCGACCATCTTTTCCTGAAGCTGAAGGTCCAGGAATACGAAGCCAACCTCGACTCGGGGAAGCTGGCCTTCGACAACTTCCTGACCGTCAGTCCACGCATGAACGACCTGCTGGTCACGCTGAAATCGGTCGTCAACAGCGACGTGGCGGTGCTTATCGAGGGCGAAAGCGGCACCGGCAAGGAACTGATTGCGCGCGCCATACACGCGAACGGGTCACGGCGGACAAAACCGTTCGTGGCGGTCAACTGCGCCGGCATCCCGGAAACGCTGCTTGAAACCGAAATGTTCGGCCACGAAAAAGGGGCGTTCACCGGCGCGACGGCCAGGCGCACCGGGCGGTTCGAGGCCGCAGACCAGGGCATACTGTTCCTGGACGAGGTCGGCGAACTGCCGATGTCGCTGCAGGCAAAGCTCCTGCGCGTCCTGCAGGAAAAAACTTTTGAAAGGGTCGGCGGCAACACGCCGATATCGGTCAACGTCCGCATCATTTCGGCGACAAACCGCGACCTGATGGAAGAAGTCAAGGCGGGCCGCTTCCGTGAAGACCTGTTCTACCGGCTGTCCGTTTTTCCGGTCCGAATCCTGCCCCTGCGCCAGCGATCAGAGGACATCCCCATGCTGGCCGACCACTTCCTGAACAAATACAGCCGCGAGGAAGGCAAGGAAATCAAGGGATTTTCAAAGGCCGCCTCCGATATCCTGAAGGGACTGCGGTTCCCCGGGAACGTCCGGGAACTCGAAAACCTGGTCAGGCACGCGGTCATCGTTGCAAAGGGCGACGAAATCGGTGCGGATGACATTCAGGCGACCCTCGGCAGTCACGGAATTTCGGTGGAACCGGCGGCGGTGATAAGTGCCGGCGCCGAGGCCGTTCGGCTGGATGCCGGTCTGGCGAAACGGCTGGCCGCAATATTCCCGTCAGTGGACGAACTGGTACCGCTGAACGAACTTCAGTCCGAATACATGAACATGGCGATCAACGTTGCCGGCGGAAACGTGACCAGGGCCGCGCGGGCACTGGGCGTCGGGCGTGCAACGATGTACCGGCACGCGAGGCCGGAAGACGGGGACGAAAACCTGGAAACCAGAGGTTGAATGATGACGTGCGGCAGCGGGAATTCTCGTGTAACCATCCTTTTCCTGGTTTCGTGCGCGTGCGCGGCGATGCTTTCCGCGTGCGGCCCTTCCGACGACGGGGATGACCTGGCGACCGACGTCGCGTCGGACGTCATCGGGGACGCCGGGGATGTCGGTGGCGTTGACACGGCGACACCCGACGCTGTCGATGACGATGGCCGCAATGACACGCTGGTCGAGCACGACGATTATGTGCATGTAGATGCCGATCAGGACACCGTGTGGCCGGACGTGCCGCCGACCGATGTGAACGACAACATCGATTC
>CAYYCO010000093.1:0-7973 GCA_964470365.1 uncultured Anaeromyxobacteraceae bacterium | reverse complement strand
CGCCCCGGACCGCCTCGAAAATCATCTTGCCGCCGATGAACGCCAGCAGCCCGAAAGCGATCCAGTGATCAAAAGGCGCCAGGGCATCGGCCAGCGACTTCCCGCCAAACCAGCCGATTACCGGCATCACGGCCTGGAACAACCCGAACGCGCCGGCCATCCTGAATACATGGCCCGGCCTGATCTTTTCCTGCAGCCCGCAACCCGTCGCCAGCGACACCGCAAACGCGTCCATCGCGAGCCCGACGGCAATCAGTACGACGGTCAGGTACCACATGAAAATTCACCGAAAAATCGCATTGCACCGGGCCAGGCGCCATTGTCGTTTCACACGCGCACCCGGTCAAGCTGATTGATTTGTTCAGGGCATTTGTTCAGGGCGCCACGTCTTCGGGCGCCACGACATCCTGGGGCGGGTAGTACGCGTCGTCGATGAAATCACCCATCAGTCCAGGGTCAGTTTCGACAACGTCCGGCGCCGCCACGTCGGGTGTGACCACGTCCGCGCCGTTGTCCCAGGTGCCGATGTCTTCCGGGGCGACGCCCATCAGTTCCGGGAAGCCGTAGTCCAGCGGTTCCTGGACGTCCTGCGGTTCATAAAAATCGATGGTTACGTCGGTGACGCCCATCACGTCCGGAAAGTCCTCGTTTGCGTCAATCACATCGCCGCCATAGGTGTCGACGACCATATCCCCGGACGTGGCGAATTCACAGCCCGTGGCGCCGCCGAGGATGACCGCGCCGGACCCGGCCAGTACCGACCATTTGCCGGCCCGCAGCGCGAGTTCCATTATGCTGGGATATTTCCTGTCGCCCATGACGCACCACGCAAGCCTGAAGACGCTGGAACTATAAGATAATGGATGTCCGGAATCCAGAACCGCATAGGTGTGTCGGCAGTATATCCCGACCGGTTCAGTCGGCGGTGGAATCGGCCGGTTCAGACACGTCCGCGCCATCGGTGACATCGGCGGTAACGGCGTCGACGGAAACCACGACGGCGGCGTGATTGACCGTCCACGTGGCGGTCGCGGGGTCCCACGAAAGGTCGTACCTGGCCGACGCATCGTCGTCGGGGAAGGCCGCGGCGATGGCCACACCGGAATCGACGGCCGGGAACTGCGCGCCGTCAACGTCGGAATCATCGAAACCGGGGCAGGTTCCGCCGGACACGCAGGAACACCTGTTCTGGACGCGGCACACGCCGGCGGTCGCATCGAACACCAGCATGTCGGGATCCCCGGCCGCGCCGGCCACCCACGAAGTCGACCAGCCGGACAGCCCCTCGTCCAGGTTTCGCCCATCGCGATCGATCCCGACGCCGATGATCGTGCCGGTCCAGACGCGTTCCACGCCCAGCGCGGCCGATGCCGCGTCGTCAAGCAGTTCAAGCACTTCCAGCGCGGAAACCTGCCCGACAAGCGGGTGCGGGCTGCATCGATCGACGATCCGCAGATCGCCGGGGCTTGCGCACGGCAGCGGTTCGACGACCCCCTCGGCCATGACGTCGAACGGGACGTCCCCGAGGCTGGAACTGCACGAAGCCGCCAGGACGGGGAGGAAAAGCGAAACCAGGATGGACGCCGGCGAAACACGGATATTCATCAAAACCTCCGGGAGTCCGGCGGAAAGCCCGAGCCACGCCGGGAAACGCGCAGATGGTACCAGATATCGACCGAATTCACAGCGGCCGGATTACCGCGCGCGCCGGCGCGCCATCGCAGGTGTCGATCCTGATCGGAAGGCATGTAAGTTCGCAGCGGCCCCAGGGTGCGTCGTTAAGCGCCAGGCCCTCGATGATCGTCACGCCGTGGGTGAGCAGTATCCTGTGGACTGTGTCCCCGTCCGGACCGGGACCGCCGACCGAAAGATAGTCGATGCCGACGGTCCGAACCCCGGCCGAAACCAGTTCAGTCGCGGCCTCCGGGGTCAGGCAGCAGAAGTCCGGCGCGAACGGCAGGCGCCACCATTCCGCGCAGCTGTTGTCTGTTTTGAGCAGCAGCCGTTCGCCCTGTGCCGGACAGTGCTGCAGGATGTCGCGGGCACCGATCCGGCGTACGCCGTGGATTGCGATGACGCGGGCCGGCCCGACGACGGAATCGAACGGCACATGCGAAACGTCGATCCCGCGATCGACGTAATGAAGCGGAGCGTCCACGTGCGTCCCGACGTGAACCGACATCGCGACTTCCGACACGTTGCACTGGTTCCCCGCGTCAATCGAAGAAAAGCGCCGCACCACGGTCGCCGGATCGCCCGGCCAGCCGGTCACGCCGGATGCCACCGGAACCGAAATGTCGATCCAGCCCTGCATGATCCATCCCTTCCGCGGCTAACCAGCACCCTGGACGCCGCCATCGCCCGTTCCCTTCATCGTCAGCGAAATGCGTCGCCGCCGTTCATCGACATCCAGCACCCTGACCCTGACCTTCATGCCGGTCCTGACCACTTCCGACGGTTCGCGCACAAATTTATCAGACAATTCCGACACATGCACCAGACCGTCCTGGTGGACGCCGACGTCGACGAACGCGCCGAACGCGGCAACATTCGTGACGATGCCCTCGATGACCATGCCGGGTTTCAGGTCGCCAAGTTCCCGAACGTCTTCAAGAAAGGCTGGCGGCTCGAACGCCTGGCGCGGATCGCGGCCAGGCCGGGCCAGTTCGGCCACGATGTCGGTCAGGGTCGGCATCCCCAGGCGGTCAACCGCATCGGGCGCCCCGTCGTCGACGTACCTTGCAAGGTCGATGCGCGCGGTCAGGCCCGGGTTGCCGCACAGCGCGGCCACCGGCTGCCCCAGATCCCGGGCCATGCGGGCCACCACGTCGTAACGTTCCGGATGCACGGCAGACGAATCGAGCGGATTCGCAGCGCCCCGGATCCGCAGGAAGCCGGCGCACTGCTGGAATGCGCGTGGCCCCAGCCGCGGCACCTTCATCAACTGGGAACGCGCCGTGAAAGGGCCGTTCGCCTCGCGCCAGGCCACGATCGATTTCGACAGCCCGGGACCGATTCCGGCGACGCGTGAAAGCAGCGGCGCGCTGGCGGTGTTCAGTTCAACGCCGACCTTGTTGACGCAGTCCTCCACGACCTCGTCCAGGCGTCCGGCCAGCAGGTCCGGATCGACGTCGTGCTGGTACTGTCCGACGCCAAGCGATTTCGGTTCGACCTTCACCAGTTCGGCCAGCGGGTCCTGCAGCCGACGCGCGATGGAAATGGCGCCGCGCACGGTCAGATCCAGATCCGGAAATTCCTCGCGCGCAAGATCCGACGCGGAATACACGCTTGCGCCCGACTCGCTGACCGGAACGACCAGTACCTGGGGCATTCCGGCCGCCGCCAGGGCCTTGCGGGCAAATGCGGCCGCCTCCCTGCCCCATGTGCCGTTGCCGACGGCCACGGCCGCGGCCGACACCTTCCTGACGAGCCGGACCAGGTCACGGGCCGCCGCTTCGGGATTGCGATCGGGAAACACCACGCCCGATTCGACGTACGCGCCGGTCGCCGCCAGGGCAGCCAGCTTGCAGCCCGTACGGATGCCAGGGTCCAGGCCCACGACCGCCCTGGCGCCGAAGGGCGCCGCCATCAGAAGGTCCCGAAGGTTGTCGGCGAAAACCTCTGACGCCTCGCGTTCGCAATGTTCGCCCAGCAGCCCGAACACCTCGTTTTCCAGCGCTGGAAAAAGAAGGCGTTTCCAGGCGTCGGCACACGCGTCCCTCAGTTCCCCGGACCACGGCGACTGTGTTTTCAGGCCGGCCAGGCGAAAGATCCGGGCGCCGATCGATTCTTCGTCGACCGCCAGCGACATCTTCAGCACGCCCTCGTTTGCCCCGCGGCGCACTGCCAGGAACCGGTGCGACGGTATCGTCGTGACCGCCTGCGAAAAGCTGTAGTACTGCTCGTAGGGGGTCGGTTCACCCGATGCCTTCGCCTTCGCCGTGACCGCTGAAACCACCTTGCCCGTTTCCAGCATCACCTTCCGCGCGAATTCCCGGACCTCGGTCGTGTCGGAAACCGCCTCCGCAACGATGTCGCGGGCGCCCGCAAGCGCGGCGTCCACATCGTCGACGCCCTTGTCCGGATTGACGAACGGTGCCGCATCACGCCGCGGGTCGCCGGTCGACGGCTGTGCCAGGATACGATCCGCAAGCGGCTTCAAGCCGCGTTCGACGGCCATGGACGCGCGGGTACGGCGTTTCGGCCTGTAAGGCTGGTAAACGTCTTCAAGACGGGCCCTGGTGTCGGCGGACGTGACCAGCGCGCGCAGTTCGTCCGTCAGCAACCCGCGTTCGGCCAGCGATTCCAGCACCGCGGCCCGCCGCTTGTCGAGATCCTGTATATCTTCGGCCAGTTTCAATATCTGGCGGACCTGGCCCTCGTCCATGCCGCCGGTCGCCTCGCGCCGGTACCTGGCGATGAAAGGCACCGTCGCGCCGTCGCTGCTGAGGGCCATTACCGCGCAGACCGACTGTGTCGGCAGTCGGCACCCGGCGGCAACCCTCGTTTCGACACTCGAAGCTGTTTTGTCGGGAATCATCGGAACCGCCCCCGCATCGGATTTTCGCACGGCGATAATACGGCAGGACCGCGCGCCGTGGTAGATTAGGCGCGGCGGCGGCCTTCGCCGTTCGCCGGCAAAGCGAGGTGAATGATGGCAGGCGACGTCAATACGCCACCCGCGAAACATCCGAACTGGACTCAACTGACCGTGATCGTGCCGGTCGCGGCGCGGGACGCGGTCATCGGCTGGTTCATGGACCGCGGTTCGGCCGGCGTGCAGGAAGATTACCCGGGCCTGTTCCCGCTTGACGGCGGCGGCCCCGTCACGTCGGGCGATCCGAAGGAATGGCACGGGGAGGCGACGCCGAACCCGGGCGCGACGGTCATGCTGCGCGGCTGGCTGCCCCCGCCGGTCAGGGCGGACCAGGAAGGCGCGGCGCTGATGGCATTCCTGAAGGCGGCGTCCAGCGCGTTCCCCGGCCTTGAATCCTGTCAGGTCGACGCGGTCGAAATCGAATCGGTCGACTGGAACGCCGAATGGAAGTCCCACTGGAAACCGATCGAGATCGGTCGCCGCTTCGTCATATGTCCGACCTGGGAAAAGCCGCCCGAAACCGGGCGAATCGTCATCATGCTCGACCCGGGGATGGCGTTCGGGACGGGGACCCACTTCACGACCGCATCGTGCATCGAGGCGGCAGAGGACTTCTTCGACGGGGTCGGCGACCCGGCCGCCGTTTCGGTACTGGACGTGGGCACCGGTTCCGGCATCCTTGCGATCGCGGCCCTGAAGCTGGGCGCCCGCGAGGCGTTCGGGATCGACGTGGACCCCGACGCCGCCAGGGAATCGCTGCATAATGCCGAAAACAACTGCGTGGCCGACAGGTACGCCGCCACCGATCGACCGATCACGGGTCAGGAGGGCTTTTACGAACTGGTTTTCGCGAACATACTGGCGCAGACGCTGGTCGTCCTGGCCCCCCGGATCGCCGCGACGGTCGTGCCCGGCGGGTGCCTGATAACGTCGGGCATCCTTCGCGAATACGAAAACGACGTGGCAAAAAGATTCAAGTCGCTGGGGTTTGACGTAATATCAACGCGGCACGACGACTCGTGGGCCACCTTGACGTTCGAAAGATCAGGATACTGACGATGTCGATAATCACCGATTCCAAAATTTTCAAGTACTTCCAGACAGGGCCGGATCTTCCGCCCGCGCACGCCGAACCATCGGTCATCAGGCGGATGTTCCAGTGGCGACGCGCCAGCGTCTTCCTGGCGGCCACGATCGGCTACGGGGTTTATTACGTCGGTCGGCTGAACTTCGCGGTCGTAAAGCCGGACATGCTGGACCAGAAGGTCCTGACGCCGACCGAAATGGGCATCATCGATTCGGCCCTCCTGTTCGCTTACGCCGTGGGCAAATTTTCCAACGGCTTCATCGCCGATCGCGTGAACGTCAGGAAATTCATGTCTTTCGGGCTGCTGGCCGTCGCGATCATCAACCTGATCCTGGGTTCCACCACGATGTTCCTGACGTTCGTCGTTCTCTGGGGTTTGAACGGGTGGTTCCAGTCCATCGGGGCCCCTTCCAGCATCGTGTCCCTGGCCAACTGGTTTTCCCCGCGTGAACGCGGAACCTGGTACGGCATCTGGTGCACCAGCCACGACATCGGCGGCGCGCTGAACATGATCATCACGACGGTGCTTGTCGCCGCGCTCGGCTGGCGCTGGGGCTTCTGGGCACCCGGCATCCTGTGCGGAATTTTCGCCATCGTGCTGATGTTCACGATGAAGGATCGGCCGCAGACCTACGGGCTGCCATCGGTTTCGGAATTCAAGAACGACCCGTCGCCGATCGCGAAAGTGTCCGAATCGGTCAGCAAGATGCAGCTTGAAGTGCTGAAAAACCCGGCCGTCTGGACGCTCGGGCTTTCCAGCGCGCTGATGTACATCACCCGTTACGGCATGTACGGCTGGGCGATCCTGTACCTGCAGAAGGGACGGGGATACGGCCTTGTCGAAACCGGCCTCATGATGTCCGTCTTCTTCACGGCCAGCATGGTCGGGGAGGCGCTGTCGGGGCTGATTTCCGACGTGTTCTTCAAGGCGAACCGCAATGTTCCGTGCCTGATATTCGGCGTGCTGGAAACGGTCAGCCTGGCGCTGTTCCTGGTCTTCCCGGAAAGCAACCGCGTGCTTGATTACGCGCTGATGGGCGCCATCGGCGTGTCGCTTGGCGTGCTGGTGTCGTTCCTGGGCGGCCTGATGGCCGTCGACATCGTTCCGCCGCGCGCCGCCGGCGCCGCTGCGGGTGTCGTCGGGATGTTCTCGTACGTGGGCGCCGGGATACAGGGCGCGGTGAGCGGCTGGCTGATCGACCTGGGCAAGACGGAGACCGACAGGACCCTGACGGTTGCCCCGAACACGTTCGCCGACCTGGTGGGAAGCGTCGGCATCGACATCCGGTCGGCCTTCAACCCCGGCACCTTTGAACGCTTTTACGACGTGAAACTGACCGACACGACGTATTCATTCGACAGCGTCCTGCTGTTCTGGACGGTCGCGGGCGGTCTTTCGGTCATCGCGGCCCTGTTCGTCTGGAACGCCGAAAAACGCGCGCGCGGCGAGGCATGACAACCGGAAGGTGCCAATGGAAGGCAGACTTGGCGTATTCGATTCCGGCTTCGGCGGACTGACCGTCCTGTCCGACCTCTGCGCGACGCTTCCGTCATGCGATTTCCTGTACCTGGGCGACAACGCCCGGTATCCGTACGGAACGCGCGGTTACGAAACCGTCCTCGAATTCACGACGGAGGCCGTCGATTTCCTGTTCAGGCAGGGGTGTCCCGTCGTGGTCGTGGCCTGCAACACCGCGTCCGCCAAGGCGCTACGGACGATCCAGCAGCAGTTCCTGCCATCCAGGTGGCCGGATCGCCGCGTGCTCGGCATGGTCAGGCCGTCGGTCGAGGCGCTTGCCGAACTGCCCCCGGGCGCGATTCCGGGCGTCACAAGGCCGGGCAACGCGACAGGCGCGGTGGCGATACTGGCGACCCCGGGGACCGTGGCCTCCCGATCGTTCGTGATCGAACTGGAAAAGCTGGCGCCGGGGCTGCGCGTGGTTCAGCAGGCCTGCCCGCTGTGGGTGCCGCTGGTCGAAAACGGCGAACTGAACGGCCCGGGATGCCGGTATTACGTCCGGAAGTACCTGGAACCCGTGCTGGCGGGGCCCGACGTTCCGCAGAAAATACTGCTGGCCTGCACACACTACCCGCTGCTGCTGCCCCGAATCGCGGAAGTCGTCCCGGCCGGGCTCGAAATACTGACCCAGGGCCGGGTCGTGGCCGAAAGGCTTGCGGACTGGCTGGTCAGGCACCCCGACTTCGCCAGTCGGCTGACCGCCGGCGGCACGCGCGAATACCTGACGACCGACGACGCGGACAGGTTCGACGATCTGGCGTCCATGTTCA
>CAYYCO010000092.1:0-8250 GCA_964470365.1 uncultured Anaeromyxobacteraceae bacterium | reverse complement strand
GGTTCCGCCATGCAGATGCGCCAGCTCGCCGGCATGCGCGGCCTGATGGCCAACCCGTCCGGCGAAATCATGGAAACGCCGATTATCGCCAACTTCCGCGAGGGCCTGTCCGTCCTGGAATACTTCATCTCCACGCACGGCGCCCGCAAGGGTCTGGCCGATACGGCGCTGAAGACCGCCAACGCCGGTTACCTGACCCGCCGCCTGGTCGACGTCGCCCAGGACCTGGTCGTCACCGAATACGACTGCGGCACGCTGGACTCCGTCGAGGTGTCGGCCCTGGTGCACGGCGGCGAAATCCGCGAACCTCTGTACGATCGAATCATCGGCCGCGTCGCGATCGACGACATCGTGGACCCGTACGATTCGGAACGCGTGATCGTCCGCGCCAACCAGGAAATCCAGGAAGAGGAAGCGAAGGAAATCATCGACGCCGGCATCGAAAAGGTCCAGGTCCGTTCGGTCCTGACCTGCCGCACGAAGATTGGCTGCTGCACCCTGTGCTACGGCCGCGACCTCGCCAGGGGCCGCCTGGTCAACATCGGCGAGGCGGTCGGCATCATGGCCGCCCAGTCGATCGGCGAACCCGGCACGCAGCTGACGATGCGTACGTTCCACATCGGTGGTACCGCACGCGTTTCCGAACAGAGCTCGCTGGAATCGCGCAAGGCCGGTACCGTCAAATTCGGCGAGCTGACCACGGTTGAACGCCGTAACGGCGAACTGGTGGTCATGAACCGTAACGGCGAAATCGTGATCCTGGACGAGGAAGGCCGCGAGCGCGAAAAATACCCGGTTCCGTACGGCTCGATCCTTCGCGTCCACGATGGTCAGGCGGTTGCCGGCGGCGCCACTCTGGCGTCATGGGACCCGTGGGCGACACCGATCCTTACGGAATGCGACGGTATCATCCGTTTCGAGGACATCATCGAGGGCGTCACGGTCAAGGAACAGACCGATGAAGTCACCGGTATGTCGCACAAGGTCCTGATCGAATCCAAGGACGTCGACGCGCGTCCGTGCGTCATGGTCAAGGATAAGAAGGGCAAGACTAAGATCATCCCGGGCAGGAACCTCGAGGCGAAGTACCTGCTGCCGGTCGGCGCCAACATCACCGTTTCCGAAGGGGACGAAATATTCCCCGGCGACGTCATCGCCCGCGTTCCCAAGGAAACGACCAAGATGAAGGACATCACGGGCGGTCTGCCCCGTGTCGCCGAACTGTTCGAGGCCCGCAAGCCGAAGGAACACGCCATCATCTCCGAAATCGACGGCGTCGTTTCGTTCGGCAAGGCGTCGAAGGGCAAGCGCAAGATCGTCATCACCCCGGAAGTCGGTGAAAAGATTGAATACCTGATCCCGAAGGGCAAGTACGTCAGCCTGCGTGAAGGCGACGTGGTCCGCGCGGGCGATCCGTTGATGGACGGCGCCTCGAACCCGCACGACATCCTCCGGGTCCTGTCGATCCAGGCGCTGGCCAAATACCTGGTTGACGAGGTCCAGGAAGTTTACCGTCTGCAGTCGGTCAGAATTCACGATAAACACATCGAAGTCATCGTTCGGCAGATGCTTCGGTGGGTCAAGATCACGGAGGCCGGCGACTCCCGGTTCCTGGTTGATGAACATGTCGACAGGTGGGCATTCGAAGAAGAAAACAACCGGCTGTACGAGGCCGACCTTCGTCCCGCCAACGGTGAACCGATACTTCTCGGCATCACCAAGGCGTCGCTGCACGTCGAATCCTTCCTGTCGTCCGCTTCATTCCAGGAAACCACGCGCGTCCTTACCGAAGCCGCCATCTGCGGCAAGGAAGACAGGCTCCGCGGTCTCAAGGAAAACATCATCATGGGTCGCCTCATCCCGGCCGGAACCGGTTACCCGGCGCTGGTCAACAAGGTCGAGGTCCAGATCCTTGATGCCCCCACCCACGAACAGCCGTCAACCCAGAACCTGTAAGACGCGGTTACATGTCCGCTGAATCGTCAAAGCCCTTCAGGGCACTGGTTCCCTGCGTCCTGGTCGTCCTGGCGGCGACGGTGGCTGCGTCCATCCTGTCGCGGGCGGCCCCGGGACTGCTGGCCGGGGGAATGGTTGCGGTCGAAGTCGATGGCGGCGAGGGCCCCGGAAGCGTGATCCTGTTCGAAGTGCCGCCGAATCAGTGCAGGGCGCTGTCTGCAGCCGGACTTGACTCCGGCGGTTGTGATCGTTCGGTGGTTCTGGCCCGGGGGACGGCGTTGTTCCGGATGCCGGACGGCAGCCTGCGGCAGGGGTGGATGAGCGGGGCCGATTTGATAACGGTCGGTTTGCCGGTTCCAGTCAACGAGGCATCGTCAGAGGATCTGGAGGCGATCGACGGGGTCGGGCCCGCGCTGGCGGCGGCAATCGTGACGGACCGGGCGGCGCGTGGTCCGTTCCGGTCGGCCGCGGACCTGGACAGGGTGAGGGGAATCGGTCCGTCAAAGGCTGCGGCCATCGACCGTCATGTCATTTATAGTCCTGCGCCACGCGCCGCAGTTCCGCCATCGCGCTGACCGCGTCGCGGCAGACCTGGTCGTGGTCCAGGTGGACGCACCTGGAATCCCTGACGACGAACTCGCCGGCGGAAAGCAGGTGTAAGACGTTGCCGCGGTCCATCGAATACACGATTGCGGCCGCCGGGTCGTCGAAGCCGGTGCTGTGCGCGTGTCGTGGATCAAGGATCAGGATGTCCGCGCGCTTGCCCTTTTCGATCGAACCGGTCGTATGATCCAGGCCCAGGGCCAGCGCACCCTCGATCGTGGCCATCCGCAGGACCGTCCAGGCGGGCATCGATTCGGGCCCGTGCAGGGCCTTCTGGCAAAGCGATGCCGCCCGCATTTCGCGGAACATGTCCAGGTTGTTGTTGGCCGGCGCCCCGTCCGCGCCCAGTGAAACATGGACCCCGGCGTCGAGCATCCCGGGTACCGGCGCGATGCCGGAACCCAGCTTCATGTTGGTGGTCGGACAGTGAAGCACCTTCGTTCCGGTCGATGCGAGCAGTGCGATTTCGTCGTCGGTCACTTTGACGCAATGTGCGAGCCTGGTGTTCGGGCCAAGCAGGCCGAGCCTGTCGAACAGCGCCAGCGGACGTACCCCGAATCGTTGAATCGACAGTTCGTTTTCTTCGTCGTTTTCCGAGCAGTGTGTGTGAACCGGAATTCCCGTCGAGGCCGATGTTTCGGCGACCAGGCGCAGCAGTTCGCGCGAACATGAAGGTGCGAATCGCGGCGCCAGGGCGAAGCCGGCGAACGAATCGAGTCCGCTGACCGCGCCCGCGATGGCGACCGCGTCCTGAACGGCCGCGACAGGGGCTTCGGGCACCAGCCTGGCGCCGTGCGCAAGCCGGTCGACCAGGATTCGTGCCCAGACGCCCCTGAGCCCCGTTCCGGCGGCGGCCGCCGGGATGAATGCGGCATCGTGGAGGAGGCCGAAATCCCCGATCGTCAACGTGCCGGAAAGAAGGAGTTCGGCTGCCGACAGCCGAACGGATGCACGTATCATGTCGCGCGTCAGTGCGTCCTCGTACGGCCATGTCCGGGAACGCAGCCAGTCCATCAGGCTCATATCGTCGGCCAGGTTCCGCCACAGCGTCTGGCAGGTGTGGACATGCGTCTGCACGAAAGCCGGCAGCGCGATCATGCCCGCAAGGTCGATGATCGTGTCGCCGGGGGCGCGCCGACGCGGGGGTTCGATGCATTCGATCAGGCCGTCGCGCACGACGATGTCATCGCTGACCACCGATCCGCGATCGTCCATCATAAGGACGGTTGCGCCGCGCAGGACAAGCGCGCCAGTCTGATTAGTCTTTCCGGCCATGCAGCATTCCATCGTCAAAGGCGTCGGGAAGCAGGTCCCGGACGGTGTATTGCCGTTCAACCCCGGCGGCCCCGACGCAGACCACGATAATGTCGGCGCCGAATTCGTTCAAGGCCTGCCGGCACATGCCGCACGGAGTCACCGGACCGGGCTGCGGCGTTACGACGACCACGGCGTCGATGCCCTTTTCACCCGCAGCCAGCGCCGCGCCGATGGCGTTGCGTTCCGCGCAGGTGCCGACCGGGTACGATGAGTTTTCAACGTTGCAGCCGACGTGGATGCCGCCGGAGCGTCCCAGCACCGCGGCCCCCACCAGGAACCCCGAATACGGCGCCCATGCATTCCCCATGGCCTGTCGCGCCGCGAGGATCATCGATTGTTTCTGTTCGATCGTCATGTTCATACCCCGGCTGGTCACGGCATGGCGCCGATTACCGCCGCGAACAGGTTCCCCAGTCGCGCCCCGGCAGCAGCCCCGACTTCCTTCACTTCCTCGTGCGACAGTTCCCCGCCGCCGGTTCCCGCGGCCGCGTTCGTGATGACCGAAACCCCCGCCACGTTCATCCCGGCGTGCCTGGCGGCGATCGTTTCGGGCACCGTCGACATTCCGACCGCATCGGCCCCGAGCAAGCGCAGCATCCGGACCTCGGCCGGCGTTTCATACGTCGGACCCCTGTTCGCTGCGTAAACGCCCTCGCGCAGTGTCAGGCCCAGCGCGGCGGCCTGCGATCGGAACACCTGGCGCAGCGACGGCGTCCACGCGTTCGTCATGTCGGGGAACCGGGGACCCAGGCTGCCCGGGTTCGGGCCCCGAAGCGGGTTGTCGCCCATCATGTTCAGGTGGTCGGAAATGAGCATCAGGTCGCCGACCGCGAAATCGGGATTGATTCCGCCGGCGGCGTTTGAAAGCAGCAGGTTGGGGACGCCCAGCAGCGCCATCACGCGGGTCGCGCGGCACACCGTTTCGAAATCGTGTCCCTCGTAGTAGTGGACGCGACCTGCCAGGACGGCAACGCGGCGACCGTTGAGGCTTCCGATGACCAGTCGCCCGCTGTGCCCCTCGATGCCGGGCGACGGCAGGGATACGTCCTTGAAGGGGATGTCGAATTCGGCGTCGACGCGCCTTTCGAAGCCGCCCAGCCCTGAACCGAGCACCACCGCCGCCACCGGAACCTGCGACGGGGACTCGAACCCGGTGAGATCGAGCAATTGCCTGAGCGACCACAGGGTCTTTGACAGAGGGGAGGCCGTCACGCCGTATTCACTGGCGCCCAGCCGCGCAAGCGCGTCCTGCATGATGGGGTTGTTCATATTGTCATCCTGTCGAAACGATCAGATTCTAGCCCATGTGGGGTGCACGGTGTCACAATTCGGGCCGGACAACCGGTCCGGAAGTGGTATCCTCGCGCCGTCCGGGGGTATGAATAATGACCATATACAAAAACGTTCTCAGACCGGTCCTTTTCAGGTTCAACGGCGAAACCGCCCATCGAATGGCCATGGTCGGGCTGCGTTTCGCCTCGGTCATGCCCGGGGTTCCGTCGATCATGCGCCATGTGCTCGCACCCCGTCGGGCCTCGCCGGTCGAGGTCGGGGGCGTCCTTTTCGATTCGCGGCTGGGCGTGGCGGCCGGATGGGTCAAGGATGGCGACGCGCTGCCCGCGATCTGGGGGCTCGGTTTCGGTTTCGCCGAAATCGGCACCGTCACGGCACGGCCGTGGCCGGGAAACCCGAAACCGAGGGTGCACAGGCTGGTCGCGGCCGAAGGCATGATCAACCGGATGGGCCTGCCGTCGAAGGGCTGGAAGGTCGTCAGGAAGAAGATCGAGACGCAGCGGCGCCGGATGCCCCTGCTGATCAACGTCGGCAAGACCGCAGACCCGGAAATCCACGGGGACGCGGCGGTTGCCGATATCCTGGAAACCCTGGGCGGGATGGCCCCCGTCGCAGACATGCTGGTCCTGAACCTTTCGTGCCCGAACGTCGCCGACGGCCGTGATTTCGAAAACGACCCCGATCAGCTCCGGGTCCTGTTGAACGCGTCGGTCGGCGCGCTGGCCGGAAAAAAGAGGCTGCTGGTGAAGCTGTCGCCGGACAAGGAACCGGCCGAGCTGGCGAGAATCGTCGATGTGGCGATGTCCTGCGGCGTTGACGGATTCGTCGCCACCAACACCACGAAGGGGCGCGAGGGCCTGCCGGAAAAGGACGTGCTGCTCGGGCTCCGCGGCGGGCTTTCCGGCCGTCCGCTGCGCGATAAGGCCGTGGCGACGGTTGCGGCGGTCCGGCGCCAGGTCGGCCGCGCGCCGATAATCATCGGTTGCGGCGGCATCTTCGACGGCCGCGACGCGTGGATGTTCCAGGACGCGGGCGCAGACCTCTTCGAGGGCTTCACCGGCTTCATTTTCGAGGGGCCGTTCTATTGCCGCAACGTGCTGGGCGGGATGCGTTCCGAAAAGGAAAGATACTAGGGCCAGGCGACCCCGGTTTCCCACAGGCCGTTGAAATAGTTGACCGCCGCGCTGGTAACCGTTTCGACGCCTTCGACGACAGCCCCGGCCTCGTGGTTGTTCTGCAGGCCGCTGTTGTTCCAGTTTCCGGAATAAACGACGACGGTGTCGTCGACAATCAGCAGCTTTGCGTGGGTCACGTCGTCGTAAGGGTTGTTGTCCGGGAAGGGTTCGTCGAACCTCACTTCCGCACCGCCGTCCTCCAGTATTTCGGCCGATTCCAGGTTGTCGCCGGTGACATACGATGCGTAGCCGAGGTTGCAGCGTTCAAAAAACGCCCGGACGTTCACCCCGCGGCCCGCTGCCGCGATAATCGCGGCGGTCAGGTTTTTCGCCGCCGGGGAATCCTGGTTCAGGTCGTACATGACCAGCATGACCCTGTCGGTTGCCGATTCGATGCGGCCGTGTACCGCGTCGACGTATTCGCCGTCGCCGATGGGCAGTATGCCGCCGGCCCCCAACGACGCATCCATCGTTTTCGTGCCCGAAGGGTCTGCCCAGACCGCGTCGAAATAGCCGGCGTATTCGGGAACCGCGGCCGGGTCGGTGATCCAGAGGTTCGCCTCGTGGTTGAAGTCCAGCGCGGACTTCGACAGGTTGGTGGACCCGACGAGAACCTGCGCGTCATCCACAATGATCATCTTTACATGGGTGGTCCCGTTCCAGTTGTCCAGTTTCGCCGTGATGTTGGCCACCGCGTTGAACTGATCGACCTTCGTCTGGTTGTCGTCGATCACGCCGTCGCCGTCGTCGAGCAGCACGCGCACCTTCACGCCCCGCCCGGCCGCTGCGGTCAGGGAGTCGTACACCTTGATTTCGGTGGCGTACGAGAGGAATTCCAGATGAACCAGGTCCACCGACTTTTTCGCGCCGCCGATCATGTTGCGCGCGCGCGGTTCCCAGGCCCTGTCCGTGACCAGCGTCACGGTCGGCGTGACGATTGTCGTGTCGCTGCCCGGGTCGCCGCCGCCGGGATCCTTGTCGGCAGTGTCGCCGGTGTCGGCCGGTTCCAGATGGTCGCGGAAGGCGTCGTCGTCAAGTTCGTTGTCCGCGACGTCCCGCGCAAAAGCGTCGGTTCCGGTGTCGGCCGGTTCGTTCGTGTCGTCGAACCCGCCGAAATCGTAGAAGGACGAATAGTCGTGGCCGTTGATGACGCCAGGTCCGCCGCCGCAGCTGCCGGACACAAACGGCACGGCAAGGAAGACGGTCGCGGCCAGGATCCGTCGCGCCGTTGCATTCATGGCTTCACCGCCTTGAACTCGTCCCATCCGAACCGATCGGTGTAGGGCTTCCACACGCCGCGGCAAAGGTCGAAATATCTGCAGCCCGCGCATTCGGGCCGCTTCGACTTCACCCAGGCTTCCTGATAAGTCCTGGTCACCTTTGAAAAAATGACCTCGTCGCCGTCCAGGGCGCCGTGGACGTACAGCCGGTCCTCGCCGTCGAGTTCCGACGTCTTGATCACGCCGGCCGCGGCCGCCTTCGCCTCGAAGGCCCCCTCCGGTTCGAAGTGGAAGTACCGTTCCACATATCCGCGCACCGGGTCCGGTAGTTGTTCCGTCATGCAGTAAGGGATGTCGACGAGGGCCAGCCGCGATGCGACGGACGGGTCAATCAGCGGAAGGAATCGCGCGAATTCCGCGGTCACCTCGCCGTAGCGCGGCATCAGAAGGTCCAGGTGCGTCTTTCCGCCGCCGTCCGGCATCATCACGTTGAACGCGTGCGCGTCCGCCCGGATGCCGGCCATGACGCCGCACAGTTCGCGCATCCCTGGAAGGTTGCGTTTCGTCACGACCGTGCTGGTCTGCAGCCTGAACGAAAACGCCGATTTCAGGCCGGACAGCGTCCTGAGCCCCGACATTGTCTGGTCAAAGCTTCCCTTCGTCCGCGTCAGCGCGTCGTGCGTGGC
>CAYYCO010000091.1:0-8711 GCA_964470365.1 uncultured Anaeromyxobacteraceae bacterium | reverse complement strand
TGTGGGAGAAAGAGAACACCGAACGGGCCGAAGGGTTCAAGCAGGCCATTGCGGATCTTGCCCGGTCCCCGGATCTGTTCGCGGCCATCGGTCTGTCCGTCAAGTCGATCCCGGGTTCGTCCCGGTCAAGCCCGGGCATGGCCGGCGGGTAGGGGGGCTCATGGGTCCTTCCCCCCTTCGGGTTTACAGGGGTCGGGGCTGCCCGGGTGCTCAGTCGGGATATTTTTCGAAATGGACCGGAAAACGGAAAAATGGTTGTTTTTGTTGGTTTTTGGAATTGTTTCACGGAAATTTTCGACAGGTGATCGTGGATGCAGGAAAATTTTAAAAACGTGCTGGCGGTCTTGAACTACCTGAGAGACCAGGGGTTCAAGGTGGGCCGTGACAAGATTTACAGCGACGCGAAGACCGGGCTTCTTCGGGTCCAGAAGGACAAGACGGTTCTCTGGGCCGATGTGAAGCTTTACTCGGGAACGCTGAAGGTGAGTCGGGATGACGCCGGGGAGGATCTGGCGGAGGATCACAAGATCAAGACCCGGAAGGAGATCGAAAAGCTTGATCTCCAGAACGAAAAACTTCAGTTCGAGCTCGACAAGGAGCGGGGAAAGTATCTCGCGAAAAAAGACTTTGCCATGGAGGTGGCGGCCCGTGCCGTGATTCTGGACACGGGGATCCGTCACATGTTCCAGGTGAACGCCGCAGAGTATATCGCCTTGGTTGGCGGGGACATGATGAAAACCAACGCCCTGCTTGAGCGGATGAACGCCGATTTCGACAAAACCATGAACAGCTTTGCCACCATGGAACGGTTCCAGGTGATGATCGTTCCTGGCGCTGATGAAGGAGACGCAGATTGAATCAACAAGAACTCTGGGCCGATGCCCACAAAGGTGTGATTGTTTCCATAAACCCGTTCTGGCTTCCGGAAGAACTTCGAAAAGAGCTTCAGGACCAAGGGCGTCTTGAATATTCATTCCGGTTTCTGAAGGCCGAACGAAAAGTCTTACGCAAAGAAAAACCGATCCTGCCCTCGGAGTGGGCCGAACGAAACAGGGTTATCGGCGGTAATTCGGCTCTTCCCGGACCGTGGCGGAACGAGGTCACGCCGTATCTCGTGGGCTTTATGGACGCGATTGATTACCCGTCCGTTCGGGTTGTGGCACTTTGCAAAGGGCCACAATCCGGAGGGTCTGAGGCTGTTCACAATTTCATCGGCTATTGCATTGACCGAAAGCCCGGGCCGGTGCTTTACGTCTTCCCCGACCAGCTGGCAGCGAAGGAAAACTCCGATGACCGGATCCAGCCCATGATCGAGCGGTCGCCAAAGCTTGCCACGTACCTCACGGGCAGGCAGGATGACAAGGCCTCCCTTCGGATCAATCTTCAGCACATGGCCATCTATCTCGGGTGGGCGTCTTCGGCGTCACGCCTTGCCAACAAGCCGATCCGGTACGCTATCGCCGATGAGATCGACAAGGTAGGATTTCGGGAAACCGCCCAGGAAACCAGCCCCTTGAACCTCATCGACAAACGGCTCACCACGTTCAGGAACCGCAGCAAGTTTATCAAGATTTCAACGCCCACTCTTGAAGACGGGAACATCTGGGTGGCATTGAACGAGTCCGAGGTGATCTTCGATCTCTGGGTGGTCTGTCCGGATTGCGGCCACACCCAGAAGATGGTTTTTGACAGGATTGTCTGGGAAGGCGGAAGCGATGCGGACAAGGACGAGATCCTGAAAAAAAGCCTTGCCCGGTATTCCTGCGCCGGATGTGACAGCCTGTGGGACGACCACAAACGGGACAAGGCGGTCATGGCCTGCGAATGGCGGTCCCGCGGGAAAAACATCGAGCTGTTCACGTATCTCAGGTGCTTCAACCCCATCAAGATCGGGTTCCATCTTCCGTCCTGGTATTCGCGTTTTGTGAGCATGAGCGAGGCGGTGGTGTCGTTCCTGAAAGGGCTGAAGTCGGTTGACGACCTCAAGGACTTCATGAACGCCCACAAGGCAGAACCCTTTATCCCCTACCACCGAAAGAAAGACGAAAGCCGGATTCTGCTTTTGAAAGACACCCGGCCCACGTCCATCGTTCCCGGCGGCGGAGTGGTGGCGGCCCTGACCGGAGCGGCGGACACCCAGGATGACGGGTTCTGGTATGAGATCAGGGCCTGGGGCTGGGGCATCGACGGGGGAAGCTGGCAGGTCCGGTCGGGGTTCCTCACGTCCTTCGACGCCCTGGCCCGGGTGTTTTTCGATGACCTCTACCAGGACACGGAGGGAAACGTCTACTCTCCCCAGCTGGTGGTCATGGACGCCATGGGCCACCGGACCGATGAGGTCTACAATTTCGCCGCGGCTTACCGGGGTCTTGTTCTCCCGTTCAAGGGCGAACAGCGCATGGCTCAACCCTATTCGTTCACGAACGTGGAGTTTTACCCGGGGTCAAAGAAGCCGATACCCGGAGGCTTGCAGCTCTTACGCGCAAACGTGAACTTTTACAAAAACAAGCTTTCGCGGCTTCTGGATATCGCGCCGTCCGATCCGGGGGCGTATCTCATGAACGCGGATATGACGGACGACTGGGCCAAACAGTTGACCGTGGAATACGTCGACGACAAGACAGGATTCTGGGTGTGCCCGGAACATGCGGCAAACCATGGATGGGACGTGAGCGTTTACGGCCTCGTGGCCCTCGATGTCCTCGGGGTGAAATACTGGGCAAGGGAAGAACCGGAACCTGTTGTGAAATCTGAACCGAAAGAACGTAAACCCAAAAAACAGCAAAGGGAAAGCCGATGGTAGAAGACATGGTAAAAGTCAGAAAGAAAAACGGGAAAAGGGAAAAAGATGAGATTCTGTCAGGCATGAAAGCCATCTGTGGCTATATCAACAGGACTGAACCCACGGTTTTGTCATACATCAAAAGTCAGTCTTTCCCGGCAAAAAAAGTCGGTGGAATTTGGGAAAGCAGCAAGGGGGATGTGGATGAATGGCGTGGGGTTTATTTTGCGAGATAAGAGGCTTCCACCTTTGGTTGAAGCCTCTTTTTTCTTCCTGTTAATCAGCGCGCTCCAGGTTCATCATGAGTGCATTTCTTTCAAAAGTTCAGGATGCTTTTCAAGGAGTTTCAGGAGTTTAAGGAAATATGCGGGGGGACGGGTCTTGCCTGTTTCATACCTGGAGAATGACAGTTTTCCAAGTCCGAACAATTCAGCGAAATCTTTCTGGGTCAGGTTCAGTTTCTTCCGGATGCGCCGGATGTCTGAACCTGTATTCCCCCTGACAGACCGGACAAGGGCTTCCTGACCTTCAACGTAACGGTGATAACTTGTTTCATCCCAGATCCCTTCCCCGCAGGAATCACAGAAATCACCGCGCATGCCATGAAGGGTTAAAAATTGGCCGTCAAGATTCAACGTTTCATCCACTGTTTTTGTGATCATTTCTGATCCGCATTCCTGGCATTTCATTATGCACCTCATTTCGCCTTGAATTGAATAACAGGCGGTCTTTCATCATCGTAGGCCGTGATTTTAATGTAAACAACGATCCCGGCTTCTGTCTTCCCATGGTAAACATCCTGCCACACCGTGGAATCGAAGTGGGTGGTCATGGCTTTGTAGAAATCTGTTCTGGAAAGGCTCATGACGATGTTCCGCATTTCTTGTTCTGTAAGGCCGAGAGCAAGGCCACCGCGTAAGGCGGTGACAGTAAACGGCCGTTTTGACGGATCAGAAACCACGGATTTTATTTTTTTAAGCTCATAGTGAGGCGTTCGTTTTTCCATGTTTAAAAATAATCAAAATGATAAAATTAGTCAATATGATAAATTATATGATTGGCACAGCTGTTTGGAATTCAAACGAACTCAAAGAAATATGATCGCCTTTTTAATTATATAATACAGGTAATTAAATCGAATTTCATACGTGGTAAGCGGTCTTTTTTTCCAAAAAAAAGACCAGTGCTTAAAAACCTGTCAACCCCAAAAGAACCAAAAAACCGGTATATTTCCTCAATATTTTAGCCTTGCCTTATACACAGTTATAACGGCATAATACGCTAATTTTACTTCATTATTTTAATCAAAATCCTTTTTTCAAAAAAATCCAACCCAAAAAACCCGTGTTAACGTTTCCTCATCCTTCGGGCGTATCCGTATCCGCTGCCCGGGAGAACATAAAAACTTAACTTTCATGGGAAACGGTCATGCCTTTTACAACCTGGTCAGATCTTAAAACGAAAATGGAAAACGACATGGCGGACATGGGCTGGAAATACAGGAAGTATGAAACGGGGGACGGGATTGCCGTGGAATACAACACGTTTTCAGAATTCAAGAAGGCCTATGATCATGTGTGCGCCATGGCGGCGGTTGAAGGCGGGATGGCCTGCGGAAGGACATATGCACGGGGCGCGGGGAGGTTCTGATGATCGGAAGGATGATTGACGGAATCGTGGGTGTTTTTTCTCCGGGGCATCAGCTCAGGCGGATGTATTACCGGGACATACTTGCCACAGAAAAGAAACGGCAGTACGCCGCGGCGAAAACCCCGAAAACGTCCTCGGGCTGGCATCCCCTGGACACCAATGTCAACGACCTGATTTCGTCCTCGGCCTCCACCGTGCGCGGAAGGGTAAGGCAGCTGGTCCGGGATTTCCCGTATGTGGCCAGGGCCGCAAACGTCATCGTCAACTTCACGGTGGGAACCGGAATCACGGTCCAGGCCCGGGTGAAAAGTGACGGGAAACTCGCGCGGCCCGTGAACCAGTCCATCGAGGACGGTTTCGCCCGCTGGTCGGATCACGCCGATGTGTCCGGGCGGCTGTGCTTCGGTGAACTTCAGGAACTCGCCAAGCGGAGCCTGGTGGAAACCGGGGAATACATTTTCATCAAGAGGTATTCGGGCAAACGTTCGATAATCCCTTACGCCCTCCAGGCCATGGAGCCGGACCGCCTGTGCACCTACGGAGCCAAAACCACGGGATCGAACGCCATCCATGACGGCGTGGAATACGATCCATCTACGGGCGAAGCGCTTTTCTATCACTTTTCAGATGACGGATACGCGGGGAAAACCTTCAGGGTCGATGCCCGGGATGTGATCCACGGGTTCAAGACGGTCCGGCCCGGTCAACTCCGGGGGATCTCCATTTTCACGCCCATTGTCCTTTTGTCCAGGGACATCAACGAATTCATGGACGCGACCCTCGACCGGGCGAAGCTTTCGGCAAAATGGCTGGCCTTCGTCAAGTCCGAAAACCCCATGCAGTTCCAGCAGGCCCGGGGCGTGAAGACGGAAGAATACAGCCGGATCGAAGAACTTGAAAACGCCCTGATCGAGTACCTTCG
This sequence comes from uncultured Anaeromyxobacteraceae bacterium, assembly GCA_964470365.1. GTDB lineage: Bacteria > Myxococcota_A > UBA9042 > DTJE01 > DTJE01 > JAGOFO01. Next base: position 3,357 of record CAYYCO010000091.1, on the reverse strand, counting down.
CCCCGGAGAATCCGTGGAGTTTGCAAACGGAACCATGCCCGGAGAAACGTTCGACCCGTACATCCGGCTGATTCTGAGGATGATTTCCGTGGGTGCCGGCGTTTCTTACGAGCTGGTTTCAGGGGATTATTCCGGAATCAATTATTCAGGCTTGCGGGGAATACGAAACGACCTCGCCAAGGATATCGAACCTCACCAGATCGATATGGTCCGTCATTTCTGCCATCCGGTTTACTGCGACGTCCTGGAACGCCTGGCCATGCGGGGGGCGGTGAACGTCCCTTTCAAAGCCTATACCAAGGACCCCTATGTGTTTCAGCGGGCCGCGTGGATGCCTCCGGGTGCGGAATACATCGACCCGTTACGGGAATCCAAGGCCCAGGTTGAACAGATCCGGAATCTTTTAAGATCCCCCCAGGAAATCTGCCGAAGCAGGGGCCGCGATCTTGAAAACGTTCTGGATGAAGCCCAGGAATTTAAACTCATGTGCCAGGAACGGGGGCTTGAAGTCAAGGAAACCTCCACGGCCCTGGCCCAAAACCCGGCGGCGCTGGGAGCGGAGGAATAATGTCAACGGAGCTTAGAACACGATCTGAAAATGAAGACCTGAGGATGAGGAAGTTCACTGTAAGCGGTGCGGCCGGGTCCTCACCGTCCACACTGTCTGAAAAGGACCGGTCCATTGAAATCGTCATCGCGTCCGAAACGGACAAGATTCTTGTCTGGGACTGGGATTTTGAACGAGGGGTCCCTGAAATCCTGGTCATGTCGGGATGCGTCTTGCCTCAAAACAACCAGGTCCCGCTTCTCGATTCCCACGGAAGATACAGCGTGTCTGATGTCCTGGGGTCTGTCAGGGATTTTGCCGTAGAAGATGACAAGCTCATCGGGAAAGCCTTCTATTCCGAAACCCCAAGTTCAAACGATGCCTTCACCAAAACGAAAGAAGGCCACCTGACGGATTATTCCGCCGGGTACCGGGCGCTGAAGGTAATGAAACTTTCAGAAAACCAGTCAACCGTTATCGGCAGCCGGACGTATTCCGGGCCGTGCGTTTTGATCACCGAATGGGAGTTGAGAGAGGTTTCAACGTGTCCCATCGGTGCAGACCCGACCGCGAAAGCCAGGTCGGATAAACCTACAAAACAGCCTGGTGAAAAGGCTGGGTCATCAAAAAAGGAGAAAGGTATGGACGAAAAACTGAGAGCTTATCTTATTCGCTGCGGGATGAGATCGGAAGCAACGGACGACGAAGCATGGGCTTTTCTTGCCGCCCTCGATGCCACGCCCGACGGGAAAAAAGATCCCGGCCATGAACGTTCCGAAACGAAAGATCGTGAAAACATCCTTACAGTCGAACGCGAACGGACCGCCGCCATCCATGCCCTGTGCGAACGGCATGACTGCAAGGATCTTGCGGAAGGCATGATTAAGGGTGGAAAAACCGTGGACGACGCCCGGGCCGCCGTGCTCGATGTCATTGAAAAACGTGAGAAGGCCCGTGACGAGGAGATGCCCGGCTTCCGGGTGGAAATGGGCGTGGAAGGCCGTGACAAGTTCAGGGCTGCCGCCATCGATGCCCTGGGTGTCCGTGCCGGGCTTGTGTTACCGGGCGGATCCGTCAAGCTCGCCCTCGGCTATGACGAGCTGATGGGAAGGTCCCAGGTTGAAATCGCCCGTTTTTGCTGCCGCTGTGCAGGCGTGAGCGATCGTGGAACGCCCATGGAAGTGGCGGGCCGCGCTCTTACAAGTTCCGATTTCCCGATTATCCTTTCCGCCATTGCCAACAAATCCCTGGCCCAGGGGTATGAGTCCGCCGGGGAAACATGGTCCTTCTGGGCCGCCACCGGATCCGTCAACGATTTCAAAATCCACACCCTAGCACGCGTGTCCGAATCCGACGACCTGGACGAAATCCTGGAAGACGGGGAATACCGATACGGAGCGCTTGAAGAGGCCCAGGAACAATACGCCATCGCCACCTACGGCAAGATGTTCCGGATTTCACGGAAAGCCATCATCAACGACGACTTAAGCGCACTGACCGACATTCCCGCCAAACACGGCGAGGCCTGCGCCCGGAAGATCGGGGATATCGCTTACGCGGTGCTCACGGCCAATTCAAACATGGGGGATGGAACGGCCCTGTTCCACGCCGATCACAAGAACCTCGCCGATCCTGCAACGGCTATCGGCACGGCTGGAATGGCGGCGGGGATCAAGGCCATGGGGCTTCAGAAAGATATGAAGGGCAAGCGAAGCCTGAATATCCGCCCGGAATTCGTCTTGGCCCCCAAATCCCTTGAAGCCGGAGCCGAAGTGTTTTTCACCAGCGAAAAATTCGACACCACCAATTCCGGCGCCACCCGGACCAATATTTACGCCGGTAACAAATACACCCGGATTTATGAAGCGCGTCTCGACGATGACAGTGTGACATCCTGGTACCTGCTCGCGGCCCGGGGAAAAACCGTGAAGGTGTTCTTCCTCGGCGGCAACATGACGCCCTACATGGAAACCCGCCAGGGCTGGAACGTTGACGGAGTGGAATACAAGGTCCGGATCGACGCCGGCGCGAAAGCCCTTGACTGGAAAACCATGTACAAGAACCCCGGCATGTAATCAAAAACCCGACCGTTAAACGATCGGATTTCTAACGAAAGGAAAGAATTATGAAAAATTTCGTTCAAAAAGGTGAAGTCATTGACGTGGTTGGACCGACGGGCGGGCTTTTAAGCGGCGCGCCAGCCGTGTTCGGCGTTCTTCCCGGTGTGGCGGTGGGCAATATCGCCCAGGGTGAAAAGGGATCCATTGCCACCCGGGGCGTGTTCAACTTGAGCGTGACAGGTGTGAACAACTCCGGGAACTCGGCCGTGGCCTTTGGCGACAGGATCTATATGGAGGCGGGTGTTCTGAACAAAGACAACGTGGCCGGGGTTTCCTTCGGCGTGGCCCTGGGCGTGGTGGCGGCTGGATCAACGGCCGTTATTCCGGTGAAAATCGGCTGATATCCCATGAGGGAAAGGCATGGATACCTGATGATCGATTCGATTTTTGATTCCATGAAAACCTACGGAATGGCGTTTTTCGGATGGATGGTGACGTCTATGGATTTGGTGTGCGGAGTGGTTCAGAAGCTGACAGTCATTCTGGTTTTCGTGGGTCTTGTTGTCCGTCTTGTTCATGACATCCCAAAGGCCATGGAAACGGTCAGGAAGTGCCGGAAAAGGAAGGTATGAACCATGGGAGACATTTCACAGCATTTTGACAGAAAAGAATTTGCCTGCCGGTGCGGCTGCGGATTCGACACGGTGGACGCCGAACTGGTCACGGTCCTGGAAAACCTGAGGGACCAGC
>CAYYCO010000090.1:0-9168 GCA_964470365.1 uncultured Anaeromyxobacteraceae bacterium | reverse complement strand
CGCAACGTCTCCGACGCGTGGCACGATTGAACAAATGACCGGATCGCCTATAATGACTCGCCACGCAGGCGGGTTTTCGTCAAATGACCTCGGGCGATGACAGGAAGACAGTCAAAAAGGACCGTAAACCCGACGACGGGATGCCTGTGCCGGGCGAATCACGGGTGGGCAACCGCCTGCACGTCTGCGTCGGTTTTTCCTGCAACAACAACTGCCTTTTCTGCATGGAAACGGACCGGGAGGCCCGGTTCCGGCGCCTGATCGACCAGACCGACGACGACGTCCGCCGCATGATGACGGCCGATCCCGACGCCGACGAAGTGATGTTCACGTCGGGTGAACCGACGCTGCATCCCAGGCTGCCTGAATTCATCGCGATGGGGCGTGACCTTGGCTTCAAAACGGTCGGCATGATCACGAACGGACGACGGCTGTCGAACCGTGCGTATACCCGTAAACTGCTCGAATCCGGCCTGAACCACATACTCGTCTCAATCCATGGCCCGAATGCCAGGATTCACGACGGGCTTACGCGCACCAGGGGGTCGTTCGACCAGGCGCTGGTCGGGCTGGCAAACCTGCTGCTGCTGAAACGCGAATACCCCAACCTGAAGGTCCACACTTCTTACGTCGTAAACAAACGTAATTACAAACTTTTCCGCGAATTTTACGACGTGATGCTGCCCTTTGGCGTGGACCAGCACGTTTTTAACGTCATGATGCCGGACGGACGCGGCCTGGAATTCTTTGACACGCTGGTCGTGCCTTACACCGATGTGGCCGCGGAATTCAGAAGGTTCACCGACGGCCTGCCGCCGGAGGGACTTGACCGCGTGTTCATCCTGGACATCCCGTACTGCACGACGGTCGGCATGAAGGACCAGGTTCGGGGATACGTCGAACGGTACTTCCACTTCGAACCGGAGGGCGCCGTTCTTTTCGGGGACGGCAGCTCCCCGGGCGATAAACAGCCGGAACCAGAGGCCGGGACGTACGACCGTAACGCCCTCGAAGGGGACAGGCACGAATATTCGAAAGTGACCAAGACGCTTCACGACGTGATGGTGCGCGTCAAACGCGACGAATGTGCCGCATGCAGGTACAACCGGATCTGCCGCGGCGTTTTCGCGTGCTATATCGACCGGTTCGGATGGGATGAATTCGTCCCGGTCACACAGGGGAAATGAATGGCCGACCAGGTTATTACCGAACGAATCGACATCAAGACCGGCTGGAACTGCAACAACCGCTGCCTGTTCTGCGTGCAGGGCAACAAGCGCGCCCAGTACGGTAACAAGGACACCGCGGAAGTCAGGAAGCTGCTGGAAGAAGGCATCCGCGACGCCGATTCCATCGTGTTCACCGGCGGCGAAATCACCATCAGACCCGACCTGATGGAAATCGTCGCGTACGCGAAGGAACTTGGATATAAATCCATCCAGATCCAGACGAACGGCCGCATGCTGGCGTACAAGAAGGTGTGCGAGGACCTGGTGCGGGCGGGCGCGACCGAATTTTCGCCGGCCCTTCACGGGCACACCGCCGAACTGCACGACTTCCTGGTGCACGCCCCGGGCGCGTTCAAGCAGACCGTGCGCGCCATCGCCAACCTGAAGGAACTGAACCAGCTGGTCATTACCAACAGCGTCATCTGCCGCGCCAACTACCGGCACCTGCCCGAACTGGCCGCGCTGCTGACCGGGCTTGGCGTGGACCAGTACCAGTTCGCGTTCGTGCACCCGCTGGGAACCGCGGCGGAAATGTTCACGTCGATCGTGCCGCGCATGTCGCTGATCGAGCCCTTCGTGCACAAGGGTCTTGACATCGGGCTGAAGGCCGGGCGCAGCGTGATGACGGAGGCCATCCCGTACTGCTTCATGAAGGGGTACGAACCGTACATCGGCGAGCGCGTCGTCCCGCACACGAAGATCCTGGAAGGCCACGTCACCATCCAGGATTACACGGTACACCGCCTGACCGAGGGCAAGGCCAAGGGGCCGCGCTGCCAGGAATGTTCATTCTGCGCGATGTGCGAGGGTCCGTGGCACGAATACACGGACAAGTACGGCTGGGAAGAATTCGTGCCGCGCAAGGACTTTTCCGGGGCGCATCCCGACACTTTCCGGGGCGTCAGGCCCTGATTCCCGACACAAGGATTGACCGCGGTGGGCGACGTTGAGGTCAGGCAGGCTGCGATAGACGAACGGCGGCTGTGGGTGCGCATCACCCGTGCCTGCAACAACCGCTGCGAATTCTGCCTGGATTCCGGGGCCCTCGGCGGCGGGCCGATCCCGGCCGAGGAGGTGCGGGCGAAACTGGCCCGCGGTCGTGAACAGGGCTACACGCGCCTGATCCTGTCCGGGGGCGAGGCGACGACCCACCCGCAGTTCCTGGAATTCGTGAAATACGGCACCGAAATCGGTTATTCGTGGATCCAGGTCATCAGCAACGGGCGCATGTTCGCGTACGAAAACTTCGCGCGGCAGGCGGTCGAAAACGGCCTGCGGGAAGCAACGCTGTCGCTGCACGCCCACAATGAAGAATTGTTCGAAAGGCTGACCGGCGCCCGCGGCGCCTTCAAACAGGCTATTCGCGGCCTGGTGAACCTGCGGCGGCTCGGCACCGTGGTGTCGGTCGACATTGTCCTGACCAGGCCGAACCTGCCGTACCTGCGCGAAATCATGGAATTTTACATGCAGCTCGGCGTGATGGAATTCGACCTGCTGCACCTTATACCGTTCGGCCGGGGATTCGACGAAAACCGCGCGGAACTGTACGCCGACGAAGAAATGCTGGGCCGGGAACTGGCGCGCGCGCTGGAACTGGACGCCGTGCCGGGGATGTTCATCTGGACCAACCGCCTGCCGATCAGGTACCTCGAGGGGCACGAACACCTGTTCCAGGACCCGCACAAACTGTACGACGAGGTGCTGGGCGAGCGGCAGTCATTCAGGCGGCTTTTCGCGGACGGAACGATGCCCGAATGCATGCAGCCCGAACGCTGCGCCGCCTGCTTCCTGCAGGGTTTCTGCGACGCGGCCGTCAGATACGCCGCGGGCCGCCGGGACCGGATGGACGCGGCGGCCGGCGCGGTCGAACTGGATGCCGGGGTGGCGAAACGGCTCATGGCGGACGGCGGCGGGGGGCTGGCGGCGCTGGTGCCCGGCGGCGTCAGGATCGCGACCCGCGAACACTACGGCGAGGCGCGTGCTGCCGCGCCTTCCGTCGACGAAGTGCGGGCCGCGGCGGATCGTCTGGGACGGCCGGTCCTGGATCTGCCCCGGTGCCTGGGCGGGGCTGGATATGTCTCCCGTGACGACGTCGGCCCCGCGGACGGGCGCCAGGGCTGGTGGCCGGCCCCGCCACCGGAAATCCTGGACGAACGCGGCGTTCCGGAAGTATCGAAATTCGTGGGATTTTTCATTGAGCGGCTGTACCGGGTGAAAAGCCTGCGGTGCGCCGGGTGTCCCGAAAACGACAACTGCCCCGGCCTGCAGGTCAACCTGGCGCGGCACTGGGGCCTGAAGGTGCTCGACCGCGCCGGAATCGACAGGAAGGACTGATGGCTAACCTCGGTTACATACAGGTCACGCGGCTGTGCAACCAGAAATGCCGCATGTGCAGCAACCCCGAAAGGGAAGCGACATTGACTTTCGACCAGGCGCGCGCGCTGATCGACGATTTCGTGACGCGCCACTATGACGGCATCATCCTGACCGGCGGCGAACCGACGATGCACACGCTGCTGGCCGACATCATCGGTTACGCCCGCGACCGCGGCATGCCGTCGCGCATCATCACGAACGGCCAGAAGACATGCGACTTCGATTACCTGCGCGGCCTGGTCGACGCGGGCCTTACGCACCTGCACGTGTCGATCCAGTCTTACGATCCGGCAATCCAGGCATTCCTGTCGGGCAAGGAAGACAGCCTGGCCAACGCGCTGAAGACGCTCGAAAACGTGGCCGCCTGTGACATCACGGCCGACGTGAACACGACCATCAACCACTACAACGCGGGCCACCTGGACAAGACCGTGATGTTCCTGGTGGATCGGTTCCCGTTCCTGCACCACTTCGTGTGGAACAACCTGGATCCGTCGATGAACCGGGCGACCGAAAACCCCGACGTCATCCACGAATTGTGGGAAATGGAACTGCCGCTGTACCGGGCGATGAAATTCCTGTACGCCACGGGCCGATCGTTCCGCGCGGAAAAGGTCCCGCTGTGCTACATGGCGGAATTCGCCTGGGCATCGACCGAATCACGCAAGATTATCAAGGGCGAGGAACGCATCGTCCGCTTCCTGGACGAAAAGGGCATGGTCCGGGAAACGTTGTTCCAGCACGGCAAGGCCGAATGCTGCGGCGTGTGCCGTTTCAACCCGATCTGCGCGGGGCTGTTCGACATGGACGTTCACTACAAGTCCGGTGAACTGTATCCTGTGTTCCTGGATCCCGAACCCGTCAGGCAGAAGGTGCTGTCGGAACCCTGACGGCCGCGGTTGACTGGACGGTCGCGGCCCGGTCGCGACGCGGGGGCGTGCGGATGCCGGTCGAAATCATCCCCAGAATCGCGGCTGCCATCCTGGCGGCGATCTGCGCCGGAACCGACTTCATCTGGGGCAAGGTATTCAACAAGGTCATATCCCGCGGGCTGATCTTCGCCATCGCGTGGCTGGCGTTCACGGGCGCCTGGACCGCGTTCGGCGGCAGGACGGCCATGAACGAATACCCCGTCCTGGGAATGTGGAAGGCCCCGCCCGCGACGCCGAAGGCATCGCCGTTCGAGGGTGGACGCGACGGCCCCGGGGCGTGGAATTCCGGCGCGGACGTCAGCGTGCTGCCGACCAGCCCCGAGGAATGGAAACAGGCCGAAGAAGCGCTGAAGGCGGAACAGGCCGCCGTCGAAGGAACCTCCGCACCCGCCACGCCGGCGCCCCCTGTCCCGTCGTGGTGGATATACGCCGCAAAAATGGCCATCAACGCCGTGCTGGCGTTCGTGATCGGCATCCTGCTGTGGTGGTTCGGCATGTGGGCCGCGGGCGACGCCAAGCTGTTCGGGGTCCTGGCCGCGATCATCCCGCTTTCCAGCTATTCGGCGTCGTACTGGGCGATATTCCCGGCGTATGTCCTGCTGTTCAACACGTTTGTGGCGCTGCTGGGCATACTGGTCGGGGAACTGGCGGTGCGCTTCTTCCGGGCGACGTTCAAACCGACGCCGGAAGACCGCGATTCATGGAAGGCCGCGCTTGCCTGGGTGAAGGATCACAAACTGGACATCGTCCGCGGTTTCTTCGGCATCCTGTTCTTCATGCTGATCATCAAGGCCCTGCGCATGTTGACCCAGGACATCATCGGCGTGTTCGCAAAAATCGAAAGCAGCACACTGATGTACGTCATCCTGTTCATCATCTTCCAGCCCCTGTCGAAACTGATGCGCAAACGCTGGGTGCTGATCACGATGGTCGTGTTCACGGTCGGTTTCACGGTGCACGCCGCCATATTCCCGACCAAAACGCACAACGTCGTCAACATCGTCACCATGTCGGGCCTGATGCTGGCGATCGTCGGGTTCCTGATCGTTTACCAGCTGTACCTGAACGTGTTCGATTACCGGCCGATCCGGATCTGGGAACTGCGGCCGCAGATGCTGCTTGCCCGCAAGACCACCGACATGCTGAAGGAGGACGGCGACCTGCTGGACCACAAGATGGGCCCCATCAACCCGGACGGCCTGACCCGCGCCCAGATCGACACCCTGCGCCGCTGGTGGATCGACCGCGGCAAGGGCGGCACCATCTGGATCAGCCGCACAATCCCCTTCGCCCCCGCCCTTTTCATCGGCACCCTGCTGACCGTCATCTTTTCGGGTTACATCTTCAGGATTCATCAGTAACAGGCGGAATACTGCACTGCGTCCCTGATTCAATTTGACCGGGATGCCGCGCACCGGAATCCGACGTTTTCATAGCCCGAGGACGAAGGTTCAAGCGACCCGCGCAGCGAGACTCTTGCCGGATCGTACCCGCCCCCCTGGAAACTGCCGCCGCGCCTGACCCGGCTTGTCCCCGTTTCCGGCCCCCGGGGATTTGTTGAAGGGGCCACGCCGTAATAGTTTTCGTCGTACCGGTCCGAAGTCCATTCCCAGGCGTTACCGGCCATGTCACACAGGCCGTACGGACTGTCCCCGGCGGGGGAGTGCCCGCACGGCGCCACCACCTTCCGGGTGCACCCCGGCATGGCAGCGAGATCGCAGGACGGTTCAGCCTGTCCCCACGGGTACTTCCGGCCGTCGACGCCCCGGGCGGCCTTTTCCCATTCGGCCTCCGTGGGAAGACGTTTGCCCGCCCATGCGCAGTATGCCGACGCCTGGAACCAGTCGACACATACAGCCGGCAGATCCTCGGTATCCGCAGGGTCCCACTCACATGAAGAAACCGTGCAGGCTTCGGCGTCGACGCACGACAGGTACGCCGAACGTGTCACCTCGTGCACGTCCATGTAAAACGCGTCCACGGTGACTTCACGGCCCGGGAATTCGTTTGACAGGCATTCGTCATCCAGGGATTCGTTGCAGCCCATCCAGAAAGGCCCTTCCGGAACGCGACACATCCCGCCATCGCAATCCACGACGTATTCTTCCGGCGATCCTGCATCACAGGCGCTGAAGCACAGCAGAATCAGGGTGAATACAATGTTCCGTTTCAACAGGAGCCCCCCGGATACCCACAAAAACGACATGCGATTCGCAGTATACAGCATGACCAGCCCCGGTTGTCATTGCGTTCTGAATAGTTTAGACTTCATACATATGGCAGCCGGGGCCGAACTGGGCTGAATATTCCGGACAATACAGGGAATTCGGGCCTGAACCGTGTGCGACCAGGTCTGGGGCCGCCTCATTATGCGACGCCTTATGGAGAAGACCACGTGAACCGCCGCGACACGCGCCCCGTCAAAAAGCGTTACGCGGGCGCGGCCATGTCACCGGGACTTGCGGTGTTGGCAGCCATGTGCGCGATTGTTGTCTCGTGCGCCGGCGCCACGGGGAACGACCAACCGGCCCCTGTACGTGACCAGCCCGCCCCTGCTCCCGAAACTCCGGCCGATCCCGGTGCCCGGAAATCAGGGAAGGCATCAACGCACGCCAATTCGGAAATCGTGGTCAGTGCGCTGGGGGGGGACTGGAAGGTGGCGCTTCCAGCCTGGGAAAACGAAACCCTGCGGGACATCTATCTGCGCCTGGACATGCCGCAACTGCTCGACCCCGGATGGCTGATCAATATCTGGGCATATGATGGTTACTTGAGGGGGAATGCCCGTAAGGTCGATGCGGCCGGATTCATGAACGGATTTGCCGATGCGCCGCTTCGGCCCGATGACTGCTACATGCTGCTGACGGGGTCCTGGTGCCTGGTGCAGCAACACGACCCGGTTGTATATCTTGGCGCAACGGAAGGCGGCAGGCCGTTCATCGAGTGGACTCCCGACCTGACGCTCGCCGATGTCTGGGCTGAAAACCGGAAGTCCTTTCCCGGGAATTGTCGTCAGGTCGTGTTGCTCAGGCATGATGAAGACAAAAGATTTCATTACGTCGCCTGGTCCGGCGCCGAATCGGGGGTGCCGGACATCGGAACCGGCTTCCGACTGCAGCCCTTCGACGGAATCGCGTGTGTCCCAACGGGACAACAGGAGATGTTTTTCGGACACGTGCAGCAACCGATGCTGGGAACCAGGATTCCAGGCGTGTGCAGGTATAACGCCACCGGCAGGGCGGGCCAGGTGACCCAGGTGTGTGCATCGGCTCAATGCTGCAAATCAGCACGGTTCAGTTGCCTGGATTCTCGAAGATGCCTATGCATTGCGGCCGTGAACGACACGGTTGGCATCCTGGACAGGGCGAATATGTGGATGACAGGCCTTTTGTCATTGGTTGACGTTCCCGAAGACTGTGTCGAACCATCGATGGTCCCGGGACGAATCATGTTTGTGGGCCCGGTCACGCCGGAGGCTTGCAGGTGATCGCGGTATGAAAACCGAAGGTCTTCGCATCGCTTCGACACGTGGTGCCGGCTTTCGCGCAGTGCTGGCGGCTGTGGTGACGGCGATCCTGGTTCCGGCGATCGCTTTCGCCGGGCCGGGCGACGATTCCCCCCGACGCGATGAATGCACATGGATGGCCATCGTATCACCAGGCACACGCGGCGTCAGGTATTGCCTGACGGTATCCACCACCATGATTTGCAGGTGTGTGGTGCACTTCGACGGGATGAACCTCAACGACCTGATGATACAGATGCACGCGCCCCGGGATATCAGGTCGATCATCAACAGGATCGAAGTTTTCCATGAAGGACAGATATCCGGTTCGGCAGAGGTGAATGCGCCATTCACGCCGGAAGTGCTGAGACGGATCAGGCTTGAACCGGGCGACAGCGTCGATCTGTTCACGCCCGCCTGTACCGTGTTCAGGAAGGATCCGCTGGTTTACATCGGTTTCTTCGACGGCGACCGGTCATTCATGGACTGGGATCCCGACATGAAGCTCTGGACGGTTGTCGACGGATACGGTCGGGGATCCGTCCGCCCTGGCGCGACCCTGTTCATACTGCGCCTGAATCCCGACGGAACATCGTACAGGGTGGCCTGGTCGGGCGAAACGGGCCGTGACGACGTGCCATACTTCATGCCGCTGGAACCATATGACGCGGTCGGCGTAATACCGCAGCACGGCACCCTGAACTTCGGCGAAGTCCAGACGCCCTGCTACGACGGACAGGCATCCCTGTTCCTGGAAGCGGTCAAGGACGGTTTCAAGGTCCGGATTTGCCGGACGCCGGACTGCTGCAACGGCACCGATTCAATAGTGGTTCCGTCCGGGCCGCCCCGGCACGATCAGTGTCTGGAAATACCTGGCTGCGACCCCGGAGACCGCGGCGGCAACGCCGATGACGAATCCCCGGGGGCCGATACCAGGGGCGCCATGACCTTCTGGGCTCCGCGCCTGCTGGAAACCTGTCCCCCTGAATCAATCCCGCGGGTCTTCGGAAACGGCGGGAAGTAATCACCCCGAAAATTGGACGTCGGCGCCGGGCGGGGATATTTTAGGCTTCGGTGGCAATGGGTGCGCGGGGGATACGCGGGAAGGGCGCGGGCGCGCCGAATT
>CAYYCO010000089.1:0-9277 GCA_964470365.1 uncultured Anaeromyxobacteraceae bacterium | reverse complement strand
GCGTGAGTTCGCCGGCGATCTTGTACATGTTCGGGATCATCAGGAGCAGGCCCTGAGACGCGGTGAAAGTCGTGGTCAGCGCGCCGGCCTGGAGTGCGCCGTGAACCGCGCCTGCCGCGCCACCTTCCGACTGCATTTCGGCAACCTGCGGGACCGTGCCCCAGATATTCTTTCTGCCCTGGGCGGACCATTCGTCAGCCCATTCGCCCATGTTGGACGAAGGGGTGATCGGGTAAATCGCGATTACCTCGCTTATCCTGTGCGCCACGGAGGCGGTTGCTTCGTTGCCGTCCACTGTAATCATTCGTCGATTTGCCATCCCGATTCTCCTGGTAATGTTGAAAAACAACTCACAACCGGTGGATATCCCAACGGTATTGGCGGATGTAACGAACTGGTCGCCAGCCCGCATTTTCGCGCGGCAAGTCTAGGTGGCGCATAGGTTTTTGTCAAGGCGGCCGGGGCAGGTTCATCATGGTCCGCACGCATCGAATTGCGAAGTTACACCGGCCTGCGCAAAAGGTATTATTGGCGTTGTCGGACCCACGCGGTAACCGGCTGCCCGGGGGCGTAAATGGTATTGATCGACGAAACATCGGGGCGTACGGCTGTCGGCGGCACCCCCACCGAGGAAGACATCGTCCAGGCGGGGCCGGGGTGCCGCATGGCCTGCACGTTCTGCCCCCACGCCGGCGGACGTGCCGGACATCCGATTGAAAAAATACTGGACCCGGCCTTTGACCTGCCGGTGGCGGCACGCGTCACGATCATGGCCGGTGACGTAATACGCGCTGCCCTTGCCCCGGTCGTAAGCCGCCTGCGATCGCTGGGTTCATCCGAGGTCCTCGCCTACGCAACGCCAGGGACGTGGGATCTCGATGCCGTCGACGCCCTGAAGGTCGCCGGGCTGACCGGCCTGCATCTGATGCTTCCAGCGGCCAGGCGTGACGCGATGATCTCACTGACGCGCGGCATGGGTTCGCTTGCCATGACGGCGCGCCTCATTGGCCATGCGAACCGCCTTGGGCTGCGCATCACGGCCGAAATCCCGGTCGTCGAATCAACGGCCGGCCTGGTCGACGACACCGTCGCGCGTTTCCTGCGGCTGACGGAAAACCCCGACCGCGTGATCCTGCGTTTCCTGTCCGAATTCCACCCGTCCCACGGACCGCGCCCCTGGGACCAGTCAACCGCCGCCGGATCGGTCGGTCGCGCCGCCGAAATCTGCCGGGCCGCGCGCGTCCCACTGGTTCTCGGCCACCCCGAGGCACCCCCTCCCTGCATCATGGACATCGACGGCGCCGACGCCGACATGTACCCCGGACTGAACATGACCCACGGCCCGTCCGGCCGCCGTCCGTTCGCCATCTGCACGTCGTGCGCCGTCGAATCGGTCTGCACGGCGGGTCATGACTTCCCGGGCCTGCTCCCTTCCCCCGTCCCGGACACGGCCGCGGCCCTTTCGGAAAAGAGGTCCTCGCTGGTCATCTGGTCACGGCAGACCGCGCTTGCCGGGCTGCGGGACGAAATCCGCCGACGCGGGCTTGCCTGCCGATATCCATGGGAACAACTCGAGGCGCACGACATCCGCGGCGTCGTCACCCCGTGCGCGGGTGGCTGGCCGCTTGAATCGACCGTGAACCGGTGCACTTCCTGGCACGATTCGTCCCTTCTGCAGGCCTGGAATTCCGATGCGATGCAGGCGGTCCGGACCGCGGTGGCGGCCGGGAACCCGATGGCGACCTGCAAGCAGGACTGCCCCGCCTTCCACGGCGGCCCCCAGTCGGCCATTCCGTCGATGATCGCGCCGTCCACCCGCGTGATGTACGAAAACATGGTCGCGAACATGCGGGAAATGCTGGACGGGGCCACCGTGCTGAAAAGCCGGCCGCAATCGATCAGTTTTTCGCCCACGCTGCGCTGTACCAACAGGTGCCGCATGTGCGACATCCACGAGGTCATGGAGGTGATGGGCCGGCCCGCGATCGTGCGCGAAATGCCCGACGCCCTGTTCGACGAACTGTCCGAACTGCTCCCGACGACGCGGATGCTTGCGCTGACCGGCGGCGAACCGCTCGTGTCGCGCCGGATGCGGCAGTTGCTGAAAAAGTTCCGGACCGACGAATATCCGGACGGCGCCGTCACCATCACGACGAACGGCCAGCTCCTGAACGAGGCTCTGCTGAAAGACCTTTCCACCACCAGAATCATGCTCTTCTATGTGTCACTGAATGCGGCCGACGATGCCATGTACGAACACATTTCGGGAATCCGCGGTGGATTCACGCGCGTGCGCAGGCATCTCCGGCTTCTGATCGACATGGCGCCGCGAATGGCGGGCAGGCCGGGGGTCGTCGTCAGTTTCGTCGTGATGCGGTCAAACTACATGCAGCTTCCAGCGTTCCTGGACCTGGCCGTTTCGCTGGGGACCGGGATCCGCCTGCTGCCGATCGAACGCGACCGTCTTGGCGAATCCTTTTTCACCGATGAACCGGCCCTTCGCGCCGTCAGCGACATGCTGACCCGCGACGTGATCCCCGGAATGGACCGCATGCCCTGGGGCTACCGCCACGAAATCCTGAAACTCCGATCCGTCGTGGAATCCCGCCTCGCCCGCCGCGAATTCGGCCCGTTCTGACCCGGGCCGGGCCTCGGCGAATTTTCATTCGCCACTACGAATTGGAATGGGACAAATTCCCGGGGCCATGTAAGATAATGCGGTTTTGAAACCGGAGGCCCAGATGCCGGCTCAACTGGTGCTCGCTTCAGCTTCACCCAGGCGGCTCGAACTGCTTGAAAGGGTGGGGTTCGCGGTCAAGGCGATGCCCGCTGTCATCGACGAATCTTCACACCTCGACGAAATGCCCGACACCTATGTCAAACGCATCGCCAGGACGAAGGTCCTCGCGGTCGTCGACCGTATCCAGCAGACGCTTTACACCGACCCCGATCAACTGCGCCTGCAGCGCGGGCTGCGACGCGACACTCCGCTGCGGTGGGTGCTGGGCGCGGACACGGTGGTCGTGGTCGACAACGACGTGCTGGGCAAGCCGGCCGACCATGCCGAGGCCGCCGAAATGCTGACCAGGATCCAGGGCCGCGAACACTACGTCCTGACCGGTTTCTGCCTGTACGACATGCAGAAATCCAAGGAGGGGCTGCAGGCGGTCCAGACAAACGTCCGCATGAAGGCGATGTCCCCCAGGGAAATCGAAAAATACCTTTCGGTCGGCGAATCGATGGACAAGGCCGGCGCATACGCGATTCAGGGGGTCGGTTCCTACATGATCGACTCACTGGTCGGATCGTACACGAACGTCGTCGGGCTGCCGATGTGCCAGGTGGTCGAAATGATGGACGAAATGAACGCCCACGACATACTGCCGTACTGATCTTCGCCTGCGGGGCCGGCGTTGATGCCCCGCCTGAATGCTTGCACCGGGGGCCACGCCAGTTGGATCGCGCGGAACAGATATCTTCAGCACTCAACGCCGTCCGCGAAAACATCAGGGTCGCCTGCGCACGCTGCGGACGGCCGACTTCCGGGGTAACCCTGATTGCCGTATCCAAAATGATGCCCGCGTCGGATGTCGCGGCGGCGGCGGCAGCCGGCCAGATTGATTTCGGCGAAAATTACGCACAGGAACTGGGCCTGAAGGCTGCGCAGTTCGCCGCGCCGGGTCCGCGGTGGCACTTCCTGGGCGGACTCCAGTCAAGGAAGGTCCGGGACATCCTGCCGCTTGTCTCGTCGATTCAATCGGTCGACCGCGATTCGGTGATCGATGAACTTGAAAAACGATCCGACCACGCGCGCCCCGTCGACGTTTACCTCGAAATCAACCTCGGGGGCGAATCGCAGAAATCCGGCGCCATGCCTTCAGATGCCGCGCGCCTGTGCCGCCGCCTGATCGCCGTCCGCGGTGTCAGGCTGGCCGGCCTCATGTGCATTCCGCCCGTTTCCGGCCTCCCTGAAGAATCCCGGACCTATTTCGCGGCTCTCCGAGGGCTTCGCGACACCCTGCGACACGAAATCCAGGCGCCCGACGGCGTACTGACGGGGCTTTCAATGGGAATGACGGCGGATTATGCTGTCGCCATCGAGGAAGGCGCCACCGTGGTCAGGGTGGGAACCGCGATTTTCGGCGCCAGGCAATGAACGGAAACCGGGGACGGCCGATGGCAACAGCCCGAAAATGGACGACCGGCATCGTCGAAGCGGCGGTTCTTGCCGCATTCATGGGCCTCCTGTTCATCTATGTGTTCCAGCCCAACTGGGACATCGATATTTTCTGGCACATCAAGACCGGCGAATGGATCACGTCGCACGGCGCGATACCGCACACCGACATATTTTCCGCGACCGACAAGGCACGCGCCTGGACCCCTTTCCAATGGCTTTACGAGGTCCTGGTTTATGAAATGAACGCCCGCCAGGGCTTCGGGACAGTGCGGCTCATGCACGCGCTGCTTTACATGGGCGCATTCGCCGGATTCTACCTGGCGTACCGGCGTCAGATCGGCAGCAGGACAGCCGCGCTGGCTCTACTCACGCTGACGCTGCTGATGGCCGAGGACCGCTTCAGGGTCAGGCCGGAGGCGTTCAATTTCTTCTTCACCGCAATCGCGATACCGATCCTTATCGACTGCGCCAACGCGACCGCCCGGCGCCCCCGCCCCGCGCGGCTCGTCCTGGTCGCGCTTCTGGCGGTCGTCTGGGCAAGCCTGCATTCGGGCGGCGCGCTGACCCTGTTGCTTGGCGCCGGTGCGATGTTCGGCGGGGCCCTCGTTTCGTTCGCTGCGGAACGCGACGGCGAATCCCGGCGCAGGCTGGTGTACACGTCCTGGATTTTCGGCGCGGTCGCGGTTCCGATGCTTTTGACGCCCGGCTTCGTCCGCGGGGTCTGGACCGCGTTCACCCTGGTCGAACAGAGCCGGCTGCTGATACCGGAATGGCATCCCCCGGCCGCATACTTCATGCCGTCGATGGGCGGGAAGATGACGTTTCACACCTTCATCTGCGGCACGCTTCCATACGTCGTGTTCGGGTGGGCGATGCTTTCGGCAGGCCTGGCCCTGACGCGCATCGTTGCGACTTTCGCGGCCCGGCGCCGTCAAACGGCAGACGGGACACTGGAAACCCCGGCCGTCGACCGTCAGGCCGGACTCCGGCTGACCGCCCTCTTCTTCGCGACCCTCGGCATCAATTCTTCCCGTTTCATCTACATGACGCCATTTGCCGTGTTTTTCCTGATTCTGGCCGAACGGGCTTCCTGGAACCGGCACTTGTCCAGGATGGGGCTGCGCGTCTGCCTGATGGTCCTGGCGGTGTTCCTGGGCCTTGCCTCCTACCAGTACAGCATTGCCGGGTACAAGGGCGGTCTGCAGAAGGCCGTGGCGCTGATGGCAAAGGACAATGAACCCGGCCGCTTCCCGGAGCGCGCTTCCGACGTCGTCGCCGCGATGGGCCTGGAGGGCCGCATCCTGCATTACACGCAGTGGGGCGGTTACCTGATTTACCGGCATTTCCCGCGGTGCGACATTTTCACGGATGGTCGGGGCAACTTCACGGCGGACGAACGCGAGGTCCTGATCGAGACGCACAAGCCCTGGTCGCGCGAAACGGCACTTGAAGACGCCTGGCAGAAACACCCGTTTGAAATCGTCATGTTCCCACCGCCGGTCTTCCCGTTGTTGACCTGGGATCGGGCGAAATGGATGCAGATTTACCGTGGCGACGACGCCGAGGTATTCCTGCGCGTCAGCCCTGAAAACGCAAAAAATATCGACCGCGCGCTGCACTGGTGGTCAGCGATGGGAATCCAGGCAGACGATCCGGTCGCCTTCCAGGAACACTACCGAATCGTCAACGGGCTCCGGAAGGTCCGGGATCCGGTGATCGACGAAAAACTTGCCGGCGCCGCCAGCCGTGCGAAACAGGCCGATAACATCCCCAACCGCACGTCCGGTCTGTTCGACGGTGCCCTGCTCCTGTTCGGCGCCGGCCTGTACGAAAGGTCGGAAAAATTCTTCAGGATGGTTCTTGACCAGGGAATCCGCCATTCGAACGCGGCGCTGTATGTGGCCTGGTGCCAGTATCTTGGGGGACGCTACGACGAATCGCGGGCGACGCTGCTGGCCAACTTCGCTTCGGAAGAAATGGCTGTCATGCCCGACCGCGGCCCGCTGAAATGGGCCGGACTTAAAATCCTGGACGAACTTGGTTCAAGGCTCGGTTTGCATAACCTCGGCGGGACTGCCCGCTGAAAGGGGGAATCGTTATGACGAAGCTGCTTGACACCGTACTTCTGCTGGCCCTTCCTGCCTCGGGCAAATCCGAGGTGCGAAAATACCTGGCTTCGGTTCCGGCCGATAAATGCGTCAGCGATTTCCACATCGGCGAAACGGTCCAGCTGGACGACTATCCTTACGTGCACTTCATGCGCTGCATTGACGATGCCATGCGGAAAACGCGCCACGCCGGCATCTTTTTCCATGCGGCGAACCGTCCTTTCAAGGATCCGCGCGACTGGCTGACGCTCGTCGAACTGCTGAACGAGGACTACGCCGCGCTGAAATGCGGAATGCGCATGTCGGTCAGCGACCCGTACACGTACCTGCTCGGGCGCATCGAGTCCGCCGCATCACGCGCGGGCGCCCCGGCGCGCCTGTCGTTCCTGCCTGATCGGCTGATTGAAAGGATGCGCCCGGACCTGGGGCCGGAGGCCGAAAAGATAATCGCCGACCTGGAAGCGGCAAAGCCCGACACGCTCGACGGCAAAACGATCGTCATCGAATTCGCGCGCGGCGGCGCGGCCCATTCGGGTATGCCGCTGTTCGACCCGTTCGGTTACAGGGCCTCGCTGCGGCAGCTTTCACCACAGATACTGATGAACGCGTCGATACTGTACATCTGGGTGACCCCGGCCGAATCGCGCCGGAAAAACCGTGAACGCGCCAACCCGAAGACGCCCGGTTCGATCCTGAACCACGGTGTCCCTATGCCCGTCATGCTGGGCGATTACGGGTGCGACGACATGGAATGGCTGCTGAAATCGTCGGATGTCGACGGCGCGGTCCGCGTTGAACGCGATGGCCTGGTGTTCCATGTGCCGCTGTCGATGTTCGACAACCGGACCGACAGGACGACGTTCGTGCGCGGCGACGCCGCAAAATGGAACAAGGCCGACGTCAGGGCGCTGCACGAGGGGCTTGCCGCATCATTCCGCCACCTTGTCGACCTGAAACGCGTCTGACCCGGTCCGCGCGGCACGGCCCATGCCGCCAAGCGTCCACCCCGCAATCACGACCGCGACCGCGGACAGCAGTGCGACAACAATCCATACGAACGTCCGGCCATGCAGGAAGTCGCGCACGGCGGCCAGGCGTCCCCGTGGCATCATGATCGCCGGGATCGTCGGGCGGCCGGGCATCTCCACCATGAATTCGACATCGCCCAGGGAAATCGTATCGCCCTGGATTACCTGGCTGACCTTGACCGCCGCACCGTTGACGCGCAGACCGTTGGCACTGTCCAGATCGGACACCAGCACGGAACCGTCCGAACGACGCTCGACCCTGCAATGCCGACGCGACACCGCCGGGTGGACAATCACAACGTCCGCGTCGGCCCCCCTGCCGACCATCGATGGCGACTTCACGAATTCGTATGACGAGCCGCGGACGTCGCGCGAGACGCCCTGGAGACGCAGATACAGGACCGGCCGGGGCGCGGCGCCGGAAATGGTGATTACGAAATCGCCGATACGGACCACGTCGTCATCCCGCAGTTCCCTGCCGGAAGTGATTTTCTTTTCATTGACGCGCGTTCCGTTCGCGCTGCCCAGATCCTCGACCCACAGTTGCCCGTCGCGAACCGAAAACGCGGCGTGAGTCCGCGAAACCCTTTCGGAATCGAGCACGATATCACAGGATTCGTCGCGGCCGGCCGTCAGTATTCCGGTGTTGAAGGAAAATTCGGATGTGCCGGCGCCGCGGGTGTTCCTGACCGTCAGCTTGAATCCCGTGATTATCGGCGCTGTATTTCCGGCGACAGCCACAATCCCGTGCCGTCCATGAGTCGGAGATTATTCGGACTGGACTTCGACCGCGATTTCGGAAGGCGCCACGCCCGGATCGGTCGCGGGGCCGGTCGGCGATTCGATGGTCAGTTCCGCTTCGCCGTCCGGATTGCCGGCCTCTTCGACAGGTGCGCCGACAAAACTTGGCATCCACTGACAGGGCGACGGGAAAGTCAGGTGCTGCCTGGCGTTGTTTTCGTGAATCCCGGAAATCACGGTGTGCCCGTCGTCGCGCAGCGCCAGGACGACGATGGTTTCCGCCAGACGCGCGATCAGCGCATCCACCGCGGACGAATCGATCCCGGGCGCCGAGAACTGGAGCATCAGCCGCAGCCTGTTTACGCAGTCCTCGGCGGAATTCGCGACCATGCCCAGAACCATGCCTTCGAAGCCCGCGAGCCCCAGTTCGCGAACAAGGCCGGCATCGCTGCTTTCGACGCGGTTCACGATGACGTGGTCCGGGAACACGCGCCCGACCAGTCTTGCGCAGCCCGGGGCCGAATCAAGCACCGCGGACCGGCTCATGACGACCTGGTTCGGCATCGTGACGACCGATTCCGGGCCACCGCCAAGAATCAGGACGCGACGGTCGGTCCCGATCATCGCCATGATGGAATTGATGATCACACACATGGAGGTGTACGGCGCCCCGCAAACGACGATGTTCCGCCTGCCGGAAACCGCGGCATGTATGGCGGCAACAGCCGCCGGTGTCGCCCCGGTCTCGGAAACGAGTTCATCGGCCGTCAGTTGCCTGGCCACCGGCCGTTCAATCGCGATCATGCGTCCGTCCTGGACGTACGGACGCCCGATAATCTGAAGCAGCGAGCCGTCGGGCAGGTGGCCCTCGACCAGCGGATCGTCCTTGGAACCGGGTGCCATCCCGGCCAGGATGCAAAGCTTCGTCACGACCCGGTCGAAGGTCACCCAGTTCGAAAAGACGCCATCAATGGTACGCGACCCGCCACAATCGATTACCTGGATGCTGTCCAGCCCGTTAACGATGATTGCACGCACCGTCTGGGATGAAAGCAGTTCCTCGAGCGGACCGAGGCCGGCGAATTCAAACAGCACCTGCTGCGTCATTTCGACAGGATCGTCCTCGCTGGAAATGCGGTTTTCACGACGCAGGCGGTCGACGATACGCATCACGCCGTCGGAAAGTTTCAACCATTCGGCATCCGAAAAATCCGCCTTGC
>CAYYCO010000088.1:0-9997 GCA_964470365.1 uncultured Anaeromyxobacteraceae bacterium | reverse complement strand
GATTGGCGAGGAGGCCCGGAAGCAGATCCTCGATCAGGCCGGACGCCGGCCCGACCAGCTGGTGGCCTGCGTGGGCGGCGGAAGTAATGCCATGGGGCTTTTCTATCCTTTCCTGGACGATCCGGTGAAGATCACCGGAGTGGAAGCGGCCGGAAAAGGTATCGACACAGGATTCCACGCCGCCACCATCGGCCACGGAAGCGTGGGGGTTCTCCACGGCTCCAAATCCTACGTACTTCAGGATGCGGACGGCCAGATCCAGGAAGCCCACTCCATTTCGGCCGGGCTCGACTATCCCGGCGTTGGCCCGGAGCACGCCCATCTCCACGAGACGAAACGGGTGGACTACCAGAACATCACCGACGACGAAGCCCTTGACGCCTTTCAGAAACTCTGCCGTTTCGAAGGCATCATTCCGGCTCTTGAAAGCTCCCACGCCCTGGCCCATGCGTTTAAAATCGCGGTAACCATGTCCAGGGACAGTATCGTCCTGGTCAATCTGTCCGGGCGTGGAGACAAAGACCTGGGTACGGTTTTTTCCGTGCTGAGCAAATCCTGAGGAGAACCGCCATGAACCGTATTCAAAAAACATTCGATACCTTGAAAAATAAGGGCGAAAAAGCCCTGGTGGGCTTTGTCACCGCCGGAGACCCCGACCCCTCCACCTCTTTCGATCTTGTCAGCGCCATGTGCGACGCCGGTCTCGACATCCTGGAACTGGGCATCCCCTTTTCCGATCCCACGGCGGACGGCCCCGTGATCCAGCGGTCGTCGGCAAGGTCCCTCAAAGCCGGAACCACGGTGCCGGCCGTACTGGCCATGCTGAAAAGGCTTCGGGAAAACACGGACATCCCCATCATCCTCTTTTCCTATTACAACCCGATTCACGCCTACGGCCCCGAAAGGTTCTACCAGGATGCCCTCAAAGCCGGAGCCGACGGGGTTCTCGTGGTGGATCTTCCTCCTGAGGAATCGGATGAGCTTACCTGCTTTTTCAAGGGAGACGACTTCTCCATCATACGCCTTGTGGCTCCCACCACGTCGGAAACACGCATGAGGGCCATTGCGGAGTCCGCTTCGGGATTTCTCTACCTTGTTTCGAAAACAGGGGTGACCGGAAGTGATGGGTTGGACACCGGCGATATCGGCGCCCTGTGCGCGACACTGAAATCCGTGTCCGATCTTCCGGTGTGCGTGGGATTCGGAATTTCAACACCCGATGACGTCCGGAACATCGCCCGTTTCGCCGACGGCGTGGTGATTGGAAGTGCCTTTGAAAGGACCATCGAAGAAAACATCGGCAGCGCTGAACTGGTCCACCTCTTGACGGATCAGGTACACGCCTGTAAAAAAGCGGCAAGATAGGAAAAAATGCTTGCAATCCGTCAATTCAAGATATATTGTTCTGTCACAATTCACGAGTGGAAGGCCTGCCTCACCTCCTTCCCTCTGGCCGTGCCCGACTTTTTTATCAACGCTCTTATCGCCGACACCCGTCCTGGGGTGCCGGTTCCTTGGACGTGATTTTAATTAATCACCCCATCAGATAGACCAGTACCCTTCCGCGAGGAAGGGGCCGGAAGACGGAGGCGCTGATTGATATATCCTTTCCTGTATTCAATCATCCCCCCCCCTGCGACCTCCGCTTCCGGTTTTTTTTCACCTGGCTGTGCAACCGGACAGAAAAAACACAGACACCACCCAAGGCGGTCCTTCGTTTCATAGGGAATCTTCCCGGATCCCCAGGAAAAGATCACGCAAAAATGAAGCAAGGAATTCATGGACAATCGCCTCGTATCGTTCTTATAATCAGATCGACTTCACGAAACATGCGAAATTTTATTTAGTTTATTCAAAATGTTATATCAAATCAACCTTATATGGAGAGGTGCATCATGATCAACAGACAAACCGCCTTCTCACTCAACTTAAAACCATACACAAAAACAGGGTGTCATGACTTGTTCAGTGACATTCACAATCGCTACAAGAACCTCAACGAACTGGAATCGGATTTGAAGTGTCGCCAGGAAGACCCGGAAACCCTGAACAAGATCTGGTGGGTCCTCAACTACCACTCGGAGATGCTGGACCAGTCCAGGCGCCTTCGGGCTATCGTGGAAACCAAGCTGGATTCCATTGCAGGGGCCTTCAGGTACTGATTGTCAATCCACCTAAAACGCCCTCCCCATCTTTTCCGCGTTATCTGAAAAAGCATTGTTTTCCAGGAAACAATGCTTTATTGTTCTGTTTTGAAACACGGCTCACGAGCACAACCTGATTTCGATTCATTCGACACAACAAACCCGATACATGAGGAACGGCCATGAGCAAGTTGTCTCCCAAGAAAATCGAGGATATGATCGTCAGCCCCGAGGAAGCCATCGAGTTCATCGAACCGGGGATGAGCATTTTCATTGGAACGGGGGTGGCCGAACCCCGGACCCTGGTCAAGCACCTCATGGACTCCCACGAGCCAAACCTCCAGGATCTGGAGCTGATCCAGATCATCAGCTTCGGAGACGCCATCTCCATCAAGGAGCTGTCCAGCCAGAAGTTCCGCCTGAAAACATTTTTCTCGGGCTGGACAGCCGACGAGGCCATCACCTCCGGCCGGGTGGATTACATCCCCAGCCGGTATTCGGAGATTCCCAACCTTTTCGAGTCGGGGATCATCCAGATCAACGCGGCGTTCATCCAGGTTTCGCCGCCCAACGAAGCCGGCTACTGCTCCTTGGGCGTGGCCGTGGATGTGGCGAGGCAGGTCATGGAAAAAACATCCCTTGTCATCGGTGAGATCAACCCCCAGATCCCCCAGACCTTCGGAGACACGTTCATTCCGGCGTCAGACTTCGCCTATCTCGTGGAATCCAGACACGAACCGTTCTATTTCGTGCGCTGGCCCGTGGACCCTGTATTTGACACCATCGCCGAAAAAGTGGCCTCGGTCATCGAGGACGGCAGCTGTATCGTGTACTCCATCGGCCCCCTGTTCGAAGCCCTCAGCAAATACCTGGTCCACAAGAAAGATCTGGGAATCCATTCCCCTTTCGTCACCGACGCCCTTATGGACGTCATCAAAAGCGGAGCGGTCACCAACCGGAAAAAACGAATTTACCGTGGAAAATCCGTGGTCTCTTACGCACTCGGCACACCCGAGCTGATGCGCTGGCTCGACGCCAACCCCATGATCGAGTTCCAGGCCATCAACGAGGTGTTCAGTCCGGTTCAGATCGGGAAAAACCCCAACTTCATCGCCATCATCCATGCCCGCAAGGTGGACCTCTCCGGCAACGTGGCCCTGCATGTGGGCAAGGGCAACGTGGCCACCGGTCCGGTGGAAGTCATCGACTTTTTCAACGGAGCCGAGCTTTCCCGTGGAGGCCGTTCGATATTCGCCTTGTCCAGCCGGAACCTGAAAGGGGAATCCAACATCGTCCTCACCGTGGACACGTTCCCGAACAAACTCAGTGTCAAGGAATCGGTGGACCTGGTCGTGACCGAATACGGCGTGGCCAGCCTCAAAGGCCGGACAGTAAGAGAGCGGGCCCAGGCCCTGATCGAAATCGCCCATCCTGAAGACCGGGCCGAACTGATCAGGCTGGCCAAAACCCAGAAAATCCTGTACCAGGACCAAATTTTCCTCGAAGACACGTCCCACCTTTATCCCGAACACATCGCCACCCGTGAGACGTTCAAGAACAACCTGATGGTCCGTTTCAGGGCCATCAAGCCCTCGGACGAGGAAGGGATGCGTCGCTTGTTTTACAGGTTCTCGGACACAGCGGTGTACTACCGCTACTTCACCCCGGTGACGGCCATGCCCCATTCCAAAATGCAGTCCTACGTCAACATCGATTACAGCACGATCGTATCGATTGTGGGTCTTGTGGGGGATGTGGGTCACGGACGGATCATCGCCGAGGCGAGGTTTGTGATCAACAAGGACAGAGCATACGGTGACGTGGCCTTTGTCGTGGACGAAGGGTACCAGAACCTGGGCATCGCCAGCTACCTCTACAGCCGTCTGATCGAACTGGCCAAAGAAAAAGGCCTCAAGGGGTTTACGGCGGACGTGCTTTCATCCAACCGTGAAATGCTCAAGGTCCTGGGAAAATTCGGCAACGACGTCAAGTCACGGATGGAAGACGGGGTTCTTTCCCTGACCATTGATTTTAAACCATAGAACGGACACACCATGATTCTGAAACTTTTTCTCCTGTTCACCCTGGTTCCCCTTCTCGAAATCCTGATTCTCATGCAGATCAGCCTTCTTCTGGGTCCCCTTGCCACCATCATCCTGGTGGTGGGAACCGGTTTTGCCGGAGCAAGCCTTGCCAAACTCCAGGGCCTCCAGACCGTACTCCGGATCAGGGACAACATGAAACAGGGCATCATGCCCGGTGACGAGGTGGTCGACGCCTTTCTGATCTTTGTGGCCGGAGTCCTTCTCATCACACCCGGACTGCTCAGCGACATCTGCGGCATTCTTCTCCTCCTGCCGAAAACACGATCCCGGGCCAAACGGTTTCTTGTCCGCGAAATCGACCGGCTTGTGAAAAATGGCGCCCTCCGTTTCCGGCGTTACTGATTTTTTTCATTATATGCTCGCCACCTTCGTGTTGAAGCCGTCTTTTTTTGTCCCCTTTCGCCAGTTTCAGACCGAGCCGCCGTGGAATCTGGCGAAAGTCCGGGTTTTTCTGAAAATCCCATGCCCAGGCCAGACAAAACACAGGGCCAAACCAAGACCTGCCCCTTTATTTTCAGATAGTTAGAAAAACAATCGGTCATTTTACATTTGTTAAATTTATTGACTTGACAGATCCTTCATTTTCAGAATATGAAACGTTCATTCTGTCTACGATCTCGTGTTCGCCCTGTTAACGGCGTATTCTTTCATATCCACTGATACCCCGGTGTCTTTACAGACCGACCCTGAATGGCGTTTCACCGTCGGATCTTCTGATACATGCGTTGCCTGACAAACAAAACCCAACAAGGAGGGACAGGAGCATGAAAAAATTCGTCCGGATCGTCTGTCTGATTACGCTGGGGGTCTGCTTGACCACGACCCTGGCCTTTGCCAGGGCTCAAAAAACCCAGTATCCCGTGGTTTTCGCCCATGGCATGATGGGCTTTGACCAACTTTTAGGTATCGATTATTTCGGGAACGATTACGGGGTCTTTGTGGGAGATGCCTGTGACCAGTTTCTCGAAACGACCTGCAACTCGAGAATCGACCGGAAGCAGCAGGCTTTCGCCGCCGATGTGAACCCCTTCCAGTCCTCGGAATACCGGGGACTTCAGTTGGCCGACGACATCGAAAGTTACATGTCCACTGTCGGAGCCGCGGCTGTGAACATCGTGGGCCACTCCCAAGGGGGAATGGACGGCCGGAAAGCGGCCAGACTTCTCTACGAAAGAAAGGGACAGCAGGTCGTGAAAGCCCTGATTTCCATCTCG
Organism: uncultured Anaeromyxobacteraceae bacterium; assembly: GCA_964470365.1. Lineage (GTDB taxonomy): Bacteria > Myxococcota_A > UBA9042 > DTJE01 > DTJE01 > JAGOFO01. Next base: position 4,534 of record CAYYCO010000088.1, on the reverse strand, counting down.
TCGCCCCACAGGGGCTCTCCCGTGGCGAAAAATGTTCTTGATCGGGGTGAAGACGGTTTTAACGCCCTCTTGAACTGGGCCGCGAACTACCTGTACAACGCCATCGCCTTTGTGGAAAAAGGAGACTTTTTCGCCAGCATGAAAACCCTGGCGTACAACGACATGGATCGTTTCGACGGTGAAATCACCGGGTGCAAGGCGTTCAACAAAAACTACCCCATGGACAACGACGTGATCAAATACTACGGCTCCATCATCACGGCCCAGCAGGGTGCCATGAGCCCTGTTCTCCTGGCCCTTTCCATCGTCGCCCCTCTTAACATCGACGGAGACGGATGGTGTGCGGAGGTGGACGCAAGCGGTGACCAGGTGGACTGCGATGGCGACGGGGCCGCAGGCCTTGGGGACGGGGATTTCAAGGACACCGACGATGACGGTCTGGTGGGGATCAACTCCCAGCAGATGGGCTACCGCCTCGCCTACACCAAAAACTTCTGGACCGGGTCCTACTTCACCGAAGACCCGACCACAGGTTATCTGGGCAACCTGAACAGGCCAAGCCTGGTTCAGGCCACATCTTACAGCAGCGTCATTCCCTACGACCATGTGGACGTGTGCGGACTGGGAATCATTCCCTACGCCATCGGTGATGACTTCGACGAAATGCGGTTTTATGCCGACCTCATCGACTTCATCGCCAGCAGGGAATAGTGAAAGAAACGGGCAGACGCCGTGAGCCTCGGTTTCACGGCGTTTTACCACAGCCAACGACCCATTTATCCATGACGGTTCGACCATGAAAGAAAAAAAAACCATTCTCGTCATCACGATCTCGGCACTCGTCTTGATCATCGGAGTCTTTTTCACTTTCTCCAAGCGGTCCGGGCAAGACACCATGACACCGGGCGTTTTCCTGGCTCCGCCAGCAAACGATCACATAAGCCTCGAAGAAGACCTTACGGAAGGTGGAACCAGCTTCGACTCCATGGACAAAGAGGATTTTATCGAAAAACTCAGGAAACTTTTCTCTGACAACCTCCATCACCCCAGAATCCAGCTCGAGGCCATCGAATCCCTGGTCCGTTTCCTGAAAGCCCTGTACCCCGACACTTGGGAACAGCACGTCTGGGAGTACCTTTCCGCCGCCTTTCCGGACCGGGCCGGCGAGCTCTACGACAATTACAGGAAACTGGCGGCTTACAGGGAATGGATCAAGAAAAACGTCAGCATGCTCACAGGGCTTGACCGAAACCGCCTGGATGATCTTCTGATGGACAAGAGAAAGGAATTTTTCGGCGATGACGCCCTAAAAATCTGGGAAATGGAACTGAAACGTAAAGAGGTGAGCACCGTCCTTTCGGACATTCAGAGCGCAAAAGACCTTTCATTCGAGCAGAAAACCGATTTCTACCGGAAACAGCTTGACGCCATATACGGTGACACGGCCCGGGCCTATGTCCAGTCCAACCAGCAAAGCCTGATGAACCAGTTTCTCGAGGTGAAAAGCGTCCAGAAGGACCTCCACGCCATGGACCGGGAAGAGCGGAAAGACCAGCTTGCATTCCTCCGGAAATCCATGGGGCTTGACGAGGCGGCCATCGAGCGCTGGAACCGGCTTGATGACAAGAGGGATGATCGCTGGAAAAAAGGACTGGCCTACATGAAAGCCCGGAACCAGGTCCTCAAAAAAACACCGGCCGCCGGGCGGGAACAGATCCTGGATCAGCTCCGGCGGGATCACTTCGGGCCAGAGGCTGAAACGGTGAAACAGGAGGAGTTTGCGGGATTCTATCGTTTCAACCGGGACAGAATTTACGGAAAAAACTGACCCAATCAAAGGTCACACATTTCTGAAAATCCGAATTATTATTCCGACAACCACTCCAGACAGCCGCTCAAACTGTCTTTTACCGTGCATTTCCAAAAACTCCGATTGCCCGAACCCCCATTTATGGTTTATACTCCTGATTCTAGACCAAAACCCGTCACGGGACTCTTCGTGCCGTGTGAAATGACAGGCGCTTGCCCCCATTCCGACAACATGAGAACAGAAAAAAGGGCCGACTCTCCATGCCGCTCAACCTCAGAAAATTCGTCGCCCCCGAATTCGTTTTCGGGAGAGGGGCGCTGGATCTCACCGGACAGTACGCCGCCAATTTCGGCGCTGAAAAAGTCCTGATCGTCACAGACCCGGGTGTCATGGCTGCGGGGTGGTGCGACAAGGTGATCCACAGCCTGGACGCCTCAGATATCCCCAGCGTGATTTTCTCTGGATTGACCCCCAACCCCAAGGCCGGAGAGGTGATGGAAGGGACCGAGTTCTACCTGAGCCAGGGCTGCGACCTGATTGTGGCCGTGGGAGGCGGAAGTCCCATGGACTGCGCCAAGGGCATCGGAATCGTCAGCACCAACCAGAGGAGCATCCTGGATTTCAAGGGGATCGACAACGTCCCCCTTCCCGGACCGCCCCTGATCTGCGTCCCGACCACAGCCGGCACATCCGCCGACGTGTCCCAGTTCGCCATCATCAACGACGAAAAAGAGCGGGTGAAAATCGCCATCATCAGCAAGACCGTGGTTCCTGACGTGGCCCTGATCGACCCTGCCACCACCCTGACCATGGACGCCTATCTCACGGCCTGCACCGGGATTGACGCCCTGGTCCACGCCATCGAGGCCTTTGTCTCCTCAGCCCACTCCCCGATTTTCGATGTGCACGCCCTGGAGGCGATCCGCCTGATCAACGATCACCTTCTCGACACCCTGGCCAGACCGGACGATCCCGAACTCCGGGAACACCTGATGCGGGCCAGCCTCGAGGCGGGTCTGGCCTTTTCCAACGCCAGCCTGGGAGCGGTCCACGCCATGGCCCACAGCCTGGGCGGATACCTGGGTCTGGCCCACGGGGAATGCAACGCCCTGCTCCTCGACCATGTGATGGCCTTCAATTTCGAGGCGTCTCGTGAACGATACGAAAAAGTCGCCGCCGTCATGGGCCTTGAAATGAAAAACAGGACCCCTTCCGAAAGGAAGAAAGCTTTGCTCGAACACATCGCCCGTCTGAAAAAAGAGGCGGGCATATCCATCACCCTGAAAGACCGGGGAGCCCGTTCCAGCGATATTCCTGATCTTTCGGAAAAAGCCGTCCAGGACCCCTGCCTGGTCACCAACCCCAGGCAGGCGGCCAAAAGAGATCTCGAGGTCATTTATGAAAACGCCCTCTGATCCCAAGGGTCCAGACAACCCCCTCTACGAAAAAATCATCGGGCTCGGGGAAAAATCCATCCGTAAAAGCTACTATCCCCTGCTCCGCCAGAAAATCATCGAACTGGAAAAAAGCAACCTCGAACTTGAACGGGCCGTGGAAGAGCACCGGAAAACAGGAGAAGAGCTTCGCAGGAAAATTGAAAACCAGAATATCCTGAACGACCTTCTCAGGCTCTCCCTGGAACCCATGCCCCTTGAGGATCTTTTCCGGATGACCATGGACAGCATCCTGTCCTTGAGCTGGATCGGCAAAAAAGCCAGCGCGGCCGTCTTTTTCCAGGGAGAAAACCAGGACAGCCTTGTTTTGAACGATGTGAAAACCGTCTCCGGTTTTCCAGGGCCATCATGCACCCATGTCGAGCCGGGCCGTTGTTTCTGCGGAGAAGCCGCTTTGAACGGCCGACCATGTTTCGGTATCCACAACGAGGGTCCCATGGCCCACGGTCACTACTGTGTGCCCATTCGTCTGGAAAACAAAACCATCGGTGTGATCTGCCTCGCCCTGCCCGGAGACCATTCTTACGACCCGGCCGAAGAAGACCTGCTCTGCGCCATCGCCAATACCCTGGCCGGTATCATTCAAAAAAAGATGGTGATGGAAGAAAAACGGCAGCTGGAAAACCAGCTTCGCCAGACCCAGAAAATGGAGGCCATCGGGACCTTGGCAGGAGGGATCGCCCATGATTTCAACAACCTGCTCACACCCATCCTGGGATACACCGAAATGGTGCTCCAGGACGCCCCCAAAGACAGCACCATGGCGGCCAACCTTGCCGAGGTGCTGAAAGCCGCAGGGCACGCCAAAGGACTTGTCCGCCAGATTCTCAGCCTGAGCCGCCAGAGCAGCTACGAGGTGAAGCCCTTGAGACTGGAGGATGTGGTGGGCGATGCGTTGAAACTCCTGAGATCCACCATTCCCTCAACCATCGAAATCAGGCACCGGCTCACCGCCGACGACAAGACGGTGACCGCCGACACCACCCAGATTCACCAGGTGATCATGAACCTCTGCACCAACGCCTTTCACGCCATGAAAAATACAGGGGGCGTTCTTTCGGTCAACCTTCTTTCTTCCGAAATCAGCCCGGATTCAAAGATCAACCGGCAGGACCGGATTCTTGAACCCGGTCCCTACCAGGTCATTGAGGTCAGCGACACGGGATCGGGCATTGAGAAGGCCGTCATGGAGCGTCTTTTCGATCCCTCTTTCACCACCACAGGTTCCGGAGAAGGAACGGGACTGGGACTTTCCGTGGTCCACGGCATC
>CAYYCO010000087.1:0-10173 GCA_964470365.1 uncultured Anaeromyxobacteraceae bacterium | reverse complement strand
CATCTTCGTCGTTCTCAAGACCATCAAATTCGAATCCGCGGAAGGCCACCCCCGGCTTAAGGGCTGCGAGGACGTCCCCGAACTGGATATCGACCAGATCAGCATCCTCCTCGGGCGGAATTTCGTGATGTGCTTCCACGAAGAGGAGACCGACCGGCTCGACGCCGTCCGCCAGAGGATTCGCGGCGGCAGCGGATATGGCGAGTTTCGCCGGCCTGACTACCTGGCCTATGCTGTCATCGACAACATCGTGGACAACAGTTTCGTGATACTCGAAACGATCGGGGACGCGATCGAGGGCCTGGAGGCCGAATCGGGCGGGGGTCCGGACGGGGTGTCGGCGGCCAGGATACACATGTTCAAGCGCCAGTTGCTGCTGCTTCGGCGCGCCTTCTGGCCGTCGCGCGCCGTCGTTTACCGGTTGACGACCGAACGTCACCCGCTGATCGGCGAACCCACGATGCCATTCCTGCGTGACGTGACGGACCATGTGATACAGCTAATCGAAACGCTCGACACCCAGCGCGAGGTCCTGACAGGCATCCTGGAGGTCCATCTTGCCGGAATCAGCCTGCGGATGAACGAGGTGATGAAGATACTGACCATCATATCGACGATCTTCATTCCGTTGACGTTCATCGCGGGCATTTACGGCATGAATTTCAACAACATGCCCGAAATCGGTTCCGAATGGGGCTATCCGGCGGTCTGGTGCGCTTTCATCCTCGTCGCCGGGGGGATGCTGCTGTTCTTTTCACGGAAAAAGTGGATCTGATCGTCTGCGGTTTCGACGGGATGGTCACTCGGCAGCCGGCGCCGCCTGCTGTTCGGGGCTTTCGACGGCTTCAGAATCGCCGACCGGCCAGATTTCTTCGTCAAGCACCGGTTCCGCCGCGCCGTATTCCGGAATCCGCGCCTTTCCGTTGACGACGTCGAAGTGGTAACCCAGCGATGCGACCACGACGTGCGTCACGCTCTGATACGTCCCCGGGAAGTCGTTCAGGTCGTCGGCCCAGGTCACCGTGCGCTTCAGCGTGAAAACGGGCATGTACGCCAGGTCGACGAAGAAACCGGCCCATTCGGTACCGAACCCGACCGTCGGCATCACGCGTTCGGAATCGGGAAGCATCGGGCTCAAGTACTGCGACGAAGCCGGGTTCTGGTCCCAAAGGAAGCCCAGCCTGGCCGTGAAATGGTTGTTGAAGAACTTGTATTCGCCGCCCAGGCGGATCTGCCATGCGTCGTGGTAATTCGACACCTCGGCAAGTTCCATCTGGTTCGCGTCCGGACCGAGCGATATGCCTTCCGACAGTTTGAAGGTCAGCTTGTCCCAGCATGACCACTGGATCCACTGGGCATCCAGTTCAAGGGAAAGACCCTTCAACGGCATGAAGCGCACGCCCAGGAAGACGATGTGCGGCAGGTTGATGTCGGCGCTGAACCGCTGGTCCTTGAACCGGGCGGCCCACGGGTCGGAAACATCGAAATCGACGTAGCCCGAATCAGCGGAAATTTTGATTCCAGTGCGGTAGCCCGCGCCGATCCTGACCCAGTCGGCCGGCTGGTACATCAGGCCGATGTTGGCGCCGAAGCCCCAGGATTCGCCGGAAAGGTTGATTGTGTTCAGGCCGGTGGACGACGCGGGGGACAGGCCCAGCGTCAGCGCCTTCCGGATTTCAAAGTTTCCGTACATCGCGTCGAAACCGAGCGAAATCGAAAACCCCTTGAACGGCCCGAATGCGATGTTCGGGTTGATCGTGAACGTCTGCATCGACGAACTGATGATCTTGTGGTTGCCTTCCCAGTCCTCCGGCCAGTTGATGGCCAGCCCGAAGTTAGTGAATTCGGCCAGGCCCACCGCCACCCAGTCGTTGATTTTGTACGACGCGAAAACCGACGGAACCGGCTGGGGATCATCGGCGAATTTCGTACGCACGCCAGTCACGTCGTTCTGGTAATAGCCGACCGGATTGAAAAGCGTGATGGCGCCCTCGATCCAGAAACCGTTGGAATATACGAGGTTGGCAGCGTTGGTGTACTGGTTCGCCGGACCGGCGCCGCCCGCGACCGTGGCATTCGCCTGGCCCAGGCCCGACGCGGTCATTTCCTGGATGTAAAAACCGTTCGCGCCCGCGTCGGCGGCCACCACCGTTAACGCGGCGGCAAGGACGATCGCGGGAAGGCGGACATTGAATGCTGTCTTTTTCATCATCGTTTCCCCCTAGTTGCAGGCGCCGGTGGTGAAGGTCCAGCCGAGCACGATATCCTCGCGCGCGTCGACCAGGCCGGCGTCAAGCACCACGGCATCAAATATCGGCTTGTACACGGCCCGGAGACCTTCCAGCGATTCCAGGACCTTCATCACGCCGAACCCGCCGTCCTTCGCCTCGTCCAGCGCGGCCTGCGTGACGTCCCTGATCGGGGCAGCCACGGGGTCAATCGGATTAGCCATGCAGTGGTTCAGGATCAGCGTGTCCAGCCTGCTGTCGAGGTTCGGTGAATTCCAGGTCCTGCCGCCCTGTCCGTCGTCGCCGACCAGCGGAGTGTCCAGGTAGCCGGTGACTTCGCCGTCGTCGCCGGTGACCGCAAGCGCCGCCCGCGTCAGCCCGAAATATGTTTCGTCAACCGCGCGGCGGGTCTTTCCGGCGTTCATCACGCCGCTGGTGACGACGACCGCGTACCGCGTTGACGGGGTCAGGGGCGATACTGCCTTGACGACCACGCTTGTCGTGTCGCCGGTGGTTGTCGGGGTGACAGTCGCCGGGACTTCGGTCAGCGTGACGTCGGCGTCACCCGATACCGCGTACAGCTTGACAGTGTCTGTCGTCACCGTGTCGTCGGCCACGGCCGACTTGAAATTGAAACCGATCGACGGGTTGCAACCTGCCATGATTTTCTGCACGGCGCCCTCGGCGACGTAGTCGGCGGGCGAGGGCAGTACCGGGTTTCCGCCCATCAGCGCGCCGGCCGCGTCGAAAAACGCGGGCATCGGGTTCGACACCGTGGTCCACTGGAACGCGGCCACGACATCAGTCCGTTCCCGGACGCCTGCGACCGTGTCGAGGCCTTCCCAGATGGTCAGTACGTAATCGGTTATCTGGCGTGCGCCCTCCGCCTCGCGGATCGCGTCAAGGCCCGTCAGCACGCTGTTCACCGGGTTACCTGCCTTTGTGATGTAGGTCAGTCCGACATCGTCGCCGGTGAATTCGTTGTGCGCGGTGAACATGCATTCGCCGTCGTCGGGACATTCCGCGTCCGGGGCCGCGAACACCAGGAAGGTGTTTTCCGGCTGGACCGGTTCCTTTTCAGTGGCCGGGCCGTCCACGGCCGGGACGAATGCCTTTATGCCGGTCGTTTCATCGACCCCGGTGACGACCACCGCGTAGGTATGTCCGGGAAGGAAGTCGGCCGGCGCCTGGAACATTCCGGCGGGCGCATAACGCAGCGACAGGTAATAGGGATATGCGTCCCGCAGTTCCCAGTTCACGACCCTGTAGTATTTGTCGGGCGTGACGACGACCGCGGCCGCGGGGTCCGTGATATCCAGCAGGAACAGGTTGGCGGCGGCGCCGTTCGTACCGTCGAAAGGAACGATGGAATCGTAGTCGGGAAGCCTTGAAAAGGGGATTTTCGGGGCGAAGCTGGTCACCCAGCCGTCCAGCCTGTTCATGCCGGTGATCAGCGCCTTCGTCAGGTCGGTGTCCTGGGCGACGTCGTACCCGAGATCCCCGGCCACCTGCGCGGCCAGTTCGTCGACGATCGGCAGGGCCATGTTGACGGGAAGTTCCGCCGGGGCCTCAACGCCGGGTATGTAAACGATTTCAGCCTGCTTCACCGGGTTCAGGAAGTTGTTGGGAAGCGGTATGACGCCCCAGTCAGGATTTGTAATCAGGATCGCCGTGCTGTCGTAGTCGTAGGGCTCCGGCGTTTCAAGATCAGGAGTCGAGAGACATCCCTGGACACCAAGGACCATCGTGATCGCGGCCAGCGCCGCGATCGTCCCCGTTCGAATCCGTCTGAATCCACGCATGTCCGGTTCCTCCTGCGTTTGCGGCAATATGCGCATCGGTGTGCGTCAATCACTATAGATAAATGACGGTTTCGTCAAGGCGCGCGGCATTGCGCGCGGCATTGCGCGCGGCTCAAGGGGGGCACCTTGACCTGTTTCGTGATACCATCGCCTCCATAATGTCCGATCCGGGGTCCGGTTTTCGTTCACGGCAGTCGCGTTGCGGGGGTCGACGTGGGTACCGGCAACCACATCCGCATCAGGAGACAGTCGCTGTTGACCTGGGCGTCGGTTGTTGCAGCGGCGATGATAGTCTCGTCGATGGACCTGCGGACGGGCCAGTTGTTTGTCGACAGCTGGCTCGTCATCATGCTGATAGCCATATACATATTCTCGACGCGGACGTTCAAGCTTTCGTCCGACAGGTACTTCTTGTTCATTGGCGCCTCGATGCCGGGCATCGTGGTCCTGGAGGCCCTGCGCGTGCTGGCGCTGCCCGGCGTCGGCCTTCTGGCGCCCACCGACGTGTTTACACACCACGTGCTGGGGCTTGCCGCGAACATGGTCCTGGCGGTCGTCGTCGTCGTCGCTCCGTTTGCAGCCAGACTACGTGTCCACAGGTACGGCTGGACCGCGTTGTCGATGTCCGTCGCCACGGTCGCTTCGGCGATAATCCTCTTCTCCGGGACTTCCCCGTCCAGCCCGCAGGCGTTTGAACACCTCGTCGTTGCAAGGGCCATTCTCGAAGGCTCGTGCGCATTGCTCGCCGCCGTCGCGCTGGCCTGGCTCCTGAATACTGTTGTCGGACGGCGTCCGGCGGTGCCCGGGCTGCCCGGCAGGGGCGGCCTCAGGTTCATGATCTCGGCCACGGCGTTGCTTACGGTATCCGGCGCCATCGCCACCTCCTCATGTTTCGCCGGCGACTGGCTGTCGATCCTCGGCCAGATTGTCGAGGGCTCCGCACTGTTCGTGATGGTGGATGGCCTGATCTTCCGGGGGCTGGAGGTGCCGGTCAAGCTTATCACCCGTTCGCGGGCTCAACTCGAGGCGGGGGTCAGCGCCGCGGCGGACGGCCTCCTGATTCATGACCTTGCCGGCAGGGTCATTGCCATGAACTGGCGTTTCCGTTCGGTGACGGGTGAACAGGCCGGCGACCGTGAAGGCTCGCCTTCCGTGAGGGGCCTTGATGCCCGTGTTCTCCTTGATGCCATCGTCGCCCAGGTCGTGTCGCCCGATGCCCTCCAGCGACGGATGATGCAGTTCCTTGCCACACCGGGGTCGGAAGGCTTCGAACGGGTGGAACTGCGCGACGGCAGGCTGTTTGAAATCTATTCCATCCCGTACATGTTCGAGGGCAGGCTGGATGGAAGGGTGTGGAGTATCCGCGACGTATCGGTCCGCGAGAGGACCACGGCGCAACTCGAGCGCACGAACTGGCGCCTGGACAACATCCTGACGGCGGCCGGGGACGGACTTTTCGAGGTCAACCTGGAACGCGGGACCATGTGGCTCCATTCGAACTGGGCACATGTGGTCGGATGCGACGCCGCCTCCGCACCGGCCACCTGGGACCAGTTCAGGGCGATGATTCACCCCGACGATCTTCCTTCGGTCGTTCGCGAACTCCGCCAGCCGTTCACCAGGCGCGAATACCGCGTCGAATTCAGGATGCCAGACCATGGCGGCGGGTGGCGGTGGTTCCTGTGCGTAGGGGGCATCGACAGGATTGAATCGATATTCGGGCGTCCGGAATGGATCCTGAACGGCGTCCAGCGCGACATCACTGCCGAAAAGATGCAGGAAGTCGAATTCCGCCGCCAGCGCGGCCTCATGGAGGCGCTGATCGAAAACATGCCTCTGGGCGCCTTCGTCAAGGAGATTCCTTCAGGTCGATACGTCATCTGGAATTCCACTCTTGCGAATCTGTCCGGGGTGCCGGCCTCCCAGGTTATCGGTCGGACCGACTTCGAGGCACTTCCGGAAGACGTCGCCCGGCGATCCGCCAAGTCCGATAACGATGTGGTCACCCAGGGCGTTTCCGTGATGATCGAAAATTCCTGGCTCGGTGAGGAAGTCGGCCGCAACATCAGGCTCCGAAAGGTTCCTGTCATCGATGCGGACCGATCGGTCAAACTGATAATCGGCATCGTCGAGGACGTCACCCGGCAGCAGCAGGTCGAAAGACTTGTGCACCAGGCCCGCAGCATGGAGGCGCTCGGACGTCTCGCCGGCGGCATAGCCCACGATTTCAACAATATCCTCCAGGTCATAATCGGTGCGGCGGACGCTCTGGTGGTGGGTCAATACGCCGATCCGCGCGGCCAGGACGAGGTCGAACAGATTCTTGAGGCGGGTGAGCGCGCGCGATCGCTGATCGGACAGTTGCTGACATTCAGTCGCCAGGACAGTGCCGGCCGTGAGGAACTGGACATTGATTTCATAATCTCCGGATTGTTGAAGATGCTCCAGCGGCTGATCGGTGCGGACATCGCCGTGTCGGTCAAGTCTTCCGGCGCCAGGCTGCTCGTCAGCGCGGAAAAAAGCCGGCTGGAACAGGTCTTCATGAATCTTACGGTCAACGCGGTGGACGCCATGCCATACGGCGGGGCGCTTACAATCAGCACCTCCGTGGCGGCGGTGGACGCGTCCATGGTTGCAGGCCATCCGCGGTGCCAGCCCGGAGCCTACGCGCTGATAGTTGTCGGTGACAGCGGCATCGGCATGCCCAAGGAAGTGCTCGAGCACATGTGGGAACCGTTCTTTTCGACCAAGGAAATGGGGAAGGGAACCGGTCTGGGGTTGTCCACGGTATATGGCATCGTGGACAGTCTTGGCGGCTTCATCCAGGTATTCAGCGAAATCGGCCACGGAACGGAATTCAAGGTTTATCTTCCGCTCTGCGCCCCCGGCGGCGAATTCATATCCGACGAGCCGCCTCCCCGGATTCGACCATTGGAACCCGCAACGATACTGGTTGCGCACGCCGATGCGGCCGCGGTGGATCTTGAGGCCAGGGCGCTTGAGAAAGCGGGATTCAGGGTGCTCCGTGCGGCCAGCGGGCCCGAGGCCGTTCAGCGTCTTCTGGAATCGGATGAACGCGGCGGCGTCAGGCTGATGATTCTTGATGTGGTCATGCCCGGAATGGGGGGACGTGACATCTGCGATCGATACCGCATGGATCACATCGAAATACCCGTGGTGTTCTGTTCCGGGCCGGCGGCGCCGCTGCTGGACGACGAATACCTGCATTACGTCCGTGGCAGGGGCATCCGGATACCGTACAGCGTCCGCCAGCTGATGCTCGTCGTTCGTTCCATGCTTTCCGAATAGCTTCATTCCCGCCCGGATCGGGTGTCTGCGAAAAAAAAATCAAAGAAAATTGTAAATTTCTTTTCGTCAACCTGGACCCCCCGAGTCTGATTTTCACGGGTCGGGGCGCGGCGCGTCCGCCGCTGGAGCGGACCGGAAGGCTGTCGAAATCGGGAAATCGTGACCGGTTCTGCGTGCGACTGGACTTCGTGTCGCCTCATTCAGCGTAGAAGCGGTTGCGCCCCTGTTCAAAACTTGTGTGCATAAAATCAAGGTCTTAATTGTCCTGTTTGGATTGTTCAATTAAAACAAAGTGTTGTCTGCTGTTTTCCACATACCTATTGACCGGTCGTTTTTGCCGTTTTATATTTCGAAATGGACGTGACGACGGGAATTCGGATGGCCGGCCCGACGTTCCCGCCGGTTCTTCGGATGAACCCGAAAGGGCGAATCCGGGAAGCGGCGTGAAACGGGGCAGAAACCTCGAAGAGGCCGGCAGTCTCGGAAGAGACAAGCCAATTTCCCTGGTTCTTTGAAACTCTGAAGTACAGGGAAAGGTACCCAGACCGGGAACCTTCCACGAAGTACCCGAGAGGCGGCCTAAAGGCCAAGACCGGGGAAGGGGAAGGCCTCAGGGAGGGAAAACCCAGGAGAGCCCGGACAACGAAACGCAGGGAAACCTCACGCCGGTGTCCTAACCATCGGAAGGCTCAAACCCCTGAAGCGAGGCCGCGCAATCCTTCGGGATGGCGCGCGCTGTCCGCGGATGCCCTGTCGATGATCCGGAACCGGTGGGTGGCCACTGCCGAAAGGTGTGGCGCCTGACGGCGTACCGACCGAGTCCAGCTGCGAAAGCGGCGGGGATAAGTTGGCGTCCGGGGAGACAGAGGTGCTTTCTGACCCGTGGCATTGCCGGGTGGTCAGGGGGCCGTCGGAACGGCGGTTCGCTAATCGCAGGAGGGGATATTACCGTCGGAAGGCGGTGGTGATTTCCGAATGGGCAAGCTCTGAAGGGACCGAACCCCATGGACGCGCCCGATTGAAATATATCGGGGATGTCGTTCCGGGAGCAAGGTGTAGCGCGTCAGCGAACTTGAGAATGCGCGTCAGCGAACTTGAGAATGCCACCCTTTGAAGTTTAACCGCAAGGATCAGTCAAAATTCGGGCGCCAGACGCATCTAAATCCGGTGTAAGCCAGCCCGGAACTGGGCGTCGAACTCCCGGGAAGAAAAACCTCTGCCAGGCCCCCTTCCGGCTCCCACGCGCCGGGCGCGGACGCGCCACCGCGACACAGGACGTCGCCGCTTCCACCCATGAAGTAACGCACCTTTGCCATCCCCACGGCAACCCCAGGGTTCCGGAGGTAGTACTCTTCGAGCAAGCCACCTCGAATCGCACCGGTTGCGTGCCCCACCTGCGCGTGAACCATGGTTCGTGCCATCAACGGCGAGTACCGGTAAACGTATGCACTGTCGTTGTGAGCGGCGATAGCCGTGCCGTTCTGCGCGCGCTCTATCGTGCAGGTCAGACCATCCACATCCGTGACCAATACATCCTCATCACCGATTGACAGCACGTCTCCCGCCATTGGTACCGGCAGGGGTGACAACCCCAGGTCGAAGGCTTTCAGGGTCAGTTCGGTGTCGGTTATCTGATCCCCCAACGCACCATCCAGACGGGCAGCCCACGCATCTTCCACCGCCCAAAACGGTCTTGTGATAGTCACCGTTGAGCCAGCGACGAATGAGTGGGCTCCACCGAAACGACCACGCACACACCCACTCAGCAGCCCCTGTGTCGGGTCAACTCCGTCGATGGTCAGCGTGGCGTAGTCAATGTACTCGGTGTTGACGCCGTCACTGATGGTCACAAGCACGGCACCGTCCAACGGCCAGCCGTAAAACGCCCCCTGTGGCGTATCGTTGAGGTCGAGCAAGTTGATAGTTGGGTCTGAGTCCGAGATTCCATTCGCGAGTTCAACGGTGAACGTCAGGTAAATCTGGGCCAGCGACATGTTGATGGGGCACATGTGGTAAAGGTTGCCCACGAGATCCTTGATGCCGCTCGGCAGTCCGTTGTGGTACCAGGCCGCGGGACCGGACACGCCGATATTGCGCCCCGTGCCGGGTTCGCCGCGGCCGTCCCAGTCCTCTGAGCCGGGAAAGGCACCATCCACCAAGCTGCCTTCGATGGGGTGTCCAATCAGGTCCACCAACCACGCCAGATGTCCCCAGTCCTTCGCGGACAGCATCTCGCACGCAGCACCTTCGATGACGCGTGCCGCCGCAGCAGTCTGGGCATCGGCCAAGGTGATGCTGTTGGTTGGAAGTTTCAGGGGATGCGATATGGCCTTGCCCGTTTCCACCGCACACAGAAACTGGTCGACGGCGAAGCCGCCCAGGTACAGATCCTGCGACGGAATGCCGGTACCGAGGGCGCCGGCGGGCAGAATGATCCTGGGAATCCAGACCATGTAATGAGGTACACCTTCCGCGTCGTTGACGATGATCTGACGGGTCTCTGACTCCAGTTTGCGCCGGAGCCAGTTCGTCCTGGCGGCCAGTTGCTTATGCGGTTCGTTGTCGATGCCGGCGGGGCCGCCTTCAATGGGGTCAGTCGTATCGAACTGCGTGATGCCTTCAACGAATTCGGTGGTTTCTTCGAGTATCGACGCCACGTCAAACCTCCCTCACGGTCACGCCGGTGCACAGCGTGCCGATACGTTTCCATTCCCGGATTTCCGCCCAGATGATCGGCAGTAATGTTGCTTCGTCCGCGCCTTCAGGAAGAGTCACTGTCACATGAAACCCGGCCCACCGTTGTTCGGAGTACCGGAAGCGACCATCACGCACGA
>CAYYCO010000086.1:0-10422 GCA_964470365.1 uncultured Anaeromyxobacteraceae bacterium | reverse complement strand
CGGGTGGGGCAAGTCGCTTCAGGGGACTCCCCGGCCGGAACACTCCGCCATCGCTCGGAAAAATTCAGATCCACAGGGATGATGCCCCGGGCTTGCTGGCGGATGCCCGGCCTTCCCGGGGCGTGAGCCCGGCGTTCCGGACCGGCTGTTGGCAAACGACTAGCGGCATGTTAGAAAGTCGTGCGTTTCTTACAGGTCATGCGTTACCACGATGTCAGCAAACTGCCCTTCGAAGTCTGTGCGGATCGGCCTGTCCGCGCTGATCGGCGTCGTCGTCTGCGCAACGGCTTGCATCACCTGCGTGACGGCTCCGGCGTTTTCACAGGAATCATCAATCGTCGGGCGGCCGGATGACGCAGCCGCGGGACAACAGGTGTCCGACATTCAGGAACGAATCCTGGCGGGGCAGGCGGAGATCCTGCGCAACCAGGAGGAACTGAAAAAACGCTACGACGAAATCGATCGCCTCAAGCAGGAGGTTGCCGCGCTGAAGGCAGGGCAGAGCTTCGGCGCGATGAAATTCAAACCCTCGATTTACCTGCGGATTCGTCCGGATTTCTGCCATAACACCCGGTCGCTGGGGGCTGCAAAACCGTCGACGATTCCCGGCAGGCCGGTCGAATATTTGGACGATGATTCGTTTTACGTCGGTTCGCGCCTGATGCTGGGGTTTTCGTTCGAACCGGCCCCGGGGTTCGAGGCAGTCGTGACGGTCCAGGACTCCCGGAAGTGGGGCGAGGAAACGAACTTTCGTACCAATGGAAACGGCAGCCTGGACATCTTCCAGGCGTATTTTGAATTCAGGAACATCGGCGGCACCGGCCTGACGTTCAGGGCAGGGCGGTTCACGATGGACTACGGTTCGACGCTTCATGTGAATTCCGGGTCTTCGGGCTCGACCGGACAGACGTATGACGGGGCGCGTCTGGTCTGGCACAGGCCGGGGGCGGTGAAGATTGACGCGTTCACGACCCTGGTGAAAAGCGGCCTGGGGCCGATATTCAGCACCGATACCAGGGAAGATTACGAGTCGTTTTCAGGGCTTTATATCGCGACAGACCATCCAGTCAAATGGATGGACGCCGAACTGTACGGCTTCTACCAGGACGACGCTTTCGCCAATTTCACCATGAAACTGGGAACCGTCGGCGGTCGTGTGATTTTCAAGCCGGTCGGGGGACTCAGGATTTCGGGCGAGGCCGCCGTGCAGTTCGGGCGCGTCAGTTCGTGGACGCAGGACGCGGTTTTGCAGACGTCAAATCACCTGGCCAGCATCTTCCTGGCCGACGCCTCGTACGAATTCCAATTCGTTCCGGCGAAACCGCTGCTTGGCGTGTCTTTCCTGTACGCGTCGGGCGATTCCACTCCGTGGGACAACGAAAGCAGCGCGTTCCGGCCCGCGTTCGGTTCCACGCACAACTTCCTGGGGTTCATGGATGTGTTCCGGGCCGGGGGCATCTGGGACATCGCGCCAACGTTCCGTCTGAAGCCGGTGGACGGGCTCGACATCTGGCTGGATTACCACATTTTTTCGCAGACCGCCGACGGCGGGCTGTACCAGCACTTCAACACATACACAGGGAACGGGACCAGGAACGGTGCCTGGACCATGGATCGCGGCCTCCTGATCCCGTCCGGTAACGGGGCGTTCATAGGGCACGAACTGGATCTGACTGTCTTCTGGCATCCGTTCAAGTGGATCGAAGTCGCTGTGGCTTACTGTGCGTTTTTCCCCGGCCCGGCGCTGGAGGGGGCTACCATCCAGGGTGTCACGCAGTCTGCCGGCGCATCAGACAGGTGGGTGGAAGAAGCAACGCTTGGCGGCCTGATCGCTCACAGGTTTCTGGTCTGGACCACATTTTCGTATTAACATCCCGGCCGGTTGAGGTTCCAGTGCGGAGGACCCCGTGATTCTGACCCATGATGGCCGTTCGGATACCGGAAAGGTGCGGCAGCGCAACGAGGACAGCATCCGCATGGATGCGGAACTGGGTCTGTTCATCGTCGCGGACGGGATGGGCGGGTATGCGGGCGGTGACGTCGCCAGTTCGATTGCCTGTGACGTGATTATGAATCACGTCAGGGAATTCCGTGGAATCGTCGACCGTTTCGTTGCCGTGTCGACCGCGGCGGACGTCGATGCGTCCGAGTGCCTGGCAACCCGGCAGAACGTCATGTCGATGCTGTGCGATGCGATACTGGCGGCCGACGTTGAAATACAGAGGGTTGCCGCCGTGGACGCGGCCGCGGGATCGGATGCGCTTACCGGTATGGGGTCCACCGTGGTTCTTGCGCTGGTGGCCGGCCGCCGGCTTTTCGTGGCCCACGTCGGCGATTCGCGGGCTTACCTTCTGCGCAACCATGCGGCGGTGCGTCTGACAGCGGATCATTCCCTGCTGCAGGGGCTGGTCGACGGCGGAATGATTTCGGCGGCCGACATTTCGCGATTCCCCATGAAAAACGTATTGACCAGGGCATTGGGCGTGCCTGGCGTCGTGGTTCCCGACGTCATGGACGTCGAACTCCGGGATTTCGATCGGATACTGCTGTGTTCTGATGGACTGCATGGTCTCGTGCGTGACGATTTCATCGTTAAACTGGGCGAAAACGGCGACCCTTCCCGCTGCGCGTCGAAGCTGCTGGCGTACGCCAATGCCGCCGGGGGGACCGACAATATTTCCGTCGTGATTGCCCAGGTTACGGATCCGGACCCGGATGTCGCCGCTTCAGGCGAATGCGCGGTGCCCGTCGGCAAGGCATCGCCGTGCATCGGCGACGTTGTCAGGGAACACTCGTTGTTCCGCGGACTTACACAGGCGGAATGGTTGCGCCTGTTTTCGTCGACGGCCAGGCACTATTACGCCGACGGCGAAGTGATATTCAACGCCGGTGAACTGTCCGACGGGATGCACTGCGTGCTTTTCGGCGCCGTGGACGTCATGAAGGACGGATATTCTGTGCGTGTTTTCCCTGCCGGAACCTGCCTGGGCGAAATGTGCCTGGTCGACGAAAAGATCCGGCTGGCGTCGGCTGTCGCAAGGGGACCGACCGTAGTCATGTTCCTGTCCCGCAGCGAATTCATGGCTTTGTGCGACAAGCAGCCCGCGACCGGAACCCGCCTCCTGTGGCAGCTTCAATCGCGCACGGCGGGCTGGCTGCGCGACTGCCGCGACGAACTTAACATCATGAAGGCCTTCGTGGCCGTGATGCAGCCGGACGGCAGCAAAACGTCCGCAGAATGAATCTTCCCACCTGATTTTTCCACGTCGCCCGCCACCTTTTTTGTTTTCATTCAATGTTCGGGTGTCCGGCCGGGTGTCCCCTTCCGCTTTTTACACTGCACCCCTTCTCGTGCGAATGCGGGCCGTTCGCCTCGTTCGGGCTATCTCGCGGTCCGGTCGGCCTGTTTACACCCGGTGGCGCACCACGCAGCCCCGGGGCTGACGCCCCGGGCTGACGAATGGCCGGCCTCGCTGCGCTCGGACGAGGCCCGACCGAAGGGAGGCCCGCCATATTCCAGTCCAGGGCGTCAGCCCTGGGAAAACGTCGCCCTCCACCCGATTTTTCCCCCGTCCCGAGCGAAGCGAGGCCCCGGGAAAACGGGGGGTGTCAACCCCGGGAAAACGGGTGCGTGAGCCCCGGGAGGCCCCGGGACCACGTCGCATGTGTCAATTTGAAGACAGGTCGTACACGCGGAGGTTGTCGTACCAGGCATTTGACGCCCAGTTGTTGAATGCGAAGTAAACGCCGTCGATCGGGTCGCCGTCCTTGAACGCCAGAACCGGCTTGCCGTCCAGGAACCAGCGCAGGGTGTCGCCGTTTTTCGTGGCCGCGAAGTGGTGTACCCGGCCGAGGTCGGCGACCACGCCGGATTCCAGGCGATCCTGGCCGTGTTCGTTCAGCCTGGCGATGATGCTGACGCTGTTGTTCCAGCCGCCAAGTATGACGATGTAACCAGACTGGTGTTCGCGTGCGCGGGCGAAAATTTCGAATTTCAGGTCGCCGTCGGGCGACGTGGATTTGGCGTCGAATTCGACGCGGGCCCTGTCGGGAAGGGGCGTCTTCAGCCACAGCCCGGCGTTTTTGTCGCCGGTGATGTGGGCCCACCCGTCGCGGATTTCCCACTTACCCGATTTGTTGTCCCAGTCCGTGCCCAGCGCGTCCCGGTTGAAGTCGTCCGAAAATACCAGCGTGCCGCCGGTCATCCCGTCGCCAGGCGCCTTTGCCGGGGCGCCGCCGCAAGACAGGGCAGCGGCCGCAAGAACCATGCAAACCAGCAGTATTGAATTCTTTGAGTTCATGACTTGTTTCATCCCGGGTGGAAAAAGGTGTCAGAAATTGGTGTTCGCGGCAGTGCCGTTGGCGCCATCGCTGCCGTCCGCGCCGAACGAGGTTCCGCCCGTACCGCCGGCGCCCCCGACCCCGCTGCCGCTGAAGGTCATGGCCGTTTTCCAGCCGTCGACAAGGGCGGTGTCGATGCCGTTGACGAACAGGCCGTATGCAGGCCCGCCGCAGCCGCCGCCGCCGCCGCCGCCGTGACCGCCCGCGCCGCCGTTGCCGCCGGCACCGCCGCCCGCCGCGCAGAATGTTTCATTGACGACGGCGCCGTCCGCGCCGCCCAGGGCGCCGGCACCGCCCGCCCCGCCGACCCCGCCCGGGCCGCCGTTGCCGCCGATGCCGCCCTGTCCGGGCTGGACCTCGACGGCAAGCACGGCGGGAACACTGGCCGGAGCGTACGTGAATGCCGCGAAAATCGCGAACGAACCGCCGCCGGAAGCACCCGCTGTTCCGCCGGTAGCGCCGCATCCGCCGGATCCACCGCCGCCGCCCGAACCACCAAGATCGCTGTATCCCCGAACCTGGCCGTCATCCGCGCTGCAGTTCAGCGTTTCAACGCTGCCGGCCGCGCCGCCGCCACCACCGCCAGCGCCATGAAGGCCGGCTTCGCCGCCCGTTGCGGTCGACGGAACCCAGATGCCGTCCACGACGTTGCCGGCCGTTGAGACACAGCCGCCCCCGCCCGCGCCGTCAGTGCCGCCGGAGCCCGGCAGACCGACTGCACCCGTGCGGGACCCCATGGTTGGTACCGAACAGGAACCGCATGACCCGGAATAGCCGCAATCGCTGTCGATGATCGAATCGTAACCCGCAAGACCGCCGGCGCCGCCGCTGTTCTGTCCCTGGACGCCGTTTTCCGTCGTCGTGCGGTTTTGCAGGATGACACGGTCGGGATAGAAGACGCTCGGACCGGTCGCGCACCCGGTGGTGTCCTCGTCGAAATCGGGGCAGATCGCCGTGCCGCCAGCGCCACCGGACACGTTGGTCGAGCCGCCGCAGGTGAAGTTGCCGCCGGCGCCACCGGCGTTGGTGATGCCGCAGGTTGCCTGCCCGATGTCGAACGCGTTGGTGCCGGGCGTGCCTGCGAGGCCGTCGTCACCCGAAACCCCGAGCGCGCCGGGCGCGCCGTTGCCGGCAAGGCCGCCGACGATGCGGCAGTTCTGGACGGTCAGCGCCGAATTGCAGTCCCGGATGTAAAGGCCGATCGAATTCTGGCCGGACGTCCTGCTGTTGTAGGCGATAACCACGAAGCCGGAGAACACGGTCGTGCCGGCGCCGCCTGTGGTGATGCCGACGGCGTTGACCGCGCCTGGCAGCATGACCGTCGGTTCCTGGCCCAGGATGACGGTTTCGTACGCGACCGGGTCAAGTATTTTGAAATCGGCCGAAAATCCGCCGTAAACGCTGATGCCCGCGCGCAGGCTGATCGGTTCGGTATAGATGCCGGTTGCGACGTACACGTCCTTTCCGCCCGTTTCGGCCTTTGCGAATGCGGCGCCCAGGGTACGGACCGGGTTGTCAATCGTGCCGGGGTTGGCGTCGCTGCCCCATTTCGCCACGAATATCGCGCCCTCGGTCGTGCCGTCGATACCGTCGCAGTCGGCGTCCCCGCCGCCGGGCAGGTCGTCCGGGCCGGCGTACACGCATTCGCATCCGTTGGCCGGGTTGCCGTCGACGTTGTAGTACCCGCCGTTGCATTCGACCATGCAGTCTGGAATCGGTCGTGCCGTGTCGCACACGCCGTATCCGTTGGCGACCGTCTGGGCCGAGCAGTTGTTTCCACAGACGCCGCAGTCGGTGTCGGCCACATAGCGGCCCGTAGCCGCTTCCGTGAATCCTTCGTCGATGTCGCCGTCGCAGTTGTCGTCGATCATGTTGCATTCTTCGGCCGGAAGTTCGCAGTCGGTCCAGCCGGTTTCACCGCAGCGCTGCAGGCCGGTGCATGTGTAAACGGGCGATTCCGGATCGACCTGCGCCGACACGGTGCAGACGCGGGTGATGTTCGGGTCGGGGGTGTCGCAGGCGCAGCTGCCGGATGCCGGAACGCACTGGTTGCTGCCGCCGTCGAACGGCACGCAGTCGTAACCGGGCGGGCATTCGCCGGATTCCACGCAACCCTTGCCGCAGTATGTGCCGCCATCGCCCAGTTCCACGCAGCGCGCACCCTCGAGGATGCAGTCCGCGTCGATGACGCACGGGTTGCAGATGGTCGATGTCATCGGGATGCACTGGTAATCGTTCAGTTTGTAGAAACCGTCGTCACAGTCGACGACAACGCACCGCGGAACCGCGCCGGTCGCGTCGCAGTCGACGGTGGCGTTCGGGAAGATGCCGACGCAGGACCTGTTGCAGGCGCCGCAGTTGTCGATGGTGCCGTACAGGCCGTCAACCTTGAAGTCCTCGTCGGTTTCGCCGTCGCAGTTGTCGTCGATGCCGTTGCAGGTCTCCAGTGCCGGTGTCGGGGCGCTGCACGTCCAGCCCTTGCTGCCCATGCAGATGTTTACCCCGGGGCAGGAACCGAATTCGTTGTCGATCGTGCACGCGTCGCCGTCGCCGATTTCGTCGTCCGGTATCCCGTTGCAGTCGTCGTCAAGCCCGTTGCAGTCCTCCGTCGTGGCCGGAACGGCGTCGCACGCGGTGTACCCGACTTCCGGGTCGCACGATTCGTATCCGTAGCAGGTCCCGACGTCGTTCGCGACCTGGCAGGCGCGTTTCGTGCCGACGTCCTTGGCGCGGCACAGGCACGACCCGCTGGGCGGCACGCAGAAGCGTTCAGACTGGCCGGTGACGTCGGAACACTGGTAATTCGACGGACAGTCCCCGGTTCCGCATGGCACCGTACAGAATTTACCCTCGGCGAATTCGATGCATTTGCCGCCGGCGCACTGGTTGTCGGCCGTGCATGCCGCGCAGACCTTCGAAAATTCGGGCATGCACAGGAATATGGTGTCCGGGAACGTATTCATGATGCCGGAACACATGTAACCTTCCGGACATCCGCCCTCGAGACAGAGTTGTGTGCAGATGAACCCTTCGGGGCCCTCGATGCACATGTTGCTGTAGCAGTCCTCGTTTTTCGAGCATGGCGCGCCGAAGGTGCCGGGTTCGATCGAATCGGGCCCGAGGTCGGTCACGGCCGTGTCCGTGGTATCCTCCACGCGGTCCTGGACCGTGTCGGGCACGGCGGTGTCGACATCAATGACGTCCTGCTGGATTGTGTCCAAGTCGGTAATCAGGTCGTCCGCCGGTTCGTTCCCGTCCCCGCACGACGCCAGGGCCAGGGGCAGGCAGCACGCCGCCGCCATCATCAACTGCCGGACGTTCGTCATGAGGAATCCCCTTCGGTGGCTGTTCATTGATGCCCTCCATCGGTTTCGTCAACCAGGAAATGCCGCCGGGCCGCATATCGATTGAGCCATTAAAAAACTTTCTTCGGGGATTTGCAACGGGTTCAAGGTCGGCTGGACGGGGTGCTGGCCAGTCGATCGCGCGGTACAGGGTCCATCCCCGGTTTTCGGAGATTTGTTCAAGCGAATCGAGAACTTGTGAAACATGATCAACCGGTTCCCTGCGAACCAGCACGTAATCGAAATATCGCCAGGCGGGATTGCTCTGGAAATCAAGCCCCATGTCGGGCGGCACCATTCCCGGGCGGTACTGAACCGGATTATGAGGGTGTTCCGCGAACCCGGTGTCGGTGATTCCGCCCTTGAAAACGCCGTAGAGATGGTGGATGTGCCAGAGCGCGCCGGTTATCACGACGCGGCTGTTCTGCTTGTCGGCCACCTTGAGGAGGCGCCGTCCCCCCTTCGTCGTATCGAACAGCGCCGGGTAATCGTCCATTTCGCGGTCAAAACGCAGGAACCCGTCGGTCACGATTGCGATGCTGCAGATGCACGTGACGACGAGGACCGCCATCGCCGGCCACCTGATGCGTTTCGGGGCCTCGTCGAACTGGGCCCACCCCACGAAAAACAGGAAGGCGGGCAGGATATGGCGCAGCGAAACGACGGACTGTGCCTGGATGTGGTGCGGCAGCACGACCACCGAGATGGCCATGACCAGCGTCAGCACCTCCATGTCGAAGTATTTCAGCTTGCGCCGTTCGCCGGCCGGTACGCGCGGGGCGCGGCGGAGGATCAGGAGGACCAGCAGCAGCAGCATGACGACCAGGAAAACCGTGTCGTCCGTCTGACGCCGGAAGTAATTGGAAATGTAGTTGAAGAACGTGGACAGCAGCTTGGATGACGAGTAGTAGCGGGGGCCGAAGAAGTTGTCGAACGATCCGAAACCCATTCCGGACGACGACGGGACGTTTTCGATGAAATAGACGACGAACCACGGGACGAAGAAGATCATCGACGGGGCGAACGGCGCGATTTTCCGGGCGCCGTCCCAGAATCCCTCGACGTACAGCAGCCACAGGACGCCCATCAGCAGGCACGTCAGCAGGAAGACGTGTGCGTGCGTGAAATAAATCAGGACCAGGAAGAGCGTGGCGAGTATGCCGTCGGGCAATGCGGCGCGTTCATCGTTCGCGGAAACGAACCGCCGGTACGCCCCGGTTGCCATGAACATCATGGGCATCGCCAGGAAGAACGACACGAAGCCCAGGTAGAACATCGCGTTGAAAATGAACGGGAAGGCGAAGAGTGACAGCCACTTTGAACGGCCGAACGACCGCAGCAGGTACAGGAAACCCAGCGGGAACGCGATGACGTAGAGTGTAAGGACGATTTTGTTGGCGATTTCCAGCGTCGGCGTCGCGTAACCGATCAGGCTTGTCACGAAGTAGTAGAAGAGATTGGGCTTCGGCACGTCCGGCAACAGGAAGTAGTCGGGATATACCGAGCCGGGCGCCCAGTAATTGTGAATGACGTCGACCAGGGCGAGGTGCTGCCAGATGTCCTGCATCGGGAGGATGCGGACGATCCAGACCGGCACAATCGACGCGATGGTAAGAAGCACGAATGCTGCCAGGAAGAGGCGATCGGTGATTACTGCAAAACGTTTGTCTGGTTCGGTCGTCACCCCCGGATTATACCCGCGCCCGCCATCCGCGCGAACGAAAATTCATCCCGAGGCGCGTGCACAAATCGCCTGCCCGCGCATGTGCTGAAAATGCTACAATCCCCGCGTGTGCGTTGCCGCCGACGCGCCGGGGGGTACTCGAAACATAACGTCCAGGTGGTTGCCGATGACGAAGTCCCTGCGCTTCTTGATGACGGTCATGCTTTTTTCCATGGTCGCCGGCTGCGGTCCGTCGAACGGAAACCACCCCGACGCCGATGCGGTTGAACCTGCCGATTCTGTCGTGCTGGACGACATTCCCGTGGATGTCGCGGGCGATGCGGTCGACGCCGCGGGGCGTGACGACGTGGCCGACGTTCCGGTCGGTGACGTCCCTGACGTAATCGATGTGCCGGACGTTCCCGGCCAGGACGCGGGCGATGTGCCGGCAGACATCCCGCCTGCCGACGCGGCGGATGTTCCCGATGCGGGCGCGGATGTCATCGGGCCGGGTGAATTCGGCGCCCCTTGCGCCGGCGACGGCGACTGCCTTCATGGGCCGTGCGTTGTCACGGATGACGGGATGTCCTGTTCCATCGACTGCACGCACTCGCTGTGTCCCGACGGTTACACATGCATATCCTGGGCGTCCGGCGGCGGCGCGCCGTCGCTGGTCTGCCTGCCGGAATTCGTGAACGTGTGCACGCCGTGTGAAACCGACGGCGACTGCAACCTGGGCCTGCCGTCGACGGCCGGCATGTCGTGCCGTAAATTCGGTGACGAGGCGGGCAGTTTCTGCGTTCCGCCGTGCATCGACCACTGCCCGGCGGGGCACGAATGCCAGGCGTCCGGGCTGGATGACGGCAAATCGTGGTGCGTCCCGCTTTCGGGTGCGTGCGAATGCTCGTGGCTCGGCATCGGCGCCGGTGCGTCAACGCCATGCACCGTCGGTTCCGCGGGCATCGAAACCAGGTGCGCCGGCATCCGGACGTGTGCCGCCGACGGACTGACCGCGTGCAGCGCCGCCCGGCCCGACGGTGAAACCTGCAACGGCATCGACGACGACTGCGACGG
>CAYYCO010000085.1:0-10425 GCA_964470365.1 uncultured Anaeromyxobacteraceae bacterium | reverse complement strand
GCATTCGCACGGGAAGGGGTGCAGGGTAAAAAGCGGAAGGGGACACCCGGCCGGAGACCCGAACATTGAATCCAAAATAAATGGGTGGCGGGCGACGTGGTCCCCGGGCTCGCGCCCCCGTTTTCCCGGGGCTCACGCCCCGGGCTGGAATATGACGGGCCTCCCTTCGGTCGGGCCGGGGGCGGCCCGTTGGTCGGGCCGTCAGGAACGACGGCGGCGGGTGCGCCCATACGGCACCATAGCCGCGCGTTGATGAACGTGGCATAATCCAGCGCGCCTTACATGCGGAAGCGACGGGTACCTGATGGCTGCGAAAGACAAAACGAAAGGCATGGACCGGATACGCAATATCGGCATCATCGCCCATATTGACGCGGGAAAGACCACGGTCAGCGAACGGCTGCTGTTCGTGACCGGCAAGATACACAAGATCGGCGAAGTGCACGACGGCGCGGCCGTTATGGATTTCATGGTGCAGGAGCAGGAGCGCGGCATCACGATTTCCAGCGCGGTCACCACGTTCGAATGGAAAAACCACGACATCCACGTGATCGACACCCCCGGGCACGTCGATTTCACGATTGAGGTCGAACGCAGCCTGCGCGTGCTGGACGGCGCGGTGGTGGTGTTCGACGGTGTCAGCGGCGTGGAACCGCAGTCGGAAACGGTGTGGCACCAGGCCGACCGCTACGGCGTGCCGCGAATCGCGTTCATTAACAAACTGGACCGCGTCGGGGCCGATTTTGAAAAGGCCGTCGAATCGATGCGGTCGCGATTCCCCCAGCGGATCGTGCCGATACAGATACCGATCGGCGCGGAGGGCGGGTACCGCGGCGTCGTGGACCTGATGGAAATGCGGGCGATGACGTGGGACGGCGAAGACCCGGGTGAAACCACCGACCTGCCTGCGATCCCGGCCGACCTGGCCGACGACGCGGGCGTTATGCGCGAAGAAATGATTTCAGCCATCGCCGATTTTGACGACGCGATCGGCGACCGGTTCCTGATGGGCGAAGAAATCCCGACCGACGACCTGCGCGCCGCCCTGCGCCGCGTGACGATCTCCGGCAAGGTGGTTCCGGTCCTGTGCGGATCGGCGCTGCGCAACAAGGGCATCCCGCCGCTGCTGGACGCGATCGGCGATTACCTGCCGTCGCCCAAGGACGTGCCGCCGGTTCGCGGGACGCACCCGCGCACGGGGGAACCGGTCGAATTCACGCACGATCCCAAGGGGCCGGTGTGCGGGCTGGTGTTCAAGGTGCAGATTGCGGAGGATGGCCGCCGCCTGGCATATATCCGCCTTTATTCCGGCACGGTCGACGAAAAGTCGGAGGTGTTCAACCCCGCGAAAAACAAACGGGAACGCCTGTCGCGCATATTCGTGATGCACGCACGCGAACGCATCCGGGTCGAATCGATCGCCGCGGGCAACGTCTTTGCAGTCATGGGGCTCAAGGACATCGGCACCGGCGACACCATCTGCGACACGGACCACCAGGTCGTGCTGGAACGCATCAACGCGTACGAACCGGTCATCAGCATGGCGATCGAGGCGGACGTTCAGTCCGACCGCGAAAAGTTGCAGGAAACGCTGGGCCGCATCGCCGACGAAGACCCGACATTCAAATTCCGCGAGGACGAGGGCACGGGCCAGATGCTCATGTCCGGCATGGGCGAACTGCACCTGGATATCGTGGCCGACCGTATCAGGCGCGACTTCGGGCTGGGCGTGCGCGTGGGGCGCCCGCAGGTCGTTTACGCTGAAACGATTACCGCGCCTGCCACGGGCTTCGGCGAATGCGACATCAGCAATGAAGAAGTGAAGGTGTACGCGCGGCTGGGCCTCACGGTCGAACCGGCGGATCGCGGCACCGGCATCAAGTGTGTCCCGTCGCCGGCGCTGTTCGCATCGCCCGCGTACCAGCAGGCCGCGATCGTCGGCGTGACGGAAGCGCTGCAGGGCGGTGTTCTGCACGGGTACGCGATGACCGACATCAGGGCGACCGTGAATTCCATCGAGCAGCGCGAGGGCAGCCAGTTCAACGAAACGGTGGTCAAGATCGCGGCCATGAACGCGGTGCGCGAGGTGTGCGGCCAGGCGGCGCCGGCCAGGATGGCGCCGATCGGCAACATCACGATCGTGTGCCCGTCCGACACGATGGGCGACGTCATCGCGTCGCTGCAGGCCCGCCGCGGCAACGTGACCAACATGGAAGAACGCGGCATGACCAAGATAATCGAGGCGACGGCGCCTATCGAACGCATGTTCGGATATTCGACCGAACTTAGGTCCGCCACGCAGGGCAGGGCCACCTTCGGCATGGTTTTCGGCTGTTACGACATCGAATAGCGCGCTTGACGCAATGACGCGGTGTGCTTTGACTGTGGACGGCGTGGATAATACCATCCTGCCGGTCCAGGGGGACGGAATCATGCGAAAGTTCTATGCCCTGATGTTCGCGTTCGTCGTTTTCGCGGTCCTTGGCGGTTGCCAGATGAACAAGCTGGTCGCCGACAACATGAAGGCGTCGATGGACGACCAGAAAACGTCGTTCTATCGCGAAAAGAGCGTGCGTTTCGCCCGGGAGGCGGCACCCGCGATGCTGAAACTGCTGGACGGCTTCATCGTCAGTTCCCCCGACAATTATGACCTCCTGGTGCGCGCGGCCGAAATGGACTGCGGGTTTTCCATGCTGATGATCGAGGGCGAGGACCCGGAATGGGCGTCGGTTCTTTACATGAAGGGCTACGACTATGCGGTTCGCGCCCTTCGCCACAAGATCCCGGACATCGACGAAATCCTGGCGGCCAGCGGCGAGGACAGGTTGCGGGAAGCGCTGGCAGGCGAAAAGGCGGACGCCGTGGCACCGATCTTCTGGGCCGGGCTGTGCCTGGGGTCGCACATGAACCTGAACCTCGACGACGTCGCGGCGATGGCGAATCTTTCGCGCGTACTGACATATGTAAATCGTGCGATGGAACTGGACCCGGAATACTTTTACGGTGGCCCTGAAATGTTCCTGGGCGTCTATTACGGCAGCATCGGCCCGAACATCGGCGGGCGGCCGGACCTGTCGCTGGAACACTTCAACAGCGCTTTCAGGATTTCGGGCGGCAAGTTCCTGATCGCGAAGGTGTATTTCGCCAAGACGTACTGTGTCCAGGTGCAGGACCGCGCGCTTTTCGAATCGACTCTGCAGGATGTGCTGGATGCGCCCGCGGACCTGGACGAATCCGTGGCGCTGGTGACGATGGCGGCAAAGGTCGAGGCCGCGCGCCTGATGGAAAAAGTCGACGACCTGTTCCTGTAGTATTGCGTGACCGCGGTCCGGCGGGGTGCCGGGCCGGATAAGGGGATTGAAGATGAACAGACTGGTTGGTTTCGGCAGCAGGGTGTTCGTTGTGACGGCCTTCGTGGCCGCCCTGGGGTTCGCGGGCGTGACGTTTAACGGCGCCACGGCAAAGGCTGAGCCGGTGGTGATCAAGCTGGCGACTTCGGCCCCGAACGGGTCGCTGTGGTTCAAGGAACTCGCCAAGATCGGCACGGTCGTGGAAAAGCTGACGGAAGGCCGCGTAAAAATAAAGATATTCGGCGGCAGCGTCCTGGGCGACGACAAACAGGTGCTGGACAAGATGAAATTCGGCCAGGTCCAGGCGGCGGCTTTCACGGGCGTCGGGCTGGGCGAAATCGTGTCGCGGACCAGGCTGATGGAACTGCCGTTCGTGTTCGAAAACCCCGCGCAGATCGACTGCGTCCTGGGCAAGATGTTGTCAGGGTTCGAGGCCGACCTGGTGAAGGCCGGTTACGTCAACCTGGGCTGGGCCGAACAGGGCCTGATTTATGTGTACAGCGGCCGGCCGATCCAGACGACCGCCGAAATGGCGAAAACGAAACCGTGGGTCTGGGGCGCCGACGTCCTGGCCCGGTCGATCTTCGAGGTGTTCGGGCTGAAGCCGGTTCCGCTGGCGCTGCAGGATGTTTACATGTCGCTGCAGAGCGGGATCATCGACACTGTTTACATTTCCCCGGCCGCGCTGACCGGTCTGGGCTGGCATGCAAAGACGCCTAATATGGTCGACGTGCCGGTCGTTAACGGCGCGGGCGCGGTTCTGGTAAAGAAGGAAGTGTGGGACAAAATTTCCCCCGCCGACCAGGAAGTTCTGATGAAGACATCGAAAAGCGTGCTGACCAGCCTTATCGGTCGCGCGCGCGATGAAAACAACAAGGCAATCAAGGTCCTGCAGGAAAAGAACGGCGTCAAGGTGTATACCATCGCCGCGGGTGAACGTTCCGGTTTCGCGAAGAAGGGCGCCGAGGCCGCCGACAGGCTGGTGGGTAAGCTGTTTTCGAAACGCGAACTGGACGAATTCCGCGCCGCGGTTGCCGCTTGCAAAAGTGCCCGCTGACGTAAGACAATCCCTTAATCAAACCCCCTGAAGGCGTACATAACGTGGGTTCATTTATCAACATGATACAGAAGGTCGACAGGGCGCTCGCCCGGTTCGAAACCTGGTTGATTGTCGGCGTCGTCGCAGTGATGCTGTCGATGACGACGCTGCAGGTCGTGCTGAAACTGTTGGGCCTGCCGATCATCCAGATCGAGGAGGGCGCGCGATTCCTGGTGATCTGGGTCGGCTTCGCCGGCGGCGCCGTTGCGGCGCATCAGTCCAGGCACATCAACATCGACATCGTGTCCCGCTTCCTGAAGGGGTGGGTGCGCAGGGTGTGCATGCCCGCGGTGTGGCTGGTGGGCGTTGCCATCACGCTGGTGCTGCTGCGCACGGCGGTTTCGTATGTGTTCACGGCTGAACACAGCCTGCTGCATGACGGCGACATTGCATTGTCCATCGGTGAACCCGGCAGCGCGGTAAACGTGCCGGGCTGGCTGGCCGCGGTGATCATGCCGGTGGCGCTGGCGTTGATTGCGATACACTTCCTGTTTGGCGCGCTGTATGCGGCAGCCGGTGTCGAGGGGCCGGGGCAGGCGGTTCAGGAAATGCCCGGGCAGGCGTCGCGGGATACCGCGGGGCCGGGGACTTCCGTGGTGGCGGGGGCGACTCCCGACGATGCAGTGGCCGGTAACGATGGGGGTGCAGCATGACCGCCGTCGTTTTGATTGTCCTTGGTATATTGGCCGTGTTCGGCCTGCCGCTTTTCCTGATCCTGGGAACCGGGGCACTGGCCGGTTATGCCGCATCCGGCAACCAGCTCGAACTGTATTTCGCGTCGTTTTACCGGCAGGTCGCCGGCAACCCGATTTACCTGGCGATTCCGCTGTTCACGCTGACCGGGTACCTGCTGGCCGAAAGCAAGGCGCCGGAACGCCTGGTCCGGATTTCGCGCGCGGCCCTGGGCTGGCTGCCCGGCGGGCTGGCAATCGTGGCCCTGGTGACGTGCGCGGTGTTTACCGCGTTCACCGGCGCATCCGGCGTGACAATCGTTGCGCTGGGCGGGTTGCTGATGCCGGCCCTGCTGAAAGACGGGTATCCCCGGCAGTTCACGCTGGGCCTGCTGACTTCGTCGGGCAGCAGGGGCATCCTGTTTCCGCCCAGCCTGCCGTTGATCGTGTACGCGATGATCGCCGGCATGACCCTTCAGAACATCGATGCCGACACGATCCGTGAAATGCGCCAGCGTACGGCGGTTGTTGAGACGGTGGATGCGGTCCCGGCTGCGGCCGCCGTACCCGTCGCGCAAGCGCCTGCCGCGCCTGCCGCGCCCGCACCCGCAAAATCGGTCGATGACCAGATCGCCGCCGCGCTTGCCGAGGTCGATGGCGCCGCGGCGCCTGCACCGACGCCAGCCCCGGCGAAGACAGTGGATGACGAAATCGCCGCAGCCATCGCGGAGGTCGATGGTGCCGAACCTTCCCACTCACCTGCCGCCGCGCCGGCCCCCGCGCCTGCGCCCGCCAAAACGGTCGACGATGAAATCGCGGCGGCGCTGGCCGAGGCTGACAAGGCCGACGGCGGCGCACCTTCCCCCGCGCCCGCCGCACCGACCGATGTCGCGTCCGCTGCCATCGCCGCCCCGGCGGCCGGTGACAATGCACCCGCCCCGGCCGACGAGGAGGCCTTCATGCAGGTCACGGTCGACCGCCTGTTCGTGGCGGGCGCGCTGCCGGGCCTGATCGCGCTGATAATGATCGGCGTATACGCCGGGTGGTTTGGTCGCAAGCATAAAGTGCCGCGAACCGGCTTCAGTTTCATGGAGCTTCTGCGTGCAATCAGGGCGATGGCCTGGGAAATTCCGGTCCCGATCATCGTGGTCGGGGGCGTCCTCGGCGGGTTCCTGACCGCTGTGGAGGCCGCCGCGCTGGCCGCGGCCTGGGTTTTCGTCGTCGAGGTATTTGTTTACAAGGATGTGCCGTTCAAACGGCTTGGCGTGGTTTTCCGTGAAAGCATGGTCCTGGTCGGCGGCATCCTGCTGATCCTTATGTCCGCGCAGGCGCTGACCAATTTCTTCATCGACGTTGAAATTCCGCAGAAGCTGTTCACGATGGTCAAGTCAACGATCAGCAGCCCGCTGACGTTCCTGCTGATTCTGAACCTGTTCCTGCTGGTCGTCGGGATGCTGATGGACATATTTTCGGCCATCATGGTGGTCGTGCCCATCATCGCCCCGGTCGCCGTGTATTACGGGATCAACCCGGTCCACCTGGGCGTCCTGATGCTGACCAACCTCGAAATCGGCTTCAATACCCCGCCCGTCGGCGTGAACCTGTTCGTCGGATCGCTGGCGTTCCGGCGCCCGGTCATCGAACTGGTCCGCGCCGTGGTGCCGTACCTGATCATCAGCATCGTGGCGCTGGCCATGATCACGTATATCCCCGCCCTTTCGACGTGGCTGATTGGCGCTTTTTCAGTGAAGTGATTCTTCCCGTCGGGGCTACACGCCCGGTTTTTGCATGAATTACGGTTCGGAAGTCATTCGCGCGTAAGCGTCGCGCGCCGCCTGCGCCACTTCCTGATCAGACGACTCGCGAAGGTCTTCCAGAAATTCCGTCACTTCCGTGCCGCCCCTGGCCGCCAGGGCGCACACGGCCTGGACCTTTATCGCCGTGGATTTCGACCGGCGGCCAAGTTTGCCAGGCAGGAAGGAGCGGAATCCGGTTTCCGAAAGAATGTCCATCAGCGCGCCCTCGATATCCGGTTCGCGCGGCAGAACGACGCGGTTGTATTCGACAAGCGCGCGCAGGCACATGATCTGGACCGTTTCTTCCGGTTCGTCCTCGTTTCGCGACCTGGTGCGGATGGTGTCGTGCAGGAAGTTCAGGAATCGCGGGTTCGTGCAGCGCATCTGCGACAGCAGTGCGACCGCGCGGCGAACCACCATTTTGTCCGCGTCTTCAAGCAGTTCCAGAACGAACGTTTCGGAATCCGGCCCCATGATTTCGTTCAGGGCCACAATCACTTCTTCACGCACCTTAGGGTGCGGGTGGTTGATGTACTGGTGAATAATCGGTACGGACCCGGTTGCATGAATCTGTCCCAGTACGCGAACCAGCACGCGCACCGACTGCCAGTTGTGCCGGTGTGCACGAAGTTCGTCGGTCAGAGGTTCGATGGATGGATCGCCGATGCGCAGCAATATTGACGAAACCGTGGCGCGAACCGTCGGGTCGATGTCGGAAGTCAGGAAGTTGATCAACACCGGAACAACCGGGGCGCCGAATAGCGAAATCCCGGCCTCGATTTCCTCGCGTTCTTCCTTTGGCGTGGTGAAGGCAAGCTGGATCACCGCGACGAGGAAGCCGCCGGAAGTCAGGTGCGACAGCGCCTCGTCGATAAATCGTCGTCTGCTGTCGAACGGGGAATTTTCATCGTCAACATAATGGCGGACGAGGATCCCCAGGATAGTCGAAACCATAGTGCGGTTCGACCGGACCGTCAGTTCGGGCAGTACGACAGTAAAAACATTGAGGTACTTAATGTAGTTACGCGCATCCGTGGTGTTGGTGAAGTCCTGCAGGTACTGGCTGGCCGATGCCAGGAATTTGTCGGTGGTTTCGCCGGCCCGAAGCCGCCGTTGAAGATCCCTGGGCAGTTCGCTGATTGGCATCAGCTGCTTTTTGTACGCGATTTCCAGCAGGTTGAATGCCGTCTGGTATTCGAGTTGCGAAAGGGTTGACAGACAGCGGGCCAGGCAGCGTCCGACAGTTTCCTGCACTTCCTCGACCGTGCGACCGACCACGTTGAGGCGGCTGCGCGACGAACCCAGGTCGTCGTTCATCGTCATGAGCGATTCGGCGATCGTCTGGACCGTGTCGCCGGGAAGCCCCGAAATGATGGCGTTTTCAACCTCGGTCGTGCTGGTGATATTGATACCGTCAGCGGCCAGGTCGGCGTTCAGCAGCAGTTCCTTGAGCAGGTCAATGCGCTGGATAGGCCTGACGATATCCTTAATTGACTGGATCTTCAGCGCCTGTATGGACGAACGGTCGGCGTTCCGCAGCATCGGAAGCTTGCTGATGTCCTTGCGCAGCCGCGACAGTGCGATTTTGACGGGCCAGGCCAGGTGACGCTTGCCGCCGACGACCTCGTCCATGCTGATGACGCTGACGTCGAAGACGCCCAGGTCGATCAGTTGTGTGGAGAATTCCTCGGTAGTCCTGGAAACACCGGCCGACGCGTTTTCCGAGGCCCATGACGTCAGGCAGGTCAGGAAGGTGTCGAAGTCCTCACGCGTAATCACGCTGCGGATGGTGAAGGATGCGATCCTGTTGCGGGCGAAGTAGTCGTGAAATTTGGCGATGAAGTGATCGCCCATTATGCCGCGGAAAACCTTGACGACCGGGATTGGCTCGGGCAGCAGGCCATCGACCAGGATGCCCTGGTCGTCAACCGTGGACAACAGGAGATACGTCAGTTCCTGTACGTTTTCGGTCAGTTGTTTGAACGACGAATACATTTCGGCGTTCGCGGCACGTGCCATCGGATGATCCGACGAGTAGGCGCCCGTCTGCATGATGGACTTGATGAAAAGCAGGGAAAATTCCCCGGCCATCCGTTCAACTTCGCGATTTTTTGCGTCTGTCGAAGTCAGTTCCATCAAATTCGGTCACCCGTATGGTCAAATGATTCTCTGCGGTCAGGTGTAACTTTGTCAAGGCGCACCGCGGCGCTGGGGCCTGGAGTGCGGCTGCAATTGATTGCCAAAGAAGCTTGGGCATTCGATAATGCGGTGTCCAATCGGGGTATTTCAGATGTCTGATGACACACTGCGTCCTGAAGAACCGGGGGCCAAACCGGGAAAGGTTCGGAAACGATGGCTTGCTGCCATCGGGATCATCGTGCTTGCGGCGTTCCTGGTCGTCGCAATGTTGTACTGGATGAAGCGACCGGTCGACGCGGCCCTGGATTTCAAGCAGGCCAAGATCACGTCGTCGTTCGTGGACGGTGAACCGTTCATGCGTCAGATCCTCGGACCGGGCCAGTTCTATCGCCCAATCGAGGTGATGCAGGGAACGTCGGTTCCGCTGGAATGTTTCGCGGTGAAGGTCGAGGGCGCCAAACCGACGTATGTCATAACAGCGTTCGGAAAGACGGTTGAAAAGGACGACTGCGTCGCTGACCTGGATGTCAGCAACAACGTCGGCGATTTCAGCACTATCAGGATCGAATACCACGAAAAAACGGTCGGACTTGTCGATACGCTGGAAATCCCGGTCGTGACGGTCGCGAAATCTGAACGCGTCGAATTCCACCAGTTGCAGGACGAAAACCACCAGTCGGTGATGGCCGGCGGCGTCCCGCAGAATATATATGTGTATGGACGTGCGATTGCGAACCTGCCCGGGGAATCGTCGGAATATGGCGCGCTGTTTTTCGTTGCGGATCCCGCCAACGAGGTGCCGATAGTCCAGATGATGCCGATGCTGCAGGGTGAACGCCCGCGTCCAATGATTGGTCGCCTGGTGAAATACCGGTCATACGGCAAGGACCTTTCGGGATATGCGATGTGGACTCCGCAACCGATTTCGGTGAACCCGGTTAATCGCACGGTCACCGACCTGTACATCGCCGTGTTCAGAATTTCGGACATTGATGCCGTGTTCAAAAAGCTGCTGAAGGTCGAGGTCACGTCGGAGGATACTGTCACCGTCACGCCTCTTGTATCGACTGCTTACGAGGTGATGGCGATGACGGTCAACGGACGCATGATGACCGACGCCTTCCATGTGGTCAGCGGGGCTGGGCGCGTCATGATCGGCGACACCTCCGCCCCGGTTCCCGCGCCGATTCCCCAGGCCCCAGCACCGGCGGCTGTCCCGATTCAATAACCAGAGTCCCGTTTTCCCCGCGCTTGCGCCCCGTTCTCCCCGGGCTCACGCCCGGGGAATCTGAATTCGCCCCAGCGATGGTGGAGAGTTCCGGCCGGGGAGTCCCCTGAAGCGACTTGCCCCACCCGATGCGATGCGAGGT
>CAYYCO010000084.1:7441-10465 GCA_964470365.1 uncultured Anaeromyxobacteraceae bacterium | reverse complement strand
GCCGGTTCGACGCAGTTGTCCGTCCCCCGGGCGCATTCGTCGATGTCGACGCAGACGCCAAACGGGCTCAATTCGAACCGAATCGGACAGACACAGCGGAAGGCGCCGTTGGTAACCATCCCGGAACCTTCGGGGCATTCGCACTCGTAACCGCCGTCGCGGTTGGCGCAGATCGCCGGGGCCACGCATTTGTCGGTCTTCAGCGAACATTCGTTGATGTCGATGCAGTTGCCCGCGCCGTCGTCGAAAAGCCCTGGCACGCAGACGCAGCCACCCGTGCCGTCTTCCATCATTCTGTCGGGACACTGGCAGAAGTATCCGCCGTTCTGGTTTACGCATGTCGCACGGCCATGACAGTTGTCGAGTTCCGCGGCGCATTCGTCGACGTCCACGCAGGTGCCCGCGCCGTTGTCAGCGGTACCGTCCGGGCAGACGCAACCGTTGTTGGGGTCGTAAATCTGGGTCAACGGGCATTGGCAGACATAGCCGGCATCCATTTCATTCGCGCAGACTGCCGTTGCCTTGCAGAGTTCGTCGCCGCCTTCGCCGCCGCACACGTCAATCAGGTCACAGACGTTTTCACCGGCGTCGACGGTCCACATCGGGCAGGCGCACTCGAACGTACCGGTCGTGGTGTTCGCGCATCTGTAGTCGCCGGTGCAGGTTTTGGGATCGCAGGCCGTGCAGACGGGATCGTAGTCGGAGCAGCAGTCGCCCCACTTGACGCACGCGTCGTCGCAGAAGCATCCCGCATCCCTGTTGAAACCGCCGGCATAGAAGTAGTCGGAATCGGTTTTCTCGGCGCAGAACCCTGCGCACGAATCCACGCCCGCCGCCACATCGACGTTCGTCGTCTTCACGGGGACCCTGGCGATGCCGGAAATGATGCCCCCGACGCCCAGACGGCTGACCTCGAACGTATCCAGATCGACGACCGCGATGGAACGCATGTCCTGTGTCCACACCGAAATCGTCGGATAGCTGGCGTACGCCCGGCCCCTGTGGACGACCAGGCCATCCACCCCGAAGAGCTGGCTGCCCGAGTAACGTTTGAGGTTCGCGATGCGGTCGGGATCGAACGTCACGACGCCGGGCCCGGTGATGTCCGCGACCATCAGGAGATCCATTTCCTCGTCAAAGTAATCAATCTTGTCCACGGGACGATCAAGCAACCTGCCGTTGTTCCCCAGCAGATAGGCATGCGTGCCTTCCCTGTCGAACGCCATCGACTGGACGGCGCGCGGAACGTCCTTCATCACGCCCTGGAATTCGAGCACGCCTGGAGCCGTGATTTTGTACACGCCGATGACGAATTTCGTGTTGCCGGTCTTGTCCGGCACCGGGTCGAGGTCCGTGGCGTTCATGTTGTACGGATACACGTCCGGTACCAGTACGGTGACGCCGTCGGGTGCGATCCCGACGTTGACCGGCATAGGCCTGTGGGCATTGTCCTCGTCGTCCGTGATGTCGCCGTTCAGCCGGACGAAGTACCGGTATTCGCTGCCGTAGGTCAGCTTGCCCGCGGCGTCCAGGGTGAACGTATTGATCGCACCGCCAAAGAAATTGGCCGTGATCACGGTCCCGTCCGGGGCGATTTCAACGGCGTTCGCGTACACGCCGGTTTCGCGCTTTTCCTCGACGATGGTCCTGGTCTGGATGTCGACGACAACAATCGCCTCGGTGAAGCCGCCGTCGGTGACCAGCACGTACCGGCCGTCCGGGCTGATGGCCAGGTCCTCGCAGAACATCGGCATCCTGACGCTTCCCAGGACGAAAGGCGCGATCGGGTTCGAGATGTCGATGAAGTACACTTCGCTGTCGCCGAAATTCGACACGATCGCGGTGTTGCCGTCAGGCGTAACCACGATGTCGAAGTCGCCGCCGCCGGAAGAACCGAGCCCGACCTTCAGCAGGGGACCGTGCACGACCATCTTGTCGGTGTCGACCATGCCGATACCGCTGCCGTTGAAATTGACCGCGAGCCAGTGCGTGATGTCGGCGCAGGTCAGGCCGTCGCCATCGAATCCCGGTCTGCAGTCGCAGGCGTAGGAGCCGTCCTGGTTGACGCAGTCAGCGTCGGCCGAACATTCATCGGTTCGGGTGGCGCATTCGTCGATGTCGGTGCACGCCTTGCCGTCACCCTCGTAACCGGCATTGCAGGCGCAGGTGTACGAACCGGTGGTATTTGTGCACGAGGCCTTTTCATCACATTCGGCGTCACCCGTTTCGCACTCGTCGATATCGGAGCAGGTGGCGCCGATCTTTTCGTAGCCCTCGTTGCAGTTGCACGTGAACGAGCCGGGAGTGTTTTCACAGAAGGCGTTTTCGTCGCATTCCGCGTCACCGTTTTCGCATTCGTCGATGTCGGTGCATGTCAGGCCGTCGCCCTCGAAACCGGCATTGCATGCACAGTCATAGGAACCGTCGGTGTTTTCGCAGGACGCGTCAGCGGCACAGTCGAACAGGCCGGCGTCACGGCATTCGTCGATGTCACTGCACGCAGTTCCGTCGCCCTCCCATCCCGACGGGCATACGCAGTTGAACGCGCCGGGGATGTTGACGCATGTCGCAATCGCCGCACAGTCGTCGGTACCGCCCGCACACTCGTCGATGTCGGTGCATTCAATTCCGTCCCCGCTGAATCCGGTGCGGCATTCACAGGTGAAGGAACCTTCCGTGTTCGTACAGGCGGCGTTGTCGGCGCAGTTGTCGGTCCTGTCCCCGCATTCGTCGATGTCAATGCAAGCCGTGCCATCCCATTTGAACCCGTCTGCACAGTCTTCCGGCGTCCCGCCGCCGCCGCAACCCGCGAACGCCACGGCGCCGACGGCCGCAAGGACGGCCAGACACCGCGCAACGCCGCCGGAAATGGCCGCGTCGCGGCCGAAGGAATGTTTTACATGTTTTCCTGAATACACCATGACCGAACCTCCCACACCCTTATGGCGTTTTGAGAACAGCAGATATGGTGAATATTTAACAGAGGCGCGACCCGCTTTCAATCCGGACGGGCCACAAATCTGC
>CAYYCO010000084.1:0-7341 GCA_964470365.1 uncultured Anaeromyxobacteraceae bacterium | reverse complement strand
TCCTGCTGCGGCTTGTTGTAATACGGCGTGACGACCAGTGCGGCATCGGCCCCGAGATCGGCCGCACGCCTGGTCTTTTCGATCGAGTCGTCGGTGTTGTACGTGCCGGTTCCGACGATGACGGTGATGCGGCCGGCGGCCTGTTCCACGACGGCGCGGATGGTCGATTCGGCTTCCGCATGCGTCAGGGCCGGTGTTTCGGCCGTCGTGCCGCACGCGACAACACCCGCGACGCCGTCGGCGATCTGCGATTCCACCAGGACGCGCAGCGCGGCCAGATCCACCGAACCATCGGCCGAAAACGGGGTGATGAGTGCGGTTATGACGCCTTCAAGCTTCATTTCGGTTGCCCCCGAAAAAATGCGTTCTATTTCGCCTTCTGGACCCCGCGGCCCTCTTCTTCCGGCATGCGTTCCAGCGCGTCGTCCATCTTCAGGCGCACGTCCAGATCCGGTTCATGCGTGACCGCATCGACAAGAATCTGGCGGGCACGGGGGCCTCCGATGACGGCCAGCGCCGTCGCTGCCCCGGTCCTGATAGCGGACGTCTTGTCGTTCAGGAACGGCTTGATATCGGCAATTGCCACGCCGCCCATCAGCCGCCCGTAAGCAATCAGGCAGGCCGCGCGCACTGCCGCGTCCTCGTCGGGTGTCGTCATGGTGGACATCAGCACCATGCGGGAACGTTCGCCGGGGTACGATGAAAGGGCACGGGCCGCGCGGATCCTGATTTCCGGATCGACGCGGCGTCCGGACAGGATGTCGACCAGAACCGACGGCACGCCGGATCCGCAGGACTTGAAGTTGGCGGGGACCGGGTCGCCGTAGTGTTCAAGGACACGCATCACGTCGTTGTATTTGACTTCGGAAAATGGACGGGCCAGGGCGGGCCGGGACGCGAACGCCAGGATCGCGATGGCCGCCAGCGACAACACCAGGATCCCGCGTGCGCTTTTCATTTCCTTCCCTTTTTGCGCGCCTTGCGCGCCGCCTTTTCCTTCTGGCGCCGCTTTTCCTTTTCGGCGTTCGAGGTGCTGCGCTGACCGCCGCCGTAAGGCTGCATCATGCGACGATCCATGCGGGCGGGATCGAAATCGCCGACGTCTTCCCCGCGCGACTTCGCCAGTTCAATCGATTCGCGGAAGCCGGGCAGGCGCCCCAGCAACGCCGGGTTTTTCCCGACCTGCTTCATCACCATGCGCATCGTTTCGAACCGCTGGACAAGATCCTTGACGTCCTGCGGTTTGTGGCCGGAACCACGCGCGATGCGTCGGGCGCGGGTATCATTTTTGCCCTGCGCCATGATGATCTGCGGGTTGTTGCGTTCTTCAGGCGTCATCGAATGAATCATCGCCTCGATGCGGCCAAGCGATTTTTCATCGAC
Organism: uncultured Anaeromyxobacteraceae bacterium; assembly: GCA_964470365.1. GTDB lineage: Bacteria > Myxococcota_A > UBA9042 > DTJE01 > DTJE01 > JAGOFO01. Next base: position 5,958 of record CAYYCO010000084.1, on the reverse strand, counting down.
CGTCGCGCCTTCCGGCACCATTTCGTGGAAGAACGGCAGCTTTTCCAGCGTGCCCTTCAGCGAACCCATCTTCTGGATGGACTTGATCTGGTCCATGAACTGATACAGCGTGAATTCGCCCTTCAGTATCTTCAGGGCGTCCTCTTCCGCCTTCTGCTCGTCGACGACCTTTTCAAAGTCCTGGACCAGGCCGACCACGTCGCCGAACCCGAGGATGCGCGTCGCGACGCCGTCCGGGCGGAACGGTTCGAGCTTGTCCATCGCCTCGCCCATACCGGCGTAAACGATTGGCTTTCCAGTGACGCCCTTGACCGACAGTGCGGCGCCGCCGCGGGCATCGCCGTCCATCTTGGTCATCACGACACCGGTGATGTCCAGCAGACGGTCGAATTCGCTGGCCATGCGGACCGAGTCCTGCCCGATCATCGCGTCGACGACCAGGTAGATGTTGGTCGGCTTCGTGCGGGCCTTGATTTCGGTCAGTTCGGCCATCAGGGGTTCGTCGATCGCCAGGCGGCCGGCGGTATCGAAAATGATGACGTTGCAGTTGTGTTCGGCGGCGTACTTGATCGACGACTGGCACAGGTCCGGCGGCGACATGCCGTCGACGCTGTAAACCGGCACGCCGACCTTTTCGCCCAGTATCTTCAACTGTTCGATTGCGGCCGGGCGGTAGATGTCGGCCGCGACCAGCATCGGTTTCTTTTTCTTGTCCTTGAGCAGCTTCGCCAGCTTGGCGGACGTGGTCGTCTTCCCGGTGCCGTGCAGGCCGACCATCATCACGATGGTGGGACGCCCGTCCCTGGACCACGCCAGGTCGCGTTCGCCCGAACCCATCAGTTCAATCAGTTCGTCGTGGCACAGCTTGACGAAGTGGTCGGCCGCGCTGAGCTGTTTCGCCCCCTTCGCCTTGACCTGGACGACCTCGCCGATCGCCTTTTCACGTACACGGTCGAGGAACGCGTTGACGACGGGCAGAGCCACGTCGGCTTCCAGCAGGGACACGCGGATGTCGCGCAGGATGTCCGCGATCGCCGCTTCATCAATGATTGCCCTGCCCTGCAGTTTTGCCCTGGCGCCGCGGAATCCTTTGGTCAGAACATCGAACATATCGACAAAACCCCTTCCGGATGAACGGTCTGCGTGGTTGATTTTCACCGGAAATCAAGGATTTCCGGTTTCCGGGTTATACGGGAAAAACATGGTTTTCGTCAAGGCCGGGGCGAATGCGCGGCCATCGATACATCGGACGCAAAAATACTTACAATAGCGGCGCAGACTGCCATCGAACCGGGAATTCAACCACAGCGGCAGTCGGGGGATTGTCGATGAACGCGGCCATCAGCCGGCGTCTTCTTCCGGCCATGATCGCCGTCGCGGCGCTGGCCGGCTGCCCCGGCCAGGTGCCGGACGACACCGGGACGGACGGCGACGTCATCGAAACCGGGCGCGACCACACCGTGCCGTCGTTTTCGACCACCGGGGAATTCCTGGCATATGCGGGGGCGCAGCAGGCGCCGGCCCAGGTGAAATTCGTCATCGCCCGGTTCAACGGCGACCCGTCAGTCCATTTCGAGGAAACCGGCTTCTATTCGATGCACGACGAATGGTCCTGGTATTCGCTGCTCAACGGCATCGCCATTCCGGGGTACGACTTCGACCCGGTTTCCGGCATGGCTTTCGACACGGTCGGCGCAATCCTTGACTGGGCCCGCGGGCGCGACGAACTGCCGCTCGACCTGATGTTCGTGTCGGAGGGCACACGGCTCTATTCCCCGAAATTTTATGACCGGGCATTCAACCGGACGTCCGACACCGGGGCCCCGATCCCCCGGTTCTTCGGGTGCGGGTCGGTCCTGCATTTCCCCCCCGACGAAAGGCGCGCCATCCCCGGCGAAACCTGGGCATTCGAAATGGAATACACCGACGTGCCGTCGACGGGCGACGTGGCCCTGTTCTTCGAAATCCTGTCGGCCGCGCTGCCCGAAGGGGTTGGCGACAACATGCTGTGGCTGGTCCGGTCGGCCGCCCAGCAGACGGTCGCGGGCCGCATCGACGATGCCGGGGGGCCGCTGGCCGGACGGTGGACCACGTGGGAATCGATGCAGGTGCCGGGCGATTCCCAGACGTACAACCCCGGGATCGCCGCCGGGGTCGTGAAAATCGTGCCGGCCGGGGAAATGCCGGTGGTCGATTCGGCGCTGACGGTCGCGGTTCTGCGCGAAATCCCGGACGACATCCCGCCGGTCGCCGCCATCATTACGGCAGTTCCCCAGACGCCGCTTTCACACATCGGCATCCTGGCGAAGGCACGCGGAACGCCGAACCTGTATGTGGCGGGCGCCGCCGACGACCCGCGGTTCGACACATGGGATTCATACCGGAAACCGATCATCGTCAAGGCGACGGCGGACGGGCACGAATTCCGCGAAATGTCCGGGGCCGAATGGACGTGGTACAAGGCACTGATTTCCCCGCGCCAGGCAGACATCGAACCGGTCGACGTTTCGACCATGGACGAATTCTTCGATCCCCTGACCGCGTCGTCGACGCGGATGTCGGAACTGGTCCCGGCCATCGGCGGGAAGACCGCCGGTTTCCTGATGCTGCACGAATACCCCGCGCTGGATCTGCCGGATCGGCCGATCGGCCTGACGGTAAAGGGATACAACGAATTCATCGCCACTCTGGATCCGCCGCTGGCCGACATACTCGGGGCGTCCGCGATGTCCGACGCCCGCGTGCGCCTGGCCGTCACGGAGGGTCCCAACGCATACCTGGTCGCCAACGGCAACAGCGCCGCGGCCCGGAAGTGGCTGGACGAACTGCGCCTGGCCCACGCGGGCGACCCGGTCGGTCGCGCGATCGAGGCCGGCGGAATCCGGCAGATGATGATGACCGCGCCGATGGATGCCGGCTACCTGTCGCGCGTGACGGCGGCGCTTTCGGACCGGTTCGCCTTCCTGGCGCCGGCGCAGGGCCTGCGTTTCCGCTCGTCGTCGTCGGCCGAGGACGTGGAAGGTTTCAACGGCGCCGGACTGTACGAATCGCATACCGGTTACCTGCACCCGGAACTTCAGCCGCCGAAACGTCAATACAAAACGGTGGAAGACGCGCTGCGGCGCGTGTGGTCGTCGTACTGGCTGTTCAACGCGTTCCAGGAACGCGAACTGGCCGGGATTGACCACCTCGCCGCCAACATGGGCGTGCTGGTGCACCCGGTATTCGACGACGACAGGGAGGCGGCCAACGGCGTCCTGACGCTTGAACTGGTGCGGCGGCCCGGCGGCGACGTCGTCACGCTGACCGCGAACATGCAGGACGGGGCGCTGTCGGTGACAAATCCGCCGCCCGGTTCGACGGCGCTGCCCGAGGTGGACGTGATCACGCGCGTGGACGGCGCCGGACCGACCATTGAAAGGGTGCGGCCTTCGACCGAGGTCGCGCCGGGCCTGTGGCTGCTGTCGGACGTCGAACTGACGGGGCTGCTGGACGTGTACGCGGAAATGGCTTCGGACTGGCTGGACCTGCGCAACGCCGGGCTCAAGGACGAACAGAAGCGGACCACGCTGACGGTCGATTCCGAAATCAAGCGCATGTCGGCCGGGTGGCCTTCGCTGGCCGACGGGACGACAAACCCGGAAAGGCTGGTGATCAAGCAGGCCCGGACCGTTGAACGCCCTGTCCTGGCGCCGGAAAGCTTCATGTCGATGCCTGTGCCGCGGGACCTGCTGGCGTACACGGTCCGCATTGAAGACCGGACCTGCACGGCCGGCGCCCTGAGGGTCGACATGTACCGGTTCTACACCGATCCGACGTACGAATGGCCGTTCGATTTCGCGTCGGCGCCGTTCGATTCATTCGTTTCGATACGCGTCGCCACCGTGATTCCGGGCTTCCCGTTCACTGAAAACGACTGGTTCATGCTGACATGGCTGCAGGCGGCGTTCAGCCACGACGGGCAGGTGGACGGCGGACCGTTCAAGGTCCGGATCGTCCCGGTGGACACGGCCGCCGCGGGATTCGAAACGCTGGACATCGACGGGTCCGGGCCGTGGTCGATGACCGGCGCGGAAGCGGCTTCGATATCGGGAACCGACGCGGCGTGCGAAACGACCGTGATGCTGTCGTCCCCCCAGTCCTACCTTGAATCGCTGATGGACAAATCGGGCCGGTGATCGTCAGCCGCCGCAGTCTTGTGCGCCCGGTTCGGCGGTGAAAGGGTTGTCGGACCAGCGCCCGGCGGCCTGGCACTGTTTTTCGAAGTAGGCCCGTTTTTCCGCCGCCGCCTTTTCATCCAGGCGCGCCACCCGCGACGTCCACCCGTACCAGAACAGCGGCATGACGACCAGCAGCGCCAGGGCGGCGACGCGGCACGCAGCGCACCTGTTGGCGGCGACGGCGGCCACGGCCAGTATCGTAAGCACCGCGGCGCCGAAGACGATCAGCATCCAGTACGCGGGAAGTTCGACGCCGACGATGACGGCCGACAGGCAGCCGCCCTGGAACAGCGGTATCGTCAGGTCGTGGAAAGGATTCGGGATGTTTTCGGGAAGGTGCGGATAGACCAGGGTCGCCAGCCCCGTGAACATGATCGAGGCGGCGACAAGGCCGATTCCCAGGTTGCGGGCGGGACGCGATCTTTCCATCAGCGCCGCTGCGGGCGCGACCAGGAAGGGGATCATCGGCGTCAGGTGCCGCTGGCCCACCGTCCAGCCGCCGTCCCAGTAGATCATCGAAGAAACGAACAGCGCCGGCAGCAGGATCTGTGCCGCGCGGAACCATCCGTCAATGCGTCCCGCAACACGGAAATAGCTGACCAGCCCGGCGAAACCGAGCAACAGGAAGGGCGAAAACACGAACAGGCCCTTCGACGGCAGGAAGAAGCTGCCGGCGAACTGGGTCCAGCCAGGGTACCTGACACCCATGAAGCCCTTCTGGTGGACCGCCGCGAAGAACGGGTTGGCGATGTGGTTGTAGCTCGTCTGAAGGACGCCCCCGAACGCCTCGTGATGGTAGAAGGCAATGAAAGCCAGCGGCAGGGCCGCCCCCGCGACGGCGACCGCAAGACCTTTCCACAGCGGCCGCACGCGGACCATGAACAGCACGGCCAGGGGGACCAGGTACACGGCGGCCTGGTATTCGGTCATCACGCAGAACGCGGCCGCGAACCCGACAGCCGCGGCCGCCCACATGGACGGCGAACCTGGCCGCGCGCCGGGATGCCTTTCAAAGAATGTTTCCGGGCGGATGCGGGCCACCCCGTCGGGCCGGCGGCGCAGCAGGAACCAGATCACATACAGCATCACCGCGACCGGCTGGTGGCCGTACAACGTCATCGAGTAAGGCATCGCAAGGGTCCCGAGGCCGTAACCCAGGATGGCAACGGCCCGGATCGGCGGCGACACGCCCATGTCTTCCATTTCGCGGCGCAGCAGTCCCAGCAGCAGCAGGGTCGGCAGGATCCCGACAAAGAACCGCGCCAGCCGCATGTCGCCGCGCAGGCACGTGAAGCCCGCGACGGCATGGCGCAGCGCCACTGCCGGCAGCGCCATAATCGCCGTTCCCGGCGGCTTGTCCGAATAGAACCGTTCCGACTTGACCGGCCTGCCGTTCACGACCGATTCGCCGCGCATCACCGACTTGTCGTTGATGTTCCCGAATTCCCTGATCATTCCGGTGATTTCGAACGTGCCGTCCCGGACCATCGATTCGGTCAGGTACAGGCGGCTCAATTCGTTCGCCGAATTCATCTTCGGGAAATAAGGGAAGAAGACGACCTGGATCAGGAACACCAGCAGTATTGCGGCGTGATCCATCCGCCCGGCGCACCCCAGCAGCCATCCCGACCCGAAACCGATGTTCGTGGTGCATTTCATGCGGCGATTGTAGGACAAGGCGGCAATCCAGTACAGCCGGCGTGACCGGCCGGCATTCATGGCATCCCACGACATTAAA
>CAYYCO010000083.1:0-10558 GCA_964470365.1 uncultured Anaeromyxobacteraceae bacterium | reverse complement strand
CAGCGGTTTTCTCACCTTCGGCTGGGATAACGACCTTCCCGCCTTCGCCCCCACGGACGCAGCCATCGCCACACGGGCCGCGTCCGGCAAGGTTCTGAACGCCATCGCGGAAAAACTTCCGGCCCTTATCGGCGGAAGCGCCGATCTCGCGCCGTCCAACAACACGTTCCTGAAAAACGACAAGGAATTCCAGAAAGGCTCCTACGACGGGCGGAACATCCGTTTCGGCGTCCGCGAGCACGCCATGGGCGCCATCATGGCCGGGATGTTCGTCCACGGCGGGGTCCGTCCCTACGGAGGAACCTTCCTGGTGTTCGCCGACTACATGCGCCCGGCCATCCGTGTGGCCAGCCTGATGCACCTGCCCCTGATCTACGTGTTCACCCACGACAGCATCGCCGTGGGCGAGGACGGCCCCACCCACCAGCCCGTGGAACATGTGGCTTCCTTGCGCGCCATTCCCAACCTCACGGTGATCCGTCCCGGCGACGCCTCGGAAACCCTGGACGCCTGGAAAGTGGCCCTGAAGCTCACCGACGGTCCCACGGCCCTGATCCTGAGCCGCCAGAACCTGCCCGTGTCCGACCGGAGCAAGTCCGAAGGGTCGGTGCGGAGCGGCGCCTACATCCTGAAGAACGCCGAAGGAACACCCGACGTGATCCTTATCGGTACGGGCTCCGAACTCCACCTCTGCGTCCAGGCGGCCGACATCCTGGCCGAAAAAGGCGTGAAGGCCCGTGTGGTCAGCATGCCCAGCTGGGAGTTGTTTGAAATGAACCAGCAGAACTACAAGGACTGGGTCCTTCTTCCCGACGTGAAGAAACGCGTGGTGGTGGAGGCGGGCATCAGCATGGGCTGGGAAAAATACGTGGGCGACGAGGGTGTGATCATCGGCGTGGACACCTACGGCGCCTCGGCCCCGGGAGGAACTGTGCTTAAAAACTACGGGTTCACCGTGGACAACGTGGTGGAAAAAACCCTCAAACTCCTGGGCCGGGACTAACGGCCTGAAGAACCTGTAAAAAAAATGAAAGGGGCGGTTTCCGCCCCTTTTTTTGTCGTTGCTTTGCCCGAGGAATTTCCTTGGCTCAGGCGGTTGCCAGGGTTTTCCGGATTTTTTCTGACAAGGTCTCTTTCGTGAAGGGCTTCTGGATGAAAGGATGGATGATGGACACCAGTGATTCAAACTCCGGTCAGACTGATTCCGAAGATGTCCGGCAACGGTTACGGGATGCGGAGCTGAAGGCCGAACTGTTCCGGCGGATTTTCGAGAAATCCACGGCCCCGTCCATTGTTATCGAAGACGACATGACCATTTCCCTGATCAACGAGAAACTCGAGGAACTGCTGGGGTACTCCCGGCAGGAAATCGAGGGCAAGGTCAAGTGGTCGCGGTTCGTTTACCGGGAAGACCTGGAGCGCATGATGGCGTTCCACAGGAAGCGGCGGATCGATCCGGCCAACGCCCCCGAAGAATACGAATGCCGCCTGATGAACCGGGAAGGTGAGGTTTACGACATCTGGATCAAGCTGAACATGATCCAGGGGACCACCAGCCTGGCGACCCTGGTGAACGTGACGTCCCGCAAACAGGCCGAAAAAAACCTCAAGCTTCGTGAAGACGAGCTGAGGGTCATCGTGGAGAACTTTCCCGGCCACATCTACACCTGCCACAAGGACTACACCCTGGAATTCATGAACGGCCGCCTCGCGGACAAGGTCGGCGGAGATGCGGTGGGCACGCCGTGTCATTCGGCCATCTTCCGGCGCAAAACGCCCTGTCCCTGGTGCCGGATGGAAGAGGTCTTAGGGGGAGGCATCGTCCGTGACGAATTCCTGAACCCCATGGACAACCGCTGGTACGCGGCGGTATCCACCCCGATTTACGCCACGGACGGGGTTGTTCTGAAACGCCAGACCATGCTCACCGATATCACCGACCGGAAAATCGAGGAACAGAGGTTAAGGGACAGTGAAACAAGCCTCAGAAAGGAAAACCTGCGGCTGAAATCCACCCTGAACGAACGCTACAGATTCGGGGACCTGATCGGTAAAAGTCCGGAAATGCAGGCTGTCTACGAAATGATCGTGAACGCCGCCGCCTCGGAGGCCAATGCGATCATCTATGGCGAATCGGGAACGGGAAAGGAGCTGGTGGCCCGTGAAATCCACCGGTTGAGCGACCGGGCGAACAAGCCGTTCATCCCCGTCAACTGCGGGGCCATCCCTGAAACGATCATGGAAAGTGAATTTTTCGGATACAAAAAAGGGGCATTCACCGGTGCGGTCCAGGACAAGCAGGGCTACCTGGACCTGGCGGACCAGGGCACCCTGTTTCTCGACGAACTGGGGGAGATCAGCCCGGCCATGCAGGTCAAGCTTCTCAGGGCCATCGAAGGCAACGGCTTCATCCCCCTGGGGGGCAAGGCCACCCGGCATCCCGACCTTCGGATCATCGCCGCGACCAACCGGGACCTGACCCAGCTGATCCGCCAGGGACGGATGCGCGAGGATTTTTATTACCGCATCCACATCATCCCGATCCAGCTTCCCCCCTTGCGCAACCGCACCTCGGACATCGCCCTGCTTGTCGAGCATTTCCTGAAACGCTATCCGGCTTCCCCGGACCGGCCCCCCATCACGCCGGCCGTGCTCGAAACCTTTCAGCGTTATCCCTGGCCCGGCAACATCCGGGAACTCCAGAACGTGCTCCATCGCTACATCACCCTGAAAACCATCGGTTTCCCTGAAAATGTCCGGGGGCTGCCCTCTGTGCCCGAGACAACGGAACGTGTCGCCCTTGCTCCCCAGCAGGCCGGGGCGGACCTGAAGGCCGTGGCCGCCGATGCGGAACGGCTTCACATCCAGCGAATTCTCGATCAGACGAAATGGCACCGGGGTGAGGCGGCCCGCTGTCTGGGCATCAACCGGCGGACCCTGGAACGCAAGATGAAAGCCTACCGTCTGGGTCGGTTTGAATAAAATGCCGCAGATTGCGTCATAAATGCCGCATCGAAACATATCACAACAATTCAAGACGATAAGCTTGATGAACCGCCCACATGCGGCATTTGTGCCGCATGTGGTGTTCGATGAAACATCCGCGTTCCATCCCCGCTATTCTCTTTAAATCCAATAAAACCGGCATATTGAAATGGTGTTGCCCGCCATGGCACAGCCCTTGCTCATCATGAAGTCAACCCGTCAACATTTATCCCACAAGAGGTGAGCATGATTCAAAGCGAGTATCAGAGAAAATGCGTGGATGCGAAAACAGCCGCCAATCAGGTCAGATCAGGAGACTGGGTGGATTACGGAAATTTTCTGTGCGGTCCCGCGGCCATGGACCAGGCTCTGGCGGCGAGAGCCGGAGAGATACGGGGCGTGAACATCAGGGCCGTGGGCTATCCCGGAATTCCCAAGGTGGCCCTGGCCGATCCCGCCGGAGAAAGCTTCAATTACAGCAGCTGGCATTTCAGCGGCGGAGAGAGGTACCTTCACGACCTGGGCATGTGCAGCTACATTCCGGTGCTGTACCACGAAGGCAACCGGATCTACGACGAAGGGGACCTGAAAACCGATGTGTTCATGGTCAAAACAGCGCCCATGGACAAGGCCGGTTACTTCAATTTCGGCCTGGCCAACTCCATCCAGTACAGCCAGGCGCGGCGGGCGAGAACCGTGATCGTCGAAGTCGACCAAAACATGCCGGTCTGTTGCGGAGGTTACGACGAAGCCATCCACCTTTCGGAGGTCGATTTCATTGTGGAAGCGGACAACCCGCCGCTGGTCTGCTTGCCGGAAACGCCGGTCTCAGAAATCGACCGGGCCATCGCCGCCCATGTGGTCCACGAAATCGAAGACGGCGCATGCCTCCAGCTGGGCATCGGCAGCCTTCCCAACACCATCGGGAAAATGATCGCCGATTCGGATCTGAAGGACCTGGGCGTTCACACGGAAATGCTGGTGGACGCTTATGTGGACATGTATGCGAGCGGCCGGATTTCCAACCGGAAGAAAGCGGACAACCCGGGGAAAATGGTCTACACCTTCGCCCTGGGAAGCCGAAAGCTCTACGACTTTCTTGACAGGAATTCCGCCTGCGCCAGCTTTCCCGTAAGCTATGTGAACAACCCCCAAAGGATCGCGGCAAACGACCGGGCCGTGTCCATCAACAACGCCGTGGAAGTGGACCTTTACGGGCAGGTCTGTTCCGAATCGTCGGGTTTCCGCCAGATTTCCGGCACAGGCGGGCAGTTCGACTTCGCCTACGGAAGTTTCCATTCCAAAGGCGGCAAATCCTTCATCTGCCTGGCCTCCACCCAGATGAGAAAAGATGGCGCCGTGGTCTCCCGCATCCGCCCGTTCACAGACCACGGAACCATCGTGACCCTGCCCAGAACGGTGGTCCACTATGTGGTCACGGAATACGGCATCGCCTGCCTCAAGGGAAAAACCACCTGGGAGCGCGCCGAAGCCCTGATCAACATCGCCCACCCCGATTTCCGCGAATCCCTGATCCGCAGCGCGGAAGAGATGAACATCTGGAAGCCGACCTACACAAAGTCCGGATTCACCGCGCCCGAGGACATGAGGCTTGCCGGCTGATCCGGGGTTTTACTGTGAGCCACGGAAAACACGGACAGAACGGAAACCTGAATGATGACAGGGGACCATGCATGAACAGTGGTTTTTATCGATGGTCGTTTGAACCGGCATTCAGAGGCTGAAGCCGGGTCTGGATCTCGCGGAAGCGGGCTTCGGTGATGGGGTAGAAACCGATGACAACCATGGCGATGAGCTGGCAGGCGCAGGGAACCAGGGCATAGAGAATTTTGAGCGCAAGGATCGTCATGGGACTCTGGGCGGCATCGGGGGTGTAGCCGGTCCGGCCCAGCAGCCACAGGCCAAGGCCCACCCCCAGGGCGGCGGCCAGTTTTTTGGATACGGACCACAGGCCGATGTAGCGGCCTTCACGCCGTCTGCCGGTGATCAGTTCGTCGTAGTCGATCACGTCGGCCTGGATGGACGACGGCAGGACCAGCCCCGCCCCGAACCCGATGCCCGAAATGGCCACCAGCACCCCGTAAACCGCTTCATCGCCCGGCCCGAGGAAAAACACACCCAGGAAGGCCAGGGTGTTGATCATCATGGCGCCGATCCAGGCCGCTTTCTTTCCCGTTTTGCGGGACAGCCCCACCCAGACGGGAATGAAGGCGATGCCCACCACGAAGTACAGGGCCAGAAACAGCTCCGCCCGATTTGAATGCAGCACGTACTCCACATAATAAAGGATCAGCGTCGCCGGAAGGTTGCTGCCGATGGCGCTGACGGTATACGCCGAAAGCAGAATCACAAAGGGCCGGTTCCGGAACACCCCGGCATACCCGGCCCAAAAGGGTTCGGCCGGTGCGGTCTCAATGCGGATTTTTTCCCGGATGCGCCACACGCAAAAAAAAGCGGCGGCAAGGACCAGAGGCCCGTACATCAGGGCCAGGGCCGTGAACCGGGCCCGTTCGTGATCCGGCAGTCCCAGAAGACCCAGGACCAGCGACGACAGGGACGGTGAGGCGGCGGCAAAAAGGGTGCCGACAATGAGAAAGCCGTCCCTCCATGCGAAAATTGTGGTCCGTTCATGATAATCATCGCTCAATTCCGGCCCCAGGGCCTCGTAGGGCACGGTTATCAGGGTCCAGAACAGGAAAAGGGAAAACAGCCACCCGGCAAATCGGAGAACCTGATCGTTACCCGGAGCCTCCGTCGGGGTGAACAGAAAGTACAGAGAAAAGGTGAGGCCTGCCGCCCCCAGGGCGATCAGGGGACGCCGCCGTCCCCAGGGCGTCCGGATCTCATCGGAAAGGTGGCCGATCAGGGGGTCTGTGACCGCGTCGAACAGGCGGACCGCCATCAGAAGCACACCCACGACGGCGATGTCCATGCCCACCGTATCTGTATAGAATTTCGGGAGGAACACGTAGATGGGAATCCCGATGACCGCCAGGGTAAAGGCGGGAAAGGCGTAGGCCAGGCGGACGGACCAGGGCACCTTTGCAGCTGCGGCGGTCATGGTTTTACTCCGAGCAGGCGGTCACGGAAGTCGGGGTCGATGGGTTTTTCACCCAGCCACACGCCGAACAGGGCTTTGGCGAAATCAAGTCCCGGAAGCGTTCCCGCCACCTTCCCGTTCAGGGCAAGCTGGGTTCCCCGGTCGGGGTGGTAATACAACGAGTAACGGTCATTGGGCCTCACATCGGCATACAGGGCGTTCAAGGTGTTCAGGCGGTTTTCCAGGGACGCAAAGGTTTTCGCATCAACAGCTTGCTGTATCATGCGGGTGGTGGCCTCGGCAAAATCAGCGGCCGAAATGGACACCTTGTATTCGAGCACCAGGTATTTTGGCACAGGCCCCAGGGCCTGGTTCGCCGGGGTGTCCGCCGGCAGATAAAAGGCCCCGGCATAGCCTTTGACAACAAGCAGGTACCGTTGAAGGGAGGTGCCTTTGAGAAAAAGCCGGGACCCGTCCAGGGTGACGCTTCGGGAAAATTCGCTGCCGTCCACACGAACGCTGGCCGCCGCGACCGGGCCGGGGGCCAGGCTCAGCAGCACCAGAATCCAAAGGATATGGGTTGTTCGGATTAAGGCCATGGCCGTTTCTCCCTGACCATGGTTCCCAGGGCCTGAAAAAGGGCATGGCGATCCGTCTCCGTTTCACGGGTGTGCCTGAACACATGGGTGACCCGGGGCGTCCGGTCCAGCCAGAACAGGCCGCTCGACAGCCGGGCCTCCGGGGCCTGGGCCAGCCAGACCAGGGTGTCGGCTCCCTCTTCCGGCGTTCGCAACACCGGGTCGGTGAGCCGGTAAAAACCGGGCAAAGCCTCCTTGATACCGGGAGTCCTCACCCAGCCCGGATGCATGGCGTGAACCGTGATGTTTCTGGGAGAAAGCTCTTGGGCCCAGTGTTCGGTCAAAATCACCAGACCCCGTTTGGCCCGGGCATAGGCTTTGGTGCCGTCGTAAGGTTCGTTTTGAAACAGAAGATCGTTCGTCACGATGCCCTGGGTGTACATGCCTCCGGAGGACACACTGATGATCCGGCCTCCGCCCGAAGCCTCGAGGGCGGGAATCAGGCGGCATGTCAGGGCATAGGGGCCGAGCAGGTTTACCGCGAAACTTCGTTCGAACCCCTCGTCCGTTTCCTGCCGGGTGGGATAAAGGGCCCCCGCATTGTTGATCAGGACGTCAATGCTTGTTTCCTCGGACAACAATTCGTCGGCCAGTCGGTCGATATCCCGGAGAAGGCTCATGTCCGCCGTGAACAAGCGGATGGTGTCGTTACCGGTTTCATGGGCAATGCGCCGACGGACCTCCTCCGCCTTTTCCGGGTTTCGCGCCACCAGGATCAATCGCGCGCCCCGGTGGGCGATCATGCGGGCCGCGTCAAGACCGATGCCCGAGGTGGCCCCGGTGATGACGACGGTCTTGCCGGCAAGCGACTCCACAACCGGAGCAAACCGGCGCCGTGCCCAGGCGTAACCGAAGCGCGTGAACGCCGGCAGGCCGCCCGCCACCGAACGATCGAGCAGACTGGAAAGGCCGCCGATCCGGGGCGCCGTCGGTCTTCGGTTGAACGCCTCGCCAAGACCCCGGACGGCCGCCGTGCCGATCCGTTCGAGAAGGGGCCGGAGCATCCGGGCCACGTGGGACCGGAACCCTTCGAAGTCCATGTCGGCCCGGTAGGTGATCCGGGTTTTTCGGGGTCCCAGGGCCTGGAAGGTCAGAGTGTCCACGGCGGAAAAAGACTGTCCCCGGCCCTCAACGACGATTTTTGAGGGTTTTTCCAGCACGGAAAGGGTGTAGGTCATGGATACCGGGAACGGTCCGTATCGCAAGTCCAGCGCGTAGCGGGTGCCCACCGCCGTTTTTCCCGGCGTGATCTTCCGGGCCCTGACAACGCCGGGGTCCCACTGCTCGATGGTGCTGAAATCACTGAGGTAATCAAACACCTCATCGATGGGCCTGTCTGCGATCACATCGCGTTCAAGGGTCAGGGTCATGGTGGTTCCTTCCTCATAAACAGCGGGCTATGGGTTTTGCCCGTAAGATTGACAGGTTAGGTATGAAAGAACATGATCATCAAATTTCGAAATGCAACGAAGGACTGAAAACTTTTTTTTGCTCGGATTTTTAATTGTATTTTACGATCGGCATGATAAAATTCCAACCGCATTTCAAACCGCTCTGACAATCCGGCATCACTTATCACTCTTTCTTTTTTCATCGCACGTCCGGATTGAGCGCCACACCGGAATCACAGGACACGACAGGACAAACACCATGAATGAACGGAAGACCATTGCCGTGATCGGAGGCGGTGTGTCGGGCGTGACCGCGGCCTACCTGCTTCAGGACAGTCACCACATCACCCTGTTTGAAAAAAACGATTACGTGGGCGGGCACACCCATACCGTGACCCTGCCCTCGGGACCGGACCGGGGCCTTCGGGTGGACACGGGCTTTATCGTGATGAACGACAAGACCTATCCCCTGTTGACCCGTTTTCTCGATGCCCTAAAGGTGAAAACGGAGAAAACGGACATGTCCTTCAGTTATTACTGCAGGAAAACCGGGTTTCAGTATGGCTCGTCAAGCCTTGACAGCGTTTTCGCCCAACGCTCCCATCTGCTGAGCCCCCGATTCTGGATCTTCCTGAAAGACATCCTCCGTTTTTTCAAGGAGGCCCGCTATGGGCTTCAGACCGGCGCCTTCAAGGGGCTTTCCCTGGAAGGCTTCCTCAGATCCAGAGGGTTTTCGGACACGTTCCGGGACAACTACCTCCTGCCCATGTCCGCGGCCATCTGGTCGGCCTCCTACAACGACATGGGCGAGTTTCCCATGGAAGCGTTTGCCCGGTTCTATGAAAACCACGGGCTGCTGTCCGTGAACGAACACCCCCAGTGGTACTACGTTTCCGGGGGCAGCCGTTCGTACATCGACGCCTTTCTGGCCCAGTTTCCCGGGGCGGTGGAAACCGCGTCGCCCGTTCGGTCCCTTTGCCGCAGGGACAAGGGCGTGACACTGCGCCTCTCAGACGGCAGCACCCGGGATTTCGACGGCGTGATCATCGCCGCCCACGCGGATGAGGCCCTGTCCCTGCTCGAAGACCCCTCGGACCTGGAAAAGGAGCTGCTGAAACCCTGGCGGTATTCGAAAAACGAGGTGATCCTTCATACGGATACCTCGTTTCTGCCGCCCATCCCCAGGGCCCGGGCCTCGTGGAACACGATCCGGGAGGACATCCAGACCGATGCCTCGCCCATCACCGTCACCTACGACATGACCCGGCTCCAGAAACTCAATACGTTAAGGACCTACTGCGTGACCTTGAATCCCTGCACGCCCGTGCCCGAGAGCCATGTGATCGACGCCATGGTCTACACCCACCCGATTTTCGATGCCGCAGCCACGGCCACCCAACACCGGCTCGACCAGCTGAACGGGCGGAACAACACCTGGTTCTGCGGCGCGTATTTCGGATACGGCTTCCATGAAGACGGGGTCCGCTCGGCCGTGAACGTGGGCAAACACTTCGGAGTCAGCCTGTGAACTCGACCCTGATCCAAGCCAAGGTGTTTCACCAGCGTTTTTTTCCGGCCCGGCACGGGTTTTCCTACCCGCTGACAGTGTACGGCCTGGACCTGTCCGAACTCGAGACCCTGGACCGGACCGTAACCGGTTTCGGCTACAACCGCAGGGGCATCGTCTCGCTGTACGACCGGGACTACCTGGACGGATCCGATACGCCCCTTTCAGACCGGTTCCGCACCCTGCTGGCCCGGTACACCGATCCATCCGCCATCGACCGCGTTTTTCTGGTCACCTCCCTGCGCCTGTTCAGGCCGGTGTTCAACCCGGTCAGTTTCTACCTGTGTCTGGATAGAAACACGGAGCTGGTGTTTGCGATGGCCGAGGTCAACAACACCTTCGGTGAACGGCACCTCTACCCCCTCAAACCGGAAAAAAAGGGAAACGCACACGAGGCTTCGGCTGACAAAGTGTTCCATGTTTCTCCGTTCAACACCGTTTCCGGCGTGTATGATTTCCGCTTCGGCCCCCTGGACAAGGGGCTTGCCATCCGTATCGTCCTCACGGTGGACGGACAGAAGAAGTTTGTGGCGTCCCTGACAGGCGACATGATCCCGCTCACCGGAAAAAACCTTGCCCTGATGTGGCTGAGACACCCGCTCACAGCCCACCTGACCATGGTGAGAATCCTGAAAGAGGCGGCGGTGCTGTTTTTCAAAAAGAAACTGCCGTACGTTCCCAAGCCCGTGTCGGTCCACCCGGACACGGTGCACAAAGAACCCTCGAACCTGCTTCAAAAAATCGCCCGGTCCCTGTTCGTCCGGGGTCTTTCCCGGATCCGCCGGGGCTGTGTGACCGTCACCTTTCCCGACGGCAGCCAACGGGTTTTCGGAGATCCGCATTCGCCGCAACAGGGCGACCATCGCATTCTGGACGATGACTTTTTCCCCCAGGCGGTGTTCCGGGGCGATATCGG
>CAYYCO010000082.1:0-10733 GCA_964470365.1 uncultured Anaeromyxobacteraceae bacterium | reverse complement strand
GACAGGATCGCCGCAAGCCTGAAGGCGCCTGAAACCACGCTGGATGCGCGTTTCGAGTCGCCGGCGCTCGCCGCTGTCGACACCAGCGGGAAAACGATGAACGTCAGCGATATGACAGCCTGGTATGGAAGAAGTGCCACGTTTTTCGCCGCGCCGTATATGCCGGCGGCGCGCGATGCGTCGTCCGCCGCAGTCGCGGCAGGGACGGAGCCGGCCATTCGTGCCATTGCCGCCTTTATCCAGATCACGTCGGCCTGCAGCAGCAGGTTGAGCACCAGCGCGTAACCGGCGAGCGGCAGCAGGTAGGACAGATAGCGCCCAAGAAGCCCGGGACGCTCCGTGCCACCCGGAGCCGCAGCCACCACGCGGCCGGTCACGAAGATCGAGATGCCCAGCACGATGAAGGCCGTGGCCGCGAACCCTCCGAATGCAAGCGCCACCGAACCCGAGACGACAACCGCCGCGATCATCAGTGCCGTCTTAAGCGTCGAAAACAGTATGTCCATCCCGGCCTGGCGCCCGAAATTCCTCGTGCCGTTCAACAGGCCTATCATCAGCGAATAAAAGAGGTAGGCCGCCACGACGAGGGATGCCGTCATCAGCGGCACAGCGATCCGGTGGTCGCCAAGCACATTTCGCGCAAGAACGCCGGAAAGTCCGATGAACAGCAGAAAAACCGGTCCGAAGACCAGCAGCTGGCCTTTCAGCGCCGTCCGCCGTACCTGCCGCAGGTCGGCGCCCGATTCGCTGGCAAGCTTGCTGACTGCCTGGACCGATGCCGTTATCACGACCATGGTCAGAACGTTGAGGATGCCGGACACCACCCGGAACTGACCGAACAGAACCTGGTCGCCGAAAAGCCTGGGAAACGCGAGCGAGGTGAACGTCGCGGTCACGAGGAACCAGAGCTTGGCGCCGGTAATCAGGAAGAAGCCCCGACCGGCTTCCCTGAGACCCCTGTCGTCGGACATCTGACCTGCCTTGGCGGGGATTGGCTGACCGCGTGAAAAAGTCGGACGATCTATTACCACCGGGCAGGAAAAACCGCAAAAGGCGATGCTATAATCCTGCCGCAACTGGCAGGGTCCCGGGAAGGATGATCGGCTCTGACGCACGCGGAACAACGCTGGAAATATCGGTACGGCCGCACGCCGGACGGTGCCGGGTGGTCGAGGCGTCGGAATCCCGAATCAGAATCGAGGTTTCGGCTCCGCCCGAAGACGGAAAGGCAACCCGCCAGACGTTGAAGACGCTTGCGGATGCACTTGATATCCCGGTTGCGGACATACAGCTCCTCAAGGGCATGGCTTCGCGGCACAAGACGATTCTGGTGAAGGGCATCGGCCCTGACGACTGCCTTGCGCGGCTGCGCGCTGCCGCCGTTTGATAATGCTGGATAAACAGGATTGATATGGCTGATAAAAAGAAAGTCCGGAAGGGCGCAGGCGCCGAAGCCAGAAATTCGTCCGGCAGCCCTCTGCTGAACTGGGCGCTGGCCATCCTTTTCGCGGTTGCAGGCGGCGTGCTGATCGTTCTCAGTTTCCCGACCTACGACCTGTTCCCGCTCGGATGGCTCGGTCCGGTGTTCCTTTTGCTCGCCGTAAGGGGAAGGGGCTTCGGCGGGGCCTTCCTGCTCGGCCTGCTGACGGGCTTCATCACGAACCTCGGCGGGTTCTACTGGATTTCCAACATGCTCCAGAACTTCGCGCACATGCAGGCGTGGTCGTCATGGCTGCTGGCCTGCCTGCTGGCGATGGTCCAGGGCCTGGTGTACGCGTTCGGGGCGGGCGTGGCTGCGGGCGTGACCCGCAGGTTCCGCTTCATGCCATGGATCCTGGTGTTCCCTGTCGTCTACACTGCCGTTGAATTTTCATTCCCGATGATATTCCCGTGGTATCTCGCAAACGGCCAGCAGCTCTTCACGGCCGCCATACAGATCGCGGATCTGTTCGGCGCCCCGGGCATTACCTTCCTGGTGGTGCTCGTCGCCACCGCAATCGCCGACATCGCGGCATCCCGCATCGGCCGGACCGGATTCCCGATCGTGCAGACCATTATTGCGCTCATCGCCTTCGCGGCATCGATCGGTTACGGCATCATGCGGATCGAACAGATCGACAGTCGCGTGGCGGCCGCACCGAAATTCAAGGTCGGCATCGTGGAGGCGGACATCGGCATATGGGAAAAGGAGGCGCAGAATCCTGACGGCTCCCAGATGGACGGCGCCGCCCAGATGGCGATGCTCTATTCGAACCTGCTGAAACACCAGTATCTTTCCCGGGAAATCGAGCAGAAACACAAGCCGGATCTGATTGTCTGGCCGGAATCGTCGTATTTCCCGCTGTATCGGGTCTTCGCAAAAAGAACCACCGACACCGCAATGGCCGTTTCGCTGGGCGGCACGCTTTACGGGTTCGGCCCGGACGGCATCTCGCAGGCCCCGGACACGGACATCGGCATTTTCAGGGACACCGGGCTGCGCGCAATCACCGCGCTGAACGAGGAAGACGTGCTTGCGGTCGGCCCGGGCGGCGCGATCTACCATTTTGACGGCAGGACGTGGACGCGCGAAAAGACCGATACGGATCGCGATCTGAACGCCGTTGCCTGGCACAGGGCCGGGCTGGGCGCCATGGCGGTCGGCGACAATGGCGTCGTTTTGACAAGGCTGGCTCCGGGACCTGATGAATCGGGCCGGCCGCAGGCGGCGACATGGAAGACGATAGACACCGGAAGGTTCGAGTCCCTGCGCGGCGTCGTCGACACGGAAGAATTCGGCTGGGTTGCCTGCGGCGATGGCGGGACACTGTTCGGAATGGATGGGGAAGGGGGCGTCAAGTCCCTCGTTCCGGCCGGGATGCCGGATCTCACGGGTGTCGACTGGACCCCCGATGCAGGGCTGGTCGCGGTCGGCCACCAGGGGATCGTGTTGCGTGTGACGGGCCCGAACGAGGTCACATCCGAACAGCCCACCAGGAAGACGCTGCGGGCGGTGGCGGCCGGTTCGACGACATGGGCGGTCGGCGACGACGGCGAGGCGGTGGCCTGCACCTCTACATGCAGGCAAATCCCGACCGGCGTCAGACGCGCGCTGAACTCCGTGGCGATTCAGGGCGGGGAACGTGCCGTTGCGGTCGGTGAAGACGGTACGGTCGTCGATCTTTCGGCCGGCGCAGCCAGGCCTGCCAGGGCCGTTGAGGGCGCGCGCGGACGGCTGGTGGGCGTCACCGATATTCCGTTTACCGACGCGTATCCATACCCGCTGGACACAAAAAAAGTCTATGTGGCAAGGACTCCGCTTCCGGCCGAGGGTTCATGGCAGGATCCCGGCGCCGGTTACCAGACCGACCGAAAGACGCCAGCCGCCGACAGGAACTCCGTCATGCGCGGCTTCTCGACGCCGCTGATTTACGGCGCCGCGTCGATGGAGCGGTTCCCGCAGCCTGGTCGCGAACCGATCAAGCACAACACGGCGATGATGATTGACGGCGACGGCAACGTACTGGGCATGTATTTCAAGAACCGCCTGCTGGTATTCGGGGAATACCTGCCGCTCGAACGCTATTTCCCCGTGCTGCGCAAATGGCTGCCCGAGGCGGGCGACTGGACGCCCGGCGACGGTCCGTCGCTGTTCGAGCTTGGCCCGGCCCGAATCGGCATATCCATCTGCTATGAGGGGCTGCTGGCCGGATTCCATCGCGATCTGGCCGAAAAGGCGCCAAACCTGCTGGTCAACATCACCAACGACGCCTGGTTCGGCAGGACCCACGAGCCGTGGCTGCATCTCCAGCTGGCCGAACTGCGTACCGTTGAATCCAGGACCTTCATGGCCAGGTCGACGAACACCGGCATCTCGGCCATCATTGACCCTGTCGGCAGGCGGGTCTCGCACACGGCTCTGGAAAACGCGGAATATCTGATCGGGGACGTCGCGCTGACGGGTGAAAAGACCTTTTACATACGCCACGGCGATCTGTTCGCCCTTGCGTGCTGCGGTCTTTCCCTGGTATTCGCCGGGATGGCGGTCATCGCGCGCCGGAAGTCCTGATCATCCTTTTCAGCAGGGGCATCTCCACCGCGTCCACCACCAGATGCATGACGATCGGCGCCAGCAGGGCTCCGGTCCAGATCAAAAGCAGGCCGGCCAGCAGGCCGGCGACGGTGGCCGTTGCCGACCACAACAGGAAACCCCGCCTGAAGGCGCCGTGGACCGCCCCGAACAGCAGCGAGGTCACGCCAAGCGCGGCCCACGCCCCGAACAGCGATGCCGCCAGGGTCCACAGCACGCCGCGAAAGATCATTTCCTCGACCAGGCTTGCGGCCAGGGCGAGTATCAGCGCCTCCGGCATCGAAATACCGGCGATCGCCCGGGCCTGCATCGACGCAAGCCGCCGGCCGGCTTCGGTCCACGCAATCATCGCCTGCGAAGCCGCTATGATCACGGCGCCGGTGACAACGCCTGCAACAACCCCGGCCACGCAATCCGGCAGCGTGCCCGGAAGCAATCTGAACCCCAGCCTGTCCGGCCAGAATATCCTGCACGCGCACGCCAGCACCGCCCCGGTCCCGTAAAAAACCGCGGCAGCCGCAATCAGCCCCTGGGGGCGGCCACGACCGGCGACGCCCGATTCAGGCATCCATGCCTCCTCCGGGAGCCACGATGCCACTGACCATACCTCTGGCCACCGCACCGGCCATCACGACCGCATCCCGGACGCGGCAGCCCGCGGCCACATGCCCCGAGATCACGGCACGGGGTCCTGCCACGGCGTCGGCGCCCACGACGGCGCCATCGCACACGACGACCGGCGGGCAGAACAGCACCCCCCGACCAATCATCGCCCCGGACGCGACAAATACCCCCGGCTCAATCTCCCGTGGAACGGGGAATCCCCTGCGGGACAGCAGCCCCTCGACGTCGCCAAGCGCCCTGAAATTCAGTTCCAGGTAGCTCTCCGGCGTGCCGGTGTCGCAGTACCAGCGGCTGTCGTACTCGACCGCATGGACGGCCTGCCCGTCACGAATCATCGGAATCAGGGCGTCCGCCACCAGGCAGGCCTCCGACAGGCGGCCTGGCCAGCCCGGCATCGAACGCGCAACCCGGTCGATAACGCTTCCATCCAGGCGGGCGATGCCGCCGTAAACGACCCTTCTGCCGCTGCCGCAGGACGGCTGGCCACGCAACCCGGCGACAAGGCCGTTCCGGCCCAGTTCGACCCGCCGATCCGAATCCGGCAGCCCCGGGCCGTCGGTAACCGCCAGGACCGGAGCCGGCAGGGCAGCCAGACAGGAAAAATCCCAGTCGCAGAATATGTCGGCGTTATGGACCAGGAAGGGGCCTTCGCCTTCAAGCCGGTCACGCGCAGCCACCAGTGCGCCACCGGTTCCGAGGATCTCGGGTTCAAAGGAAAAGGCGATATCGATTCCGGGCGGCGGACAGCGCCGCATCAGATTCATGATGGGCTGCGGCAGGTGGTGGAGGTTTACCACGGCACCGGTCACGCCCGCATTCCGCAACGCGGCCATCGCCCACATAATCGAAGGAATCCCCAGCACCGGGAACAGCGGCTTCGGCAGAACATCCGTCCACGGCCTCAGCCTGGTTCCCAGACCGGCTGCCAGCACCAGCGCCTTCATCTGTCGAACGGCTCCGGCAGGTATTTAGCCAGTATCTTCCGCGCGCCGTCATACTCCGGCAGCGCATCGAATGCCTCGTTGACGTAGGCGAGCGACCGCGGAATATTCGGCAGGAACTTCGGGTTCTTCTTGACACGGTCGATGTACACGAAACGCCCCGCGTCCTTGAGCTTTCTCTGAAGGGCCTGAAGATGGAACATCCGCCGCAGATCGGCCGGCCCGGGGATGGACGGGAGGAGATGTCCCGCGGTCTCGCCGTAATACGACAGGAAGTAATCCACCTCATCGGGAGTAAAACCGACGTACGAATCACGCAGCAGCGCGACCATGTCGTAAATGAACGGCCCCTGCAGGGCGTCCTGGAAATCGATCACCCTGATGCGGCCCTCGTGAATCATCAGGTTCCGGCTCTGGTAGTCGCGATGGACGAAGCCCTGTCGCATGGCCGTCAGCCTGGAAGTCACGTCCGCAAAGAATTCCCGCAAAGCCGCGGCGTCGGCCGGCGCGGGCACGCGGCCGGTCAGCTCGACCAGCCCCCACTCGAAGAAATGCTCGAATTCCCAAAGCAGCAGATCCCGGTCGAACGACCTGCGGAACGCGATGTTGTCAGGGTCCGGGGTCGCCAGGGTATAGGCCTGCATGTCCACCAGAACATCGATCGCCCACTGGTAAAGTTCCACCCGCGAACCGCCGGCGGCCAGCGCGCGCTCAAGCGTCACGTCGCCCAGATCTTCGAGTACGAGAAATCCGCGCTCGAGGTCCTCCAGATATATCCTCGGAACCGCGACCCGGCCCGCGGAGAGATATGCGGCGACCTCGGAAAACGGCAGCCGCAAGACCTCCGACCGCCCCTGTCCCTCTTCGCTCTTCAACGGCTCCGCCGCCAGCTTCATGATCATCCACGACGCGCCGTCCGCTTCCCTTACGACGCGGTGGTATGAACGGTTGGAGGCATCCCCGGCGAGCCTCGATATCCGAAATCCCCGCCCGGCGCCACCGGTCTCCGCCGCAAACGCGTCGGCGACCCGCGTGATATCCTGGTCTGCCGGCATGAATGCCTCCCTGCAGAAAGACTACCGCAGAGAATAACCGATTATCCGGACGATCGCCCAGTCAAGCATGCAAGGTTACGATGATCTGGAAAGCGGCAAGAATGACTAGTAGTAGAGGCCGGCGTCGACGAGAATCTGTTCCATGACGGCGATGCGGTCTTCGAGATCGCGAATCGTCAGGTTCTGCCTGGTGATCCTGTCGTCAAGGTATTTGCTGGCGACAAGCAGGAAGCCGATCGAGTCGTTCGCGTACCAGGCCTCCCCGCCGTTTGTGATGATGTCGGGCATTTCATCGAGAACCGCACCGATATGGGGTACATTACGAACCCTCATATTGAGGAAGTCCTTGTCGGAAGCGCGATCCACGCCCACTTCCTCGTTGTACAGCCATGTCGCCGGCTTAATCTGCCGAATGGCAGCGCCGATCGACGACATGTCACGATCCGAAAGGTAGCGGATGTTCTTTTTCAGAGAACGTTCCGACGACAGAACCGGGTTGACTGCCCACACATATGCCCATCTGTGCGTGGAGGTTCCAACCGTGCCGGTGTTGTCAACACGGGGCGCGACGCGGCCGTTATAGACGTAGATACCGTCACGGTAGCCGTCACCCTTGTCGTTGGCCTCAATGTAGATACCGTTTCCGCTGACCCGGAGACCCTCGGTGATATGCGATCTGTTGGCCGAATGGTAATACGAGTAAACCTGGTACTGGCGGGTACCGACGCCCGTGGTCGTGGGGGCGCCACCCACAGCGATGGTACCGCCCGAACCCGTCGTGTCGCCGCCGTCGATCTGGCAGGTCTCGCTGCCCAGGTCCAGCAGCTTGTTGGCGTATGTAGTGCCGTACAGCCTGTTGGCGCCGCCCGTATCGTAGTTGAGGTAAAGGTTCGAATCGCCGGCTGCCGCACCGGCCGGATTGATGAACAGGTTGGCCCCGTTCGTACGGATGGACGGAAGAGCCGTCCTGACGGTGCCTTCCAGGTTGAACACCAGCTTGTTGGCGGCCTGGTTGCGCAGGTATATGTCGCCTGCGCCGTTCGGGGGCGCAATCAGGAACAGGGAACTTCCGTCGCCGGAAAGCTGGCCGTTGCCGCCCGAAGGATCCTGCAGCGTGGCGGCCGCCGTGCGGAAACTGGTGCCGATGACGACGTTGAAAGTACTGGTGTTGTTCGGGTCGACATAGTAGCCGTTCGCGTTGTTGTCGTACCAGATGTCGTCGAAGGCGTAGGTCTTGCCGGTGATGTAGTTCGTGGTCGTGCCTGTCGCGGGCAGCTGTGATGTCGCCGTTTCCAGCGTTTTGATTTTGGTGTGCGCCGCGGGATCGACGAAGTAAGTGTTGTCGTCGTCGTCGTATAGAGCCTTGGCTTTCAGGGTGCCGTGAACGCTCATCACGTTGGCGCCGCACGCGCTGCCGTAAACGTCGATCTGGCCGCAGACGTTTTTCGCGATGTACAGCGTTTCACCGCCTGCGCCGGCGTCGATCGAGCTGGCGTACAGGGACACCGATGTTCCGTTGTCCTTGAGGCCGTATGAGGTGTTCTTTTTGTACAGCAGATCCACGAACTGGATGCCGTTCATCACGGATGTGCCGTAGGGATCCGTGAACCAGTTGCCGCCGGCCTCGTCCTTGTCGACAAACTTTTTGGCCCACACGGTGTCGGCCGTCACGGTGCCCGTGGTCGTCAGGCTGAGGTTCGAGGCGAGATCCGAACCGGTAATCGTTCCATTCAGGATGTCGCTGCTGGTAATCGTGTTGTTGACGATGTGCGCGCTGTTCACGCACCCGGCCGCGGCACAGGTCAGCGTACCGTCGAACTGCAGGTTGCCCGCGTGGTAGGCGTTGCCGCCCGCGCTGAAGAAGTGCTTCCTGCCGGTCAGGCCGGTCGTCGCCGTAATTTCAAGGTACGAATTGTCCGGGTACGCCGCCGTGGCACCGAGGGAAAGCGTAACGCCGGCCCCGCCGTTGTTCGAGGCCGTGGTTTCCGTGAACCTGGCCGCGTATGACCCCGGGTTGTCGTCGGGATCGAGGAATTCGATGTATTTACCGTCCCCGATCTGGAGGTTGTCCGACCCGTTGGTGAAGTAAGACGCGTGGGTATGACCTTTCTGGGCGACAAGACCGTAATCAGGCGTTATCGCGCCGTTGGTGATCAGGATGCCGCTGCCGATCTTGACTACGCCGAGGTCGGTGGTGGACGCGGTCGAAATTTTGGAGCCGTTGATCGGGCCGCCGACGTCATAGTCGGTGATCGAACCGTCGGCAATTTTCTCGCTGTCGACACAACCAACACACGCAACGTTGTTGGCGGGACCGCCCTTCGCATTTGAAGCCGCAAAGTTGAAATCGACTTCGCCGGGGCTGACGCATGCCGTGCCGCAGGAAAGGCCGATCGCGTCGCCGCCCTTCGAGTTCGATTTCGCGTAGTTGAAGAACACGTCGGTGTCGTCGACGCAGCCGGTGCAGGCCAGGTTGGAGGCCGGACCGTTTTCGGAAGCCGAGGCGGCGTAGTTGAACTGGACTTCGCCTGAACCGATGCAGTCCGTGCAGGCAACGTCGGTGGCCGGTCCACCCGCGTAGGCGCCGGCCGCCCACGAGAACTTGACCTCGCCGGCATCGACACAGGGAGACGCCAGACAGTCGAGGCCCGCCGCGTCGCCGCCCTTCGTCTTGCCGAGGGCGTAGTTGAAACCGGCCTCGTCATGGGAAACGCATCCATTGGTGGTGCAGGCCAGGTCGGCGGCCGGACCGCCAGGGCCAGTACCACGGGCCCAGGGGGCGCCCAGTTTGTCCTCGGTGACGGCGTTGGTACCCAGCTTGGCGGTGGTAACCGCACCGTTGGCGAGGTCGGGCGTAGTCACCTGACCGTCAAGGATGCTGCCGGTCATGACAGCGTTTTCGGCCAGTATGTCGTTGTTGACCGAGTCGTTGGCGAGGTTGCCGGTCTGGACCTGCCCCGCGCCGATGTTGTTCGTCGTGATTGAGCCGGCTGCGATGTCGCCGGGAGCCCCGCCGGAAACGCAACCGCTGCAGTTCACCTCGGTGGCCGGCCCGCCCGGCCTGTCCGAGGCCGCGTAATTGAACGCCACCTCGGAGGCGCCGATGCAGCCGGTGCATTCGACGTTCGTCGCGGGCCCCAGAAGTTCATCGGCCTTTTCGGCATGTTCGGCCTGGATGGCGAAACCGACGGACGTCAGCGGGATGCGGGCAAGTTCGGCGTCGGTGCCGACCGAAATCCCCAGATAGGCGTTCGTTCTGTTGATGAACGCGGTTTCGGGGCACGGAACCACCGTGTTGAACACGCCGCCCGTCACCGTGATGCTGGTAATGTTCTGACAGAGTATGCTTCCGCCAGAAACAGCGTCGTAAATCATGAACTTCATTGAATAAGTTCCCGTTACGACTTCACCGCCCACGTTTCTCAGAACGCCCTGAACGTTGATGCTGTGCGGAACAGCTTCAAATCCAGCCGCGAGCGCATCAGGCATGCACAGTCCCACACAAAGTGCGACTGCAGCCAAATACTTGAGAAGCGACTTCATTGGGTCACCTCCAGTCCAGATAACTGCTTTTCATCCACGTACCACCGTCGGCGTGACAGCCGGCAGCGACCCCCGAGGACAGTTTTTCGCCGTTTCTTGCCACTTGGTGCGCATCATTTTCATAGTGACGCGCCCCCCCACAAAACCGCGTTTCCATCCGAAAGGTTAAATTTTCGAATAGTTGCGCCATTTCAGGCGGCTCCGGCGAAAGCCGACCCCTTACCAAGGGGCTATTTTAGCACTCTTCATGCCACCCGACCACAAGGACCTGTAAAAATTCACCGATCATTTGTCGAGGGGTGTGCTTTACGGCATACCGAAGACCGCGCTGCCGCCTTTCGTTGACATCGGGGCCGACGTAAAACTATTCTCTGCTGGGTTTCACTGGAGGGGGCGGATGCAACGCACGCTGAAACAGCCTTTCCTGGCGGTCCTGTTGGCCGCTTTCCTGATGTCGTCGATATCGGCCTGCGGGGGCGACGGCAAGGATGCAGCCGCGAC
>CAYYCO010000081.1:0-10887 GCA_964470365.1 uncultured Anaeromyxobacteraceae bacterium | reverse complement strand
TTTAAAGCCCCTGCACGAGGACGCCAACGGCGTCCGAGGCGATGGGACCACGTCGTACGTCACGAAACGTTGTTCCGGAACCACGCGGCACGCCACGAAATGCTGTTGAATTAACGGGCGAAGTCGACGGCGCGGGTTTCGCGGATGACGCAGACCTTGACCTGGCCGGGGTATGAAAGCTGTTCCTCGATCTTGCGGGCGATGTCGCGCGCAAGAATGGTCGCGCCGTCGTCGTCCACCCTTTCGTTTTCGACGATGACGCGCACTTCCCGACCGGCCTGGATGGCGTACGACCGGTTGACGCCCTGGAACGAATTGGAAATTTCTTCCAGGTCGGTCAGGCGCTTCAGGTAATTTTCCAGGCTTTCACGCCTGGCGCCGGGGCGCGAACCCGACACGGCGTCCGCCGCGGCCGTGATGTGGGCAAGCAGCGTCAGCGGCTTTTCTTCGTTGTGGTGCGACGCGATGGCATGCACGATTTCCGCGCTTTCGCCAAACTTCCGCGCGAAATTCGCGCCGACGATGGCGTGCGGTCCCTCGACCTCGTGGTCGATCGCCTTGCCAAGGTCATGCAGCAGTCCGGCACGCCGCGCCTGCTTGACCGGCACGCCCAGCTCGGCCGCCATCAGCCCCGCCAGCCCGCCGACCTCCAGCGAATGCTGCAGGACGTTCTGACCGTAACTGGTGCGGTATTTCATGCGCCCGATCAGCTTGACCAGTTCGGGATGCATCGTCCCCAGCGAAAGCTGGTACAGCGCGTCTTCCCCGGCCTCCTTGATGTTCTGTTCGACTTCGCGTTCGGTCTTTTCAACGATCTCTTCGATCCGCGCGGGATGGATGCGGCCGTCCTGGACAAGTTTTTCCAGCGACAGACGCGCGATTTCACGCCGCACGGGGTTGAACCCCGAAACGATGACGGTATCCGGCGAATCGTCGATAATCACGTCGATACCGGTGGCGGATTCGAAGGCCCTGATGTTGCGGCCCTCGCGCCCGATAATACGCCCCTTCATTTCCTCGCTGGGAAGCTGGACCACGGAAACGGTGCGTTCGTTCGCAAATTCCGCCGCGTATCGCATCATCGCGACGCCGACGATCTTCTTCGCGCGCTTTTCCGCCTCCTCCTTGGCCTCTTCCTCGATCATCTTGATCTGCTTGGCCGACGCCAGCTTGACGTCTTCCATCAGCCGTTCGGTCAGCATGGCACGCGCCTCTTCCTGCGACATGCCGGCCACCGATTCCAGAACGTTCCGCGCCTCGACGGTAAGCCGCTCCTGTTCAGCCGCCCTCGCCTTCAGGTCGGCCTCCCTTGCGGCGGCGTCCCTTTCCCTGGTGGAAATGTCGGTTTCGCGCGCCACCAGCGTGTCCATCTTGCGATCGACCGCCTCTTCCCGCTTAACAAGCCGCTCCTCTTTGCGATCGGCATCGCCCTTCGTCTTGGCCAGTTCCTTTTCGAGAGTTTTTATCCTGACGTCGGAATTCTTGACCTGGTTACGTGCCTGTGTGAGTTTCGCCTCGAACCTGGCAGCGCTGTCGCGCGCCTCGATCTCCCGTGCCTCCTTTTCCTTTTCAATCCTCGCCTTGACCGTCACGCGCGTCAGCACGAACGCGACTGCCGTTCCGACCCCGAGCCCAGCTACGGCCGCAATAATCGCCAGAACCATAATGAACCTCCCGGACGTTCCGCCGCATGGACGTCGCGCCCCGCCACCGACCGGTGGCTATAAGAAATTAACTCCTGGCTTCTTGGCGGGGATCCTTCAGCGGATCCAGGCTGGATGAGCGGGAAACGGTCGGCCCACGCAATGCTGTCGGTCCGCCCACAGTTCCATTCGGAACATCAACCGCGGGCCGTTTTTCGAACAATCATGTTCGCGGGCATCACAGCCCGCGCAAAGCGATCAGCCAGTCCCTGAAATATATATACTCATCCCTCGCCAGGAGGGTTGTCCCCGGTGCCCGAACCCGCGGCCGCCTGGTTTCGCGAACATTCCAGCATGTCCAGCAGCAGGTTGGATTTCGTCCGGATGCGTTCCTTCAAGTCCGTCAGGTGGCGTTTTTCGTTGAACAGTTCTTCAGACATGTCCAGCAGCGCCAGCAAGGCGATCCTGTGTGATGGAAGGTTGGGCGCGGCGGCGGCAATGCCGTCGATTCTGCCGTTAGCGAATCCCACAATCCTGTCGAGCGACGCATCGTCGAGGTCGGATTTGAGGACAAATCGCTGACCCTGGAGGGTTATTTCAACAACCCTTTTTTCCACCGTGGCCCCCGGAGTACACCGTATGGAAGTGTAAGACATTGACGACCATTGTCAATTTTAAGGTGCGGGCGTGGCGGGCGTCATGAAACGGTCAGCCGCGACAGTTCGCGCAACGCGTCGACGAACGCCTGATTGTCACGCAACCCGGCCGTTTCGACCGGACAGCGCCACGACCAGTTGTGCCGCCCGACCGTGCCGGGAAGGTTGATGCGGTGCGATTCCAGCGAACCGGGCAGCAGTCCCAGCGGGTGCATCACGTCCTGCAGGCCCAGGACAACGAACGCCGACCCGACGCCTGCGAACCACCGCAGCAGCGCCATTTCGTCATCGCCGCCAAGTTCAGCCGGGGCGGTTCCGCCGCGTCCAGCCAGCGCCCAAAGTTCATCGCGGTCCGCCTGGTCGGCCGCCGCCCACCACGCGGCCTCGATTTCGCAATCGTGCGTGGACAGCGTCGCGACCGAGAGCGGTTCGTAAGCGTCGGGGCTGATGAACAGACGGTTGCCGTTCCAGTCTTTTTCCCACCGCTGGACCTTCAGTCCGCAGATCCCCATTTCACGCAGCGTCGACCGGCAGATCGGCGGTATCGTCCCGAGATCCTCGGCCAGCGGCAGCATGGAGGTGGATTCCAGCATCATGCGCAGGATCGTCCTGCCGTGATCGCCCCAGGCCGCCTCGTCAGGCGGGTCGAACCACCCTTCCCTGCCGTTCGGCGCGTGGACGTCCACGGTCCAGATGCGGAAGAAACCGACCACATGATCGATCCGGTAAAGATCGTAATACCTGGCGGCCTGACGCAGACGGGCACGCCACCATGCGTATCCCGATTCACGGACCACGTCCCACCGGTATGTCGGGAACCCCCAGTGCTGCCCATCCTCCGAATACATGTCCGGCGGCGCGCCCGCGGCATATTCCAGGTGAAACATCCCCGGCCTGGCCCACACGTCGGCGCTGTCGCGGGCCACCAGTATCGGGATGTCGCCCTCGATCAGGACGCCGCGTTCCCTGGCGTGCCGGTGGACCGCGCCAAACTGCACGTCCATCAGCCACTGGCAGAAAACATGGAACCTGAAATCGTCGGTTCCGCGAAGGTATTCGACAATCGGGCCGACCCCGTCCCCGCATCCGCAACCTGCGGCATCCCAGTCTTCCCATGATTTCAGGCCGGCGCGTTCCCGCAGAACCTTGAAAGCGGCGTAGGTATCCACCCAGGGATTATCAACGACGAACGCAGCCAGGTTCGGTTCGCGACCGGCAGACCGCAATCGGCCGTAGGCAATCCGCAGCAGGTCGATGCGCGCAGACCGCACGGCGGGATTGTCAATTGCGGCGGCGCCGGCAAAACGCGCAGCCACGGCGCGAACCTGGTCCGCGTACCACGCGTCGTCCGCAAGCCCCGGGATTTCGTCCAGCGCGGCGAACGCAGGATCGATCGCGAATGCCGATATCGCGGAATAAGGGACACCGTCCAGTCCGGCGTCGTTCATCGGCAGAATCTGCACCAGCCCGACGCCGCATTCGGCCATAAGGTCGATGAATTCGCGCAGATCCGCCAGGTCGCCCATGCCGCATGACCGCACCGAACGAATGGACCATACCGGGACGCAGATGCCGAAAACACGCCGCCCGCCAGTCGCGGCAGCCCAGTGGGGGGCCGCGTCGCAGTCAACGGGAATGACGATTTCCTGCCGGGTGTTCGATACGGAATGGTGGCTCAATTCAGATCCTGACCCTCCGGCACGAGGTCGGGCATCGGATGGTCCGGAATTGTCCCGAACTGCGCCTCGTACTTGGCGACGTTGTCGGCCAGCGCCCGGATGACACGTTTCATGTGCGAAGGACTGGTAATCACACGGGCGTTAACCGAACCGGCCTGCGGCGATATGTAAATAAAATCCATGACGAATTCTTCGCGCGAGTGGCTCACGACCATGTTGTTTGCGTAAACGCCGCCGATGATCTCGTCCTTGACCTTGATCGGGATGCTTTTCCTGGGCATCAAAACCTCCCGGCCGCGGCCCCGCCGCAACCCGTTAAAATCACAGTATGTAACGTGCCTCGTCCTCGGATTCGCAGATTTTGTCGAGCCTGGCGCCGACATACTCCGCCGTCACCGGCACCGTCTGGCCGGCGATGTCCGGGGCGTGGAACGACACTTCTTCAAGAACCTTTTCCAGCACCGTGTGAAGCCGCCGTGCACCGATGTTTTCCATCCTGTCGTTCAGGTCGGCCGCCACCTGGGCAATCCGGTCGATGCCATCCGGCCTGAATTCGATCGTGACGCCCTCGGCGGCCATCAACGCCTCGTATTGCTTGATCAACGAATTGTCGGGTTCAACCAGGATTCGCCTGAAATCGTCACGCGACAGCGAGTCCAGTTCGACGCGGATCGGGAAACGCCCCTGCAGTTCCGGAATCAGGTCGGAAACCTTCGCCACATGGAACGCGCCAGCGCCGATGAACAGGATGTGGTCGGTGCGGACCAGCCCGTACTTCGTGGACACCTGCGTGCCCTCGACGACCGGCAGTATGTCGCGCTGGACGCCCTCGCGCGACACATCAGGCCCGGAACCGGCGCCGTTCCGCCCGGCAATCTTGTCCATTTCGTCGATGAATATGATGCCCGAGTGCTCCGTCAGCGCGACCGCCTTTTCCTTGATCTTTTCGGGATCCATCAGCGATTCCCGTTCAGATTCATCAATAACCCTGAGCGCATCGGAAACGCTGACAGTCCGTTCGCGGGTCTTGTGGGGCATGAAGTTGCCCAGCATTTCCTGGACCTGGTTGCCGATGTCGTCCATTCCGGAACCGGAAAATATCGAAATGCCCGGGATTTCAGGTCGCGCCTGCTCGATTTTGACATTTGCCGTCATCGTGTCGTGGTCCTTCGACCGGATCGCAGCCAGCACCGTCGCCTTGTCCAGCGGGGCATGCGACGGAGCCTGCCGGACCAGGAGGTCGGCAACCTTTTCTTCCGCGCGTTCCCCGGCCTTGCGTGCGACACGGGCGCTTTCACCGGCCCTGACGATCTTCGCAGCCACCTCCGCCAGGTCGCGGATCATGCTTTCGACGTCACGCCCGACGTAACCGACCTCGGTGTACTTGGATGCCTCAACCTTCAGGAACGGCGCGCCGCACAGCTTGGCCAGCCGGCGGGCAATTTCCGTCTTGCCGACGCCGGTCGGACCGATCATCAGGATGTTTTTCGGCGTGATGTCGTCGCGCAGCGGTTCATCGACCTGCATCCGCCGCCACCTGTTACGCAGGGCGATGGCGACCATCTTTTTCGCCTCGGCCTGGCCGATGATGTACCTGTCCAGTTCCGCCACGACTTCGCGCGGCGTCATTTCATGTTCAAACCGATTTTCGCCTTCTTTCATCGCAATTCCCCGGGGGCGGCGTCACACACATCGCGGGACATCCGCCGTGGTCACAACGTTTCAACCGTGATCTGGCCGTTGGTGTATATGCAGATGCCGGCAGCGACCTCCATGGCCGTCCGCGCGATTTCTTCCGCCCCGAGATCGGTCCGCGCCGCAAGTGCCCGGGCCGCGGCCAGCGCGTAGGGGCCGCCCGACCCGATCGCGACGATGCCGTCTTCCGGTTCGACCACGTCGCCATTACCCGTCAGCAGGAATGTACGGTCGCGATCGGCCACGATGAGCAGCGCGTCCAGTTTCCGCAGGGCGCGATCCATGCGCCAGTCCTTTGCCAGCTCCAGCGACGCCCGCGCAAGGTTGTTGTTGAAGTCCTTCAGCTTTGCCTCGAACTTTTCGAACAGCGTAAAAGCATCGGCGGTGGAGCCGGCAAAACCCACCAGTACCCGCCCGTCCGCAGCCCGCCGCACCTTGACCGCCGAAGACTTCAAAACGGTATTCCCGTACGTGACCTGGCCGTCGCCCGCGACCACCACCGCGCCGTTTCGCCGCACGCAGATGATCGTCGTTCCATGCAACGCGTTTTCGTTCTGTTCCATCGTTTGCCTCGTTTCAAACATGCCGATCCCGTTCAACGCATGCCCGATACCCGGGGCCTCGCGTCGCTCGGACCCGGGCTTTATGTGAACGGGCCGCCCATGCGGGCGGACCTGGCCCGACCGAAGGGAGGCCCGCCATTGCGAGCCCAGGGCGTCAGCCCTGGGACCTAGCCCGCGGATGCGCCCGGTCGTACACCTCCTGCAGGCGGGCCAGCGTCACATGGGTATATTTCTGGGTCGTCGACAGCAACGAATGCCCCAGCAGTTCCTGGATGTCGCGCAGGTCCGCGCCGCCATCCAGCAGGTGCGTCGCGAACGAATGTCGAAGCATGTGCGGATGCACACTGCGCATCAACGCAACCCTGTCGACCGCCTTGTCAATGACCCTCGCGATGCCGCGGACTGTCAATCTTGTGCCGAACCGGTTCAGAAACAAGGCCCCCGCATCCACAATTCCACATTTTTCAGATGGAACCTGTCCGCGCACCGCCAGGTAAAGCCGGATTGAATCGATTGCCTTGCTTCCGACCGGCACCACCCGCTGCTTGCTGCCCTTGCCCGTGACCCGCGCCTCGCCGTTACGTATATCGACATCCACGATATCCAGCCCGGCCAGTTCAGACACTCGGAACCCGCCGCCGTACAGAAGTTCCAGGATGGCCCGGTCCCGCCTGTCCGCGGGCGCATCCCCCGATGCGCCCTCGATCAGGCTGAACGTCTGGTCCACCGGCAGGAATTCAGGCAAGGTTTTAGGCGTCTTCAGCGCCCGAACGCTGGAAAATGGATTCGCGGCGACAATCCCGTTCAGTTTCCAGAACCGGTACATGCCCCGAATCGCGGCCAGTTTCCGGTTCGTCGTCGTTTCGACATGCTGGAACCTGACCACACGGAACCACGTCGCCACCAGGTCGCGCCCGGAGATAAACGGGTCAAGCCCGGCGTCCCCTACAATCCGCAGGTATTCATCGATATCCGATCGATACGCGTTGATGGTATGCGGCGATGCCGACTTGACCACGGCCATATGTTCCAGGAACCGATCGGCGGCCTGTTCAGGCGTCATATCCATACGCACACGTTCCGATGATGCCGCCAGATGATAACCCGGTTCCGCGCCAAATAATCAGCCCCGTGCACGAAACACGCTGCCGCCGCCGAAACCGGGTCGAACAGGCGAAACGACTTTCCGGGAATTAAATCAGACTGCCTGCACAAAGTGTGATTCGGTGCGGACTGTGACGCGGCCGATCAATACCTTGACGGTGCCCTTGGAGTCCATGTCCTGCACGACGCCAACGCGGCCGCTGAACAGCCCGCCGGTCAGTTTCACCCGGGATCCTGTCGAAAAATCGACGACCGTGCCGTCGTCCTGGACCGCAGGGACCGCGGCGCTGGCCGGCGTGGCGGCCGAAACCAGGAAATTCGAGGTCGGTTTCCATGCGCAGAATTTCCACAGATCAACCAGCCCCGACAGGATTTCCGCGACATCGTCGGCAAAGCCCGCACGCCTGACCACGGGGTCATCCGGCGCGAATGAATAGCCCACAAAAAAAGTGAATGATTCGTTCATCACGGCGTCTTCAAGCCTGGCGACCATCGATTCGTCAAACCTGGCCGCAGGGACGACGGTGTCCGACGAAACGCGCACAACCGCGCCCGGTTTCATCAGGTGCAACATTCGCGTCAGTTTTGACGCCTCTTCTTCGCGTTCCCGGCACCGGTTCAGCAGGTTCATCACGTCCAGCCAGGCCCGCGAATGAATCATCAGGCCCACGTCGATGCGGTCGCGACGGATCAGCACGCCCAGAAAGCCGTTGCGATGATATTCGCCGGAATCCGAGATCTGTTCCGGCAGCGAAACCTTCCGGTCGATAACCGGGGCAATCGCCCGTTTCTGTTCGTCGGTGCGCGAAAAATACAGCGCCATTTCAGCGACCCGGCGACCGTTGATTACCGTGGGCGTATGCGGCGTCACGGCGCGCGCGAAAACGACGTCCGCGGCGGCCAGCCTGCGTTCGACGATGTCGCCAAGCTGCCCCAGCGCCTCGCCGACCTTCATGCGTTCAATGTTGTACATGTTCGACGACCACTTCCGTTCTTCGAAAGCAGCGAATGACGCGTCGTCGAATCCCTGGAATGTTCCGCCCAAAAACACCCTGTTACCCCGCAACCGTTCAACAACCGGTACCGGCGCACGCCGGCACGCGTGACGGAAGAGTCTAAACCAACCGTGCCGCCTTGTGTAGGGGCGAATCACCCCTCCAACAGGCTCATGGCAGGAAAATCGTCCTTATCCTTGCAGCCCGGCCGCACCCCAGGCATCTTCGACCACCCCGCCGCCCGGGACGCACAGCGCCCGGATCGCCTCGATGTCGGGCGACGGAGAACGATCGGACGTCAGGGGTTCGACCACCGACCGCACACGCCGCAGCGCGGCCATGACCGCCGGCGACGAATCTGCCGCCTTCAGCCTGATGTCCAGGCCGGCCGCGGCCGCCAGGATTTCAATGGCCAGCACGGTTTTAACGTTGTCGACAACGGACGCCGCCTTCAACGCCGCGGTCATGCCCATGCTGACGTGATCTTCCCGGTTCGCGGATGTCGGGATGGTGTCGACCGAGGCGGGGTGCGCCAGCACCTTGTTTTCACTGACCAGCGAGGCTGCGGCAACCTGCGCGATCATCAGGCCCGAGCACAAACCCGAATCCGGCGCCAGGAACGCGGGAAGGTGGAACGACAGTTTCGGGTTCAGCAGGTGTTCGACACGCCTGTCCGATATCGAGCCCAGTTCGGCCACGGCGATGGCCAGCAGGTCCAGCGCGATGGCGACCGGTTCCCCGTGGAAATTGCCGCCCGAAATGATGTCGCCGTCCGGGAAAACCAGCGGATTGTCGGTGGCGCTGTTGATTTCGATTTCGACCACGCGCCGCACGTGGTCCAGGGAATCCCTGACCGCGCCGTGCACCTGCGGCATGCAGCGGTATGAATACGGATCCTGCACGCGCCCGCAGTCCTTGTGTGTTTCCCGCAGCGGACTCCCGGCCAGCAGCGCCCGCAGCACCCTGCCCGATTCAATCTGCCCCGGATGCGGCCTGGCCGCGACCACCCGGTGATCGAACGCGTCCGGCGAACCAAGCAGCGCCTCCAGCGACATCGCCCCGGCAGTCTCGGCCACTTTCAGCAGGTGTTCGGCGTCATGCAGCGCCAGTAGGCCGACCGCGGTCAGGACCTGCGTGCCGTTTACCAGCGCAAGGCCCTCTTTCGGATGCAGTTCGACCGGCTTCAGTCCAGCCGCTGCCAGCGCGTCCGCCGACGGCACGACCCTGCCGTTGTATTCGCAGGTACCCTCGCCAATCATGGCCAGCGCGATGTGCGCCAGGGGCGCCAGGTCGCCCGATGCCCCGACCGAGCCGCGCGACGGGACCACCGGATGCACGCAAGAATTGAGCATCTCGGCCAGCAGAATAGCCGGTTCAGGCCTGATCCCGGCGTTCCCGGTGCAAAGCACCGCAACGCGAAGACACATGGCGGCCCTGACCGCATCGGTCGGCAGCGGTGCGCCGACGCCCGCCGCGTGCGAACGAATCAGGTTCACCTGCAACGTGGACAGGTCGTCGCGCCCGATGGAAACCTCCGCGAGCGCCCCGAACCCGGTGTTAATTCCATAATGAGCAAGGCCGTCGTTCAGCCGCCCGTCCACGACGGCGCGACCCGCCGCAATCCTTTCCAGCGCCGCGCCGGAGATACCGACCCTGGCGCCGTCCCTGGCGACCGACACGACGTCCTCGACCGACAGCGGCCTGGCCCCGATTTCGATTACATGCATGACAATCCCCTGAACCTTGTATCCGGCGATGCCGGCCTGCCGACTACGCGCGTGCCTCCCGCACCATCGCGCCCTGCCCGCCCGCCGTCCCGGATTCTATCCCAACCATGCCGCTCCGCGACATGTTTCCGTTGAACCCGCTGTCTGGTGCCGGGGATGTCCCCGACTTTGTGCAGCCTTTCGGGGTTGTCGGTTGACAACGAACCGGTTTATGCCAATGTTGCGACCCGGATGTATTAAAAAGGTGACTCCCATGTCCGATGAAACGAAGCTCGACGAAAAGCAGGAAGCCATACTGAACGCTGAAGAACATCGCGTGAACATCGATCGCGTCGTGAACGCAATCCGCCCGGCGCTGCAGCGCGACGGCGGCGACTGTGAGGTCGTCGACGTATCGCCCGACGGCAAGGTTGTCTTCATGCGCCTGCAGGGCGCGTGTTCGCACTGCCCGTCCGCGGTTTACACCCTGAAGTTCGGTATCGAACAGACGTTGCGTGAAATGGTTCCGGGCGTCGATCGCGTCGAACAGGTGTTCTGACCCGGCCGGTCCAGCGACAGCCACGCCGAAATTTGCACAGGATGGCGCGTCGGGCCTGAAATATTTGTTGACAGCCCGCCCTTCTGCCCTTAAATTCTCCCTGCTTTTGCCCGGGGCGAATAGCTCAGTCGGGAGAGCATCGGTTTTACACGCCGAGGGTCACAGGTTCGAACCCTGTTTCGCCCACTGTCCCCACGGCCCTTGAAAATCTGGGGTGGTAGTTAAGTCGGTTATAACGCCGGCCTGTCAAGCCGGAGGCCGCGGGTTCGAGTCCCGTCCACCCCGCC
>CAYYCO010000080.1:0-10995 GCA_964470365.1 uncultured Anaeromyxobacteraceae bacterium | reverse complement strand
GGGAGGCCACGGGACCGCAGGATTCAATGACTCTGCTGCAGTACGGCCAGGAGGATGTTGCAGGCGGCGTGGAAAAGGACCGGGGCAACGACGGAACCGGTCTTTTCACGAAGCCACCCGAACAGGAGGCCCGGGAAGAACACGGCAAGCCTGAATGGCGCGGGAACCGAAACGAGATGGGAAAGGGCGAACAGCGCCGCGGTAATAACCACGTTCCAGCCAATCGGGACCCCGAAAATCCTGACACGTCCCGAAAACGCGGATGAAAGGCGGGACTGCATCCAGCCGCGATAGAAAACCTCTTCCGGCAGGGCCACGGCCACGACCTGCACGAAAACCAGGTTGACCAGCCACCAGGCGGACGGCACGAGCCTGGACCACCCGAGGAACGGCCTGTCGGACATGATCCGGGCCCACGCCTCATAACCGGCGATGTAAAACGGGAAAACGATCGCGCATGCAACCGCGGCCACGATGACCGGTTTCAGCAACGGCGACCAGGACAGGCCCTGGCTTTCGGGCATGATGCCGCGCCGCCATCCGATAATCACGGGGAAAAGCAGGCAGAACCCGGCCGGAAGGACACCGGCATTTTCAGCCCAGACACCGCCCAGGCGGGCCAGCAGTTCGGACACGAACAGCAGCGCGAGACAGACGGCCCACCAGAGGGCGACCTCAGTTATCGGCGCCGTCCGTAACCGCTTCATTTGATTCCCTGATGCCCTCGCGGATCGACTCGGCCGCTTCCTTGACCTTCACTTCCATTTCATGCCGTTTTGACGGCCCGGCGACCGCACCAAGGCGGTGATCGGAAACGAATTCGACGAAACGGGACTTGCCGTTGGACAGCGCGACCATCTTGCGCCCGGATGAATCCTGGGCGGACAGGCCGACAGACACGATGAAGTAAGCCAGGATCACGCCCAGCAGGCCGCCCGCGACCACCCCGAAAAGGCGGCTGGCTGGTGACGGAGCCTTTTTGTCACCGGCGGCCATGCCGACGATCAGTTTCATGATCAGCGCCATCAGCATGTACAGTACGCCGAACATCAACACGGGCAGGCCGTAATCGCGCAGCATTTCCGAGCGCTGGAACAGCGTGACCGAATCGGCGATGACCGGGGCGTATGTAAGTGTTACCCAGATGGCCACGACGGCGAGGATCACCCGGATGCCCTCAATCAGGATGCCGGAAACCAGCCCCATGACCGCGAAAAAGACAACGAGACCGATAAACATGTAATCAATCATGTGCGAAGCATATTTCCGTATCCGCGGCTTTGCAACATGTGCGATGGCGGGGCTCCCTCCGGCATGCTCAGGGCATGGTCGGGCCGTCCGGAACAATGGCTGGGCGTTGCAGGCGGGACTGCCAATCCGGAGCGAATGCGGAGGATTGCGCTGCCCGCCGACGTGCCGGTCAGGCACAACTGCGTCCATGTCCGCGCGTACGATCCAGCGCTGCCTATTGCAGGATGCCGCGCACGGCATCGTGCATGCGCGGCCGGGCCGTGATAAAGTTGCCGGAGCGTCCGACCGAGGGAAATGGACATGAACAGGCTGGTGTTCCTGGCAATGGCGTCGGCGGCCACCATTATCGCGGCGGCAGGCTGCTCGGGCGGCGCCGTGCCGCTGGAAGAAAACCACAACGACCTGCACCTCAGGACGTTCGACATCCGTGCGACCGCCCTCGTGAAGGACGGCGCCGGCGCATCGGTCAAGGTGCGACCGTCGGGCATCTATGACGGGTCCCCGATTGTTCCCGCGGGCCAGGAAGTGGCGGCGTTTTACCAGCGTTCAGGCGTTCGCGCCGTGCGTTACCCGCTCGGCTGGGGGTGCGACCTGTCGCTGGATTTCGTCTTTGACAATGAACTGGCCGACGCGAATTCGATCGATTCATACAACATCACCGCGCTGGACGAACTGTCCGACCTGTTCGTGAAATACAGCGTTCTGCCTGTCTGGCAGGCCGCCTGGGACATCGGTTACGACGGCTGCGCGGCCACGCCGACCATCGGGATTTCCAGTCGGCCGATTTCGAACCCGGATCAGTGGGGCGCGGTCACCGCTTTCATGGCGAACCGTCTGAACAGCCTGGTGCGACGCTATTACAACGCCGACATGATTGCGAAAATGACCGTTTTCGGAATCAAACCGGGCTATGTCGAAATCTACCCCGACGCCACAGATACCGGCGCTTACGGCGATCTGTCCATCATCAGCCTGACCCAGGCATATAACGACTTCTTCGACCTTTTCAACGAGGCGCTGCCCAGGGATCCCGGCGACGGTACCGAATCGAAAAGGCTCATCGGCATCATCGCCCCCGGGATGTCCATTTCCGACCCGTCCGAACTGACCGCGACGTATTCCTCCATGATGGACTTCGTCGCCACACTTGAAGAAAACCGGACACACCTGCCCGACGTATTTTCGATCAAGCCGGAGGTCGATTCCCTGGCCTCGCTGGTCAAGGTGGTCGGCGCAATGCGTGAAACGCTCGACGAGCACGATCTCGGCGCCGTGCCGATGGCCGCAATCGGGGCAACGTTGACGCCCGATGCCTGGACCGCGGTGGCTGCGTCCCAGTCGACCGTAAACGACCGCAGCATGTGGCTGGGCGCGTTCGCAGCCGCCGGTTTCGCCAGGTTGCAGGCTGATCTGCAGTTCATCGTTCCCCAGCGATGGTCCGAAAAGCCTGTCGACACGTCGGAGCCGTATTCCGGCGAAGACCTCTTCCAGGCCGCTGATGGCGCGCCGCTGCCCGCGATGGCCGTGCTGAAGGCGCTGCGCGAATTTTCGAACGACGGAGGCGACCTGATCAGCTTCGTGAACGACGCCCCGGTCGACGACCCGGCGGCGATCGACGAATCGGGCGACCCGGGCGACGACATTTCGGTCCTGGCGTCCAAAATGATCGACGGCGGGTACCAGTTCCTGGTCGTCGCGCTGCCCCCCGCATCCGTGGAACGCAACGGAATCACGATGAAATATGTACTGAACGTGACCGACGTCCAGTCCGGCACCACCGACTGGGAAGTCAGGATCGCGGAGATTAATTCCGAATCGACCGGATACCGGCTGGTCAACCGCGGCCGCGCCACCGTCGACGACGGAAACGTGTCGTTCAGTTCCTACATAAAGGGCCCCGCGGTCCAGGTGATCAAATTTTCCCCGCCGGTGGCCGAAGAAGCAGAATAATCAGCAATCAGGGGCGCGTCAGAATGCGCGGCGGCGGGCACGGGTCCAGGCCAGGACGAACAGCATCAGAATGATGGTCGCGCCGGTGCCGGCAGAACCGCGGCCCGATCCGGCCGTGCAGCCGTCGCCGGGTTCGCCCGCGTCGTCGGCGTCG
Source organism: uncultured Anaeromyxobacteraceae bacterium (assembly GCA_964470365.1). Taxonomy (GTDB): domain Bacteria; phylum Myxococcota_A; class UBA9042; order DTJE01; family DTJE01; genus JAGOFO01. The sequence continues at coordinate 7,640 of CAYYCO010000080.1, read as the reverse complement.
GTGGCGCCCGAATCCTTCAGACAGACCTTGCCGGCGCCGCCCGCGTCCGCGCAGCGGTAACCGTCCGGGCACCAGCCGTCCACACAGGCCTGGGAACAGTAGACATCGTCGGCGCTGGTGCCCAGGCAGATGCCCGAAACACAGTCGGCCGGCCTGGCGCACGGGTCGCCGGTGACGCCACGGTCGTCGACAGGCATGCAGACGCCGGATTCCACCACGTCGTAACCGACGCAGGCGGTGCCGTCGGTCGGGCAGTACCAGTCGGCGGTGTCGCATTCAACACGACAGTAATGGGTTTCACCGGCGGTTGGCGCGAAACACAGGCCCGAACGGCATTCGGTGTCGGCGCCGCAGGTCTCGCCCTCTTCCTTCAGTTCGGGTTCGACGACCTCGCTGCCCGGCAGGCACGCGCCAAGCTGCATGTTGCAGTAAAAGCCGTCAGGGCAGGTTCCGGCGGCGGCGCAGGCCTTTCGGCACTTCAGGCCGTCGTCGCCCAGCTTGCAGATTCCGGAGTCGCACTGATCGGCCGCCGTGCAGTATTCCCCGACGTCCTTCAAATCGACCACTTCGTCCGGGAAGCAGCCGCCGTTAGGCCCCTTCATCCAGCAGTATTCGGTCGATTTGCAGGCGGAATCCGAGCGGCACAGCTTCCGGCACGTACGGGAACCGTCGGCCGCCGTGAAACAGTAATTGGATTCACAGTCGCCCTTCTGGGTGCATTCCTCGCCGATCTGCTTCAGAACCGACCCGATCACGCAGATTTCGCGACCGACCGACGATTCACAGTGGTACCCCGACGGGCATGTGTCGTTGTCCACGTTGCAGATTTTCGTGCATCGTCCGAAACCGTCGCCAAGATCGGCGCAGACGTTTTCCCCACATTCCAGGTTCTTCGTGCAGAAGACGCCCTGCAGGGACACACCGGGCGAACTGCCGAACACGCCGGTACAGTAACCGCCCGAACAGGCCAGCCGGCCGTTCGCGAAATTTTCGTAATCGTACTTTTCGTTTCCCTGGCTGTCGTGGGTAACGACACGGGGGCAGTCGGCGGCCTTCGCGCACTTGTAAAAGCCCTTGTTGCCACTGTAATAATCCGGGTCCGGATACAGGAAACACGGCCCCATGCGGTCGTCGGCATTCAGGTCGTCAGAACGGCCGTCGTAATCGATGTACGGCGCCATCGTCGGCGGGTCGTCATAACCGTATTCGGATTGTTCAATCCACGCGTGCTGCTGGCCGAAGAAATGGCCGATTTCATGGATGGCGACGCCCTGGAAGCTGATGTCGTCGTAGCCCTGCATGTAGTCCTTGTTTCTGACCCACTTGCCGTAATAGTTGCAGTTGTTGAAGGCGATATCCGCCTCCGTGATCTGCCCGGTGTAGTAATCCTGCATCGGCAGAGTCACGCCCAGCGCGGAATCGCCGAAAGTCCATGCCTTGCAGTCGGTCGAACCCGAAACCCACACCAGTTCGTTTTTGCCGTTCTGCGTATATGTGATCGGAAGGACATCCTGGCTTGAAGAATTGCCCAGTTTCGTGAACGACAGGCTGCTGCAGGCGATGTCTTCCCATTCCTGGAATGCGCCGTCCATGATTGCCTGCGACTGCGCGGCACTGATGTCAGACCCGCCGACGGCACGGCTGTCGATGTAGTACGTCAGTTCGGAAACGGGCCAGCGGGAAACGTATTTGTGGGATTCATCCATGTACGCGTTCTGGATTGAATACGCGAACGCACCGGAAACCGGGACCAGGATCACAATGGCGGAGATGGCGGCGCGGATGAAGGTCTTCATCTGGCACCCCCTTCGGCAGCCGGCGCCGGGACTGGCGCGTCGTCAGGCGTTTCAAGCCCCTCTTCAATCAACCCGACCAGTTCATCGAACGTCAGGAGGTCGTATTCTGCCGCGGCCCGTGGCGTCACGGAACGATCGGTCGCGATACGCGTCAGGCCGTCGGAATCGCGCCAGACCACGCGCCGGCCCGCATCGTCGCCGGAAACAACGTATTTGCCGTTTTTGAGACCCGATGGAATCCACCCCCGTGGCGTCCGTTCCAGAAACAGGACGACCTCCTCGCCGGGGGTGAACGCGGGCATGCCGGGAATCACCAGAACCTTGCCGTCACGCGTGCCGCCAGGAATCATGAATCTGATGGTCGGCCCGGACATGAAGCCCTTGAAAACGCGGTCCACGGCGACGGTCACGCGGGTCGCCAGCGGGACCCCCGGGGCCGACTGGTTCGGCACGACGTCGGCAACCACGCCCGAAAGAACCAGGCCCGAAACCCTGGTCATTTCAGGAACGTTGCGGTTGATTACGGTTGTAGCGTGTGCATCGCCGGCGACGGCGCCGACGACGGCGGCCACGACAATCGCCACAAGAAAGGCACTGGAGCATTCAATTTTTCGCATGGAATTCGTGAATCCGGCGGGTGACTGCAAAATCGCCTCCACGGGCAAATTAACCGGCAAATGGTATCGAAAGACAGGCGATTTTCAATTCGAATAATGAATTATTCAGCGTTCGCGGGTGCGTTCGCCCCCACGCGTGTCCCGTGCGGGATTACGCGAATGAATTTCGCCGGCACCGGACATTCGCATTATGATTGTGCGGGTTTTTGACCGAACGGGGGCAGCGACCAGGCCATGACAAAAAACGATCGCGGGTTCGCGGAACTGGACAACGCCATGTTTGAGAGGCTCGAGGAAGCGGTTGTGCGGGCCGCCGATTACCTGCGGCACGAGGCCGACAGGATCGCCACGGTCGCCGGCACGGACGCAGCCGACGACAACCCGCACACAAACCTGGACCTCGAGGTGGACGAACTCCTGAAGGCGTCGCTGGAAGAAGTTTTCACGCCCGGGGCCCACTGGGTGTCGGAAGAACACCAGCCGCCGGACGGCCGGCGCGATGCACGTTTCTGCTTCGTCGTGGACCCTATCGACGGCACCCGGAACGTTCTGCAGGGACGCCCCGAGGCGTGCGTAAGCGTGGCGCTGTGGGAACGCGATGCCGGGATCATCTGGGGCTGCATCCACAACCCGTTCACGGCCGAAACGTTCACCGCGGTCAGGGGACGCGGGTCGCGGCTGAACGGCAAACCGATTGCCGTGTCGACCCAGGGGAATCCCGGGGCCGCCCTTTACCTGGTTTCGGTGCACGAAAGCGTCAAGGGGATGCTGGACGCCGTCAGGTCGGAAATCAGGACGCGCCCTGTCGGATCGATTGCGTACAAGATGTGCCTGATCGCGTGTGGACAGGGCGACGCGACTTTCACGATAAACCCACGTCACGACTGGGATATTGCCGCCGGATTGCTGATCGTGCAGGAAGCGGGCGGCGAGGTTTCCGATTCGCGCGGCGGCGCCGTCGTGATGAATTCGGAATCGTTGCGGGTGGACGGCGTGATTGTGACAAACGGATTGATTCACGCGAATACGGTCGCCGTCTGCCGAACCCTGCGCGACCGAATCACTGCCATGCGCGCCGGCATCCATCCGGTCGAATGAACCGCCTTCGCCCCGCCGCCGGGGCTTCGGCGTGTCAGGATATTGCCCATCCCGCTACGATGATTGCTTCTACTCGAATCGAACCACGACGTCGTCGGGGCGGACCATCCTGATTTCCTGCCAGATCACGGTTTCCAGGTATTCCTGGTCGGGGTCGACCAGGGCTGCCTTTTCCGCCTCGAGGCGTGCGCACTCGCGTTCGATGGACTCGGTCTTTCGGGCAAGCTCGCCGTAATCGCTGACCAGTCGCTGGTACTCGTCCGCCTCGCCGCTCAGGACGTCGGAATAGTACATTCCGCCGGCCAGGACGAACCCGACGGCAAGACAAACGGTAATGAGTGCCTTTTTCAGCCACATGGTAGCGGCATAAATATCACCGCCGATCACGCCATGCCAAGAAAATGACTGCATTTTTTCGCCATCAAATCACAATTCCGGGTCGCGATGCCGTGTCTTATTTCCGGCAGCCGCCCCCGGCACGGGCCGGAGCCCCACCATACACCGCAACTATCCCACTGAATTACTTGAGCAATCGCAGATATCAGTGCAGAGCCCCGACAAAACGGGTCAATTCAAGCCGCCGATGTGACGGGGATTCGCAGATCCAGCAGAAAACGGTGAAGTTCCGCAAACGCCTGCCGCTTCAATTCCGAGTCCAGCGGAGTCTCGCCGCTGTATGACCAGGCAATGAAATCGTTTTTTCCATACACGCCGGTCGCCGTTTCAGGCGATTCGAGGAATACGTCAATCCGATGTCCCTCGCACCCGAGTGTCAAAACGACCTTTCTGTCACGGGAGAACCTTGATTCCAGAACCCTGAAGCCCCCGAAAAGAACGCCTTCCATCCTTCCGGCAACCTCACCGCCCAGCCTCCCAAAATCGCTATCCACCCAGAAGGTGACATCGGAAGTGAATTCCGGATGCGAACATGACTTCATCGAACCGTCAGAGGCGGGAAAGCGCAGATTTGACGCCGATATCTCCAGACGGTAATCGGTTCCCGTTTCGCCCGCCGGCACGGGGAAAGTCCTCATGGTTCCGGCGCCTTCATCACCGACCATCTTAATCAGGTTGTCGGGTACAAATACGATACCTACGCCAGGGGGACACTGGAAACCATTCAGCCCCGGGACGGTTATCAACCACCCCCACGAAGTGACTTCGAAGCGACACGCAAGGGGTGGGATGTCCATCACGCGCAGTTGAAGGGCGTGCAGGAACGAACCGTCGAAATCGCCACCGACGTTATCGCCGGTCCGCGACACGAACACGCACTGATAGTTGTAGACATCAGGCAAGACGAGTTCAAAGCGGTCGAACCCGGCCCTGATCGACGCGACGAAGTCATCATCCTTGCCCGGAACGACTGAACGAGGGAGTTCGTACTGATCCCCGCATATTTGATACATTGTGAGTACTTCAGGCCACAAATATCGAATCGGAAGAAAACACTGGGCCGCGTCCGATACTGCCTGAATCTTTTGATAATCGGCGACGCTGTTTGAAAGCGAGGTGAGTACGTTCCAGCTAAGTGGAAATGGTACATCATCCGGATTGACGCCCCGACGAACCAGTGCGGCCTCGAGATCGGCATCCTGCTACCGATTTCTGAAGATGTGCACATTCGGATTGTGCTTTGTCGCCAGAATCAGTTCCGCCAGCAGATCAAGCGCCCCTTCGGCCCTCACCGGATCATTCCAATCCGCCATGTTCCAGGCCACGATGTGGTTCAATCCAACAGGATTGTCACGACAATAATCTGCAAAAGGGATCACTTCACGGGGCAGGAAGCCACATGTATTTACATGAAGGGGCCGTTCATAACGTGAGCGGCTCAACAGGTCAAAGATGGTGGCCAGAAAATCCGTCGGTAGTCCACCCGCATAGATTTCCAGCGGCTCGGATGAATGATCTTCCAGCAGTGCCTGAAGATCCTCGAGACGAATATGGTCCCCACAATCCGAAGGGACGTGTGATCTGAAGAGCGAACACCGCCGACATGGCCCCTGCGGATTGCAGCAGGCGCGTGAAATGTGTAAGAACTTGTGGCTGACAGGCCTGTCCATGGAGAACCAATCAGTCTGCGTGCATTGCATGGCGTCCAGGCACGTTGCATCCATCGGCAATGAAGGTTCGGGATTCATCAGGCGCCTGCGACCGTATTCGGGATGGCTGACGTGGAAGGACACGATGTCCGAAAAGACCTTTTCGCAGTGGACCTGATTCAGGATGTAATCAACATCGAACATGCTTTCAAGGATGCCGGACATACGGGTCGCAGTCAGGCCGCCGATAATGATTGGGACATCCGGACTGCAATCCCGAATGAATGAAACCACTGCCTCAACCGCCCGCAGGGCCGTCGCCCAATACAGATCGATGGCGATAACCCGGGCAGAACACACAATGTCCGCGGTCAGCTCGCTGGAGTAGATGCCGCGTTTAGATCCCTTGAATCCGTTGATGCACGAAATCGCCCCGACAGGCAGTATGTTTTCCCTTAAAAGATGTCCGTGAGGATGAATGTACAGAAGGTCTATCAACGCAGTGCCCCCCCATTCAACGCTGTCGTCTCCCATCGGCGCGCCAGAACGTGACGGCAACAGACGAACAAATTACCGTTACGGCATGGGCCACAGACTGAGGGAGACTCTTCAAGGACAGACGAGGAACCTGATGTTGAAAACCAAAAAAGTAAATTCGTATCGGGTGGCATGGAGCGTCTCGACAGCCGATGCGGACGATCCGCATGACGGGATGATTCAGAACAGATTCCACTTGACAGACTTGACCCGGCTAACGATAATTTGCGCCGGTTCTTTTGAATGCATTGACCGATTTCGGCATAGCTCAGTCGGTAGAGCAAGTGGCTGTTAACCACTGGGTCGGGGGTTCGAGTCCCTCTGCCGAAGCCAAACCACGAAAGGCCCGTCGCAAGACGGGCTTTTTTGTTTTCCAGCCCTTTTCAATCAATTGATTCCGTCTGTGCGGGTCGTGGCGCGACGGCCGGCGAAAAGCGAATACAGCGTCGGCAGGACGATCAGGGTCAGCAGCGTGGATGTGATCAGGCCGCCCATGACCACGACGGCCAGCGGCTTCTGGATGTCGGCGCCCGACCCTGTCGCGTACAGCATCGGCAGGTGACCAATAAAGCTTGTCAGGGCCGTCATGAACAGCGGGCGGAACCGCATGTCGCAGCCGTGGCGGACCGTGTCGGCGATTGATTCGCCCTGATCGCGCAACTGGCGGAAAAACGCGACCAGCACAACGCCGTTCTGGACCGCGATTCCCAGCAGCACGATGAAGGCAACTGCCGCGGACACCGAAACCGGCATCCGGAACACGACGACCGCGATGACGCCGCCGACCATTGCGAACGGAAGATTCAGCAGCACCAGCAACGAATTGCCGAAAGACCCCAGCGCCATGTACAGCAGCACCATAATCAGCAGCAAAGCTACCGGCACGACGATGGCAAGCTGGCGCATTGCACGCTGCTGGTTTTCAAACTGGCCGCCGTATTCAACGTAATAGCCGGACGGCAGCCCCTTCACCAGCGGGGCCAGTTTTTCGCGGACCTCCCCAACGAAACCGCCCAGGTCGCGGCCGCGCACGTTCGCCTCGGCGACGACGCGCCGGGTTCCGTTTTCACGGCTTATCTGGGCAGGCGCCTCGACGACCCTGAATTCGGCGATCTGCGACAGCGGCACACGTTCACCGCCGGGCGCTGAAACCAGAAGTCGTTCAAGCCCGTTCACGTCGCGGCGCGCCGATTCCGGGAACCGCACGACCACGGCGAAACGCCGCTGTTCCTCGATCATGGTCGTCGCCCGGGTGCCGGCCACCGCCGTTTCAATGGCGGCGTTCACGTCGCCGATCCTGATGCCGTGACGCGCCACGGCGGCGCGATCGATGACGACATCAAGCTGCGACATGCCCGACACCTGCTCAACCTTGACGTCCCGCGCGCCGTCGATGCCCCCGATGACCGCCGCCGCCCGGTCTGAAAAGTCCTTCAGCACGTCCAGGTCCGGCCCGAACACCTTGACCGCCAGATCGGATTTCACGCCGGAAATCAGTTCGTTCACCCGCAGGGCGATCGGCTGCGAATACGAAAACCGCAGGCCCG
>CAYYCO010000079.1:0-11780 GCA_964470365.1 uncultured Anaeromyxobacteraceae bacterium | reverse complement strand
CGATTCCGGCGGCGTCCCGTTACTGGTCGATCCTCGCCAACTGCTCGGCTTCCGGCGATACATGCGTGTGCGGTGAAATGGACACGATTTCTGCCTGCATGGTCAACGACGATTCCGGTCATCCATGCTATGGCGAGCGGGTGCCGTAAGCCGGCGGTTGCGTGCCGGAATCAGCGGCTGACATGTTTTTCCGTGTCCGAATCGGCAGTTCCCTTTACCGCGATTGAAGGTTGCGGATATTCGGTTTCTAATAGTTCAGTATTACTACATGTTCATTGGGTAATTCCCCCTGGATGGACGTTCGTACGGTACCGAAGTGGCAGCCGCTGCCACCGTGTGCCGTTGCTTCGTCCGGAGGTCTAAAATGAAGACGTTGAAAATTGCAGTTTTCCTTCTGGCAGCCGCTGCCACACTGATGGCGGCCTGTTCCGGCGGTCCGTCAGGCCAGGACACGCTGGGCGACGCCGTTGACGTGATGCAGGACGTGCGGAACGACACGGTCGTGCCGGTTGATATCATTGTCCTCGATAACGCCGTTGACCGGGTCGAGGATACGGGCATCGACGTCGGAACGGATACGGCGGGAACGGACACGGCCATCCAGCCAGGCGAATTCGGCGCGCCATGCATACAGAACACCGACTGCATTTCGGGATTCTGCGTCGAGGGCGTCGATGGGCTGGTCTGCACCAAAACCTGCCTGACCGAATGCCCGGACGACTGGCTCTGCCGTGGCGTGCTGGTCGAGGGCGACTTCGTGTCGCTGTGCGTTCCGGGCGGCGTTTTCCTCTGCAGGACGTGCAGGGCCAATGCCCAGTGCGCCGACGGCCTGTGCATCCCGGTCGGGGGCGAGGGCAGTTTCTGCGGCCGATCCTGCTCCGACCTGGAACCATGTCCGACGAACTACGAATGTCAGGAAGTCCAGGATCAGGAATCGGCAAACAAATCCATGCAGTGCGTGCCGTTGAACGGCAGTTGCACGTGCAAGAAGGCGAACGACCTGCAGGAACGGGTCTGCGAGGTCATCAATGACTTCGGGACCTGCATCGGGTACCAGACCTGCCACAAGGAAACAGGCTGGACCGGATGCACCGGGCTGGAACCTTCGGCGGAAATATGCGACGGCATCGACAACGACTGCAACCGCGTTGCCGACGACAACCCGTCCTTCCCGGAAGGCGACTGTTTCAACACGATTGAAAACGTCGGCTCATGCAAGGGCGCCTGGGTGTGCCGCGGCGAGGACGGATGGGATTGTGTCGGCCCGATGCCGGCGGTGGAAAACTGCAACTATCTCGACGATGACTGCGACGGTGACACGGACGAGGACTTCAAGGGGGGAAGCGGCGCGCTGACGGACCTGCATAACTGCGGTCAGTGCGGCGTCGACTGCGATGGACTCATACCGTTCGCGGCCGAAACCGAATGTTCGGAACTGCACGGTTCGCCCGAATGCATGGTCGTGAAATGCGTCAACGGCTTCGTGAAGATTGACGAACACACATGCCGCGCGGCGGTTTCGTCGGTATGCGTCCCCTGCGATGCCGACGAGGATTGTGGCACGTCCGGGATCGACAAGTGCCTGCCAATCGGTGGTGGCAGTTACTGCGGCCGCGACTGCACGGCCGCCGGTCCTTACGGGCCGACCTGTCCCAACGGCTACACATGCAGCGATTTCGGCGACGGGGTCATGCAGTGCATACCGCAGTCCGGAACCTGTGAATGCACGATGGCCAGCGATGGTGTGGTTCGGCTGTGCGAGGTTGTCAACGGATATGGTACCTGCCAGGGGGCGGAGGTCTGTGACGGCAGTATTGGCTGGGTGAATTGCACGGCACGCACGCCGGCGGCCGAAATCTGCGACGGGATCGACAACGACTGCGACGGGATTGCGGATGACGCGCCCGATGCGCCGGTTGAACCGTGTGAAAAAGTATGGACCGATCCCGCCACCAGCGTCGAATACAGCTGTTCGGCTGAATGGCAGTGCGCCCAAACGCAGGGCGGCAAGGACTGGGTGTGTCCCGCCAGGATACCGGCTGCCGAAACCTGCAACAATGTCGACGACAACTGCGACGGCCAGGTCGATGAAAACTTCAAGCTGGCCGGTACAAACAAATACAACGATGTGGCCAACTGCGGCGCGTGCAACGTTTCGTGCGCCGGCATGGTGCCGCACGCGACGATGATGTGCGACGCGACCGGTCCGCAGCCGCAGTGCATCGTTGACAAATGCGATGACGGCTGGTGGAAGGCATCGGACCTTTCCTGCGTGCCGTTCCCGCAGTCGCTGTGCATGGCCTGCTCTTCCGACGCGGCGTGCCAGATCCCCGGCGATGCGTGCCTGCCTGCTGACGCCGCAGGCAACTCATATTGCCTGTGGGACTGTGGCGAAGACGCCCTGCGGCCTGAAACCTCCCCCGAACTCGGGACCTGCCCGGCGGGGTTCCACTGCCGGGAAACCAATGACCTGGGCCAGCCGTTCTTCAAGTGCATGCCCGATTCCGGGGCCTGCGACTGTCTTGCCGCGGATGCCGGCAGGACCAGGGCGTGCATGGTGTCCAACGGATTCGGCAGGTGCTACGGCACGGAATCGTGCGCGCCCGCTACCGGCTGGACCGCCTGCGACGCCAGGACCCCGGCATCGGAAACCTGTAACACGCAGGACGACGACTGCAACGGGCTGGTCGACGAAATATTCCCGTCCCTGGGCGCGACCTGCGCGGCCGGCATCGGGGAATGCCAGCGCGCCGGTTCCATCGTGTGCAACGGCGCCGGCACCGGCGTCGAATGCAACGCCGTCGCGGTGGCCGGCTCCGTCGAACTGTGCGACAGCCTCGACAACGACTGCGACATGTTGTTCGACGAGGACTTCCCGGATCTCGGCAAGGTCTGTTTCGCCGGGGCCGGCGAATGTCTCGCTTCCGGCGTCTACGAATGCAGCATTGACGGCTCGGGCACCGTGTGCAACGCCGTACAGGGCACCGGCAGCGCGGAAATCTGCGACCAGAAGGACAACGACTGCGATACGTTCATCGACGAGGATTTTCCGAACAAGGGCCGCGTGTGCGCGGTCGGCGTCGGCGAATGTTTCGCCAACGGCGTCTGGGTGTGCACGACCGACAATAACGGCCTGGTCTGCGACGGCATCGAGGGCGCACCCGTCGATGAAAAGTGCGACGGCGTGGACAACGACTGCGACATCCTGGTCGACGAACTCTGGCCGGAAAAGAACACGGTCTGCGTTGTCGGTGTCGGCGCATGCCGCAACACCGGCACTTACAGGTGCACTACCGACAAGTCCGGAATTGAATGCAGCGTTGCGGCGGGACTGCCGTCGGACGAAATCTGCGACGGCATCGACAATGACTGCGACGGCAGTATCGATGAAACGTGGACGAACAAGGGCAGGGCCTGCCAGGAAGGCATCGGCGAATGCCTGGACAACGGCGTCTGGGTGTGCACGGCGGACCATTCCGGAATCGAGTGCGACGCGGTCGCCGGCATGCCGATGGACGAGGCATGCGACGGGCTGGATAACAACTGCGACGGCGCGATCGACGAATCCTTCACGAACCTGGGACACGCTTGTTCGGCGGGATGGGGTGAATGCCTCGTGGCCGGCGTATATCAATGTACCGGCGATCAGACCGGCACGGAGTGCAACGCGCAGGCCGGAACAGGCGTGACCGAACTGTGCGACGGGCTCGACAACGACTGCGACGGCGCGATCGACGAAACGTGGACGAACAAGGGCAGGGCGTGCCAGGAGGGCGTTGGCGCGTGCCTGGACAACGGCGTGTGGGTCTGCAAGGGGGACAGGACCGGCGTGGAATGCGATGCGACACCAGGCCTCCCCGTTGATGAACTGTGCGACGGGATCGACAACAACTGCGACGGATTCGTCGACGAGCCGTGGACCGAAAAGGGACGCGCATGTCAGGAGGGCGTCGGCGCCTGCCTGGACAATGGCGTCTGGGTCTGCAAGTCAGACAGGAGCACCGTCGAATGCAGTGCTGAACCGGGCACTCCGGTTGCGGAACTGTGCGACGGGATCGACAACGACTGCGACACGCTGATCGACGAAACATGGACTAACAAGGGCACCGCCTGTATGGAAGGCGTCGGCGCGTGCGTGGACAGCGGCGTGTGGATCTGCAGGACCGACAAGGCCGGTGTCGAATGCGACGCGGAACCGGGGACGCCTGTCACGGAACTGTGCGACGGGATCGACAACGACTGCGACACGCTGATCGACGAAACATGGACTAACAAGGGCTCCGCTTGCCAGGAAGGCACCGGCGCCTGCCTGGACAATGGCGTGTGGATCTGCAGGGCCGACAAAGCGGGCGTGGAATGCGACGCGGAACCGGGGACGCCTGTCGCTGAACTGTGCGACGGGATTGACAACAACTGCGACGGCGCCGTCGACGAGGCGTGGCTGAACAAGGGCACCGCGTGCCAGGAAGGCGTTGGCGCGTGCCTGGACAACGGCGTGTGGGTCTGCAAGGGTGATAAATCCGGCATCGAATGCGACGCGGAACCAGGCACGGCGGTGGCGGAACAGTGCGACGGGATCGACAATGACTGTGACGGTTCTGCCGATGAAACCTGGACCGACAAGGGGCGCGCGTGCCAGGAGGGCGTTGGCGCGTGCCTGGACAACGGCGTGTGGGTCTGCAAGGGTGACAAATCCGGCATCGAATGCGATGCGGAACCAGGCACGGCGGTGGCGGAACAGTGCGACGGCCTGGACAACGACTGTGACGGCGACATCGACGAAAACTGGTCTGACAAGGGCAAAGCCTGCCAGATGGGACTTGGGGAATGTCTTGCGAGCGGCGTTTATGTATGCACAACCGACAAACTGGATATCGAATGCAACGCCGTGCAGGGCCTGCCGTTACCCGAAGAATGCGACGGCATGGACAACGACTGCGACGGCGCGATCGACGAAACGTGGCCTGAAAAGGGCACGGCGTGCCAGTCGGGCGTCGGCGAATGCCAGGCGAACGGCGTGTGGGTGTGCACAGGTGACTTCAGCGACGTTGAATGCAATGCGGTTGAGGGCGCGCCGGCGGCGGAACTCTGCGATGGCCTGGACAACGACTGCGACACCCAGTACGACGAGGAATTCCCGTTGAAGGGTTCGGTGTGCTTCGACGGCGTGGGCGCCTGCCAGCGCTCCGGCACGATGAACTGCACCATCGACGGGCTCGGGCTGGATTGCGGTGCTGAACCGGGGGCGCCGGTGGCTGAACGCTGCGACGGTATCGACAACGACTGCGACTCGGCAACCGACGAAACCTTCCCGGACAAGGGCAAGGTCTGCACTGTTGGGGTCGGCCAGTGCGTGGTGACCGGCACGTGGGAATGCAACGTGGCGCAGAACGGCGTCGTGTGCCCGGCGGAAGAGGGCGACCCGGTTGCGGAAACCTGCGACTACCTCGATAACGACTGCGACGGCCAGACCGACCAGACGTTCAAGAGCGGCGGGAAATATTACACGGACGCCGCGTGCGGCAACTGCTTCACGGACTGCACCGAAATCTATGACCTGCCGAACGCGGCGGGTCAGTGCGATTCGTCCGGCGTTCCGGCGTGCAGGATGGTGTGCGACACCAATTACTACGACTTGAATCAGATTCCGGACGACGGTTGCGAATTCTTCCTGGATTCGACGGCCGTTTACGTGTCCAGTGACGACACGATGGCGGCTGACACAGCTTCCTGCGGGCTCGCTCCGTCCGTGCTCGGAACCGGCCAGTACCCCTGCCTGACAATCCAGTACGGCATCGACAGGTCGGTGGCTCTCAACCGCAGGAACGTGCTGGTTTCGAACGGGCTTTACGGCGGATCGGTGTCGGTCACCGGCGCGACCGTGCCCGGCGGCGTCAACCTGAAGGGCGGATACCGGGCCGACACCTGGGAACGCGACGTCGCGACCACGCTGACGACAATCCGCGGCGCCACCGGTGCCGGTCATGTCGCCGCAGTCACGTTCGATTCCGTCACTGCCGCTTCGATGCTCGAAGGGTTCATCGTCCAGGGCGCGATCGCGACCGGCGTCGGCGCGAATTCCTACGGCGTGTACGTCAAGGATTGCACGTCTGTGGTGCAGATCCTTTCGAACATCGTGTACGGCGGGGCGGGCGGCCCCGGCGCCGCGGGTTCGAATGGCGATCCGGGCACGGCCGGCGCGCCTGGTTCCCAGGGTGTTGCCACAAGACCGATCAACACCGGCACCGGCACATGCTGGGGCGATCCGGCGTCCGGGTACCTGGGAAACACCGGCGGCGCTGCCGGATCCCGCACCTGTAATAACTATGGCGGCGGCACCACGGTTGTTTCCGGCGGCAAGGGCGGCTTCACAAGCTGTCCTGCAAAGGGACGCCAGGAAGGATCGACCAAACCGAACGAAACGCCAGGCAGCGGTTCGGCCGGCAGCGGCACGACGCCGGGCGGGGGCGGGGCAGGCGGTTATGGCTTCGACAGCACCGGTGGCACCTGCTACTACGCCGTTGGGACGACACCGTCCCCCGGAAACGGTGCGGACGCCACGACTGGAACCAACGGTCTTGGCGGCTCCGGCGCCGGCACGGCCGCCGGGTCCGTGTCTTCGAACCACTGGGCCGGCACAGCCGGGAGTACCGGCACGAACGGCAACCACGGCAGCGGTGGCGGCGGGGGCGGCGGCGGCGCCGGCAACAACATCGGTTCCACGTCGACCGATGACTTCGGCGGCGGTGGCGGTGGCGGCGGCTCCGGTGGCTGCGGCGGGTTCCCTGGAACCGGCGGCAATGCCGGCGGCGGTTCGTTCTCCGTCTTCGTGACGTTTACCGGAGTGGGGCCGACTAACCTGTCCCAGATGCCCGTCATCAACGGCAACGTCTTGAGCCGCGGCCAGGGCGGACGCGGTGGCGCGGGCGGTAACGGCGGCACCGGTGGCCAGGGCGGCGCAGGCGGTCTCGGCGGCCCGATTGGCACCTACAACGGTCCGCTGGCGTGCATATTCGCCGGGGGCAAGGGCGGCAATGGTGGCGCGGGCGGGCACGCCGGCGGCGGTGGCGGCGGTGCTGGCGGCGTTTCGTGGGACATCTACGTGTACAACACCAACTCGATTTCGACCGGCTACGATTCCGCAAACACGTTCCTGGTTTCGGCCGGGACGGCCACCAGCGGCGCGGGCGGCAACGGCGGTCTTTCCAGCAACACCACCAACGGCGCGGGCGGTCTCGGCGTAACCGGCGAATACGGTAACCTCAAGGCCGTGCCTTGACGGGATCCTGACGAATCGCCACGACCGATGCCCGACGTCCTCCCGGGGCCGGCCCGTCCTCCGGACGGTCGCGCCGAACCCGATTACATCAGGATCTTCAGTACTAATCAGTTCCTCACATTGAAGTACTTGTTACCTATGCTCTGTGCACGGTACAATTTCCTGTCAAAGATCCGTTTGGCTGCGTCTGCAACTGATCGGTTGTATGGCGGCCGATTCGAGCACACGGACCCGAACACCATCGTGATTCGGGTACCCGGAGGTCATTATGATAAGACTGAAATACTGGCTGCTTCCGTCCGTTACTGCCATTTTTCTGGCGGCCGGCTGTTCCGACGGTCCGGCACTTCATCAGGACGTGGCCGGCGATGCCGCGGACACCCTTTTGAACGATCTGCCGGCCGATGCCGTCAATCCAGGGGACACCACGGTAATTGACCCGGGCTTCGATCGTATCGAGGATACGATGGTCGACACCGGGGTCGACATCGGCGATGCCGACACGTATATCGAACCTGGCAAGTTCGGTTCCCCATGCCTCCAGAATTCCGACTGCGAAGACGGGTTCTGCGTCGAGGGGGTCGACGGGCTTGTATGCACCAAGGCGTGTGTGACCGAATGTCCGGACGACTGGTTGTGCCGCGCGGTTCTGATCGGCGGCGACCTGATGTCGCTGTGTGTTCCGGGCGGGGTGTATATGTGTCGCGCCTGCACCAAGAATGCACAGTGCGCGGACGGCCTCTGCATCCCGATCGGTGATGACGGCAGCCGTTGCACCCGCGAATGTTCGGAACTGGCTCCGTGCCCTTCAAACTATGATTGCCAGGTGGTGACCGACACCGAATCCGGAAAGCAGTCCACGCAGTGCGTTCCGAAAAACGGGACCTGTACATGCAGGGAATCGAACGACCTCGAAGAAAGGATTTGTGAAAACCAGAACACGTTTGGAACCTGCCTCGGGTACCAGACATGCCATAAGGAAACCGGCTGGAGCGAATGCACCGGAATCGAACCGTCCGCGGAAATCTGCGACGGGATCGACAACGACTGCAACCGCGTTGCGGACGACAACCCCGAACTGCCGGAAGGCGACTGTTACAACACGGTGGAAGGCGTCGGGTCGTGCAGGGGAACCTGGGTATGCGCCGCTGAAAACGGCTGGGACTGCGTCGGCGACGTGCCCGAAGCCGAAACGTGCAATTACCTCGATGACGACTGTGACGGGGATACCGACGAAGATTTCAAGAATGATGGCGGTCTGCTCGCCGACCTGGAAAACTGCGGACAGTGCGGCGTGAGCTGCGTCGGACTTATTCCGTTTGCCGAAACCACCGCCTGCGACGTGACTGGCGGGACTCCGGAATGCATCGTCACGAAGTGCGTGAACGGGTACGTCAAGATTGACGATCACACCTGCCGTGCCGCCATATCCAGTGTCTGCGTCCCATGCGATGTCGACACCGACTGCGGCTCATCGGGCATCGACAAGTGCCTGCCGATTGCGGGCGGGCATTATTGCGGACGTGACTGTACGGCCACCGGTCCCTACGGTCCCGAATGTCCGTCGGGATACCTCTGTTCCGATTTTGGCGCCGGTGTCCTGCAGTGCGTTCCACAATCGGGGACCTGCGAATGCACCATGGCCAGCGACGGTGTCAGGCGACTCTGCGAGGTCACCAATGCCTACGGGACCTGCCAGGGCAACGAGATTTGCGACGGCAGTGTGGGCTGGGTGAACTGTTCAGCCAGAATTCCGGCCCGGGAGATATGCGACGGGATCGACAACGACTGCGACGGACTGGCCGACGATGAACCGACGATGCCGGCCGAGCCCTGCGAAAAACTGTGGACCGACCCGGCCACAAGCATCGAGTACAGCTGTTCGGCGACATGGCAGTGCGCGAATACCCCCGGTGGAAAGGACTGGGTATGTCCTGCAAAGACCCCGGCGGCCGAAACCTGCAATAACATCGACGACAACTGCGACGGCCAGATCGACGAAAACTTCAAGCTGGCCGGCACGGGAAAATACAACAACTACGACCACTGCGGCGCCTGCAACGTGTCATGCGCCGGTCTGGTGCCGCACGCGACCATGATGTGCGACGCGACCGGCCCGCAGCCCCAGTGCATCGTCGAAAGTTGCGACGAAGGCTGGTGGAAGGCTTCCGACCTGTCTTGCCAGGCGTTCCCGGAATCGCTCTGCATGGCCTGTTCTTCGGACGCGGCCTGCCAGATCCCGGGCGATGCATGTCTGCCTGCCGACGCGTCCGGCAACAGCTACTGCCTGTGGGATTGCAGCGAGGATGCACTGCGTCCGGAACAGGATCCTGAACGGCGGACCTGTCCGGAAGGCTACCACTGCCGCCAGACGAACAATCTGGGGCAGCCATTCTTCAAGTGCTTCCCGGATTCCGGCGCGTGCGACTGCATCGCCGGCGATGAGGGGAAGACCCGCGCCTGCATGGTCTCCAACGGTTTCGGCCGCTGCTACGGCGCGCAGACCTGCGTCCCGTCAACCGGCTGGACGGTCTGCGACGCACGCAGTCCGGCCCCCGAATCGTGCAACACGCTTGACGACGACTGCAACGGACTTATCGACGAGACTTTCCCGTCGATTGGCGCGACGTGCGCCGACGGCATCGGCGAATGCCTGCGCCAGGGAACCATCGTCTGCAACGGCGCCGGGGACGGCGTTGAATGCACGGCGGTTCGCGGCGCGCCGTCTTCCGAACTGTGCGACAGCCTGGATAACGATTGCGACAACCAGTTCGACGAGGATTTCGCGAACCTTGGCAAGGTGTGTTTCGCCGGTTCCGGCGAATGCCTGGCGTCCGGCTTCTACGAATGCACGCTCGACGGATCGGGAACCGTGTGCAACGCGGTTTCCGGAACCCCGGTCGTGGAAACGTGCGATCAGAGGGACAACGACTGCGACGATGCAGTGGACGAGGATTATCCCGACAAGGGCCGGGTTTGCGCCGTGGGCGTTGGCGAGTGCTTTGCCAATGGCGTGTGGGTATGCACCGGCGACGGCTCGGGGCTGGCCTGCGACGGTGTCGAGGGTGTCCCGACCGACGAGGTGTGCGACGGCCTGGATAACGACTGCGACATCGCTATCGACGAACTGTGGCCCGAAAAGAACACCGTCTGCGTCGTGGGGCAGGGCGCCTGCCGCAACACGGGTGTATACAGGTGCACCGTCGATATGTCCGGCATCGAATGCAGCGCGGTGGAAGGTATTCCTTCAGCAGAACTCTGCGACGGTATCGACAACGACTGCGACGGCTTGATCGACGAGGACTGGGCCAACAAGGGCCGCGCGTGTCAGGAAGGCGTCGGCGAATGCCTGGACAACGGCGTCTGGGTCTGCACGGCCGACCTGGCCGGCGTCGAATGCGACGCGATTGCCGGTATGCCGCTTGCCGAGGCTTGCGACGGGCTGGACAACGACTGCGACGGTTCCATCGACGAGGTTTTCACCAATCTCGGCCGCGCGTGCAGCGCGGGTATCGGCGAATGCCTTGCTGCCGGTGTTTACGAATGTACCGCGGACCAGACGGGTACGGAATGCGATGCAATACCCGGCGGCTCGGTGGCCGAACTGTGTGACGGCCTGGACAACGACTGCGATGGCGCGGCCGATGAGGACTGGACGAACAAGGGCACGGCGTGCCAGGAAGGCGTTGGCGCGTGCCTGGACAACGGCGTGTGGATCTGCAGGGCGGACAAGTCCGGCGTGGAATGCGACGCGGAACCCGGTTCGCCTGTCGCGGAACAGTGCGACGGGATCGACAACGACTGCGACGGTTCCGCCGACGAAACGTGGACGAACAAGGGGACTGCCTGCCAGGAAGGCGTTGGCGCGTGCCTGGACAACGGCGTGTGGGTCTGCACGGCCGACAAGTCGGGCGTGGAATGTGACGCGGAACCCGGTTCGCCGGTCGCGGAACAGTGCGACGGGATCGATAACAACTGCAACGGTTCCATCGACGAAAACTGGTCGAACAAGGGCCGTGTCTGCCACATCGGCGTCGGTGAATGTTCCGCGAACGGCGTTTTCGTCTGTACCGGTGATCAGACCGGCGTCGAATGCGACGCAGTCGAGGGCATGCCGCTTGACGAGGCCTGCGACGACCTGGACAACGACTGCGACGGTGCCATTGACGAGGACTTCACCAACCTTGGCCGCGCGTGCAGCGAGGGCATCGGCGAATGTGTCGTCGCCGGCGTTTACGTCTGTACCGGCGACCAGTCTGGAACCGAATGCAATGCGGATCCGGGCGCCGCTTTCGTTGAGGTCTGCGACGGGCTTGACAATGACTGCGACGGTTCGGTCGACGAAACGTGGACGAACAAGGGTACGGCCTGCCAGGAGGGCGTTGGCGCGTGTCTCGATTACGGCGTGTGGGTATGCACCGGGGATCTTTCCGGCGTCGAATGCAGCGCGGAACCCGGTTCGCCGGTCGCGGAACAGTGCGACGGGGTCGACAACGATTGC
>CAYYCO010000078.1:0-12053 GCA_964470365.1 uncultured Anaeromyxobacteraceae bacterium | reverse complement strand
AGGCCAGTAACAAGCGCCGTTCCGTCTTTGGCCAGGTTCCACGGGTTGATTTCGGTCTGTTTCAGGCCCAGGGCGATGCGCTTGTTCTTCGCGTCGACCTGCAGGACGACAGCCTCGACCTCGTCGCCGACGTTCAGGACCTTGGACGGGTGCTTGACCTTTTTGGTCCAGGACATTTCGGAAACGTGGATCAGGCCTTCGACGCCGGCTTCCAGTTCGATGAAGGCGCCGTAATCGGCCAGCGAAACGACCTTGCCGTGGACGCGATCGTCAACCGAGTAACGGTTGCCGGCGTGCAGCCACGGGTCTTCGCTGATCTGCTTCATGCCCAGCGAAACGCGTTCGCTTTCCGGGTCGAACTTCAGGACCTTGACCGTGATGCGGTCGCCGACGCTGACCATTTCGGACGGATGGTTGATGCGGCCCCACGACATATCCGTGATATGCAGCAGGCCGTCGATGCCGCCGAGGTCGACGAAGCAGCCGTATTCGGTGATATTCATGACCGTGCCGTCCACGACCTGGTTCACTTCCAGGTTGGTCAGCGTGGCCTTTTTCATTTCTTCGCGTTCTTTTTCAAGCAGCGCGCGGCGCGACAGGACGATGTTGCCGCGGCGGCGGTTGAACTTTATGACCTTGAAACGGAACGTCTGGCCGATGTAGCGATCCAGGCCGCGCACCGGGCGCAGGTCGATCTGTGAACCGGGCAGGAACGCCTTGACGCCGATATCGACCGTCAGGCCGCCCTTGACCCTGGACAGGACGATGCCTTCCACGACGCCGTCGCGTTCGGCGGCCACGCTGATGTCGTCCCAGATCTTCAGCTTTTCGGCCTTGTCCTTGCTGAGTTCGATGAGCCCGTCACGGTTTTCGCGGCTTTCGACGTACACTTCGGTGACGTCGCCTTCCTTGACCGTGATTTCGCCGTTCGGATCCATGAATTCATGCAGGGGAACGTAACCCTCGGACTTGTACCCGATATCAATCAGGACCCAGTCCTTTTCGATCCGCTGGACGGTACCCTTTACGATTTCCCCGTCCTTGACTTCGTGCTGAACGAAATCGTCCAGCATTGAGGCGAAGTCCTCTTCGCCCGCCGACTCAACCGGCTTGTTTTCCAGATCTGCCATCAAAGGCCTCCAAAATTTTCAGCCCGCCCAATGTTTTAATTTTTAGGAACCGCGGGCCTACCCGGCACGCACACGACGCGCCGCGGGCGAGTAGTATAGCCCCTGATGGGCACGCGTCAAGAGGTTGGATCGTGGGTATGTCGCGGTTATTTCAGTCCGATCGGGAACCGGGCATCTCTTCTGCGGGGGCGCCGGAGTCCGGTTGGGCGCTGGCCATCGCGTCCATGTCCCAGCAGTCCACGCAACACTCTTCGGTTAAAGCAACGACGTTTCCGGTGTACGCATTGACGATTGCTTCAAACGGCCATCCATAATCACCGCAGTGTGACATGCAACCCACGAACAATCTGTAGTGGAGCTGTGAGTTCCAGACAACCAGCGTCGTTTCGGATTCGGCCGGAGACAGGGACGCGCAGTCAGGGTTATTCGACAGCACGTGCTGCAATGCCTGCGCCGGCGTCAGGCGCCCCTCGTCGGTGGTTTCGATGGCGGTGGCGGGGATCTGCGATTCGATGAAGGTATTGAGATACAGGTCGGGGCAGCCTCCCCACGTCGGCGCCTGCCTGTAACGATCCAGGCGGATTTCCATGTCCAGCGGGTAACGGAAGGGGATACCGTCGTACGCCTCGGCCCGGGTCGTGATGATGATGTCACCGGAAACCGTGCTGGCCAGCGACAGCAGCGGGTTCAGGTTCCAGATCTGGCCCAGGTATGGCCCGAATCGATCGATGTATTGCTGCGCCGCATGGCGGTTGATTAATTCCTGCGCCGTAAGGCCGTTTTCATTTGGAAGTGTGACAGGCATGTTCAATGTTAACTGCCCTGGCGACTTGTTGCCGGATCTGCCAATGGCGAACTGGACCACGCCGGGCATATACGCAAGGCAGCGGAGGGCCTCTTTCTGCCGATCCGTGAAGCCCTCGGCCTCAATCGATGCATTTTCAATCGCTTCTTCGACTTTGTCCGGCCAGTCCATGCCGTCCTGCACGCTCCGGACGCGGCAGGCCAGTTCGTCCGGCATCGGTTCGCATGGATGGCCGACCTGCCAGGCCTTCATTTCAGCGATCGGATCCCCGGTGATCGGGCAGACCGTCGGCACGCAGCCGGATGTGTCCACCCGGCCGAAGTACCCGGTGGCGGGCACATCGACGTCCCCGCATCCGGCGAATCCGGCGACCAACAGCGCTGCAAGACTGATTGAAAAAAGATGTTTCAAGGCAGGTCCCGGCAAGATTGCAGGACAATTCTAGTCAAATGATTTCCATGATGCGAAACATCAGGCGAGGTAATTGTTTTGTTCAATAACTATGGCAAATTGCGGGTACAGGACGTATATTCTATCGGCCCGTGCCCTGACGGCGGGCGCTTTCCTGAAAACATGATTCCGGGAGAAATGACATGAAGAAATTTGTCGGTCTTATCGCGGCGTTTGCCGTTTCCACCATGTTGGTCGCCTGCGGCGACAACAACCCGGGTCAGGACACGACCGGGGATGACACGATCGTCGCCGACACGTTCGACGCGAACGAACACGACGAGGGCATCCCTGATGACACCGGTCGCGACGTGGACCAGGACACCAACACGACCGCCGATGCCCAGGACACCTTGCAGGCGGACGTGGAACCGGACGCCGGGGAAGACATGATCGAGGAAGTCGGCGAACCCGAAATCCTCGAATTCGACGGATTCTACGTGAAGAACGTCGATGACCCGTACGAAGACGTGCTGCCCGTGGACGTCGACTGGGAATCGCTGCCCAGGATGCCGTCCGGCACGCTGTTCACGACGAAATACGCGGCCGGCGTCGGCGTAACGTCGATCACCCCCGATTTTGAAGTGTACCTGGGCGGTTTCGGCAACTGCCTGGGCAACGACGCGGGCTGCCGCAAGACGGCGCTGGTGCACGATCCGGTGGAGGCGCGCGCCGTCGCGATCGCCGACACCGACAGCGGCAACATCGTGATATTCGTTGGCATCGACGATGTCGGCCTGCTGGATTTCGACGTGGTCGGCATTCACCGCCATGTGCAGAAGGCCCTTTACGAGGCCTTCAACATCTACTTCCCCGGCTCGAACGCGATCCTTGCGTTTTCCCATGCGCATTCGTCCATCGACACGACCGGCCTGTGGGGCCCGATGATGGGCGCCGGCCGCGACGAGGCTTACGCGGCCCTGGTGGTCTCCCAGGTGACCGAGGCGTGCCGCCTGGCCGTGGCCGACCTGCAGGAAGTCAACCTGTCGTGGGGTGTGGGTGATCTGGAACAGAACTACACCGGCGACCCCGACCACCTGGACAGCGCGATATGGGTAATACGGGGCGACAAACCCGGCGAAACGCCCGAAACGCTGTTCACGCTGACCAGATGGGCGGCCCATCCGACGACTTACGGCGATGAATACCTGACCATTTCGTCGGACTACCCGGGAACCTTCCGGTACGCGATGGAACGCGATGTCGGCGGCACCGCGATCTACATGAACGGCCCGCTGGGCGACACGTACCCGAACCGTCCCGAAACCTGCGGGCTCGACGAAGAATTTTTCCCGGAGGGCGAACGCGCCCCGGGCGTGGAAGATGGGAACGGCTACATGAAGGCGACCTGCACCGGCCTGATGGTCGCCCAGGCGGCGCAGGGCGTGCTGACCAACATGATTCCGCTGGCCGAAACCGGCATCCAGGTCCGCCAGGACATTGTCTACTTCCATCCGTACAACGACTTCCTGATGTTCGCCCTGGGAAATATCCCGCTGCCGTTCCCGACCTGCGAGGCAATCGACGAAACGTGCCGGATCTACATGCGGTATTCGCTGGTCAACCTGGGTGAACTGACTTTCCTGACGGCGCCCGGCGAAATCTTCCCCAGCTTCGCGTACGACCTGGAAACGGTCCTGACCGAAAACAGCCAGACCAACCCGATCACGGTGTTCGGCCAGGGCTGGCTGGGTTACCTGATGACCGATTACCATTACAACGCGTCCGACCTGCCGGATTTGGATTACAACCGCGGCCTGTGCCCCGGCCCGGATCTCTACCCGAAGTTCATCGAATCGCTCGACGCCCTGTCCGCCCCGACGCTGTAGGAGCGAATGACCCTTCGACAGGTTCAGGGCAGACCATTCGCCCGCCCCTGATCATTACCGTTGCAACATCACCATCCCGGCGTAAAATTCACGCGGGGTTCGAACGCCCTTCCCGGCAACCTGGAGAAACCGCATGTCCGACGACGTGAAAGATGTTGAAAGTGTTGATAATACCGGCGCGTCCGCGCGTCCGTTGAATTTCATCGAGGAAATCATCGAAGACGACCTGCGTACCGGCAAAAACGCCGGGCGCGTGGCGACCCGTTTCCCGCCCGAACCGAACGGTTACCTGCACATCGGGCACGCCAAGGCGATCTGCGTCGATTTCGGCAACGCGCAGAAATACGGCGGCACGTGCAACCTGCGGTTCGACGACACGAACCCGACGAAGGAAGACGTCGAATACGTCGATTCCATCAAGGAAGACATCGCATGGCTCGGGTTCCAGTGGGCCGGCATGCATTACGCGTCCGATTATTTCGAAAGAATCTATCAGTACGCGGAAGACCTGATCATGAAGGGCCTGGCGTACGTCGACGAATCGACCGAGGAAGAACTGCGCGAACACAAGGGCGATTTTTACCGCAAGGGCCGCCCGACGAAATACCGCGACAGGCCGGCCGCCGAAAGCCTGGACCTGTTCCGCCGGATGCGCGCGGGCGAATTCCCGGACGGCGCGATGGTCCTGCGCGCGAAAATCGACCTGGAATCCCAGAACATGAACATGCGCGACCCGACGCTGTACCGCATCCGCCGGGCGCATCACCACCGCACGGGTGACCGGTGGTGCATTTACCCGATGTACGACTTCGCGCACCCGCTGTCGGACGCCGAAGAACGGATCACGTATTCGCTGTGCACGCTGGAATTCGAGGACCACCGCCCGCTGTACGACTGGTTCATCCAGGCCGTGGGCGCGTACCCGTCGCGCCAGATCGAATTCGCCCGCCTGAACCTGACGTACACCGTCATGTCGAAACGCAAGCTGCTGGAACTGGTCCAGAAAAGGCTGGTGGATGGCTGGGACGACCCGCGCATGCCGACCATCTGCGGGCTTCGCCGCCGCGGTTACACGCCCGAATCGATCCGTGCGTTCGCCGACCGGATCGGCGTTGCGAAAAAGGACAGCATGGTCGACCTGGCCCTGCTGGAACACACGGTGCGCGAAGACCTGAACACCCGCGTGCCCAGGTACATGGCGGTCGTCGACCCGCTGAAGGTCGTCATTGAAAACATGCCGGAAGGCACGGTCATCGAATTCGACGCGCCGCTGTCGCCCGAGGACCCGTCGCTGGGCACCCGCAAAATCGCGCTGACGCGTGAAATCTTCATCGAACGCGAGGACTTCATGGAAGTCCCTTCGAAGAAGTGGTTCAGGCTCAGCCCCGGTGCGGAAGTGCGCCTGCGGTACGCGTGCCTGCTGAAGTGCGAATCCGCGGTGAAGAACGCCGCGGGGAACGTGGTCGAACTGCGCTGCACGTGGGACCCGGAATCGAAGGGTGGGGTTTCGCCGGACGGGCGCAAGGTTAAGGGCACGCTGCACTGGGTTCCGGCGGCGCAGGCCGTGGACGCCGAGGTGCGCCTGTACGACAAGCTGTTCACGATCGAAAACCTGGGCGACATGGAAGAGGGCGCGTCTTACATCGATTACCTGAATCCGGAATCCCTGGTCGTCGTCAAGGGCGCGAAACTGGAACCGGCGATGGCCGCGCTGCGGCCGGGCGACCGCGTGCAGTTCGAACGCGTCGGGTATTTCTGCGTGGACACCCGGGATACAAAACCGGGCGCGCTGGTGTTCAACCGTACTGTCGGCCTGAAGGATTCGTGGCAGAAGGTCGCCGCGAAGGAAGATGGCGGCGAGGGCGCCGGGCTCCCGCGCCTTGCAGGGGCGAATGACAATCGTCCCTCCGCGGCAGGGTCAGATTCCGCCGCGGCCCCGGTGCCTGCCACGCCCGCCGTTTCACCGGCCGACCTGGTCGTGGCGCCGCCGCGCCCCGAAATGAAGCCGATCGCGGACGAAATCACCATCGACGATTTCGCGAAGGTTGACCTGCGCGTCGCCATCGTCCGTCACGCCGAACGCGTGCCGGAGGCGGACAAGCTGCTGCGCCTGCTGGTCGATGTCGGTGAAGGGCGCCTGCGCCAGATATTCGCCGGCATCAAAAAGGCGTACGACCCGGCCGACATCGTCGGCAAGAAAATCATAATCGTCGCCAACCTGAAGCCCCGCCAGATGAAATTCGGCCTTTCCGAAGGCATGCTGCTGGCCGCCGGCGAAATCCCCGACCTGGGCCTTGCCACCTTCGACCGCGACGTGAAACCCGGTGACCGCATCGGGTGAAGGGGGGACATTTGATTTCGCAGGGTGCTGTCGCAGATACCCTGGACAGGGCGCATACTGGTGCTGGTTCTTCAGGTTTTCAAACAAGTGGTCGCATTCCTGCGCTGCTTCTGCTGGCCATATGTATCGGCATTCCGGTGGCCGCCCCGGCAGTCCCCGGGCCGCAGACGGTTTTCAGTCCAGACGCCGTAGAACTGTTCCGCAGAGTGTTGGGGACTGATTCCCTCGCGGCGTCTCCATCTGAAGGCTCCTATCGAGTCAAGTCGATTGCTGTCGGTGGTGCCGATACACAGGTTTTTCTTGATGACACTTACGGTAACAGCGTTGTCATTCATTTGAGACATCCGGGCGTTGCATCCCCCGATTGTATTCAAGTGCGGCATCTGGCGGTTTGCGCTGATTCTGCCGAGGAGATCGGCAAGGATGCGGCATCCATGGTGGCCGCGCGTTTCAGGGCCCAATCATATACGACCCCATGGCAGACCAAACCGTTCCATGACCGTGGCCTCTCCATCAACGATTCGTGGTGGGCCAAATTTAATGGATTTGTTGATGAATGGATGTCGCCGACCACGGTTAGTGTTGTTTCTCTTGTCAAGAGTCTGTTGCTGGCCTGTTGCTGGGCGCTCCTTGTGTCTGTCCTTATCCTCCTGGCATTTCGCCACGGCGGAAACTTGCAGGTGCGCACGATGGTGGCGCTCCTGCTCCTGTTCTGCGTCTCAATGCTGTTACGTCTCGGTCTTGCAACATGGGGGCCGGGCGATTTAAATGTAAACATTCTGCGTTCCCAATACGGAGCGGCGCCGGGTCTGCTTGTTCGGGCCGTTGCCGAGGTATTCGGTTTATCCCCGCGCACACCGGTCATAGTGTCTCTCGTCACAGGCTCACTGGCTCCCGTTGCTCTGGTATTGACCGCGGAGGCACTGGGGCGGGATCGTGCAACTGCATTCGCGGCGGGTCTCCTGCTTGCCCTGGCGCCGTATGCGATCAGGACTTCCGGCGAAGGCGAAAGGCAATCCTGTGCAATTCTGTTGTCCATCCTGTCGATCGGTGGTCTGTCCGTCTGGATTCTTAAAGCTGAAGTACTGGGTGGGGTGTGTTTTCTGGCTGCCGGTCTGCTCTGTGCGGCCAGCCGACCCGAACTTGTGTTGATTCTGCCCGTAACCGGTCTTCTGATACCGTTCCTCGCCAGGTCACGGACTGAACTGTTCCGTGGAATCCTGTCCGTTCTGGTTCTGACGGTAATTGTCGTAATCATATTTCCCTGGTCGCGGGAAGTCTGGGTAATGGCAGATGGTAACGGGATATGGAAATTGCCCGGCCCCTGGACGGCCATCTGGATGAGTCCTGAATATACCTCGTGGGCTGTCCTGGTACTGACGGCGATCGGTTTGGTGATCGGGGCTGTACGAAAGGACAGGATTATCATCTGGTCGGGGCTCACACTGATTGCCCTTGGAATAATTACCAGTGCGCACCCGATAGATCATTTACGGCTTGCTTCGGCACGATATCAGACAATTTTGCTTATATTTCAGGCAATTGTGGCCGGTGCGGGTGCAACGTGGATCATTGGCCTGGTTGCACCGCTCGTTGGACGGCGCATGAAATACGCCGTTCCGGTGCTTCTGGCGGCAGCGCTTGTGGCGACAAGCATTGTGCCCATCCGGCAGGTTACGGCCAGGCGGTCGATTGACGACGAATATGCATTTCTGGCTGGTGCCGTTCGACAGCTTCCACCGTCCGCGGTAGTTTACATTTTGAATCCTGACAGGCGTGTCGAGGTCGGCCTGCGTTTCCTGAAGGACATCTCAATTTTGTCAGCGATGCCACAGCAGAACTGGCTGGAATTGCCACAGTCAAAGGACAAGCTGGTCCCCGGTGCATACTTTTATCTGCAGCCCGTTTGTTCGGCGGATCCCGCTCACCTTGAGCATGATCGGCCGATGGTTGCACGCTGTCGTGCGGTTAAGGGGTGTCTTGATGGCGAGCCGATTGTCGATGCGATGCTTTCCAGCCGAAGATTTGCCTGGGATCAGTTTGGCGATGAGTCGGTTCATGTTGCGATATACCCGGTTTCCGCACTTGATGCTTGCGAATTCAATGACGGTGTTTGGAGCGTCGGAAATGATGCTTCGAACTAATGATTTCTTGATTGAAGGCCGATTAGCCTTTTAAATTTATCCGGTTCCAACACGTCGCGCATTGCTACGCCGGAAAATGGCGGGCTTCCCGGTACCCTGGCTTCATTCAGGCGTGTATGTGGCAGTGACGGTCAGCGGCAGGCGCGATTCCAGCGGCGAATGCAGCGGGGCGACGCCCGACGGATCCAGTTCGTCCCTGATGATGGGTGCCGTTTCCCAGGTGGCAACAAACCCGAAATCGCAGTCCACACTGAATTCCGTGGCGCAATAGAAATAACCGGGCGTTGCCACGGCGGGCGTTCCGCACACCAGCGCAACCTGCTGCGGAAGGGTTTCGCAGCCGTTGTGCGCGCCGACCGCCAGCGCGGGCGTCATCGTTCCGCCCGGTAAGGTCGGCGGCGTGTCGCGCATGATCGCCGGGAACCCGAACGTCTGCCACGTACTTGCGGTCGCGTCTTCGTCGTATCCGCACAGCACCAGCAGCGCCTTGTCGCAGTAATCGATCGTCATCGAGGCCGGGGTACCGGCCGGGATCGCGTCCCCGACCTGGGTCGCGGTGGTCAGGTCGCATTCGGTGTCGCCCGCGGGGCACGCGTACACCAGCGTCTTCACGTTCACGTTCGGCTTGCCGCAGCCCATGACGAAATGATCGATGGACCACGTATGGGTCACCTCGATGGATTCGTCCGGGAATTCCAGTACCAGGGCGAAGCGCACACCGTTGGTGGTTGCCGCGGCGCCGGTGACGTTGACCGAAAAGAGTCCGTACGGGATGTCTTCCGAAACCGTCTGTGTCCAGACGACCTCGCCCGCGTCCAGATCGGTTCCCGTAATCGCGACCAGTTTCAGCGTCACCGACTTTTCCGGGTCGGCGTGCAGGTACTGCATGCGCCACTGCAGCGTCATCGAGCCGGATGCGGCGCAGAATGACGTATCGACGCAGTCAGAATACAGACCGGTGCGGGTCGCCGCGCCCCCCTGGTAGCCGTTAAATTTTGCGTAATGGCCGCCGTTCTTGCCGAAGAAGCCATCCGACCCGGCCAATTCCCATCGTCCGGTGACAAACGACTGCGGCGCGATCATGTTCCACCCGTTGATATCCATTGCCCCGTCCCTGTCGAATTCGGTGACCCAGGGCATCACCCGGTTCACGCCGGCATCGGTCGGGCAGGCTTCCATCGTCCAGGTCGGGTCGAGCGGCCCGGCATCGCCCGTGTCCCCGGCCGTGTCGCCAGGCGCCACGTCGACAACAGCGTCTTCCGCCGCGACTTCGCCGCCGGCATCCTCCGCCGTGTCAACCGTGACCGTGTCAAGCTGGTTGGTGTCGGGCTGCGCAGATTCGTCAGGAACAGCCGTGTCCCCCGGCACGGTCGTGTCTTCCGGCGCCGCCGTGTCTTCCACCGTCGACACGTCCGCCGGCTGTCCGTCATCCGTGTCCCCCGAACCGTTTCCGCACGCGCACAGGATCAGCGCACACGCGAACACCGGAACAAGTGTCATAGCCGTTAAGCGTTTCATGGGAATCCCCCCCCATAAGTTATGAATCGATTATGCGCTGCATATTCCGGATGGGGGTAGTTAATTTATTTGGTCAGACATGGGTTACGGCTAAAGCAGCCGCGACAATCAATTCAGATTGCCGTGACCGGGATCGATACATGGCTGCCCCCCAGCGGCATCGGTTGACGGCACAGACAGATGACCCCGCCCGGCCCGACCTTCATTCCTGTCGATTCCACGTGACGGAAGTGACGGATGTCTTCGCGTCCGGGGGTGGAGGTCTTTTTGATTTCAAGCGGGATCAGCGTATCTCCCTGCTGGATCAGGACGTCGATTTCCACACCGTCCCTGTCGCGCAGGTAATACAGCGGCGCCCGCCGTCCGTTATGCCAGAACGACTTCAGCAATTCGGACACGACCCAGGTTTCCAGGATCGCACCGCCCATCGCGCCCATTTCCAGGGTCTCCGGAGTGGGCCAGTTCGTCAGGTAAGTTGCCAGTCCGGTGTCCAGGAAGTACAGCTTGGGGGCCTTTACGAGACGTTTGTTCTGGTTCTGGAACCAGGGTTCCATCATGTGGATTATCCCGGAAGTCGCCAGGATCGAAAGCCAGCTTTTCGCGGTGTTCGGCGCTATGTCGGCATCCCGCGCCAGATCGGCCATGTTCAGCAGGGTACCCGTCCTGGCCGCCGCCGAGCGCAGGAATCGCAGGAACGCAAGTTCGTCCCCGACCCTGGCCAGGTCGCGCACGTCGCGCTGAATATACGTCTGTACATAAGACCCGAACCAGACCGTCGCGTCCAGTGCCGGGTTCAGCACCAGTTCCGGCATGGATCCCCTGAAAATACGGCGATACACATCAAGCAGGTCGGGAACAGGCGCGTTTTCGATCCGTTGTTCGTAATCCGGATCTCCGGGAATGAAGGGCTGCGCACCCTGGCCACGTCCCTCCGCTTCGGCGGCCGAAAGTCCCAGGAGGTTCGTGATTGCGACTCTTCCCGCAAGGGATTCGGATACGCCTTTCATCAACTGGAACTGTTGTGAGCCGGTCAACCAGAACCGTCCGTGGGTTTGATCCTGGTCGACAATCATTTTTATGTACGTCAGAAGCCCTGGCGCATACTGGATTTCG
The DNA here is from genome assembly GCA_964470365.1 of uncultured Anaeromyxobacteraceae bacterium. Lineage (GTDB taxonomy): Bacteria > Myxococcota_A > UBA9042 > DTJE01 > DTJE01 > JAGOFO01. The sequence goes on along the minus strand of CAYYCO010000078.1, from coordinate 723 downwards.
TCGATGGTAATTGGCGGCGGGAAACGCTGGAAAAACAGTCCGGGTTCCTGCCTGGCCAGTTGCAGCGTCGCAGGATCATCAAGCGTCACGAATCGTCGGTCCGGGCCGCCAAGCCGGCGCAGCAGGGTCGTCTTTCCGACCTGGCGCGGACCCGTGACCAGCACGACGCGAAACTGTCCGGACATTCTTTTCAAATGATTTTCGAGTGTTCGGGTGCAGTACATGATGTCCTTGGCTAAAATGCAACCAGATTGCATTTTAGCCGAATACGTTTGATTGCCCAAGAAATTTAAGATATTCCGACACGGCCAGGATTGTTGTACCAGGAATTGCGGATGGAATTGTCGCGGCCCTACAGCAGCAGCGACATCACGACGGCGTCCTCGCCGCTGCGATAGTAATGTTTACGCACGTACACGGGCACGAACCCCAGCGATTTGTACAGGCTGATGGCCGGGACGTTGGTGGTGCGGACCTCCAGCACCATTTCTTCGGCGCCGGTTTCACGCGACCGGGCGATGGCGGTGTCCATCATGGCCCGCCCGATGCCGCGGCCACGCAGTTCGGGATCCACCGCGATGTTCGCGATGTGGGCTTCCGGCCCCATAAACCACGTGATCATGTAAGCGATGATGCGGCCGTCCGGGTCGCGCGCGACCATCGGTTCCGAATAATCGTTGATGATTTCGTGTTCGAACGCCTCGAACGGCCACGGATCTTCCG
>CAYYCO010000077.1:0-12059 GCA_964470365.1 uncultured Anaeromyxobacteraceae bacterium | reverse complement strand
AATTGTTGGGTACCAGGCCAACGCCTCTCTGAACTCTGACAGCGCCGCGGCCTGATGTTCGTCTAAGTCAGCCGTCACGCTACTCGGGAGTTCGTTATTTACATTCTCTCCTGACTCTCTGATTGAAGCGATTCTGCATCTTTTCATGAGTTCGCGGTCTGCACGTATCTGCGTGTCGTCATACATACTTCTGAGTTCGGCTACGGTTTCAGAGGCTTGCTCGCTTAGTGTGGCGGCTCGACCAAAGGGATTCGGGAAAAGCAAAACGAAGAAAAGCAGGTGCGGCAAGCATCTCAACGTAAAATGCCTACAGACGTTACGCATGGCAACTCCTTTGCGTTTCATACGAGAGCGTTCAATTACAAAGGGGCGACCGTTTTGCCACTCGAGTTAAATCAACTCCCAACGAGGGCCAGCCCTTCTCCTACTAAAGGACTCAGCCTTGGCCGCATCTCAGTTGTTCCTCTATCGAGGGGCTAGCGGCCAAAGCTGCCGTGTATTTCATCGGAGTCGTGTATCCGACAAAGACTTCACGGCCTAACCGAATTACAATCCCACCCATTACGCGGCCAAAATTTCCTGGTGTACGGTATGCCGAGAGGCCCTCACTCGGGACAGGCGACATCATATTCAATCTCCACAAAATCACCCTCCATTGGTAGGCAGGGCAAACCCGCGACAATCTGCCCTTGATTATCGGTACCACCAATAGACCATCCATCACTACATTCAAGGTGATTAATTCTGACCGAATTAATGGCTCTCGGTATCCCCTCAACCTCAAATTCGGTCCGGTCTTCTTCCAGCAAGAATTCTTCAACAATGTACGAATCGTCTGAACCGCGGCCGCTGAGCATCGTTCTAAGGGACAGGCCTGCTGACATCCACCGGATATAGCATTGATCCTCGCCCTCATCGGTTGGGGAATATTTTACATCAATGCAGAATGGTGAGTCCGCAGGTAGCGTTGTGGGGATATCCGGGGATATGTCGGAGAATGCAAATTCGGTGGTGCATTCGTCGAAATTGACGGAATTAAGGTTGACTTCTGGACCGTTGTTGAACAGGCACACCTGGCGAACGGACTGTTCGCAGCCGGCCACTCGGCTGCCGAAGCTCACGCTGTCCGGTGAGGCGTAGGGACCCTCGTATGTCGTGGCGGTCAGGTTGGGCTGACATTCGTCTTCGATGAAGTATTCACATTGCGGCCAAATCTCCTGAATGCCGATGGCGTCAGTTATTTTGTATACAAGCAGAGCTGATGCTGTTGTTCCCGTTTCAATTTCGGAAGACGTGAATTTCAGTTGGAGTGGGAGTTCTCCGCCTGGTTCAATCGAGGTTCCAACAATGTTTTCGGTTGCCATCGTTTCAAAGGCAGTCGAACTCTCCGATGTCGATGGATCCGGACACGCCACCCCGTTGCCCTCAGGATGGCAGTCCAGAATATTGATCGCGTCGACAGTGCACGTCCCCTGGCTAGTGTTAACAAGAGACATTTGGAATTCCCTGTCGATTCCTTGCGGTACCAAGCCCAAATTCTGCAGCGACGGCTGAAGTTTGAGCGCACAAAGCTCCAATTTGCCCGGTGTTACTTCGTCGAGATAAATCTCCTGTATAGAATCCATACCACTGGATTGAATAATCAGCGTGGCAGAAGGGCCTGCAACGTTCGGTTTGATCTTCAGGTACGAAACCGTGACCACCACCGATTCATTCGGCGCGACATCGGAGTCGGCAGGCGCCGACTGACTGCTCGCCTTGAACCCAGGATCCTCGATGACTTTATAGATGCCGAGCTCGGTGTGCTCCTGATCGGGAATAAAGATCTTGTGAATGGTCAGTGTTTCTTCGCCTGTGTTGGTGATAGTGACCGATGCTAGCCTGACAATCCCGACCTTGCTGCCAAAATGTATTTGATTCGGCGTGATTGAAGCGATTCCTGAATACGGCGTGTAGCCATCCCCTGTAGGTGTGTCACTGAGCTGGTCAACGACTGCCCGATGGTCGCTTAATGAGTCCAGTGTGGCGTCCTGGCCAAAGTCAGGCGTACACAAGGCATCCGTGCATGAGTTGTACCCACGACATCCCCCAAAAGCGGTAGTCATGAGGAGGAGAGAGGCTAAAACAAGGGCCCGAGAAACAACGCCGGAAATGTTCATTGATACACACATATTAACACTCCGGAATATGCCCTGGTTCGATGATGCAACTTTTGTACGGTTGTGTCAATGTGACCCTCCTCCCAAAAGTGGACACCTGTGATAAGAGGGAAAGATATGGAAAGTTCCCCGAGGGAGCAGCAGGATGCGGAACCTGTCAACAAGTTTAAGACACATGCCGTCCACAATTTAAGCTAGCTCCGGTACCGCCGCATCCGGCGATTCCGGGGGCGGGTTAATCCAGGCGATGGTCGGCAAGGCCTGGAGCCCGGGCATTCCCTTCGCAAAGCGCTCTGGAGGGGCCAGCCAAGCGGCCATCGTCACCTGGAGCCTACGCCATAAGACCTCATTCGGATTACCGTAATGTACCTGTGCCGGTGACAGCATGGCGATGCCGCTGTGCCGGTTTTCGTTGTAATATCAGTCGAAAAATTTACCACAAAAGGCCCTGGCGTCCTGTATGGACCTGAAATTGCCAGGGAAGTCTGTTGCCTGCAATGGCGGCATTTTAAACTTCGGATGCCGGCTTTGGTTGCGGCGTTCGATGACTTCGCCATCAGCGCTAAGGATGCGGTACATCGTACGCTCGGAGCACAACCTCTTGCCTTCGTCCCGTAACGTGGCCACGACCTCGGCCGGGGCGCGATCAATGAAGCGATCACTGTGTAACTCGCTCAGAACGCTATCTTTTTCTTCCGGACTCAAGGCCCGGGGCGACGGTTTGCGAGGCTCTGGGACGGGTGCCAGAGCCTTAGGCGCTGGACGGGCTATCCGACAAAAGGTGGCCCCGACAGTGAACTTTTTGCTCAAAACCCCGTCATTTCGAAATGCAGGAAAAATGGCGATCTGAAGTCAAACCGAGCGCCAAAATCTGAATCCTATCGGGCTGAACTCCCGCTTCGCTTTTTATAGGCCTTGTCATGCTGGACATGCAGACTTACCAGAACAATCGTGGGGCCGGCGAGCAAACAACTGACCGCACGCGCACTACCGGTTACCCGCAGCGAATATAGTTGGTTGCCGGTCGCGGGTTCAATCATTCCGACCAATTTTTCAAAATTCAAACCTGGATGCACCCATAATCGCGGGAGATCAAGAGACTGAAGCAAAACCAGCATCTTGGCTGCTGCCTTGCGTACAGGTAACTGGGCCGACATGACCGCCTCATCAAAGGCCGGGCGGATTTCAACCCTCATCCGTCCACCTCTTGGCGACATCCGCAGCCTGTTGCGGGGTATCGACCTCGATCGAGGAACGAGAATCAGCAAGAGAAGCGCTGATGGCTTGCTTTGCATCAGCAGTCCAGGCCCACAGTTGATGTTTCGGCACTGGCTCAATTGGAACCAGCATTATCCTGCCGTCATCCATGATTTCAAGATTGACGACATCGCCGGATTTAATGCCAACGGACGCCGGCAGTGTAATGCGGCGCCTGGAATCGGTTTGCACTAACATTTGAAGCTCCTTCTCCAGCAAAAGCAAAATTGCGAAAGATGGGTCAGACCCACTTACCCATTTTTAACAGATTGCTGTTTTGTTATCAACCTGAAGGTTCAAGCCGCTTGTGCAAATGGCGCGATCCTGGCCAAAGTATGGCTGTGTTGTTTGAGTCCTGTCGATTACGAAAGGCTTGTCCTTTCTGGCGCTGCCGTGGCAGCATAACCGAGGCAACCGCTTCTGAGGGACAAGGCCATCTGACCCCGGTTCCGGAAAACGCGGCACAAGGTGTTCAGTCAACCGCACAACGGAACCCGATACACCAATTGCCGGGCAGGTGGTCATACAATGAACGAGCCGCGAATGACCAGTTATAGCTGCACCAACCACCCCCTTTATATATTCTTCTGTCGCTTCTTGGCTCAAGCATCCAGGGGGTTCCATCCAACGGTACCATGTCCACAAATTCATCCTTGGTAACATCCAAGGTTATATAGTCAATGAAGTCATCCTCCACGATTTCCATGACACTTCCCGACAGATCGTGAATACCGTATGGACTGACGTCGTGGGTCATGCAACCGACAGGAAGTGTGCCCCCCTCGTATGGCCTGGTCCAGAATTCCTGACATTCAGCGGACAGGTACTCGTTGTCCCATCGCCACAACCCGTCGTCAAAAAGTTCAGGAAGTATCCCGTTTGCAGCACACGGCGCACAGTATTCGTTGCCGTAAGAGAATAATAGCCCCTGTTGACCCCGGGCGGCTTTTTCCCATTCAAGGTGTGACGGCAAACGCTTGCCTCGCCACTGACAGTAATCGTTGGCAGCATGCCAGGTCACATAAACAACGGGGTGGTTTTCGAAGCCTGGTTCTACGGTCCACTTGCCGTCGACCTCGGACAAAAGGATTCTTTCGTTGGGCTCTGATTCAGGGGGCGGATAACAAGGCACATAACCACTGCAGACATTGCCGTTGCTGTTCAGAAACTCGACGAACTGACTGTTCGTGACTTCATAGGTATCCAGATAGAAGGCCGGTACGGTAATCGTCATCTCCAGAAGAACCGAGTGGTTGCAGACATACGGTTCTAAATCATCCTCATCGTTGGGGCTGTTACATCCAACCATGGCCGGGCCAGCTTCGACATACGTCATTCCTTCCAGCAAAACTGGCGTGTGCGGAACAGATTCATCCCCGCACCCCGGCAAGAGAAAACTTAACCCGAATAAAAGGAGTGCAATCATGAGTCTGTTCATCATTCTTCTCCTGGAAGTTGCGGAAAACTATCTGAATAATCATCGGGATGTATCCATACTGACAGCATATAATGGCCACTTCCTCCAGATACCCCTTTATGAGGCTCCCACGCGGCTTCAGACCGTCTGACTCTAACAATATATTTGCCAGTCACAGGGGCCACAAACTGGAGTCTGGAGTCCCTGTCACTATTCCCAATGACCTGCCCCCCTTAGAGGGACGGATCTAAATGAGAGTCATGCCCACTCCCTGTGCGGATGGTCCGGCCTAAAACCATCCATCTGCTTCTCCCCCCGAGGGGGGAGAAAATCGCCGCCCAGACTGGCGGCATATTCAGCCGGGGTCATGTTGTCCAAAGAGCTGTGCGGCCTGACCCGATTGTAGTCCTGCCGATACGCGGCCGCGATCTTTCTGGCGTCCTGGATGCCGACGAAATAGCTTTCATTCAGACACTCGTCGCGTGGTTTGCCGTTGAAGCTCTCGATGTAGGCGTTCTGCATCGGCTTCCCCGGCTCGATAAACTGATGCCGGATGCCACGTCCGTATGCCCACGCATCCACCGTCTTGCCGGCAAATTCCGGCCCGTTGTCGCTCAGGATCGCCTCGGGCAGACCGCGCGCCGCGATTATCCGTTCCAGCACCTGTGTCACCCGCAGACCGCCGATGGATGTGTCCACCTCAATCGCCAGATTCTCCCTCGTAAAATCATCCACCACGTTGAAAAACTTCAGCTTCCGTCCTTCAAATGTCACATCGTGCACAAAATCCATGGACCAGCGCTGGTTCGGACGGGTCGGCTCCATTCGCGGCTCGCCACGATACTTGGCCGTGCATTTACGGCGCTTCCGCCTTACCTGCAACTTCTCTTCCTGATACACCCGGAAAACCCTCTTGTGGTTGTCCTCAAAGCCTTCCCGCTGCAGCAGCACGTGCAGTCGCCTGTATCCGAAGCGCGGTCGCTGGGCAGCCTTCTCTTTAAGCTTCTCCCGTAAGGGGTCGTCGTCCCTGGGACTCGTCTGATAGTAAGTCTGGCTGCGCTGTATTCCGACCAGCCCGCAAGCACGCGTCCGGCTTATCGAGTGGTCCTGCATCGCCATCTCGACCGCCGCACGCCGCGCCGCTGGCGTCACCATTTTCGGGACAAAAGATCCTTCAAAACCTTCGCGTCAAGCAGGGCGTCTGCAAGCATCGTTTTCAGCCGGCTGTTTTCCGTTTCCAGCTCCTTCAGCCGCTTCGCGTCTCCTGCCGCCATCCCGCCGTACTTCGCCTTCCATCGGTAAAACGTCTGCTCTGATATGCCGTATTTCCGGACCAGGTCCTTCGTCGGCACCCCAGCATGCGATTCCCCAAGAATTCCAACGATCTGCTCTGTCGTAAATCTCGACTTCTTCATGGTCGCCTCCCGGTTCGATCCTAACCGAAAGACTCCCACTTGGAACCGTCACGTTTTAGGGGACCAGGTCACAGGGCGGGTGATCTTGCCCCCTTCCCTGGACCAGGAGGGACGCGGGCTTTCCACTATCACTGATTGATTTTGAATATGTACCCGGAAAGGATGACGGTCAGCAGAGTGCCGATGAACAGCGCGGGGGCGAAGGGGATGGTGCGGCTGATCCAGATGGTGCCGCCCTTGCCGCGGTCGATCCACCAGCGGCGCAGGATGTCGGTCTGGGCGCGGGTCAGGCCGTCGGGGTTGATCGGGCCCATCTTGTGGTCAAGCAGGTCGCCGTCTTCCTTCAGGGTTTCGAGAGTCTTGCGGGCAAGCAGCATCTGCGGGCGCAGCTCCCAGATGCGGATTGGCCGGTAATCGAACACGTTCAGGTATAACTGGTACACGATCAGGAACCCGACGACGGCCAGCATCAGGCCGGACATGCGCAGGATATTGACGACGTTGTGGCTTTCGGTCGGGAAGATGGCGGCGTGGGCGGTGAAGGCCGCGGTGAACACTACCATGGCGATCAATACCCAGCGGTTGCGCATCAGCTTTGAAAGAGGCTGGAAGATCAGGAACAGAATCACGTACATCAGGGTGTTGCTTTCGATTTTCGCGAATATCCCTATGAATTCCTGGGTCAGCATGCGCAGGGCCTTGATGACCAGCATGAAGAACAGGATTCCGAAGAAGCCGCGAACGATGTCCAGTTTGTGGTCGCGGACCCAGGCCAGCGCGGCTTTCCAGGAATCGCGGTCTTCCGGTGTCGGTTTGAACGTCGCCCTGAAGAAGCGCGCGACAAGTTCGCCGACAAGGATCGCCAGCAGCGCCACGAACGTGTTGAACAGCAGAACGTATGCAGGAAAGATGGCCCAGTACGACGCGGAATAACTGGAAAGCGGGATGATTGCGGCAAGGACCCCGAACAGCTTGGCGTCGCCAGCGGCCCACATCCCGAACCACCACAGCAGGATGCCGATCAGGAACGCCGTGACCGCGTTGATGCCCAGCTTTGCGGCGTAGATCCACCACGATGGGGCAGGTGGCTTTGCGGCGGCGGCTCTGGCGGGGGCGCCGTTCGCGGTGCCGGATTCCATGGCAGCCTGTTCCGCCTTCAGCGCTTCATCCGCCTGTTTCCATTCCTCGTCGCTGGTCGGCAGAACGCTGACGTCGGCGCCGGAATTCCACGCGCCGGGGCCGTCACGCCCGCCAGCGAACATCGATGGTTTCGGGCGGGCTGGCGGTTCCTTCCACATGCCAAGCACCGGGAATTCGTCCATCGCCGTCCTGCCGCCGAACGCGGTCCAGACGCCGGTGAAGACCAGCCAGGCCAGCGCGAAAATCAGGCCGCGCGATATGACCTTGTTGAATACCTTGCCCCAGATGAAATCGGTGCCGGCGCAGATCGCCGCCAGGATGGCGGCCGCGATTCTTGGAATGATTTCGACCGGCATCCGCAAGTCCCCCGCGTCGCGACAGGGCGCGACCCGCACGCAAGCCGCAGCGTCGCCGCGGCGGTCAAGGTTCCGACAGTACCTTCTGCCTGACTGGTTCCGGGTCCAGGAACACAGGATACAGTTCACTGGACTTGTAGTGAACATCCATGTCGAACAGTCCGGCGCAGATCGGGTTGAACCGGCATGCCGCACAGCAGTCGGCCTTGCCGTGCTGGAACAGCGTCTCGCGAACCATGCCCTTTTCGTCCAGGAAACGGACGATGCGTTCTTCGCCCTTGATGATTTTGCGGGATTCGGTCGACGCCCAGGCGAATTCGGCCATGTAGCACAGCGGGACCTTTTCAGCGCGGAACGACCGGCCCGTGGCGTACAGGAACTTCATAGCGCGGTACAGCGGAAGCTCCATTTCCCACAGCTCGTGGATGACGTCCGGGTTTTCGGTCGCGCGGTTCATCGACGGGTCGAGGTTGTTCCAGACGAAGTGGTGCAGGAACGGGAAGCGGTCCACCAGGAATATGACCGTCTTGTCCAGGTGGCCGGCGTTGTAATGGTTGATCGTCGTGTTAACGTCGGCCGTGATGTCGCATGCCAGGACGTTTTCAAGGGTTTTCAAGGCGTTCTGAAGGCTGTCATCCTTGCCCGACAGGAACGCCTGGATCGCCGGGTCGTAAGACTGGATGGACACGTGCAGGTGCGTCAGGCCCGCAGCGACAAGGCCGCGCAGGAATTCGATGTCGCACGTCTTCTGGCCGTTCGTGATGATGCGCGACGGCATCCCGCGGTCCCGCGCGTAAGCGATGATGTCTCCCAGCAGCGGGTGCATGGTCGGTTCGCCGCCGGTCAGGATTATCCCGTCGTAGTGGCGGTTCACGAAGTCGTCGATCAGCGCCTTCGCCTGGCCGAACGTAAGCGTGGCTTCGCGTTCCGGGTTTGAACACATGCGGCATTTCTGGTTGCAAAGCCGCGTGACCTGTATGTATCCAAGATTCGCCATCAGCAGTCCTTGTCCGGTCCGGCGCCGTCGATCGCCGCGCGGTCGAGCACCTTCAGTCCCCAGTGACGGGCCAGGTTCACCTGCAGGCCGGGGCAGTTGTCATTTTCCGGGCATCCGGCGCAGCGCAGGCTTTTCACGCGGTACAGCCGTTCGATGAAAAAGCCCACGAATTTCGCGACGTCCGGGATGCCGCGTCCATCCAGTATTTCCGGGGGTGGCGCGGGCCACCAGCCCTGGCGGCCGCGAGCGTTGGTCGCGTTGGAGCCGGTCCCCTGTCCAGCCGCGTCGCGCGGGGTATATCCAGCGCCGCAAAGGCAGCGCGGCAGATCAAGTATCGGCCGTTTAAGCCTGGCCGCGATTTTCTTCACGTCATCGACCGAGGGCGCCGCCGCGCGTGCTTGACCGTAATGTTCGCGTGTCGCAATCCTGATGGCACCCGGGACCAGCGACGCAAGACCGCCGCCGCCGTCAGCCATGATCCGCCGGGCCATGGCCGCGTCCAGTTCGACCGCGTCGTGAGCAGAGCCTTCGACCATGTCCCGGGACCTGACACTGGCGGGCGGATTTTCATCCGCCCGTACAAGCCCATCGAGATCCCACTGACCAGCGGCGTACCGCACGGCGGCGTCGCAGAATCCCGGCGGTTCGGGCGACGCGACCGATGCCACCGAAGATGTCCTTGATACGTCCGTTCCCGAAGACGGAACGACCGGTGATACGGTTCAAACCGATACGCGTGTTGATGGTGTGACGCCGGACGTCGTCGTAACTGACGATGGCGACGGCGATGCTGTGGAAGATTCCGAAACTGTAGATGTAATCTCAGACGATATCCTCGACGCCACCGATGCCACGGGCGACACCACCGACACCACAGACGTGATCGAAGTCTGCGGCGCCATCGGCGAGGCCTGCTGCGACGCCAGATGCGACGACGGCCTGGCATGCCTTGGCGACGACACCTGCGGGTGCCCGTTCGGCCTGACCGACTGCGACGGCGAATGCGTTTCGGTGCGGACCAACCTGAATTGCGGCGAATGCTTCCAGGTGTGCCTGACCGGGACATGCGCCGGCGGCGGCACGTGCAGCCCGTTCTGCGGTTCAGTCAACGGCGAATTTAACGCGCCGGTCGGCCAGACATTTGAATGGTCCCCGTTCTACCTGACCGTGGCCGACATGGATCTGGACGGCAGTCCGGACCTCGTCTTCGTCGTTCCCATAACCAAATCCGTCAACATCCTGTTCGGGAACGGGTCCGGATTCTTCGGCGAGATGGTTTCGTACGAAGTTGCCGAAGAAGCCACTTCCTTAACCGTGGCGGACCTTGACGCGGACGGCATTCCCGACGTGGTTGTCACCGCCAACAATTCGAATGCCATCAGCATCCTGCTCGGCAATGGCGACGGGACCCTTTTGCCCGCGACATACCTGGTTTCCGACAGCGGCGTCAGCAGCGCCAGTTCCGCCGTGGTTGCCGATTTCGACGGGGATGGCTTGCCAGACATGGCTGTTGCGAACATGTGGGCCCAGGCAATCAGTATCTGGATCGGGAACGGCGACGGGACTTTCAGTGACGAAACGACATACGCGGCCGGGTACAACCTCCAGGGTATGACCAGCGGCGATTTCAACGGCGACGGGGCCATCGATGTGGCCGTGGCCAGTTACCAGAACAATGAAGTCGGCGTGTTCCTGGGCAACGGCGACGGCACGTTCCAGGCCCAGGTTTCGTACGCGCTGTCGGGAAATCCGAATTTCGTTGCGGCCGGCGACGTGAACGGGGACGGCGATGCCGACCTGGTTTCCGCGTCCTCCAATACTTCGACCATTTCGATCTGGCTTGGCAATGGCGGTGGCACGTTCGGGGCCCCCGTGACCCACGCCGTTGGCGGCGGGGTGGTTGCAGCGGCCATTGCCGACGTGACGCAAGACGGGATCAACGACGTCGTGGCTGTCACATACGACACCGGAATTTTCAGCCTGCTTCGGGGGAAGCCGGATGGGTCCCTGGCGGCTGCTGAGTCGTTCAACGCTGGCGGTAACCTCCATTCGGTCTCGGTGGCTGACCTGAACGCGGACGGGCTGCCCGATGTCGTGTCGCCGTCCATAGATTCGAACGCGATAAGGTTCATGTTCGGTCGTCAGGAGCTTTTCCAGGCGCCTGAATCCTATGTGGCGCTGCCTGGCACGTCGTCATTCACCATGGCGGACATGGATGCGGACGGCGATTCCGACGTGGTGGCCGTGGGCGTCAATTCCACCGTCGCGAACGTGATCCTGATGCCGCGCCATCCGGACGTCGTTATCGAACCCGAAGCCGTGACCGTCAGGCTTGACTGCATGGGCCGGAACATCGAAAGGATCGCCCTGGCGTATTATGCCGAGGCGGGAAACAGCGGAAACTGCAGTAACACGGTGCTGCCGGAGTACTTCTCGCGTGACGTGTCGGCCCTGTTTGTAGCGGCCTGCGTTGGGAAACCGTCGTGTTCGATGACGGTTGACGATGCCACCATGGGCGGCGATCCGGGTGGCTCAACCGCGTGCTGCCTGCATGTTGAATATTCGTGCGTCGGCGACCATGCGACCGTTCAAACCCCCGCGTCCGGCGCCGGGTCGGCGGACGTCGCAATCGCGGACTTCAATGGCGACGGAAAGCCCGATTTCGTGACCCCGGACCCGGTCGGCAACCAGGTGAATGTTGTGCTGGCCGACGCCGCCGGCGGCTACGAGGCACCGACGACATACGCAACGGGGTCCATGCCGGTCGCGGTCGCAATCGGCGATGTGACGGGCGACGGCAAGGTCGATATCGTCACCGCAAACGTGACATCCCAGACGGTCACGGTGCTGTTTGGCAACGGCGACGGGACATTCAAGGCCGGCGCGGAAATCGGCATGCAGCAGGTCGTGGAATCCGTGGCGACCGGCGATGTCACCGGCGACGGCCTGGCGGATATCGTGGCCACCAACCAGTACGGCAGCGCGGTGATGGTTGTCGTCGCCCTTGGTTCCGGTGATTTCGGACTGCCCGTCACGACCGGGGTTGGCGGCGCCCCGAACCAGTCGATCCTGGTCGACGTCAGTGGCGACGGCAAGCTGGACGTGGTGGTCAACGACCTCGCGTCGAACCTGCTGGCCGTGCTGGTCAGCGCCGGCGACGGTTCATTCGATTCCCGCGTCGATTATCCGACCGGCCTGGGGCCCGTGGGAATGGCGGCCGGCGACGTCAACGGCGACGGGATGGTCGACCTGGTCACCGCCAACGTCAATTCAGGGACCGCCAGCGTGCTGCTGAATAACGGCGGCGGCAGGTTCAGG
>CAYYCO010000076.1:0-12629 GCA_964470365.1 uncultured Anaeromyxobacteraceae bacterium | reverse complement strand
CTGCGCGAGTTGCATGGCTTCATCCACATGCATGAAGACACGCCGGAATTCATCGCCCGCAACATCAAGCGCGAGGCCAACGCTTATCTCGACAGCCTGCCGCCGCCATTTTTCCGCGCCCTGACCCATTACGCTGCCGACGGTTCCTACTCCTGGCACTGCCCGGGTCACTCGGGCGGCGTCGCCTTCCTGAAATCGCCGGTCGGCCAGATGTTCCACCAGTTCTTCGGCGAAAACATGCTGCGCGCCGACGTGTGCAACGCGGTCGAGGAACTCGGCCAGCTGCTGGACCACACCGGACCTGTCGCGGCATCCGAACGCAACGCCGCGCGCATATTCAACGTCGATCACCTGCTTTTCGTCACGAACGGCACGTCCACGTCGAACAAAATCGTCTGGAACTCGACCGTGGCACCTGGCGACATCGTCGTCGTGGACCGCAACTGCCACAAGTCGATCCTGCACGCGATCATGCTGACGGGCGCGATACCGGTATTCCTGATGCCGACGCGAAACAACCTGGGAATCATCGGTCCGATCCCGCGCGAAGAATTCGAATGGGAAAATATCAAAAGGAAGATCCTGGCGAACCCGTTCGCTGCCGAGGCCCTGAAAAAGGATCCCGATGCGAAGCCGCGCGTGCTGACGATCACGCAGTCCACGTATGACGGCGTCATCTACAACGACGAAGAAATCAAACAAATGCTGGATGGACACATCGACACCCTGCATTTCGACGAGGCCTGGCTGCCCCACGCAACTTTCCACAAGTTTTACAAGGGGTTCCACGCGATCGGAAAGAGCAGCAAACGCTGCCATGAATCGATGGTGTTTTCCACGCAGTCCACGCACAAGCTGCTGGCCGGCCTGTCGCAGGCGTCACAGATCCTGGCCCAGGATTCCGAAACCAGGCAGCTCGACCGCGACGTTTTCAATGAAGCGTTCCTGATGCACACGTCCACGTCGCCCCAGTACGCCATCATCGCGTCGTGCGACGTGGCCGCGGCCATGATGGAACAGCCTGGCGGCAAATCGCTGGTCGAAGAATCCATCAAGGAAGCGCTGGATTTCCGCCGCGCCATGCGCAAGGTCGACGCTGAATGGGGCGACGACTGGTGGTTCAAGGTCTGGGGGCCGGAAGAACTGGCGGAAGAAGGCATCGGCGAACCGGATGACTGGATACTCAAGGACGGCGACCACTGGCACGGTTTCGGCAAGCTGGCCCCCGGGTTCAACATGCTGGACCCGATCAAGGGCACGGTCGTCACCCCCGGCCTGGACGTGGACGGCGATTTCGCGGACTGGGGCATCCCCGCGTCCATCGTCACGAAGTACCTGGCGGAACACGGCGTCATCGTTGAAAAAACCGGACTGTATTCGTTCTTCATCATGTTTACCATCGGCATCACCAAGGGCCGCTGGAACACGCTGATGTCCGAACTGCAGCAGTTCAAGGATTTGTACGACCGCAACCAGCCGATGTGGAAGATCATGCCTGAATTCGTGGCGCAGTTCCCGATGTACGAACGGATGGGGCTGCGCGACCTGTGCGACCAGATCCACGAGGTGTACAAGACGAACGACGTCGCGAAACTGACCACCGAAATGTATCTGTCGGACATGATCCCGGCGATGAAGCCGGCCGACGCGTTCGCGAAAATGGCCCACCGCGAAATCGAACGCGTCCTGATTGACGATCTCGAGGGCCGCATCACCGCGGTTCTGCTGACACCGTACCCGCCGGGAATCCCGCTTCTTATCCCGGGCGAAAGGTTCAACGCGAAGATCGTGAATTACCTGAAGTTCGCGCGCATGTTCAACAAGCGTTTCCCAGGGTTCGAAACCGACATCCACGGGCTGGTCAAAAAAGACGGCGTGTACTACATCGACTGCGTCGAACTGTAGGGGCGGTTGATCACCGCGCTGCGCCCCCGCCCTCGCAGGGGCGAATGATATTCGCCCTGCCCTGTCAGGGAATCGTCAGTTCGCCCGCGAAATTCGTCTGCATCACGTTCCTGATGTCCCTGTAACCGTAATGCTTCAGCGCCCACATCAGCTTGACCGCCACCATTTCCAGGCTCTGGTCGTGCCCCTCGATGGCGCCCAGTTTCAGGGCCTTCATGCCCACGTCATACCCGTGCATACGGGTTATGCCGTGGAGACACTGCGATGTGACCACCACCGGAACCTTCGCCTCCTGCGCGGCCTTGAAGAACCCGTCAAAGTCATATGGCAGGTTGCCGGTTCCGTATGCCTGGATGACGATTCCCCTGATCCGCTTGTTCTGAAGCAGGAAAACAAGGTCTTCCGGGTCGACAC
Source organism: uncultured Anaeromyxobacteraceae bacterium (assembly GCA_964470365.1). Classification (GTDB taxonomy): domain Bacteria; phylum Myxococcota_A; class UBA9042; order DTJE01; family DTJE01; genus JAGOFO01. Next base: position 10,310 of record CAYYCO010000076.1, on the reverse strand, counting down.
CGGGCGTCAGGGTGCGCACGACGATGTCAGGCTCGAATCCCGGGAAAAACGCGGCCTTGTCGAAACGTCGCGGCGGCAGCGCCGGATTCAGGTGTATATCCGCGCGGATTTCGCCGGCGTCCTGCGCGTTGATGCTGACGAATGCGTCCAGTCGGGATTCGGAGGCCTTGGAAGCGCGACCGCCCAGTATGACCCGCTCGTCGAAGACCACGAAAACGCCGCTGACGTCCATTGTCGCCAGCTTCATGGCGTTCACCAGGTTCCGCCTGGCGTCGGTTTCCAGCCGCAACCCCGGGATCTGGCTGCCGGTCAGGACCACCGGTTTGCCGAGGTTCTTGATAGCCAGGGTGAGCGCCGAGGCCGTGTAAGCCATCGTATCGGTCCCGTGTGTGACCACGAACCCGTCCCAGGCGTCGTAATCCGCCTCGATCTGGGCCAGGATGTTGTCCCAGTCGCGCGGCGTCATATTCGTGGAATCGATGTTTTCGACGTAATGGATATCGAAATCAGCGATGGTCGCCAGCCGCGCCTCGATGGCCTTCAGGTTGGAAATCGCTTCCTTTTTCGACGGGGCGACCAGACTGCCGTCCTTCCCTTCCTTCATGATGATGGTCCCGCCGCAGAACAGGATCAGGACCTTCTTCTTATCGGACCGGGGCATGGGTGAACCTCCAGCAATGGCCGAATGATATGCGCCCGCCGCCAGTCAGGCAAACCCGCGCGCGATTTTCACGGCTTCCTGCGCCACGGCCAGTGCCGTCGGCCCCAGCAGGACGAACAGCGGTTCCTTGCCCATCCCGGGTCCTTCGTAGAACAGGCGGGGAAACACCCGACGCATCGCCGCCAGGGTGCCGATCTTCCACGGCATGCTGTGGCCGTCCCGCGCCGCCACGTCTTCCGGTTCGGCCGTGCGGTCGATCATCACCGGATCCATGCCCTGCCCCGCCAGCCAGGCACACAGTTCGGAGGTCCACGCGAAATTGATTCCAGCGCCGATCCCGCGGTCATATCGCCTGGCCTCGATTATCAGGCGCGCCATGTGGTCGGACGCCCCGAACGCCGGATATCCCGACGCGCGCGGCCAGCCATTGACGCGCGTCAGGCGGCCGTCAACCGCGGCGACGTCGCCGGGCCCGGCTGCATCCGGCAGCGCGTACACCAGGTTCACCCGGACCTCCGGGACCAGCGACGCGAACTCCCGGCACGATTCCAGGACCTGGACGGCCCTCACCATGTTCCCAAGCACTTGATCCCTTTCGTGTTCCGACATTTCATCACTCCATCCACGGCGTCCCGCGGCCACATGCCGCCACGGCGCCGCCCATTCATTCATCCGGTTCTTCCAGCGTCCTGAAAAACGCGGGCCAGAACGGATCCTGCGCGGGGAACGCGAGGTCCACCCGCGTGCCGTCCGCCAGAACCGCCCTGCGGCCGCTTTCGGCAGGCGTCATTTCACCCAATACGTCAGCCACGATTCCGCGCTCGCCCAGCGCGTCGATTACGCTGGCCACATGGCCGGGCCGCACCGTCAGCACCAGGCTTCCCTCACTGATCGATTCGAAGGGGTCGATCCCGAAGAAACCGCAGACGGCCCTGGCTTCGTCCGAAACACGACACCTGCGCAAATCAACGTCAATCCCGCATCCGCTGGCGTGAGCCACCTCGTAGAGGCCGCCCTTGATGCCGCCCTCGGTCGCGTCGTGCATTGCCGTCACGCCGCCGGCCGCGAACGCGACCCGACAGTCCTCGATGACCGACATCTGCCAGTAAACGTCCTGCGCCCTGGCCAGCATGTCCTGCCCGACCGCCCTGGCCAGGCGCTTCGGGTACTGCAGCGCCAGCACCCCGGTCGCCTCGATCGCGGCCCCCTTTGTCACCAGGACCACGTCGCCCGGACGGGCGCCAGCCGGTGTCACATACGCGTCGGGGCTGCCGAATCCCCAGACGGTGCAGCCTCCGTTGATCGGGTACGGTATCCCGCCGTAACTGCCGGTGTGCCCGCCGGCGATGCAGATGCCCAGCCGGGCCGCCTCTTCATGTATCGCGTCCCAGATTTCTTCCAGCACCTCGCGGGGTGTCGCCGGAGGCAGCAGCAGGCAGATGGTCATGAAACGCGGCTGGATGCCGGTCACGGCCACGTCGCCGGCGCAGATGTGCACGACGCCCCACCCGAACTTGCGCCACCCCCACGACGCCACCCCGAACGTCGGGTCTTCCGCGATGACCATCACCTGGTCTCCGACCCTGATGACCGCCGCGTCAACCCCGTGCCGCGGTCCCATCAGCAACGCGGGGTCCGTGGCCCCGAGCCTGGGAAAGATGATTTCGTCGAATGCGGCCGGATCAAGTTTGCCGACCATGGGAAGTTGTGAACGGTTCTGCATGGTTGCCCTCCACGTTGGAATCCGGGCCCCCGGTGGAAGACGTGCAGCTTCGCCGTGATTGTGCCGTGACTGTCGCGACTTGCCGGGCCGCCGGGAACAGTGCGTCCCAGCCCCGGAATTTCGTCGTCGTTGTGCGCGGAATCATGAAGCGCCTCCCTTCGCCGGCATTACCCGGATCAGGTTCAATGGGTCGATGCGCGACAGCATCCTCTCAGCCGGGTCAGGCCCGGCTCCCCAGTGCGCGGAATGTATTACGACGGATTCGGTGAGTCAACCGCAAGCCGATCCTTGATGGACGCGGTCCATGGGGACTATGATACCGTCATTCTCTGACAGGAACCGACATGAAAGCGGCACGCAACCCTTTGCAACTGTTGACGATCGCCATGTTTATCACCATCGCCGGATGTGGCGGCGACGAAATGAACCACGGCGATTTCGACGATGGCCCGGCGACCGATGATGGGACGCCGGACGATACGACCGGGGTTGATGTGGGCGCCGAAGATACATTCGTTGAACCGTCGGCCTGCCTGCCCGCGTGGGGAACGGCCGGTGTCGTGACGGTAACGCCCGGCGTCGCCCAGTCGTACGCGACGGTCGAAACGACGGCGATGAACCAGATGGACAACACGGCCAGTCCGCTGCCGTACATGCGTACCGGCGCGCTGGCCACGGGCACCGGCGACTGTACGACGGCCGGCCTGCTGTGGATGGATCCGAACCTTGCCGGCGATTCGACGAAAAAGCTCTGGTACCAGGACATCACGACCGTGGGCACGAAGGCGCTCCAGCCGGAACCGGAACTGGTCATCGACGGCCTTTCACCGGCCACCAACAACGCGACCTTGTTTTACGCGGCGGCGTGCATGCCGATTGCGATGCGCCCGACTTCGGCGAATTACATGGAATACAGACGCAGCGCCGAGGGGACGTGGAATGGGGTCATCGTGAACCCGGCTCTGGACGGAACGATAACCGGGCTGTCCGGTTTCGGCGGCTGGCAGGAACGGGACGGGACGATGGTCGTGATCGCGCGCGCCAGCGTAGACGGGGCGCCGAAGGGAGTCGTCGGGCGCCGGTCGATTGAACCGTACAGCACCTGGACGTTCGCGAAATTCGACCTGCCGCCGTCATTCACGGACTTGATGGCCCTGCGCCAGGGGCCCGACGGCACCGTGCACGCCCTGTACACAAAAACGCTGTATCCGTGCGAGGGTGCATGCGACCTGAACCTGTATTACGGCAGGATGGCGCCGGGCGGTAACTGGGTCGAGGAAACAGTACAGGAATCGACCTGGAACGACGACGGCGACGCATATGCCGCCGACCCGACCATGGTTCTCGATTCACGCGGCGAACCGGTCGTCGCGGCCACTTTCCTGACGCACGTGGCCACCGGTTCGGTCAGTTCATCCGAACTTCGCGTTTTCGGCCGCGATGACGGCGAATGGTGCATGGAAACCGTGGCGACCCAGGTGGACGGGTACCGGGGCGCTGACGGAACCGACATGACCGGCGTGGCCCCGTTCGTGACGACCGACGGAACCGGGCGGCTGCACGTCGTTTTCCAGGACATGGCCCAGTGGCACGACGGCAACAACCATGCGAACGCGGTCAACGGCCAGATCAGGTATGCGGTCCGCGCGGGAAAACAGTGGACTCTGAAGACCCTGTTCGCACAGGAAGAAGAAGGAACCGGCGCACCGGCCGCACCCCTGCACGGCATGCTGCCGACGATGCTTGCGGTATCCCCTGATGGTAAGACGGTATACGCCGCCGGCGCCGCCTTCGACTGGCAGACCGACAGCATATACAACAGCGACTACAAGGACATCACCTTCAAGGCCACGGCCGTCAAGGCCGACGTGGCGCTTCCCTGATTATTGCGAATCAATGCCCGCCGTACAGTTCGCCGTGGCGGACCTTGCCCTTGAACACGCGGTAAATGAAAACGGTGTACGCCAGCACGATCGGCACCCCGATGCCGGCGATGACCAGCATGGTGGTCAATGTCTTCGCCGACGATGACGCGTTGTAAATCGTCAGGCTGAAATCGGGATTGTTGCGGGCGGGGACGAGGTTAGGGAACAGCCCGATCGCGGCAAGCCCGATCTGGGTTGCGATCGCGGTCGATGACGCCACAAAGCCGTGCACGTGCCGCCCCGATTTCAGGAAAACCGGGATCAGGACGATCGCGGCCATCATCAACGGGAACAGCACCCAGAACACCGGATTTTTCAGCGTGCCCTGGAACAGGGACGGCGACACGATCAGCGACGCGCACGTCGCGGCGACGTACAGCACCACCCAGGCAATCCACAGCACGGGCGCCAGGCGGTCCATCCTGGCGCGCAGGTCGCCCTCGGTCTTGAGGGCCAGGTAAATCGCGCCGTGGGCCAGGAACATAGCCAGCGCCAGCACCCCGACCAGCACCGCGTAAGGATTCAGAAGGCCGATGAACGTGCCGGTGAAATCACCGCGATCGTTCAGTTCAAGCCCGCGAAGTATGTTGCCGACCGCCACGCCGAACAACACCGGCGGAACGATGCTGCCCAGACCGAACGCCCAGTCCCAGGCCCGCACCCAGCGCGGCGATTCCATCCTGTTCCGGAATTCGAACGACACGGCGCGCCAGATCAGGAAAACCAGCAGCAGCATCAGTGCCAGGTAAAACCCGGAAAACACGGTCGCGTACACGAACGGGAAAGCCGCGAACAGCGCCCCGCCAGCGGTCAGCAGCCAGACCTCGTTGCCGTCCCAGACCGGCGCGATCGCGTCCATGTGGATGCCTCGTTCGCGCGAATCGCGGGCGAAAAGCGACAGCGCGCCGACGCCAAGGTCGAACCCGTCCAGGATGGCGTAACCGGCGATCAGCACGAAATACAGGATGAACCAGGCGATCTGCAGGAATTGATGGTCCATCATGCCACCTCCGGGGATTTTTCGGGGCCGCGACGGACTTCGCGCACCAGCATGAAGATGTACAGGCCGCCCAGCAGGACGTACATCATCCCGATCAGCGCGATGCTGAACCACAGTTCCGGCACGCCGACCGTGACCGACACCGATTCGGATGTCCGCAGCAGGCGGTAAACCGACCAGGGCTGGCGGCCGACCTCGGCCGTGATCCAGCCAAGCTGACTGGCCGCGAGGGTCAGCGGGGCCACGGCAAGCACGATCCAGTGATACCAGCGGGCAACGGCCAGCTTTTTCAGCCATAGAAGCAGGATACCCAGCGCCATGACGCCGATGAACAGCATCCCCAGCATCACCATGCTGTGGAACGAAATGAACGTCAGGGCCAGCGGCGGGATTTCGTCGGACTTGAACGCGTTGATGCCCTTGACCTCGGCGTCGGGGTCGCCGAACGCCAGCCAGGACGCCAGCTTCGGTATTTCAACACGGGCGGCGAGGCGGGGCGGGTCGTTCAACGGTATCCCGAACGCCACCAGCGGCGCGCCATTCTGCGTTTCGTAAATGCCCTCGATCGCGGCGAACTTTTCGGGCTGGGTCTGCGCCACCTGTCGGGCATGGTTGTCGCCGGTCGGGAAGGCCGCCATCACGGCGAACACGAACCCGCTGACGACCGCCACGGCCAGCGCGCGCCGTGCCACGTCGTCGGATTTATCACGGATCAGCCGGTATGCGGCGACGCCGCCCAGGAAGAACGCGCCGGTGATCAGGGCGGCCGTAAGCGTGTGGAAGAACCTGTACCACATCGACGGGTTGAACACGGCATCCGAAAAGCTGGTCAGGACCGCGCGTCCGTCAATGACCTGGAAACCGGCCGGGGTCTGCTGCCAGCTGTTGGCGACCAGGATCCAGAACGCCGAAATCGTCGCCCCGAACGCCACCATAAGGATGGAAAACCAGTGGACGCCCTTCCCGACCTTGTTGCGGCCGAACAGGTAAAGCCCCAGGAAACTGGATTCCAGGAAGAACGCGAAAACGCCCTCGGCGGCCAGCGGGGCGCCGAAGATGTCGCCCACGAAACGCGAATACGACGCCCAGTTCGTGCCGAACTGGAATTCCATGACGATCCCGGTCGCCACGCCCACGGCGAACGTCAGCGCGAAAAGGCGGCCAAAAAATTTACCCATCCTGATCCAGACGTGGTCGCCGGTGCGCATCCCCCGGAATTCAATGAATACCAGCAGCCATGCCAGGCCGATCGAAATGGGCGGGAACAGGAAATGAAACCCGATTGTCATGGCGAACTGCAGGCGTGCCAGCAATATCGCGTCCATCAGTTGCCTCCGTCAGGTGGGAACACCGTGTTTCCGATGATGCACAAGGATTCACCGAAGGCCCGGGGCAAGTCAACAGCATGAATGATTACATAATCGGATTGGGAAGTTATGCGGACGCCGGCGCGGACGCGCGAGTACGCTCCCCGTCAGCGCATGCCCCAGAAGCTGCCGTCGATCGTGTAGTCGAAACCGCCCGTTTGAACGACGGCTTCCCACTGACAGGCATCCGCCGCGTTGCCGATGGTGTCGAACCTCATGTCGTCATCGGTGTCGTACATGGTGGCCGGGTGGGCCGCAGGGGTCCCGATCAATATGCCGCCCCCGGCATCCAGTGAAGCAAGCTGGACTTCCACGAAACCGGAAAGCTGGTTCGACAGCGCCTGGCATGCGTCCCTGGCAAGACCGGCCGGCGTTTCGGGGTACTGCGACAGCACCGCGGTTTCGAAGACGTCGCAGCAGTTACCGCAGGCCACGCAGTCGCGATAGCCGAGGAGCGCGCCGACAAGGTCACCGATACTGTTCACCGGCGCCTTTCCGCCGTCCGAATCCCCGAAAATCCGCGGCAGGATGATCGATTCAATCGCGAACCTGATCAACGCGCCCTGCTTCAACCCGACGAGGTGACTGTCGATTTGCAGCGCCTGCCCGTCCACAAGGCCGCCGAAAATGTCGCCCTGGACCACCTGACCGAATCCAGGCACGTCCGCCAGCGATACCGGGATAATCCCGCATTCCGTATCGTCCGCCCCGCATTGAAGGCCCAGCATCCATCTGTAAACGACCGTGTGCCAGGTTTCAGTGCAATCCCCCTGTCCGATTTCCGCCAGGCCGGCGACGGCCAGCCCCGGGTCGACATCGCAGTTCATCGTGGACAGCAGGACAACATCGGACAGTGGAGTACCCGTATCCTGCGCGGTGTAATACACGTCGGTGCAGATTTCGGGGTTCTGGGTGAACGGGCAGGCTTCGAGCATCATCTGGGTCATGATCGCGTCAATCATACCGGCGACGTAAGCCCCGAAGTCCGTGTACCCGGCCGCCGACGGCGCCGCGGGATCCGTGAACAGCATAGCGCAGAAGTCCGGCGCGATGGGGATTCCGAACACCGTTTCATCGCACATCATCAGCAGCAGTTCATCGACCGGGTTCGACAGGAGCCGAAACAGGACATTCAGGGCATTTTCCACCTGGGGCGGAAGGTTTCCCGTCAGGTCAAAAGTACTTTCGATATCCCAGTTCCCGACGATCGTCGGGGCCAGGTCGACCAGATCAAGAACAACGGTCGTGGAAGAGCCATATTCGACATGCCCGTCCGAATCGCTGCACGCCCAGGCGCGCAGGGGGTTGCGGGGTCCTTCGTCGGATTCGAATTCATATGCCGTGGCGATAATTGTGTACTGTTGCTGAAGCTCGGTTTTCAGGTTGGGAAGGGACGTGAACTGGACGACCTCGTTCAGGTAAGACCAGTTGGAATCAAGGTCGCCACCCGGCAGACTTCGGGGATCGATATCGGAGCATTTAATACCAGCATCCCCGGTCTGCCTGATCAGGCGCAGCTTGACCGCGTTGACGCTGTCGGCCCACCGGCCATCGTAAGGATCAAACATGACCATCAGCGGCGGCCCGCACCCCCCCGCCACCATCACCGTAACCGTGACGCACGCGTCTTCCCGGCCACCGACGCAGGCCTGGACATGGCACATGCCGGTAGTGTTGTCGCTGGCCACCGTGAATGCCGCCATGCCGCCGGAATCGGTATACACCGTATTTACCTGGAGTTCGCAAGAGTGTTGACCGTCCAGCAGTTCCAGTTCAATCGCCACGTCCGCTTTTTCCTGGCAGCCGTCATACGCCAGGGCAATCGTCCTGGTCGCGGTCCTCGCCATCACGATGTCTGCGCCGTATTCGATCGATCCGGGTTCCCCGACGAATTCCAGGGTCGGGACGCACGCCGTGTCCGCGGAAAGTTCACCGGTGTCGCCGTCGGTGGCCCCCGAATCCGCGATGTCGGTCAGGACGATGTCGCCGGGTACGTCAGGGGAATCCTGGCCGCCGCAGGCGACAACCGCCAGGCAGGCATACGCAACCAGAATGGACACCGAAAATGCATTCTGCATGTGGTCCCCGCGGACGTGGAATATCAAGATGTTACGCCCCGGATCGGTACGATTCAAGACCAGCCGATGCGGGATCGGACGGTTCGTCCGGCCCGGGCGTCAGTCGCGGACGCCCGTGAATGTGCCGTCGAATTCATTGTCGAAGCCGCCAAAATACAGGATCCCGTCCCACACGGAGGGTTCAAGGACGCTGCCGATGGTGTCGAAGACGCCGTCGTCGTCGGTGTCGGCCATCAGGGCGGGCGTTTCGGCGGGGGTTCCAATCCGGACACCGCCGGAAACATCGATCGCGTCGATCTTATCCAGCAGGGAGGTCATCGCCGTGGCCGTGACGAATTCGCACGCGGCCGACGCGATGCCTGTCGGCGTTTCAGGATACTGCGCAAGCACGGCGGTTTCGAAATCAGCGCAGCAGGAGTCCGTCGCAAGGCACTGACGGCCGGCCAGCACGGCCCCGACCAGTTTCTGGTATGAATCGACCACGGGAAGGGCATCGCTGCCGTCCCCGTACAGGCGGGGGATCGCGATTTTCTGCAAACCGAAATCAACAAGCTTGCCCACCTTGAGCCCGACCAGGTGGCGATCGATGCCCAATTCGCCCGCGGACGTCACGGAACCGGAAATTTCGGCTTCGAGAGGCATTTCAATTCCGGGGATGGCCGACATGGAAATCATCACAATTCCGCATTCCGGATCCTGAGGGGACTCGCAGTCCACTCCAACGGCCCACCGATATTTAACGGTGTGCCACAATTCGCTGCACGCGTCGGCGGGAAGCGTATCGGTGCCGGCATCAGGGTCCGCCGTGCATCTCATCGAAGAAAGGAACAGGACCGGGTTCAGCAGGGTAACCAGGTCAAAATTCGTGAAGTAAATGTCTTCACACTGCGCAGGATCTTCGTACGGACACGTCGCGCCGAGCATCTGCATCACATTGGCGTCGAGCATTTCCGCGACGAACGTCCCGAAATCGTTCAGCGTCACGATGGACGGCGTTGTCGGATCGGTGAACAGCAGGTTGCAGAAGTCGGTCGGGACCTGAAGCCCCAGCATCGCCGGGTCGCACATCAGCGTCAGCACGTTGACGACCGGGTTGGTCAGGGTTGACGCCAGCACGTCCAGCGCGATGTCCGCCGGCGGCGGCACAGCGTCATAAAGCCTGAATATGCTTTCGATATCCCAGTTCCCGACGATCGACGGTGTTTCCATGACGGCATCTTCGCCAACCGTGGTGTCTTCGGGTATGGCGGTGTCTTCCGCGACAGTCGTGTCTTCAGCGACCGCGGTGTCCGTGGATTCGTTCGTGTCTTCCGCGACAAGGACGTCGGCCGGCTGGTCGCCCGAGTCGTTTCCGTCTTCACCCGCCGGACACCCTGCCATAAACAGACAGCACACCGCAGCAAACATGGTCAGATAGTATTCAGTCCGCATGTGACCACCGGAAAAAAATGATGGATCCATGCTATGCATATAGTCCACCAGAATCAAGCGTACCAAACAACTATTTCGCTTTCCCGACTCGACATTTTCCGCTATACCGGCACAAACCGTTTGAG
>CAYYCO010000075.1:0-14059 GCA_964470365.1 uncultured Anaeromyxobacteraceae bacterium | reverse complement strand
CATCAGGTGATCGACTTCACCGGAATCGGTGATCGGAATCACCGGAATCCGTGATCGACTTCAGCGGAATTGCGTACGACTTCAAGCGGAATCGCGTACGGCTTCAAGCGGAATTGCGTACGACTTCAAGCGGAATCGCGTACGGCTTCAAGCGGAATTGCGTACGACTTCAAGCGGAATCGCGTACGGCTTCAAGCGGAATGGTGGTCGACTTCAAGCGGAATCGCGTACGACTTCAAACGGAATACGCAGCGGGTTTGGGGGGGGGCAGGTCAGTTTGAATTCCGGCTTATACATCGTCTGTTCGCGTGGCGGCCATTTTGATTCGGTGTGAATCGCTCGTCTTGCGGGGCTATGGTCAGGCATTGCTGGTTGGAACAGCAGTTCGGGCTATTCCGAAGCTACATTCTTTGCACACCTGAAGCCTCGGTAGTGGGCCGCATCTGCGGGCTTTCCGGCCATCCTGGAATAAGTGGCAAGGTAAACGAAATTGCTCCAGATGCCGCCACCTCGGATGGACCTGCTGGTGCCGTCATCAGGCCCCATCGGATTTTCGGTCGGGCTGTCTTCGTAGTAGTCCTCGACGAACCAGTCCGAAACCCATTCCCGCACGTTACCAGCCATGTCGCACAAGCCATAAGGGCTGTCGCCGCTGGGTGACTTGCTGCAGACCGGGTCTGGGTCCTCAGCTCCACAATAATCGTCGTTGTAATACACGGCGAGGGCAAGGTCGCATGATGCAGCGTTGTTACCCCATGGAAATCTTCTTCCATCCGTTCCCCGTGCCGCCTTTTCCCATTCAGCCTCGGTGGGAAGTCGTTTACCGGCCCATTCACAATACTGGCGCGCCTGCTCCCAGTCGACACAGACCATCGGCATTCCGGCCTGCCGGTATCGCGCGCCAGCTACACCAAAGTTGAGGAATTCTTCGTGGAGACCCGTGATGAACTCACATGTGTTGTCATCCATGTGGTGGCTGCATGATCACTTGGACGTTCCGGTCCTGCCCACCGGGGGCGGCCACGTGTGACTTGAATTCCGCAAGGTAATCGTCGAAATCCGTTCCGAAGCTGGCACTAAAAACGGCATCGTGGTCGGAGGCCACCAGCAACCGTTTGAGGTACCCGAGGAATCTGGTCCGGCCATAACGCGCATCCAGGTCGGCCACTATGCAGGCGAATTCTGTGTATATAAATGGCTTGCGGTTCTTCACGTTCAGTGGAACCCTGTCATCCCGCGCCGTTTCGAAATCCTTCGGCGGCATCCAGTTCCCATCCCGGATCAACGCGTATGTCTCTTCCTGGCTGGGATACAGATAAGTCCCCATCTGGTTCGCACTGTACGTCGCGACCCCTTCCATCAGCCAGCTCGGATATCCGCGTTTTCTGGCAGCGCCCATGTTCTGGTACAGCAGCGAGTGCGACAGTTCGTGGGTCAGGTACACCTTCAGCGAAAGCAGGCCCGTGGAATCTTCCCGCTGCACCCGTGGCGACACCACGATTGCGCCGTTGTAAAAAGCGCACAGCCGCGCCTTTGATATCGATCGCCTGGTGTATGTTGCGTCCCTGGTGAAGAAGAACAGCTTTGGCTTCTGGTGAAACTTCAGTTCATGGAACTTTTCAACGTCGTCGACTATATCGTCGGCCCACTTAAACGCACCGAACGGGTTGCCGTGTTCAATGCACACCGTCACGTGGGACAGTTCCTGACAATCGAACCCCAGGATTACCGGGGAATACGGGAACAACTTCCCCCAGACAAGTCCATATCCCAGTGCGGAAACGACCGCCAGACAGACAATCCCTGCGATAACCAGTTTCATTCGCATGTCTTCAGCCGGCCCCGCGTCAATACAGGATCGGGTCGCATTGTATCCGAATTTGCAGGGGATTTATTTGACATCCGGCGATTGAAGGTTATTCTACTTGTCGGTAGTTTTCTACTTGGCGGTAGAAATGAAGGGGCAGGAAGTTGAAGCGTGGGTGGCGGATCTGCTGGCTGGCGTGATCCCCGGTTTCCAGGTTGTCAGCGCCAGCCAACCCATGGCCGGAAAGGCAGACCTGGTGGCCGACATCAACGGCCGGCGCGTGGCGATTGCCGTCAAGTCCGTCAGGACCAGCGTCGTGGAAGACGTGGTCGGAAGGCTCGCGATGGCAGCGATTGTGGCGGGACATTCCGTCGGTGGCGCCCGGGACATTCCGCTGGCGGTCGTTATCGTTCCATCGGTGGGTCACAAGACCGTCGCGGCGGTGCGGGGCTTCATGTCGTCATATATGGAGGGCGCCGCGTGGGCACTTGTGGACCAGGCCGGAAATGCCCGGGTTTCCATCCCGGCGCTGGCGATTGATGTTGACAGGTCTGTTGCCCGGGTTGACAGGGTGCAGGCAGGAAGAACCAGCGTCAGTCTGTTTTCCGATTTGAACAGGTGGCTGCTGAAGATATTGTTGCTGGCGGACGTCCCGGAACATTTGTGGGGCGGGCCGCGCCAGGCCGTCGTGTCGAATCCCGAACTGGGGCGTGTCGCCGGCGTTTCACCTGAAATGGTGCGCCGGTTTGTGACCGCGTTCCAGGACAGGGATTTGTTGCGGCAGACATCGGAAGGGCTGCGGCTTGTCCGCAGGTCGGCATTGCTGGAACTGTGGCGCGCCGATCAAACCCTGACCGCACGTCCGGCCGTGGCGGTCCGGCGGCTGATTGCCGGGTCGGGTTCCGTTTCGGATCTGGCCGGCCTTCCCGGTTTCGCGGATCTGGCGGTGGTGGGCGGATTCGAGGCCTGCCGGTATCTTGGTCTGCTTCATACATTCGCGCCGCGCCAGGTCGAAGTTTATGTGACCGTCCCGGTTTCGGAGGCCCTGCGGCGATTCGGGCTCGAAAAGTGTTCACCGGCGGACGCCGACATCTGGCTGCTTCCGACACGTCGTTCGAGGTCGGTCCTGGGCGGCCGGTTGATTGTGGATGGCATCCCGGTGGTCGACGCATTCCAGGCGGCGCTCGATGTACTGCGGCATCCCGGGCGCGGCCGCGAGCAGTCGGACTACATCGTCAACGAAGTGCTCAGACTGGGGGGCGACGACTGATGACAACGGCGCGGCAGAATCCCGGCGACATCCTGCGTGACCTGGGCAGGCTGATCAACGCACTGGGCGAATACAGGACCGTGGCCGTCCTGACGGGTGGCTTCGTGCCGCTGATGTACCGAAGCGTGCCCGGATACGTATCCCCGCCCACGCCTCCGCTGTTAACAACGGATTTCGACTGGACAATTCCGGCGCGTCTCGAGCTGCTTGGGGGCAGGACGATTGCGGAGCGCCTGAAAGACTCCGAATTCGTCGCCATTCCGTCGCTTGGCAAGGAACCGGCCGTCATTCGCTTTCAGCCCTGTCGGTTCGGTACGGAACGGCTTGGGCCGGTGTACGCGGAGTTTCTGGCCCCGCTTGTCGGCAGTGACGTTGACCGCGGGGGCGCGTCCAGGGACGTTGTACTTGTCCAGCCTGGCCTGACCGCACAGGCATTGCGATACCTGGACGTTCTTCTTGTCGGGCCGATTTCCTTCGACGCCGGCGCCATTCCCGGAATCGGCCTTGATGGACCCGCAATCATTCGCCTGCCGAACCCGGCCAGTTTTGTTTTGCAGAAGTTGCTGGCCTGGCCCTTGCGTGAGCCGGAAAAGAGGCCCAAGGACCTGGCATACGTTTACGAAGTGGCCATCCTGACACAGAAGCAATGGCCGCGTGTGGCGGAAGTCGTCGACAGGCTCTCGGATGGTTTTCCGTCAGCATGGTTCGATCGTGTCGCGAGCCTGATTCGCCGGGAGTTCAGTTCCCCAGATTCGGAAGGCCCGGTCGCCGTCGTCAGGCAATACAGGGATTTTCCGGGCCGCGCCCCAAGCGAAAAGGCAGTCTGGCAGACGGTCAATGACTTCGCGGAGGGCGTCGGGATGATTTAGACTGCTCTGCCGCTTGAAACCTGACGCGACGCCCGTTCCAACTTACAAGACCCCGCCCGTCCGGCACTCCCTGACATACTGCTCCTGTGCCCGGGTTTCAATCGTGCCCGGCCGGGCCCGGCGGACCGCCAGTATTGCATCGTCGGGGGACATGCCGAATTCGACGAGGAGGCGGGCGGCGACAAGGCCGGTGCGGCCGAGGCCACCCATGCAGTGGACGCAGATGCGGTCGCCGTTGCGGAGGGCCGCGCGGACGATGGGGCCCGCGTCCAGCCACAGGGTTTCCCAGGCGGAATCGGGCACGTCCACGTCGCGGATCGGCAGCTTCAGGTGCGTCATCCGTCCCGCGATTCTGGAACCGAGGTCTTCAATGCCGACCATGCTGTATTCGTGGTCCTGAATCAGGCTGACCAGTATCGTGGCGCCCCAGGCGTGGATGACATCCAGGTCCAGGTCGAGGTCCCGGTCGTGCACGCCGGTCCATCCGTTGTACTTCTTGCCCGGGCACAGGGTCATGCCGATCAGCCCGTCCGTGCCGGGAACCTTCACCGCGTCGATTCGAAGGGGATTGTCGATGCTGTTCATTGCCATGGTGCCCCCACTATACCTGACCGGCCCGGCAGGGACAATCCCGTCCGGGTGCGGCGCCAGCGGACCGGTTTCCATGGAACGCACCGTAACCATAAATGTTCTGTGTGAATTGCTGTTTCCGGGACAGGCATTTCGGGTTAAAAGGTATTGGATTCATTTTCAGGCAGGGGGACGAATATGATGAATTTGCGAAAGGTCTTTGTCATGGCGGCCATGCTGCTGACGGCGACCGTCATGTGGGCCTGCGGCGGGGAACAGGTGTGCGTGGACTGCGCCCCCGGCACGGGCCTGGTCAGCATTGAACTGGGGCTGACGTCCGCCGACATCATGCGGGTGGCGGCCGAAGTCGACGGCGGGGAACTGGCGGCGCCGCTGACCCGGGACCTGACCATCAACGCCGGGCCGCCGCGTACCGCCACCGGCAGCTTCGCGGACGTGCCAGCGGCCACCGGTTACACGGTGACGCTTTCGGCATTCCCGGCCCTGGTCGGGCAGGCCGAAGACGCTGTCGTCATTTACCGGGGCTCGACCACCGTTGACGTGGAGGACGGCCTGACCGCCAACGCCGACATCACCCTGAACCCGGTGTACGGCGACGTAACCTTCACGGCCACCTTCCCGGCCGGCGATGCCGACATCGCCGATGTCGATTACGTGCAGGTCACGGTCACGGGCAACCGCATCACGCATGACCCCATGTATTACCCGAACCTGAACGTGGCGGGCGAAGTCGCGACCGGCACCCTGGACAACATTCCGGTGGGCGCGACACGCACGTTCACCGTGGCGGCATACGATGCCGACAACGTGAAGCTGTTCGAGGGCACCGGCGCCCATGCCGTGACGGAGGTCGGCGACAGCGTCACCGTCCCTTTAACTAACGTTTCGCCGCCCGCCGGTACGATCGCCGTTACCGGCACGTTCTGCGAGCCGGACTGCACGGTCGCCGAATGCGGCGACGACGGCTGCGGCGGGTCGTGCGGCGGCTGCAAGTCAGGCGCCACCTGCCTGTCTGGAATCTGCAGCGTGCCGGTCAACTGGTGCCGCTACCAGTACCCGAACACCGTCACGGCCACCGCCGGCGACACCGTCACGTTCTATGGCCGCGTGTACCACGCGGGCATCACGGACCGCAGCACGGCGGTTGACCCCAGTCCGCTGCTTGTGGCCCAGGTGGGAATGGGTCCCGACGGCACCAACCCGGCCGGCAACGGGGCGTGGACCTGGCATGCCGCCGTTGCGAACGGCGGATGGGTCGGTAGCGGCGTGGACACCAATAACGACGAGTACCAGGCCGGCGTGCAGTTGAACACCGCGGGCACGTTTGACGCGGCGTACCGGTTCAGCGTGGACGGCGGGCACAGCTGGACGTACTGCGACGGCGGGGACGAAGGCTCGTCCAACGGGTACGATCCTGCCAACGCCGGCGCCATCACGGTCAACTGACATCCCCCGCGCCGCGGGCGCCGTTGCACGTTTACTATTCACGTCAGGCGGGGTATATCAGGCGCAGCCGCGGGCACTGGCATCCTGTCACGGACGATTCGCCGGATCCGGGACAATTCACACAGGGGCAACCACATTGGACATTCCACGTATTTTCAACATCACTGAAAGCGCGCACCGCATACATAACCCGTTCACGGCGGACAAGTTCGCCGCGCTGGGGGCGGCGCTGCGCATGGAACCGGGGGCCAGGGTGCTGGACCTGGGCAGCGGGTCGGGCGAAATGCTGTGCACCTGGGCGCGCGATTGGGGAATCCGCGGTGTCGGCGTCGACATGAGCCCGCTGTTTACCGGGCAGGCGAAACTGCGCGCCGCGGAACTGGGCGTCGCTGACCGGGTCGAATTCATCCACGACGACGCGGCCGGGTATGTCGCCGCCGAAAAGGTCGACGTGGCCGCGTGCGTCGGCGCCACGTGGATCGGCGGCGGGGTCGCGGGCACCATCGACCTGCTGGCAAAAAGCCTGCTTCCCGGCGGCATCATCCTGATCGGCGAGCCTTACTGGCTGCGGCTGCCGCCCACGGAAGACATCGCCCGCGGGTGCCAGGTCGAATCCATTTCCGAATTCCTGACGCTGCCGGGGCTGGTCGCGTCGTTCGGCGACCTGGGGTACGACGTGGTGGAAATGATCCTGGCCAACCAGGACGGCTGGGACAGGTACGAGGCGGCTAAGTGGCTGACCATGCGGCGCTGGCTGGCCGAAAATCCGGGCGACGACTTCGCGCCGGAGGTCCGGGCCCAGTTGACCCGCGAACCCGCCCGCCACGTCACATACACCCGTGAATATCTGGGCTGGGGCGTTTTCGCGCTGATGGCGCGGTAAGGGCAGGGCCGGTGGGAACGGCGGCGTGCCGTCTAGGTGCAGGCCGTGTATTCGTCGGCGCATTCGGCGCCGGACTGGACGGCGGCGTCGATGCATTCCTGGGTGGCGCCGCCGGGGCAAGCGCCGTTCAGACATGTCACGAGGGCGTTGAACTGTGCCCTGCCGTCCGCGCTGGCGGCGTTGATGCAGTCCTGGACGCACTCCGGGGTGCCGCATTCGGCGCCGCAGGACCAGATCTGCTGGCACGTCTTTTCCGTCGCCGCCAAGCATTCCAGCCCGACACCTGATTCCGGCGTCTGGCAGGCGTTCGGGGCGGCGCAGCAGTCGCCGCCGCAGCCGTCGTCGGTGCAGGGACCGCCGCTGCAGTCGGGGACGCAGGCATTCATGCAGTTCGAATATTCCGTATAACAGGCGCCGCCTTCGCCATACGCGGCGACGGCGCATTCCTCGGTGATTTGCGGGCATGCAATCGCAATGCAGTCCATGATGGCCCAGAGCGCGTCGCGGGCATCCGCGCTGCCGTCATCATAGCAGTCGGACACGCAGGTGACGTCCGCGCAGCCGCTCGAACAATTGCCCATTTCGAGGCACGTGGTTCCATCCGTGGGAAGGCAAACCATCGCGTCGCCAGCGTAATTTTTGTCGCAGACGTTCGGTTCGTCGCAGCAGTCGCCGCCACAGCCGTCGTCGGTGCATGGCCCGCCGGTGCAGTCCGGGACGCAGGCCGTGTCCCCGGTGACGTCGCCGGGAACCGCGTCGCCAGTGACATCCTGGCCGACCTGGACATCGCCCGCGTCGGCAGCCACGTCTGCGGTGGTAACGTCGTCGCCACCGTTGTCCCCGCTGACATCGCGCCCATTAACGTCGGGCGGCAGGGTGTCGTTGTCGATCGTATCAGCGGCGACGGCGGTGTCGGGGTCATCCGTGACATCCGTCGGCCCCTCGTCGTTGCCGCACGCGGAAAGAATCAGAACCGAAATCGCCAGCACTGGTGAAATGCGCCGCAGTGAACAAAACAGATTTGTCATTCGGTGTCTCCGTGGGGGGGGAAGGCCCATCTGGTCAAGAAGTATATCATCCGCAAAGGCTGTCCTGCTGACATTCCACCGCATCGGATCAGCCTTTTTCGTGGTATACCGTGCGGTGAATTACGAAAGGCATTGCCTTGACCGGGGCCAGGGTGCCGGATCCGGGCAGCGGTTCGGGCGAAATGCCGTTCACCCGGGTGTCGCGGTGATGGGGGACTGAAGTGAAAAATTACCTGTGTGCCGCGGTACTCATGGCCGCGTTGGGTGCTTGCGGGTGCGGCGGAAACGGGGGCGGCAGCGATGACGTTTCCGTTGGCGATGATGTGAATGAAGGTGGGGACATTCCTGCCGACGCGGCCCTGGACCAGGGGTTTGACACCGGCGGTCGCGATGCCTGGAACGACGACGCGTCCGACACCGTTGATGATGTCGTGATCTTGGATGCCGGTTTTGATGCGGGCCCCGATGGCGCCGCGGACACCCTGCCGGACGATCCTGGCACCGTCACGGACGTGGCCGGCGATGTCGTCGAGGATGCCGCCCCGGATACCGTCGCGGACGTGGCCGGGGAAGACGCCGGGGAAGACGCCGGGGAAGACGCCGCCACGGAAGTCCTGGAAGATGCAGCCGAAGTCGACGCCGGTGACGTTGTCGTCGCTGTCGATGCCGCGTGCGGTGGTGCCGTCGGGTGTTCCTGCGACGTGGACGACGACTGTGACGATGGCCTGGCGTGTTCTGGTTCGGGCGTCTGCGCGCTTGACCGTGGTGCGCCGTGCGAGGATGCGGGGCAGTGCGCGACGGACCGCTGTGAACGCGGTGCATGTTGCGACCCTGACGCGGATACCGATGCGGACGGCTTCGACGATTGTGACGATGCCTGTCCCTGGGACCCCGGCAAAACACAGCCCGGCGTCTGCGGATGTGGCACGCCCGACACGGATGGCGATGGCGACGGTGTCCTGGTCTGCTTTGACGGTTGTGACCAGAACCCCAACCTTGCAACCCCCGGTGTGTGCGGCTGCGTGGACGCGATCGACGCCGACGGCGATGGCGTCGTGTCCTGCAGGGAGCAGTGCGACAACGATCCCCTGAAGACGGCCCCCGGTGCGTGCGGATGCGGCGTGCCGGACATCGACGGCGATCTTGACGGGGTCCATGACTGTGTTGACGGGTGCCCGGCGGATCCGTCAAAGTCGGTCGCTGGCGTTTGCGGGTGCGGGGTGATTGAGCTTCCCGGCGACGCCGATGACGATGGAACGCCCGATTGTCTTGACCAGTGTCCCGGCATTCCCGATATCGACATCGACGGTGATGGCGTGGCTTCGTGTGACGACGGCTGTCCAAACGACCCGCAGAAGGTTCAGCCGGGCACCTGCGGGTGCGGCGTGCCGGATACAGATTCGGACGGCGACGGTGGCAGCGACTGTATCGACGTATGCCCGACCAATCCGCATTTCCTGGAATCCTTTGATGACTGTGGCGACTGCATGTACATGGCAACCGACTGTGAAGGTGGGGTGCCGGGTTGCATGCACTTCTGCAATGACGACCCGATCAATTATCCGGACCCTTGTCTGCCCTGTCCGTAATTCACGTCCACATCCCGGACAGGTCCCCTTTTCCGGGCGAAGGGCAGCCACCTTCTGGTATATTTTCGGCGACTTGGGATCAGACCGGGAATTCATGAAACGGACACAATTATTCCGGGGCATGTACGCGGCTGTATCGGCGGTCCTTGTGGCCTGGCTGGTCGCGTGCGGCGGGGGCGGCGGAACGGACACGGCGGCCGGTGACGAAGGTGCGCCCGTCGACATTGCAGTCGTCGATATTGCAGGCGATGCAGGCGATGCAGGCGATGTCGTCGATGCCGGCGGCGATTCCGGGCCGGGGTGGCCGGCGGGAATGACCCCTATCGACGATCCGGCCGACCCGGTTTTGGCGGGCAGGCTGCCGGCAGGGACCGCGTTCGACGCGTCGGACAGGCCGATCCTGGACCTGTCAGGGGCGTGGCGGTTCAAGTTCGACGATGCCGATGCGGGCATCGCAAACGGCTGGTTCGGCACCGCTTTCGACCGCAGGTTCTGGATAACCGCGCCTGTCCCCGGCACCTGGGACATGGATGTCGAGGGCGGGTTCGACCGGCAGACCATCGGATGGTACGTCCGCGAATTCGACTGGGATGACGACAGCCCGTTCGTCCGGCTGCGGTTCGAAGGCGTGTTCCGCGAGGCCCGTGTCTGGCTGAACGGCGTGGAACTGGGCGGCGACGACCTGCCGTACCTGCCGTTTGCGTTCGACGTGACGGAACTGCTGAAACGCGATGCCCCGAACCTGCTGGTCGTCCGCGTCGATAACCGCCTGGGGCGGCAGACGCTGCCGGCCGACACGTCCACGGCCCCGGGCTTGCACGGCTGGTTCCCGTACGGCGGGATCCCGCGGCCGGTCGTTGTCGAGGGCTCCAGGTCAACATCGGTGGCGCGGCTGTCGGTGCACACGTCACCCGTCGACGCAGCATCGCCGGCGGCGGACACAGGCGCCGACAACGGTTCCTGGCGCG
This sequence comes from uncultured Anaeromyxobacteraceae bacterium, assembly GCA_964470365.1. GTDB lineage: Bacteria > Myxococcota_A > UBA9042 > DTJE01 > DTJE01 > JAGOFO01. Next base: position 3,608 of record CAYYCO010000075.1, on the reverse strand, counting down.
TCCATGCCGACGTCGTGCTGCAGCGGGCCGCCGGGGCGTCCGGAACCGCGACACTGTCGGCCTCGATCACAAGGGGCGGCGTCAAGGTCCTTCTGTGGGGCCCGGCGGACCTTCCCGGCGACGTGTCGCGTATTGCACTGGACGGCATCGTCGATGCGCCGGACTTGTGGGACCCGGAAAACCCCGACCGAACTTACCGGATGGATGTGGCGATTTCGCAGGACGGCGTCGTCGAAACGGTTTCCGCGGACTTCGCGTTCCGGACCGTGGCAGCGACCGGGGGGCGCCTGCTGCTGAACGGCGTCGACCGTTACCTGCACGGTATGAACAGGCACGAGGACCTGCCCGACCGGGGCCCCGTGTTCGACACGGAAGCGATGGCGGCCGATGTCGCGGCGATGCGTGATCTGGGCGTGGACTTCGCGCGGACGGCCCACTACCCGAACGACGTGCGGACCCTGCGCGCGCTGGAAACGGCCGGCGTGCTGCTGGCGGAAGAAATTCCGGTATACCAGCTCGATGACGCGCAGCTTGGCGATTCGGTCCTTATCGACAGGGCGACGCGCGCGCTTCGCCGGATGATCCACCGCGATTTCAACCGGCCGGCGATCGGCATGTGGAGTATTGCGAACGAGGTCTGGACGTTTGCCGATACCGCGCCCGCGTTCCTGCGCGGTCTGCGGGGCGTGGCGCGGGAACTTGACCCCGACCGGCCGGTAATGGCCGCGGTGCTTTCGACGCCGGCCCTGTCGTTCAGCGAGGTCGACCTGGGGCCGGCCGAGGTTGACGTGATCGGGATCAACGAATATTTCGGCTGGTATTTCGACGAAACGATGGACCTGGGGGCCATGCTGGACGCGGCGCACACGCGGTTCCCGGACAAAACGCTGATCGTCAGCGAATACGGCGCGGACGCGCTGCGGGCGCGGCACGGGTACGGCCTTCCCGGCGAGGAACCGGTCGATAACCATTCATATTCAGAGGAATACCAGGCGTGGTTCCACCGGCAGCACCTGCGCCAGGTCGCCGAACGCGATTTCATCCGCGGCGTGGCGCCCTGGGTGCTGGCCGATTTCCGGATGCAGTGGACCCCGACCACCGGTAAGCCGCACCCGGCCCCCAAAACCAACCTGAAGGGGCTGATGGACGCATGGCGTCGCCCGAAGGCCGCGTACGACGTGGTCCGGGCGGCTTACGGCGGCCCGGACGGACTGCCCGCCGGTGTCGACCTGTCGCCGCCCGCCGAGCCGTCGTGCGGGAACGGCGCGGTGGAAGCGGCCGAGGCCTGTGACGGCGGGACCTTGCCGTGCGCGGATCTCGGGGCGTCGTTCGCGTCGGGTGACGCGTCGTGCCGCGGCGACTGCACCGGATGGGACGTGTCGACGTGCGGGCCGGCCACGCCACCGGAACTGGGGTGGGAAGTCGTCAAGCCGGCCCTGCGGGATCCGGCGCGGTGGGGCGACGCCCGGTGCAACGACGGGACGCCGTTCGCGTTCAGGGTCCGCCGGTCGCCGACCGGTTCGCAGGATTGGGTGATCAGCCTGGAAGGCGGCGGTTTCTGTGACGACAACGCCATGCCGTGCATCCGCCAGCCCGAAAAAATCACGACGCTGCCGGACGCGGACCGGGCGTGGATGGTTCCCGATGACGACAACGGCGGCATTTTCGACGCCGATCAGGCCGACAACCCGGTGTGGCACGACGCGAACTGGGCGTTCGGGCCGTACTGTTCCAGCGATTTCTGGCTGGGCACGCGGACCGCCACGATCTGGTCGATGGGGGATGCGGAAAACGGCTGGTACTTCGCGGGCCGCCTGAACGTGCAGGCGCTGCTGGAAACCCTGGTGCGGCAGTACGGGCTGGCCGATACGGCGGCCGCGGACGGGCCGCGGGTGCTGTTTTCGGGAACGTCGTCCGGGGGGCTGGGGACGCTGGCCGACGTGGACCTTGCCGCGGCGATGCTGCCTGAAACGGCTGCCGCCGGGCGCCTGAAGGTTCTGGTCGACGCCGGCTGGCTGGTGCACGACTGGGACGACCCCGACGCGCGCCTGGTGCTGGCCCAGGTGTCCGACCTGGAGGTCGTGCGGGTCGCGTACGACCATTTCCAGGCGCACATGAATCCGCTGTGCGAATCGGCGCGCGTCCGCGACGGCGGGCATGCCGGCGACTGCATGATGGGCCTGTACGCGTTCCCGCACCTGGTCGGCGCTGCGCCCGACGGGCTGGGCCTGCCGGTGCTGTTCCAGCAGAGCCTGGCCGACACGGCGTTTTCGGGGTTCCACAACCACGACGACGACGAGGCCTTTGAAATCCTGTACGGTGAACGGCAGCTGGCCGACGCGCTGGCCGCCGACCCGGGTGACCCGCTGCTGGCCTGGTGGTTCCTGGGTAACGCGCACTATCACGACATCTGCCGCAAGACCGAGGGATGGGCCATCGGCGATCCGGGCAACACGTTCCGCGACCTGCTTGAACGTTTCTGGGCAGGCGGCGACCCCGAACGCATCGTCTGGACCCCGTAGAGCCGCAACCATGTTTCATCAATGGAGTGTGCGGCTGGAACACAGCGAACTCCTCGGGATTACGTCATAAATGTCAGTACAAATTGATCGTGACCGGTTCATATTGCCTAATCCCGGTTGACGTGGTCCGGATCCAACCGCACGGGGGAAATGCTGCAATGAAACTCCGGTTTTTAATCACGACGGCGACTCCGGCCACTTGCTGGATTGCGGTCATGGCCATTTTGACGGCCTGCGGCGGCGCGCGGGAAATCCCGGATTACGGCGCGCCATCGGGGACGACCCCGGCCGTGGAAACATCGACCTTCGAATCGTCGTCGCCCGAAAACTGGGCGGCCCTGTCCGTTCCGCCGGAAAAGGTGACCGTCAGCTTCACGGCGCCGCTGCTGGCCGGATCGGAAATCACGGTCTGGCTGGACAAGTACCCCGTGCCGGCGGACGCGACCGAACTGGCCGATGACGGACTGTCCATGAGCGTGACGATTCATCCGCCGCTTCCGGCGTTCGGCGTGTACGATGTCGAATACACCGCGGTGACCGGGGCCGGGACGGAAACCGGCCTGTTCGTGTTTTTTGTGGAAATACTTTCCTATCAGGGCGAAGAACTGTCGTCGCTGTCGAGATTCCGCGACAACTCGATCAAGGGGCCGGTATACGTCGACCTGGACGAATACGAACTGGAAATCACGGGCCTGGTGAAAAATCCGCTGAAGCTGACCTATTACGAAGTGCTTGATTTCGCGAATGAATCCCGGGTCATGGATATGCATTGCGTCGAGGGCTGGACCGTTTCGCCGCTGTGGACCGGCGTGCCGATCATGGAACTGATCCGGGCCGCCGAACCGCTGGACGGCGCGGTGTCGCTGATCTTCACCGCGATTGACGGGTACGACGATTTCCTGCCGATATCGTATGTGGAAGAACATGATGTCATGCTGGCGCATTCGCTGAACCTGGTGACCCTGCCCGCGGAAAGGGGGTTCCCGTTCCAGGTCGCGGCAGAGGGCAAGTGGGGTTACAAGTGGGTCAAATGGCTCAAAAAGATTGAGGTTTCCGACCTGGAAACGTACGAGGGCTTCTGGGAAG
>CAYYCO010000074.1:0-14842 GCA_964470365.1 uncultured Anaeromyxobacteraceae bacterium | reverse complement strand
GAGGCTCGCATCGTTTCTGTTGCCGACGTTTACGATGCGTTGATCACCATTCGCCACTACAAGCAGGCGATGACGCCGGGGGACGCCTTTGCCTGCGTGACGATGGAAATGGCCGCTCACTTCGATTCCGCCGTGTTGCGGGCTTTCGCCCTCAAATTCGACGAAATCCAGGAAGTGTCGGAACGCATGGCCGCCGTTGGTTGAACACGGGCCGACCGCCACAGGCGACCTGCCCTTGACGACGGGGTTACGACTGATGGACCAGACCAATGAAACGCAGTCCGTTGTTGCGCTGATAGAACACCTCGTGTCGCGGCTTCCGGACACCGGCGATGCGGCGCGGGCACTGCGGCGGCGTCTTGCCGACGCAGGGTATGACGCCGACGGTAACGAATCGGGCACTGTCGCCGATATCAACGCGACCGTCATGGCCATCCTGGCCGGCGCCTCGGGGGCGGCTGCGACGGACGAAGCATCCGCACCCCCGACAGTTGAACTGGAACCGGCCAACGGCAATCACGCACCGGCCGCACCCGGGGGCGCAACCACCGGGCAGCCAGCCGTGCCTGAAACGCCTGTTCGCCCCGAACCGCGGCCCGAGCCGCAGAAATGGACCGATCGCGAAAAACTGCTTTACCGCGACATCATCCATCTTTTCGAGCTTGGCGATCACAGCGGTGCCATGGCGTCGCTGGAACGCCTGTTCATGCTCGCGCCGGCCGCATCGGAATTGAGCGTCTTCGTCGGAAAGAACGAATCCACACTGTTGAAGCTTTACCGTGACCACATCGGTTCAATGGACCGCGTCCTGCTTCCGTCAAGGAACCGCAAGGCCGTCGGGATTCCAACGCCCGACCCGGACCTGATGCTGAAAATCATCCGCCTGTCGGACGGCCACCGCCCAATCAGGGAATTCGTACGCAAGCTGGATGTACCGGAACTTCAGGTACTTATGGTGATTTCCCACCTGGCGCGATCCGGATACCTGGAAATTGCGTAATAATCAGCGCCCGCCCGCCCTGAATCGGATGATGCCCGTTTCCAGCAGAAGGAAAATGACCCGGTTGGCCACAGCGGCCCATTCGGCGGACTGGGGAAGCCCGTCAATAATGGCCCGGATTGAATCACGGTTTCCGATGAGGTTGACGACACGCATTTCGCGCGGAATCAGTTTCAGTTCATCGACCGCCACGCGCGAATCGGTGCAGAACAGGAAGCGGTGCTGCGCGTGTTCGGACATCCATGCGTTCATGACGCCCGGCTGGATTTTCGTTCGGACTCCGGTCGCGACCAGTTCCATCGGATCGAGATCCTGCTGAACCGCCCCCGGCGGCATCCTGACGTCATCGAAGAATCCGCACCATCCATCATTCCATTCAAAAATCTGCAGGAAACGGTCACGGAATTGATCCGTCAGCAGCATGGCCATTTCATGCGAAGGAACCGCGCCATGTGCCACCAGGCTGTCCCCGAGGCGCCCTCCCGACATTCCGTCGACCGCCCGCGCAAGGTTGTTGCGCGCCACAACCTCCCGCCGGACCAGGTATTCGCCGAAAAGCTCGTCCTTCAGGTTTGAAAAGATGACCTTCGGCCGACCGCCGGAAAAATAGATTTCCTTCTGGTTAACGCCCTTTTTCATGACAAACAGCCCCGTCAGGGACTGTTTACGGCAGATCCGCGTGAGCGTGCGCACCATGAAGCGCTGGTCGATGTTACCCTCGAATATCAGCCGGCTGCGGTCCAGGGACGGCCGCACCTCGCTGAGGTACTGCTGAACCATCGACAGGTCGCCGAGCCTGGCCCAGTCAGCGTCATCGACCGATACAAGTTCATCTTCGGTAACCGCCCGGCTTTTCAGAAGACCGAGCAGGTTTTCAAACGAAATCGGCCCGAAGACCTTGCCTGTGGCGTCCTTGATTCTGAACGTAGACGTCTCGGGCTTGACCTTGGTGTTGCGGGTCGATTCGCGGGCAGTTTCCACCGGTTTTTCATCGATAGGCAGATCGCCGGTTCCGCTGTCCTCACGGGGCGAAGCGGAAATTTCGGAATCCGACGGTTCGTCGGCCGCAGATACGACACCGCCGGACGATTCGTCGGGTACCGAAATCGATCCGGATCCCTCACGGCTGACGCGTATCGGCTCGGAAGACTCGGCGGGCTGTATTTCCGAGGGATCGCGCGCGTCGCCGGCGTCCCTGACGGAATCGAGTTCATCACCCCGTCCGCCAACACCGGTCGTGTCGTCGATTCCAAGCGGCAGCAGTTCGCGATCGACCTTTTCCGAGAACAGTTCCTTCATCACGGCCGCCACGTCGGCCTGGCCGACCCTCAGACGGTTCGCGAACAGGAAATCCTGGATGCCGTCCAGAAATTCCTGAGCGCTGGAGTACCGGTCCTCGGGGCGTTTTGCAAGCGCCTTGCGGATAATGTCGGCGATTCCGGGCTGAATTTCAGGGTGTCGCGCAAGCCGCTTTTCAACATCGGCGTCGCGGATATTGATGAGCGTCTGCAAATCGGTTTTGCCCAGGAACATCCGTTTAAGGGTCAACAGTTCGAAAAGGATAATGCCCAGAGAAAACAGGTCGGAACGATTGTCGATATCGCGCCCCAGCACCGTTTCCGGGGACATGTATCCAAGTTTACCCTTCAGGACGCCGTTCTGCGTGGTTTCACCCTTCGACGTTGTTGCCTTGGCCACGCCAAAATCCGTGACCTTGACCTCGCCGTCGAAGGAACAAAGGATGTTCGACGGCGATACGTCACGGTGGATGATTTTCAGTTCCTTACCATACGCGTCACGCGCGTTGTACGCGTACCACAATGCCTTGCAGACCTCACCGACGATGAAAAGGGCTGCGCGCACGGGAACCTGGACCCCGATTTTGTTCGCCCTGGCCATCACGGCCTGGAGATCCAGACCGTTAACCAGTTCCATCGCGAGGTAGTACTGGCCGTCAACCTGGTCAAATTCGTATATCGAAACGATATTGGCGTGCTGGAGCGGGGCCGTGATCAGGGCCTCGTCCTTGAACATCTTGACGAAGGAAGGATCACGGGAATAGCGCAGCAGGATGCGCTTGACGACCAGCACCTTCTGGAAATCGCCGGCGCCACGCGCGACGGCTTTGAAAATTTCGGCCATCCCGCCGGTGCCGATTTTTTCCAGCAACGTGTATTTGCCGAACTGGCGCGGCCGCATGCGCGCCGACGATGCCTTATCCGCAGTCTGTTCGCCGACCTCGTCGTCTGCCACGGAAAAATCCCCCGAAGAATTAACGAACCGGCGTTACCGCCGTCCCGGTAGATCCAAGAGAACCAACAATCTTCAGCGCGATCCGGCACTGACCACGTTCGGTGACCCCGGCGCGATCCGCGAAATCACGCGATTCACGACACAATTCCGATGCGGCGCCATGCGCAAGACAGACACTGTCGGCAATTTTACTGCACGGCTGCGCGCAGCCGGCGATACCGACGACGATTACCGACATCGCGAACAGAAGGCGTTTCATATTTCCCGACAGCCCCCAAGGCAGGACGGTGTGCAGCAGTTACTGAACGCCGCCGAGATTGATGTGGATGCCGCCCGTTCCGGCGCCCGAGCCGCTGTCGCCACCGGACGTCACGCCCCAGTAGGTAAGCCCGCCGACCGCGCCAAGACCGACGATCAAGGCCGTCCAGAACCACCACTTGTCAACGACCGTAGTCTTTTTCTTTTCGTTCTGGTCCTTGAAAATCGGGCTGTTGGGATCGATCAACAGTTCTTCGCCGGGTTCGACCGCAAGCATTTCGTCGTCCGCGACAACCTTTTCGACGGCGGCCATTTCCGGTTCAAGCGGCGCCAGGGTCAGCTGTCGGGCAGGCATAGTATTCATTACACGGCCATACACGCCCTCAACCTCGGACATCACGTCGGTTTCCTTCGAAATCGTGTAATTGACGGGCTTGACCAGGCCGTTGGACAGGAACAGGCCGTTGACGGCGAACGCATCGCCGGCATCACCGAACGTTATCGCCAGGAGATCGGTCGCGCCGACCAGCGATGCGTATGTTCCGGCCTTCGGACCGGGTTGGGCGCCGGTGAGGGCCGCGCCAAGTTCGTCGGAAGCGCGGATGATCGCCGCCGAATTATCCAGTTCGATCATTTCGCCCATCGCGAATTCGCCAGGGCCGCCGGTAATTTCGACGAGCTGGGCCAGCGGTTCGTACCCGTCGGCAACAAACGTCACGATGTGTTCGCCGACCTTGAGGTCACGAATCGTCATCGGGGAATACCCGCGGAACGTGAAGTCCACGTACACTTCGGCGCCTTCCGGGATACTTTCGACATCGACCGTGCCTGTCGGCGAGTCCACGATTTCGCGCTCGGCGGACAGGAAGAAGTTTTCGATTTCCTTGCTGTAGGAGTATTCGTCCTTGGTCTGATTCGGGTACGCGAACAGCGAAATTTTTATGGCGCGTTTCGCCTGAAGCGGTTTTGACGCGGCCACGAAGCCGATACCCAGGCCCTTGTAAATGTGGGCGACGAGGGCGCGGTCGGCATAGCCCATGTAAGCGCGTGCGGCGGTTTCCGCGGCCGAATATTCGTTGTACGCCTCCGCCAGCTTGTTTTCACGCAGCAGCGTGCGCCCTTTGTTGACATGCTGCCAGGCGGAATCGATCGCCGCAGCGGCCCTGGTAGGAATACCGATCGCGCGCGTGTACCCCTGGGCCGACAGCCTGTCGGCGCCGCCACGAAGGACTACATAAACGGCCTTCGCCAGACCGGCGTCGGACGCCTTTTTCGGATAGACCTTGACCGCCAGTTTGTGGGCGGCCGCGTCCTGCGCGCGGGCCGTTGATGCCAGGAGCCCCCCGGCCACGCCGAACTGCAGGTTGAGAAACGCAACCATCACCACGCCGGCGACGAGACGGATACGGCGGCGGGAACGGCTGATCATGGAAACCGTGAACATGTTTCTGTCAGTCCTCATTCTTCGCCCCCCATGCAGGATGCCCCGTTCCAGACAATCGCCGGTGTGTGGATTTCCGTCATGCCCGGCCCGTCGACGCCAAGCGTATCGGCCGAAATAATGCCGCCCGCCAGGAAAAGCGTGTCATCCGGCAGCGTGACCATCGCGAAGGCCGCGCGTGACAGGAATTCTTCGTTTGCCGCGGCCGTCGCCGTGAACGAACCCTTCGCCACGTCGAACGTGCAGGTCGACGTTTCCGACAGACCGGAATTGTTGTTGAAGCCGCCCAGGAGGACGACGCCGGACTTGTCAAATGAAGCAGCGGCGCCATGCATGAAGCGGCCGCCGCAGTTGTCGGTCACTGCCTTCACGCTGATGCCGTCGTCGTACACCTTGAGGACATACGCCATCTTCGCCTTGCCGTTGTCGGTCAACGGGGATGCCTGGAGCACGCCCTTGACAATGCGTGAACCGCCGACCACCAGGAAGCGCTTGTGAATTTTCGTATCGGTGGCGTCATCGGCAATCCTGACGACCGTCGGGAAGTACACCAGCGGAAAATTACCGTCGGTGCGCGGCCGGAAAGCGCCGCCGACACCCTCGTCCTGTTTGGAGGACTGTGTGAAGATTTCGATGTTTGCTTCCGTATTAGTAGTGCCGCCGACGATCAGGAACCGCGTCAGGCCGCGGCTGGTTTCGTCCAGTTTGACGACCGCAGCGCCGTTGTGCTGGGCATTCATCGGCATTGAATTACCCAGATCGAGCATGCCGCCGCGCCCCTCATCGGCGCCCGGCGACCATATTTCCGCGAAGCGGTAATCCGAATTGTCGGATGGCCATTCGCCGCCGCCGGTGATCAGAACGGAATTGTCCGTCATCCTGGCCGCGGTGAAGAAGGCGCGACCCATGAGCATTTTTTTGGCCGCACCCCCGGTGAAGGTCGGGATTTCGAAAGTGTTGTCCTTGACGTCGTACACCTCGAACGAATCAAGCGCGTCGGCCGAATCGAACGAGAACGGGAACGTTGCGCCCGTCACCATTTTTGCCTTTGTCGCGCCACCGAATATCAGAACCTTGTCCCGGCCGTCCATCGTGACGTATACGACCGAGTGCCCGGCCCTGGCGACCTTCATGTCGCCGACGTACTGGAACGCCCCGGTGATCGGGTCGTAAATGAACGCCTCTTTCGACGGCGTGTTCAGTTCGAACTGGGACAAGCCGCCGTCAAGGTCGCGCTTGCCGGTGAAGCCGCCGGAAACGAACACGCGGCCGTCGCCCATCAGTACCGCGGCAGGGAATGCCCGGTGCGTGAATTTCTGGCCACCCTGTTCGGAAACGCAGGTGAACGAATTGAACCGGGTCAGCACCAGGTCGATATCGGCCGACCGGCCCTGCACGACGGTGACGTCGCGGGCGCGGCCGAACCAGGTCGGCGCGGCCTGGCCGTTTTTGCAGCCGAGTACCGTGACGACGCGATCCGATCCGGCGGCCACCGACTGGATGTCGGCGGCGCCATCGACGATCGGCACGGTTTCATCAAAGTATTCGGCATTGTCCGCGGTGGAGGTCACGCTGCCGACCTGGACCCGGAGGCTGTCAATGCTGTCCAGCGGACTGGCGCCGGGTTGCCCCGAACACGTGCTGGTCGCAGCGGAAACCGTCATTCCGAGGTTGCCGAAACCGTCATCGACGGCGCAGCCGGCAATCATCGAAACCATCAACAGCGGCATGGCGATTGGAATCCGTCTATTCATAACCTGAGATCTCCTGGGTCTGTGTTATCCCCTCAGAGTACTAAGGATAGATATTGCACATGAGATTAGATTAGTCGACGTCGAAACGCAAGATATTCCGATGCCGCGGGCCATGTCCGGCGCGGAGTTTGGATGATGGCGCCGCTGCCGTGCGGGTTCAGGGGCAATCACGCTGGACGAGGATGTCGTCGACGAAAACACCCTCGGACGCGTTGAGGAGGTTATCGACGGAATCGAACGAGAACCGAAGCTTCACGGACTTGCCCGCAAACGCGCCCAGATCGATTGAAGTAACCTGGAACCACGTACGGTATGCCTGCGCCGGCACCGCCGACTTCGAGAAAACCGTCGTCGGGGTCAGGCCGTCCATCACATCGATTTTGAAGATGTCCTTCGTGTTATCGGTCTGCACGTCGATGTACACATAGAACGAAAGTTTGTAGTCGCCGGACGCCGGCACGGTGAATTCGGGCGACGTGGCAGTGCCGCGGGCGATACCGCCGTTGTCGTAATTCGCGTTGTCGACGTTGCCGAAGTACATCGAACGAGTGCCCGAATGGGCGCGCAGATCGGTCAGCACCCAGCGCACGTCGGCGCCGCCTGCGCCGGGTGTGCCGCTGTTGACAACCGCGAAACCGTCCAGGTCGCCGAATATGTCGAACACGTAATCCGCGCGCACGTCCTCGTAGCAGCAGCCGGGCTTTTCCACTGGTTCATGCAGGCAGACGTTGTTCACGCAGCCGTCGGTCGAACAGGGGTCGCCGTCATCGCAGTCCTGGGTTACGGCGCAGCAGCCGGTTGCACCGGCGATTGACACGTCGCACAGGTTGTCGACGCAGCCGCCGACCCTGCACACGTCGTCGATGCCGCAGTCTGAGCCGGATTGGCAGTCACGGTGCGTGCAGTTGTCCGTGATGACCCGGATGTTGTCGACGTACGGCCCCTCGAAATCGTTCAGTTCGCCGTTGCCGGATTCAAAGCGGAACATGACGTGGACAACCTTGCCGGCCCAGGGCGACAGGTCGATGCCGACCGGAATGAATTCACCCCCGGTCGTTCCCTGGATGTTATGGGCCGACCAAACCTCGGTCACGGCCTCGGTAGGCTGGCCCTGCCGTTCAACGACGTGGACGCTGAAATGGTCGAGCTGCCCGGGGTTGTAATATTTCGCCGGATCCATCCCGTCCCATTCCGTCGAAAGCCACAGGTCGAACGAAAGGAAGGCGTAGTCGTCGACCGGCAGTTCGATTTCCGGAGAAGATGCCTCGCCGTAGTTGAAATCGACGCCCGTGTCGTAGTTCCGCGCGACCGGATCGCCGTAATAAAGCGACCACGATCCCTGCGACGAACGGAAGCTGGAGGTCCGCCAGGTCACGAGATCCTCGCCCAGGTAGGACCACACCTCGAACCCGCCGAGGTCACCCGTTTCGAAACCGGCGGTCAGCGCGTCTTCCGCCCTGCAGCACTGGTCGTCCGGAAGTTCGTTGTAGACGCACCCGCCGTCCACGCAGGACGCCACGATGCACGGATCGTCGGTGGGACATTTTGTTGCAACGGTGGCGGGCGTGCAGAGCGGTTCAACACAGGTCGGGAGCAGCGGGTACGAACAAGTGCCCTTCCCGTTGGTCTTGTTCAGGAAAGCCTGGCACGAATCGTCGGTACATTCCACGTCGTCCGAATCGCATTCGTTGCCGGAATCGCACTGGGCCGTACACAGTGAATACACCCTGACATCGTCGACATAGACGCCCTCGAACAGGTTATTCGACCCGTCGATGCTGTCAAACAGGAGACGTATCGCGATTTCCTTGCCGATAAAGGGGGTTATGACGGCGCTTACAAAAACGAACAGACCTTTCGTGTCCTTGCTGATAACCGTTGCCGTCGAACTGATTACGTTTTCGACCTCCTCAACCTCGCCGGTTCTGGTGACAACCATCATCCGGAACTGGTCAAGCTGAACGTCCGCGGGCAGTTCGTCAATCATCGGTTCCGATTCGACCCAGATGTAGGCCGACGCGACGAACGTCGTTGTTGCCGCGCTGATTGCGGGAATTTCAAAATAGCGCGAGGTCATCGATGCCCGGACCGCAGCCGAATCGGCCTGGTTCGGGTCAACCGGGTCGCAGTCGCCGTTCAAGGCACCGGAGTAATACGTATGACAGGTCGTGTTGCCAAAATATGCCGACTGCGTGCCGAAGGCCTTGCGGAAGGGAGATGCAGTCCAGCTGACCTGATCGTTCGGCTTCGGGTCGACGACAGTCCACGCCCCGATTCCTGATTCAAAATCGTCATAGAACCACGTCGCCGCCATGCAGCATTCGGAGTTCCAGCCGAGCACGCAGAATTTGGTACCCTGATCGCACACCTTTTTCTGGCATTCGCCAGGGGACAGGGGCGCGTCGGCGCAATCCGAATTCTTCTGGCAGGGCTTCGGGCCGGTGTCCTGAACCACCTCGACCGTGTCGGTCGGCTGACCTTCGTCGTGCCCCGTGTCGGGCTGACCGAGATCGGTAGCGTCGGTTCCACCCTCGTCCGTCTGGACGTCCGCAACGCCATTGTCGACACCGGTGTCGAACGGGGGGGGTTCGCCCCCGCCGCAGCCGAACGCGCCAGGAACCAGGAACAAAGCAGCCAACAGGCAGAATCTGCGCATCGCCAACCTCCAGGAAGACACCAAACGACACGAAACATGAAGGACGCACGGAATGCTACCACATCCACTGAACGGATTCATTCGAAATAATACGGCCGCGCCCGGCCACGAACGCCCCCGCGCGTCCCGGCAGTTTTCTTGACACCCGCAAAAAACGCCCTGAAGATTCGTTCAGGCCTTAACTGGACAAAAGTATGGGCTTGTTTGGCCAGCATGGAAGTCTGGTGGGTCTCGACATCGGCTCGAGCGCCATCAAACTGGTTCGCCTGAAGCAATCATCCGGATCCTGGGCGCTGCAGGCCTTCAGCCTCGGCCACCTTCCGCCCGACGCCATTGTCGACGGCAGAATAATGAATTTTTCCGTGGTGATCGAACGGCTTCGCGAACTGATGCGCGAGGCCGGGATCAAGGGTGGTTCCTGCGCAATCGCGGTTTCGGGGTCGTCACTTATCATCAAGCGGCTCTCACTTCCTGAAATGACACGCGACGAACTGGCCGATTCGATCGTCTGGGAGGCCGAACAGTACATCCCGTTCGACATCAAGGACGTGAATGTCGACGCGCAAATTATCAATTCCAAGGCCGGCCAGGGCCAGATGGACGTGATGATGGTCGCAGCGAAAAAGGACGTCGTTAACGAATACGTGTCGGTCGCTGCGGAAGCAGGCCTGACCACGGAAGTGGTGGACGTCGCCATCTTTGCAGCCCTGAATATGTTCGAGGCGAACTACAACGTCCCGGCGGATTCGACCATCGCACTGCTGAATGTCGGCGCCAACCAGATCAACGTCGGCGTGATGTCCGGCGGCACGATCGCCTTCACCCGGGATATTTCGATGGGTGGCTCCCGCCTGACCGCCGAAATTCAGCGCCAGTTCAATGTCTCCTGGGAGGAAGCCGAGGCTTTCAAGACCGGTGCCGAATCATCGCTTTCTTCATCGACCATCGCGCGTGACGTAAACAAGCTTGCCGAGCGGGTGTGCGAATCGATCGTCGCCGAGGTTCAGCGGTCGCTCGACTTCTTTACCGCCACTTCGGTCAATTCCACTATCGGCCGGGTCTACCTGACCGGCGGCTCGGCCCAGCTTCCGTCACTCATAAGGGCTCTTGAACGCAAGATCGAGGTTCCCGTCGAGCTGGTTAACCCGTTCCGGAACATATCGGTTGACGCAAGGAAGTTCGATATCGACCTCCTTCAGAGAGCTGCACCCGTTGCGGGCGTAAGCGTTGGTCTTGCTTTAAGGCGGGCCGGGGATTCGGAATGATTCGCATAAACCTGATAGGCGGCAAGGTAAAAGCGCGGAAGTCAGGCGGCAGCGGCCAGTTCGTTGTCTACCTGGTCATCATCGCAGCTGTCTTCGGCGGTCTGTACCTGTGGCACCAGCAGCAGGCCGATCAGCTCCAGGCAGCAAAGAAAAAGGCCGTTGACGCGGCTGACAAGGTCGAAAGCCTGAAACGCGTCAAACAGACCTGGGAAGCCTGGCAGGTCGAAAAGGCGGCGACCGACGCGCAGACGCAGGTATTCGAAATGCTGCAGGCGGATCAGATCGGTCCTGCGATGGCACTTCAGTACCTTTCGTACGCACTGACCCGCATCGACGACGACCCGGTCCACCAGGAAGAAGCACGGGCGCAGGAACTCGCCGGGTGGAACCCGAAATGGGACACGCGTCGCGTGTGGCTGAAATCGATCGACATCAAAAACGCCACCGACGGAAAGGGATCCCGCGTCGAAATAAAGGGCGAGGCTCTTGACCACCAGGACGTTGCCGAATTCTACCGGCGGCTGGAATCGTCGGATATCTTCATCGGCCTCAACTCGCCGTCGCAGCGACGAAAGGTCCATGAGGAACTGAACATCAAGTACATCGACTTTTCGGTGACGGCAACCCTGTCGTTCGTGCCCACGGCAAACGCATGGAAGCAAGCCGAGGCCGATGCCGTCAAGGCGGCAGCCGCGCCACAACCCGAGGCTGGCGCCGACGGTGCAGCACCTTCGCCGGCGCGGCCGGCTGCTTCGGCAGGCGTTCCCGGTTCGGACAGCGCGCCGGCAGCGGCAGCCGCGGTTCCCCCGGCCGGGGCGGAGGAAGCATCGAAATGAACAAATTCCTCGCACTTCCCCTGATTCAGCGGATCCTGATCGTCGGCATCGTGGCGGCGTTATGCGGCGGCCTCGGGTATTACTTCATCATTCTTCCGGGAAAACAGAAAATCGCCCGGGAAAACATCAAGTATGAAAACACGATGAAGGAATACGCAACCCTGCGGACCTACGACACGCCAGAATTCATTTCGGACCTGGACAAGGAAAAGGCCCAGTACATCAAGCTGAAGGCCGCTTACGAAAAGATGCTGCCGCGCGAGGACCAGGTTCCCGCGCTCATCGACTCGATCAAGAAGCAGGCCGACGATGCGGGTCTCGCCATGACCATCCTGGACGCAGACAAGCGCGTTGAGGACGGCCCGGGTTACCGGGGTATCGCATTCGACGTCGAGATGGTCGGTTCTTACCACCAGACGGTGTCCTTCATGGCGGGTCTTGCTGGAACGGCGAAGCGAATCATCAACGCCAAGGACCTCAGGATACAGCCCGCATCATCCGACCAGCTCCAGAAATCGGCCGGGGACGTCGGGCTTCTGCGCGTGCTGATGGAACGTGAGGCGGCGCGCGGTCTGACGCCGAACGAAAAGTACGCGAAGAACGTACTCTTGTTTGACGACATCTCAAGGCGCCGTTTCATGAAGGTGAATTTCACGGCGGTCGCGTATGTCTACACCGGACCCGGCGCGGCAGTCGCCCAATAGCGAGGTTTCGAGTGAAACGTAACTTGTTGTTGATTGTGTCCGTCGGCGTTTCATTCATTGCCTGCGGGGGGGGGGCAAAAACCGAAGCCCTGCTCTCGCCGGAGCCTGTCCGGGCCGATAACAGCGGCGCCCAGGCCGCGCCGGCAGCCCCGGTAAAAACAGAGACGGGCGACAAATTCAAGGCGATACAGTCTTTCTATTTCGCGTATCGGCAGTCGCCGGTCGAGACCCAGACAAACATCTTCCGTTCCAACCTCGCGATGTTCACGCCCACCGTCGAGATCGACGCGGACGTGGCCGTCGAGGAAAAGACGCCGGTGACGCCGCTTCAGATTTACGACGCCGAGTCGTACAAGCTGGTGCTGATCATGAGCGGCACCGCCACGCCAAAGGCGCAGGTCATCGACCCGCAGGGCAAGGCCTACATCATCAAGGTGGGCGATCCGATCGGCAACCGTAACGGAAAGGTCGTCGCGATTTCCGGCGCCGACGTCCGCATCGAGGAACCCGGGTACCCGCCCATCGTCAAGTCGCTGCAGGCCAGCGAAGAAGAGATGATCAAGGAACTGCAGGCCGTCCAGGAATTCTGATACCCGCTTTCCCGTCGCGATTGCGCCCCCGGGCATGGGCGGACATCCCGTGACGTTCCCCCTCTCCCGACATTCGATTTTGATTGTATGATTGCCGCATACCGTGCCAAGGGCGGTGCCCCGATGTCCTGGATTCACCATGCTTGACGACGACGGATTCGAAATCGCGCCGATCGGCCTGAAGGTCGTGTCAGGTCCGGCAACCGGCGCGACGGGCAGGTTCGAACGCCCCGACGTGCTGGTCGGACGATCACGCGACTGCGTTTTCCCGATCGACGATCCAACGGTATCCCGCCTTCATTTCAGCATCACTTTCGCGCGGGGCCGCTGGGAGCTTACCGACGCCGGCTCCAGCAGCGGGACCGCCGTTAACGGGGTGATGACCGGCGACGTCGGCACGAATTGCGTGCTGCACGACGGTGACAGGATATCGGTCGGAACCACCGTAATCGTGGTGACCCTGGAATCCGAGCGTGTGGATACGGGCCTGGACGACGAATTGATGCCCGATATGGTCGTCAAGGTCGCCCCACCTGCCCCGCTCCGCTCCGCCGCCGTGCGGCCGCGAAGCACTTTCGTCAGGTGGCTGCCATGGGCGCTGCTTGTGCTGCTGGCGGCATTCCTGGGCGCGTACTTCGCGCGGTCATGTTGAATCGGGCTGTCGGGCGAATATCATTCGCCCCTGCGCTTTTATTCGGGCACGATTCCCATTAGACTACGCTCCAATTTGAGCCCGGAGCACATCATGAAGGAAAGAACGGAAAAACGAGTGGTGATGGACTCCCGCGCCGTGGAACTTGCGATCGCCGACATGGCGGCGAGGATACGGGCGGTCTCCGACGACGATCAGATCTGCATAATCGGCATCCAGACCGGCGGCGTTTACCTCGCGGACCGTCTTATCAAGGCGATGGAGGCGGTAGGATTTCCACGGCCGGATTCGGGCCTGCTCGACATCACGCTGTATCGCGACGACATTTTCATGGGGCTGCAGCAGCCGGTGGTGCGCAACACGGACATCAGGTTCGACCTGACCGGGCGCAACGTGATCCTTGTGGACGACGTTCTTTACACGGGCCGCACGATCCGCGCCGCGCTTGACGCTCTGGTGGACTTCGGCCGGCCGCGACGGATCAGGCTGGCGGTTCTTGTTGATCGCGGACTGCGCGAATACCCGATCCAGGCCGATTTCGTCGGTCGCGCAATCAACACGGATTCCGACGAAACAGTGAAGGTTGAACTGATTGAAATGGGTTTTGACCGCGATCGCGTGGTCGTTTACGAGAGATAACCGTCTATGGACAAACTGAACCACCTGCTCGGTCTCGAAGGCCTTTCCAGGGAAACGATCACCTCGATTCTCGACCATGCAGTCGAATTCAAGGAAGTTTCCCGCCGACGGATCAAAAAGGTCCCGCCCCTGCGCGGCGTCACCGTCGTCCTGTTTTTCATCGAAAATTCGACCCGGACGCGCATTTCGTTCGAGGTCGCGGCAAAGCGGCTTTCCGCAGACACGCTGAATTTTTCGGCATCCACGTCCTCACTGTCAAAGGGCGAAACACTGCTGGATACCGCGAAAAACCTGATGGCGATGCAGCCTGACATCATCGTCATGCGGCATTTCGCGCCGGGCGCGGCCAAATTCCTGTCCGAGCGCATCCCCGCCGGCATCGTCAATGCGGGTGACGGTCCCCACGCACATCCCACCCAGGCGCTGCTGGACATGTACACGATGCGCGAACGCCTGGGCCGGCTGGAGGGACTGGAAGTCGCCATCGTCGGCGATATCGCCCACAGCCGCGTCGCTCGTTCGAACATCCACGGCCTGACGACCATGGGCGCAAACGTCCGGCTGGCCGGTCCCCGCACCATGCTGCCGCCCATGCTGGACCGCTTCCCCGGCGTGACGGTGCATGATCGCATCGAACCGGCCATCGAGGGTGCGGACGTCGTGATGATGCTCCGTATCCAGAAGGAAAGGATGGGCAAGGATCTGTTCCCGTCCGACCGCGAATACGCCCGCGTCTTCGGCCTGGATTCGCAGAAACTGAAGCTGGCGAAACCGGACGCGCTGGTGATGCATCC
>CAYYCO010000073.1:0-14923 GCA_964470365.1 uncultured Anaeromyxobacteraceae bacterium | reverse complement strand
ACGCGGCCGCGGATGTCGGGACGCGGGACTCCCACGTGCTCGACGCAACGCAGTCCGACACGGCGCCCGATTCCACGCTCCCGCCCGACGCGGGATCGGACGGGGCCGCCGACATCCCCGGCGATGAAGGCATACCCGACACGGCGCCGGTCGACGTTCCCGCCACCGACATCCCGGCTGAAGTCTGCTGGGAAACGCCGATCGACTGTTCCGCCACGGAATCCTTCGATTACAAGTGCACGATGGGACAGTCCGAAACCTGCCCCGGCGGTCTGTGCGTGGCCGGGGTCTGTATAGCTCCGGTCATGGATCCCGACCGCTGGGCCGACTGCGCCGACGGATGCTGCGACCCGTGTGAACACGACGGCGCCTGCCCGGCCGACTGCGGACCGGCGCCCGAATTCACGGGCGTCAAGGAATACCACAACGACACGACGATCAGCATCTGGGTCCACGGATGGTCCAACACCAACCCGGACGAGGCCGTTTACGGCCAGGAACGCGGCTGCGGCGGCATCCTGGAAGACATGAAATACTTCGGCGTCGAAAAGCCGTGTTCCGACGGTGTGCGGACGGAACCGAACCAGATCGCCAAATTCGAGTACTTCGGCAACACGCCCGCGGCGTGGCTGACGCCGGAACAGATCGCCGAAATCGAAAAGTATCCGCTTGGCGGCGCGGACACGCTGCACCGCTATGCCCTGATCACTGCCATGTACATCCGGCGCAAACTGGATCTTACCGGTGCGACCCACGTCAACCTGGCGTGCCATTCATACGGGTGCCTGATTTCCCGGTACATGATGGAAAACAACCTGCTGGGACTGGCCGGCGAATACCGCTTCGTCCGCTGGTTCACCAGCGCGGGCGTCATCGCGGGGGCACGCCTGGCGCGCCTTTACGACAACGACAGCGTGCGTGAAGTCGCCGACCTCTTCGGCATCGGCCAGGTCGACTTCGTCGTCATGAATCCCGATTTCGTCACGGACGAGGCGGCGGCCTGGGACCACAAACTGCGGGAGGCCAACAGTCCGTACCTGGGGCACATGATCATCCACCACGCCTGCGGGGACGACCCGCGCGTCGCGCAGGCGCTGAACATCAAGCTGCTGGATCTGAACAACCCCGGCGACAAACCGAACGATGGCATCATGTACACGCTGGATACGTATTTTCACGATATCGCCGACGACAACGCGTACCTTGACGTCGACGGCAAACCGGTCAAGCCCACACACTCATACGTTTACGTCGACCACATGGCCGTTCCCGACGCGGAATCGTCGATCGCGCTGGCGACGGCGACCCTGTTCCACAGCCGGAAAGTGGAAATAAAACTGAAGGAAATCGAACTGTTCAACGATCTCGAGGGCTCCGCACTGACCGATCCGCCCCCCGCCGAGGTGGTCGTTGAACACCAGGTCCGATACAGCCCGTACCTGACCGACACGTTCGGCCGCGACCCGCTGATCAGCGAAAGCCTGCTGGGGTACCGGACCCCCGAAATGTTTTCGGCGATACAGACCATCAAGTCCTATCCCGACCAGGTGATTTTCGCCGGCCCGATATTCGATGAAATGACCAGCCTGTGGCTGAAGGCGGAGGTGCTGGAAGTCGACTGGTACCCGCGTTTCAACCTCAGGGAACCGGCCGGAATCGCCGACACGGACGACGCGCTGATCACGTTCGAGGGCCAGGTCGACCTCAACGACCACGACTTCACCGTGCAGAACGGCACGGCCCGCATGGTAATCAGCGTCGACGTCATCAACCTTTACTGACGACTTGACCGCGACGAACAAATACTTTGATGACGCGGCACCGTTCATTCTGGTATTGATCAACCGTGGAACAATCGCCGGAATCGGCGCCGCGTCCCGCCGCCAATGTTCCACAGGGGGTTCCTTTTGGACAATCTGGCCGTCCTGGTCACGTTTTCGGTCGGGCTCGGGGCCGCTCTGCTGTTCGGCTACCTGGCCCAGCGCATCCACCTGTCCCCGATCGTCGGCTACCTGCTGGCCGGTATACTTGTCGGCCCGTCGACCCCCGGGATCGTGGTCGACCACTCCATCACGGAACAGTTCGCTGAAATCGGCGTCATCCTGATGCTTTTCGGAATCGGGCTGAAATTCCACCTCAATGAACTGCTGGCGGTGTGGAAAACGGCAGTTCCCGGCGCGCTGATCCAGAGTTCCGTTTCAACGGCCGTCCTGGCCGGAATCATGCATCTTCTCGGCATGGACTGGGTTCACGGAATCATCCTCGGCATGGCCGTTTCGGTGGCCAGTACGGTTGTCATGGCGCTTGTGCTTTCGGAAAAGCATGACCTTCACGCGAAGATCGGACATATCGCCATCGGCTGGACCGTGGTGGAAGACATCCTGACGGTCGCCATGCTGCTGCTGCTGCCGATCATCTTCGGCCGGAACGGTACCGGTTCGGCGCAGGAAGCGTTGTCGGCCCTGGGCATCGCAGGCCTGAAGATATTCGGGCTGGTCGCCATCGTCATCGTGCTGGGGAAATGGGTCATCCCGTGGGTCCTGAACAAAATCGCGCTGACCCGTTCCCGTGAACTGTTCACCCTGGCGGTGCTGGTGCTCGCGATCGGCATCGCCATCGGCTCGGCGAAACTTTTCGGCGTTTCGGTGGCCCTTGGCGCCTTCCTGGCGGGACTGGCGGTGGGGCGGTCCGAATTCGCCACGCGCGCCTCCGGTGACGCCGTGCCCATGCGCGATGCGTTCACCGTGCTGTTCTTCGTTTCGGTCGGCATGCTTTTCAACCCGGAAAGCCTGTTTTCGGCGCCGGTCCTGATTGCCATCGTCCTCCTGGTCGTCGTCATCGTGAAACCGCTGGTCGCCATGCTGACGGTCCGCCTGATGCGCCACCCCTGGACTACCGCCATACCCGTGGGCGCGGCCTTTTCCCAGGTCGGCGAATTCAGCTTCATCCTTGGCACCGTGGCGCGGAACCTGGGACTGATCGACAGCGCGGCGTTCGACGCGATCGTCGGGGTTTCAATCATTTCCATCACGCTGAACCCGATCATTTACGGCCGGATGCGCAGGTTTGCGACCCGGCTTGGCCGCCCGACCGACGATGCCGATGCATGTGACCTCGCCCGCCTGGATCACAAACGCACGATACTGGTGGGTTACGGACCTGTCGGACAGACGGTATGCAGGCTGCTCAAGGATCGCGGCCACCACGTCACCATCGTGGACCTGAACCATGAAACCGTGCGCAAGCTGAAGGCCGCGGGCCTGACGGCGATTTACGGGGACGTGAATCGCGCCGGAACGCTTGAAGAGGCCGGGGTCGCCACCGCTGGCAGCCTTGTGCTCAGCGCGGACGTTGAGGACGGTGCAGAACTGGTTCGCCACGCACGCCGCCTGAACCCGCGCATCCGCATACTGGCCAGGTGCGCCCATCTGCGTGACGTCGACGTCATGAAGGCCGCCGGGGCGGACGTCGTTGCCGCCGGCGAGGCCGAGGTCGGCGTGGCCCTTGCCGAAGAAGTCACCGCCGGCGACGAATGGGACGACCTGACCGCCGCCGAACACCGCGACCTGATACGCAAAAAGCTGTACGACAACCCCCGCGGCGGCTTCCCGGCTCCACTTTTCACCCCGTCCGAAACCACCGAAATCCGGAAACAACGTTAGGAGTGGTCCCAGTCAGGCAGAATGCGCCCCACCGTGCAATTTGCTTGACATTTAATAGACCTATTAAATATAACTACCAACATGAAACGGACCCCAAAAAAGAGTCCCGAAGTGGAACCGAACACCGAACAAAAAATCCTGGCGGCGGCGAAAGAACTTTTCCTGGAAAAGGGTTACGCGCTGACGTCCACCGTTGAAATCGCCAGAATGGCCGGGTGCAACCAGGCACTGGTGCATTACTACTTCCGGACCAAGGAAAACCTGTTCGAATCTATATTCGAACGGATCGTCGTGCAGTTCATGTCCAGCCTGACCAGCCTGGACGAACAGGATCTGTCTTTTGAAGACGCGCTGACCAGGGTGGTCGAGGCGCACTTCGACATGATCGCGTCAGAACCGCGCCTGCCCTTCCTGATATTGAACGAACTGACCACGAACCCCGCCAGGCTCGAATCGCTGCGGGAAAAGCTGGTGCCCGCGCTGAACATGAAGGCGGTGATGCGGCTGCAGGCCATGCTGGACGACGAAATCCGCGCCGGCCGCGTCCGCCCTCTGACCATGATTGACATATCCATGACAATGGCGTTCCTGAATGTAATGACGTTCGTCTCGCGCCCGATAATCGGCGCCATCATGCAGATGTCGGACATGGACTACCAGGAACTGATCGACCACCGGCGAAAGGAAAACGTGGCGGTGATCCTGAGGAGCATAAAACCATGATGAAGACCGGAACACGGATGAATGGCTCGCCCGGGGCGTTCCTGTCCATGGCGGTATTCGCGGCGGTCGCGGCCCTGCAGCCGCTGGCCGGCTGCGGCGCGAAGGAACCTGTGCCGTTCGCATCGGGCGTCTTCGAGGCAACCGAAACAATCGTGTCGGCCGAGGCCGTGGGCAGGCTGCTGGAACTGCGGGTGGAGGAAGGCCAGGCAATCGCCGCGGGCGACGTCGTGGCCGTGACCGACTGCCGCCAGATCGAGCTGCAGCGGGAACAGCTTGCGCTCCGCATCGCGAACCTGGACACGCGGGTAACCGATATCCGTACGCAGACGGCCGCCCTGGACCAGCAGATCGCGGCTGCCACCCGCGAACGGAACCGCATCGTCGAACTGCTGAAGGGCGGCAGCGCGACCGGCAAGAACCTTGACGACATCGACGCGCAGATCGCCGTCCTCAAAAAGCAGAAAGTCGCTGCCAGGCAGAGCATGACGACCGGCAACCAGGTAATCGACGATGAACGCGCCGCCATGGAGTTGCAGCTTGCCCAGGTCGACGACCAGATCGCCCGCTGCACCCTGAAATCGCCGGTCGGCGGCACCGTGATGGTCAAATACGCCCAGGCAGGCGAGGTCGCGGCCCTGGGACGCGCGCTGTTCAAGGTCGCGGACATGGACAACATGTTCTTGCGGGCCTACGTGACGGCCGACCAGCTTTCGACAGTGAAGCTGGGCCAGCAGGTCAAGGTACGCGCGGATGCAGGCGCGGAAGGCGGGCGCGATTACGACGGCCGCATCGCGTGGATCGCGACTAAATCGGAATTCACGCCCAAGACCATCCAGACGCGCAACGAACGCGCGAACCAGGTCTGGGCCGTGAAAATCGCTGTCAAAAACGACGGTTTCCTGAAACTCGGTATGTACGGCCTTGTGCCGGCCGGGGGCGGCGATGCCGGGAATCCAGGCGAAAAACATAAGTAAGCGCTACGGAAAGGTGGTCGCGCTGGACGACGTCGGACTGGACGTCGACGCCGGGGAAATCCATGGCGTCATCGGCCCCGACGGCGCGGGCAAGACCACGCTGTTCCGGATCCTGACGACGCTTATCCTGCCGGACGCGGGGACCGCCACGGTCGACGGCCTGGACATCCACAGGGACATGGCCGCGATCCGCGGCCGTGTCGGGTACATGCCCGGCCGCTTCAGCCTTTACCAGGACCTGACCGTCCAGGAAAACCTTTCGTTTTACGCGGCCGTTTTCGGCACCACCATCGCCGCCAATTACGATCTGGTCAGGGACATTTACAGCCAGATCGAACCCTTCCGGGACCGCCGCGCCGGGGCGTTGTCCGGCGGCATGAAACAGAAACTCGCGCTGTCGTGTGCCCTGATTCACAAACCGTCGGTCCTGTTCCTGGACGAACCGACCACAGGCGTCGATGCCGTTTCGCGCCGCGAACTGTGGGAAATGCTGCTGAAACTGAAACGCGACGGGCTGTGCATCGTGGTTTCCACGCCGTACATGGACGAAGCCGCCATGTGCGACCGCGTCGCGCTGATTCTGGACGGCCGCTTCATGGCCCGGGACACGCCCGCCGCCATCGTCGCGGGTTTCGACCGTCGCCTGCTGGCCGTGCGCGGCGACCGCATGTCCACGCTGCTGAAAGACCTGCGCGGCATTGAGGGCGTCCTGTCGTGCCACGCGTTCGGTGACACGCACCACATCACGGTCGCCGACGCCTTCGACGCGGCCGCCCTGCCCGCCCGGCTGGCCGCCCTGGGACACGCCGGTGTCGACGTGCGGCCTGCCGCGCCAGGCATCGAGGACTGTTTCATGCTGATGTCGGAAGCCAGGGGGACTGCGGCATGAAAGTCATCACCGCCGAGCACCTGACCAAACGCTTCGGCGCCTTCACCGCCGTGGACGACATCAGCTTCGAGGTCGAACAGGGCGAAATATTCGGGTTCCTGGGCGCGAACGGGGCGGGCAAGACGACCGCGATGCGCATCCTGTGCGGCCTGTCAAAACCGACGTCCGGGCGCGGTACGGTCGCCGGCATCGACGTCGCGAAAAACCCGGAACGCGTCAAGGCGTCGATCGGTTACATGTCCCAGAAATTCGCGCTGTACGACGACCTGACGGTTGGCGAAAACATCAAGCTGTACGCCGGGATATACGGCGTGCCGCGACGCGCGGTTCCCGGCCGTGTCGATGCGGTACTGGACAGGCTGGGATTCCGGGACGGCCGCGATCGCATGGTTAAAACCCTGCCCCTGGGCTGGAAACAGAAGCTGGCGTTTTCGGTCGCGACGGTCCACGACCCGCGCATCGTTTTCCTGGATGAACCGACGGGCGGCGTCGACCCGGCCGCGCGCAGGCAGTTCTGGGAACTGATTTACGCGGCGGCCGACGACGGAATCACGGTTTTCGTCACGACCCACTACATGGACGAGGCCGAATACTGCAACCGCGTCAGCATCATGGTCGACGGCAGGATCGCGGCGCTGGACACACCGGCGGCGCTGAAGCAGACGTTCGGCGCCGCTGCGATGAACGACGTGTTTTTCCAGCTTGCGCGCGGGGCGCGGCGGGGGGCGGACTGAAATGCGGCAGTTTTTCGCATTCGTCATCAAGGAATTCCGCCACATCCTGCGGGACATCCCCACCACGGCCATCCTGATCGCGATGCCCGTCGTCATGCTGACCCTGTTCGGTTTCGCCATCACGACGGAAGTGCGCAACACCCGCTTCGCGGTGTACGATCCGACGCCCGACGACACGACCCGCGCCATCATCGAACGGCTGGCGGCGAATGAATACTTCATCCCGGGCCCCGTCCTCGAAAACCCGGCCGCCATCCGCGACATCTTCGAACGCGGCGAGGCTGGCCTGGTGGTGGTCTTTTCGGAAAACTTCGGCCATGAAATGGCCCGGACCGGCGCTGCCCAGGTCCAGTTGATCACGGACGGGTCCGACCCGAACACCGCGAAGACCCTGCAGTTTTATGCGTCCAGCGTAATCTCGTCGTACGCCATCGAACGGATGCAGGCGGGCGGCGTGCCGTACATGATCACCCCGGAAGTGAAGCTGCTGTACAACCCTTCCATGAAGGGCGCGTATAACTTCGTGCCGGGCACTATGGGCATGATCCTGCTGCTGATCTGCGCCATGATGACATCCATCTCCATCGCCCGCGAAAAGGAACACGGCACCATGGAAGTGCTGCTGGTTTCGCCCGTGCGCCCGCTGCAGATCATCCTGGCCAAGGCCGTCCCGTACTTCGTGATTTCCATGATCGACCTGGCGACCATCCTGCTGATGTCGGTATACGTGCTGGGCGTGCCGATCGTCGGCAGCCTGCCGCTTCTGGTCGGGATCGCGCTGATTTACATATTCATGGCGCTGGCGATGGGCATCCTGATTTCAACGGTGGCGAAAACGCAGACCACGGCCCTGCTGATTTCCGGGATGGTCCTGATGCTGCCGGTCATCATGCTGTCCGGCATGATCTTCCCGCTCGAAACGATGCCCTGGCCGCTTCAGTGGGCGGCGCAGGCGGTCCCGGCAAAATGGTTCATCGCGGCTGTCCGCAAGGTGATGATCCGCGGCCTGGGATTTGACGCGGTCCGCACCGAAATCGCGGTGCTGTCGGGAATGGCGCTGCTTATGATCGCGGCCAGCCTGAAAAGGCACCGCACGAGGCTTGAATGATGGTCCTGCGTTACCTGCTGGAAAAGGAATTCAAGCAATTCGCCCGGAACCGCTTCATGCCGCGGATGGTCATAATGTTTCCCTTCGCCAGCCTGCTGATCTTTCCGCTGGTCGCCAATTTCGACGTGAAAAACCTGAACCTGGCGGTCGTGGACCACGATCACAGCCCGTATTCGCGCAGGCTGGCCGAAAAGGCCGTGGCATCCGGGTATTTCCGCCAGACCGCGTCGCCGGGCACATACGACGAGGCGCTTGCCGCCATTGAAACCGACCGCGCCGACATCATCCTTGAAATCCCGGCCGGGTTCGAACGCGGCCTGGTCCGCGACCGGTCCGCCGCCGTCATGATTGCCGCCAATACCGTCAACGGCACCCGCGGGGGGCTCGGCAGCGCGTACCTGTCCGGAATCGTTTCGGATTTCGCGTCCGACGTGCGCGGCGAATGGCTGGCGTCGGTCCCGCGTCCCGCCGCCCCGTCGTTCGAAATCGTCCCGCAGTACAGGTTCAACCCGCACCTGGAATACCGCGTGTTCATGGTCCCGGCCATCATGGTGATGTTGCTTACCATGATGTGCGGGTTCCTGCCCGCGCTGAACATCGTCCAGGAAAAGGAACGCGGCACCATCGAACAGATGAACGTCACCCCGGTCAGCCGCTTCACGTTCATCCTGTCAAAACTGATTCCTTACTGGGTGGTCGGGTTCGTGGCGCTGACCATCTGCTTCGGCGTGGCCTGGCTGTTTTACGGCCTGACGCCGGCGGGCAGCCTGGGCACCATTTACCTGTTCGCGTCGGTATTCGTGCTGGCGATGTCCGGCCTGGGCCTGGTCATTTCCAATTACGCCCGCACCGTCCAGCAGGGCATGTTCCTGATGTTCTTCTGCGTCGTGAACATGATCTTCCTGGGCGGCCTTTACACCCCGGTCGCGTCCATGCCCTCCTGGGCCCAGTCCATCAGCGACTTCCTGCCCCTGAAATACTTCATCATCGTCATGCGCGCCGTGTACCTTAAAGGCAGCGACACCACCGCCCTCCTGAAACCCCTCGCCGCCCTGTCCGCCTTCGCCGCCGTGTTTTACGCCTGGGCGATCGTCAGTTACAGGAAGAGGACGTGAGCGCAATTTCGTCAATCAACGATTCGCGCGGAAATGACGCTGGAAATTTCGGGGCCGCCGGGGCATATTCTGTGCCGTCATCGAATGAAGGCCGCCCATGAAGTTCGAAAAAAAATACATACCCCTTGCCGTATGGCTGCTGATGTCGCTCGGGGTCGGTTTCATCGCGTTCCTGATTTTCAGGGGCATTCCGCACCTGCTGGACACCCGGTACGAACCTGTCGGAAACCTCGAAGGCGTCGCTTCGATGTTCGGGGTGCTCGTGACCATCATCACGGCGGGATTCGCCCTGGTCGGGTATTTCACCGACAAGGCCACCGACCACAAGTACAAACGGGACGAAATCTACCAGACGCTGGAACTGGCTTCCGAAGACCTGTTCACGCTGGAAATCGAGCATCGTGACCTGATCCACAAATTTTTCAAGGACGACGCAGACTTCGAATCGCTTGACGATGCCGAACAATTCGCCGCCGAGGAATATTTCTGCAAGGTCCTGAACCTGCAGGAAATGGCCGTGAACTTCCGGCTGGAGGGCATTTCACATCCGTCGATATTCGCGACTTGGGTCGCCTGGATGGAGGAAACCTGCGTGTGTCCCGTGTTCCAGACAATCTGGCGGGAAACCCTCTGCCATCACTACGACATTGATTTCGCCGCCATGCTGAACCGCGGCATCGAACTGTTCACCGGACAGGAAGGGTACACCAGGGAATCCAGGCGGAAGTTCTACTGTTTTGTCGCGTACAAACTCGGGGAAGTGAAAACGGAAACGCCTTCGCCCAAGGAGTGCGCAAAATCGCCCGTGATCAGCCTGTTCGACAGCCTTGGATAATCCGGGGACCGCAGCCGGAAATGACTGCCCGCCGCATGACGCGGCCCCATCACCTTTCCGGGTCGCAGCCTTCGGACAGGCCCAGGTCACAGGCGGCGTCGTATGCCATTTTGGCCTCGTCCCCGTCTTTCGGGCCGCCGAAGCCCTTGTCCCAGAATTTGCCCAGCAGGACGCATGCCTCGGCGCATTCGGCCTCGCAACCCGTGTTCGCGTATTCGCGGGCCTGTGATGCCGACTGCGGGCCGCCGACGGCGTTTTTGAACGCCATCGCAGCCTCGAAACAGGATTCGCCGACGCCGGCCTCGCAGCCCTTTTCCAGCAGGTGGCGCCCCTTCTTCCTGGCCTGTTCAGAAGACTTGTCGTTAAGCAGCGTCATGCCGGCCTGGTAACACGAATCGCCATATCCCTGCCCGCACAGCCTTTCCAGTTCGGGCAACTGCGATTTCATCCCGGACATGTCCCCGCGTTCCGCGAGCATGGTCGCCATTCCCGCGCACCCTTCCGGCTCGCCCTTGTCACATGCCTTCTTGAACGCCTTTTCCGCGGAGCCCCGATCGGTCGGGCCGCCAACCCCGTCACGAAGCATGATGCCAAGGTTCATGCACCCGCCGATGTCGCCGCCGTCGCAGGCCTTACCGAACATTCCGCGGGCAGCGGCGTCGTCACGCGGTCCGCCCCTGCCTTCGAAAACCGCCTGGCCAAGCAGCGTGCAGGCGGGCATGAAGCTTTTGTCACACAGGTTGGTCAGCGCGCTTCTGGCCCAGTCATAGTCCTGGTGTTCGGTGTCCGTTGTCGTCAGATACCAGCGGGCCGCTTCGAAACACCCTTCCTTCAGGCCGTCGTAACAGGCGTTCTTCAGCCTTGTCGTCCTTGTCCACCCGTCGTTTTCAACGTAAATGCCGTTAAGGATCGCGACGCCAATCGGGTAACAGGTGCCCTTGACCTCGCGCCGACACAGGTCTCCAAGAACGGCCACGCCTTCCGCGACGTCGCTTGGATCGAATTCACCCTTCAGGTGTCCCATCCCCAGGCGCTTGCAGGGTTCCCAGTCCCCGTTGTCACAGCCGGCCTTCAGGTAATAACGGGCGCCTTTCTTGTCGACGGAACCGCCCTGCCCTTCGTACATCATGATGCCAAGTATCCCGCAGGCCATCTTGTTGCCAAGCCTGCAGGACTTGTCGAAACGATCGCGCGCCGCCGGCATGTCCGTGATGCCCTTGACCTTGCCGGTCCAGTACATCAGGCCCAGGTTGTAACAGGCATCGGCATTGTCGCGGTCACAACCGACCACCATCTGCGTGTAATCGGGGTCGGCTGCCAAGGCCGTCACGGGCGCCATCCCGAAACACGCCGCCACGACAACCGAAAGCACCGTCAGACATATCTTCATCATCCGGACTCCTTTGTTCCCCCGGAACGCACCGTCAGATCGGCCATCAGTAGAAGTCTTCATACGAATCGTACGAACAAAGGTCGTCGCGGCCCATGTAACAAGCCTTGTCCCAGAGACTGTTCGCGCCCGCTTCGTCGACTTCACCGCCAACGCCCTTCGACCTGTAATCGCCTGCCAGCGCACAGGAATCGGCGTCGTTCGCATCGCAACCCATGTCCGCGTACTTGCGGGCCGCGACCGGGTCCTTTGCCCCGCCTTCCCCGTTTTCACAGGCCGTGGCCAGGAAGCGGCAGGACATGCCGTGACCGCCATCGCATCCCTTCACCAGCAGCTCGCGCCCCTTCTTAACCATCCTGGAGTCCGACTTATCCTCCAGCATCATCCGGCCGGCGTCGCCGCAGGCGTACGCCAGCCCCTTTTCGCAAGCCTTTTCCCGCAGCCCGCGCGCCGTCTTCAGGGACTTCGCGTCGCCCTTGTCAACCAATATGGCGGCCAGGGTGGAGCACGATTCCGGTATCCCGCCATCGCACGCCTTGCCGTGCGCCTTTTCGGCGGCACCCATGTCGAGGTCGACGCCAACGCCGTTAATCAGGGCGTCGCCGAGGTACATGCATCCGGTCGCGTCACCACCGTCGCACGCCTTCCTGAACATCTGGCCGGCTGCCGCAAAATCATATTCACCGCCCAGTTGTTTCGACAAAAGGATGCCGCGAATCCTGCACGATTCCGCGTCACCCTGTTCACACCCCTTCGCCAGCAGCGTCCGGCCCAGCGCATAGTCCTTGTCCGCCATGTCGTTCGCCACGAACAGCTTGCCGGCCGCTTCGCACGCCTGCAGGTAACCGCCGTCGCACGCCTTCTTCATCAGCCCGCGCGCCCTGATCCAGTCCGGGGCGCCCAGTTCCTTCTTGATTATCATCAGGCCCATGTCGTTGCAGGCAACGGCAACATCCTGATCGCAGGCGTATGTAAGCGCGCGCTCGGCGCCGGGAATGTCCTTCGGTCCCCCCTCGCCGGCGGCAAGCAGCGCGCCGAGCACCGTACAGGAAACCTTTTCCGGAATGGCACACCCTTTTTCAAGTAATGGCCGCGCCCCGGCCTTGTCCACCGGGCCTCCATCGCCGCTATTCATCATGACGCCCACGGCGCCGCAGGCCATCTGGTATCCGAGGCGGCACGCCTTTCCCAAGCGATCACGGCCTGCCGCCTTGTCGACCGTCACGGCGGCGGTACCCTTGACGTACATCAGCCCCAGGTTGAAACAATCGACCGCCACATCGCGGTCGCACCCGTTCAAAGACTCCGTGTAATCAGGATCGCCGGCCATGGCAGGCGCAGCCGACAGGATGCCGGCCACAAGCCCGGCGGCCATCAGAAACATGATGTGTTGACGGTTCATAATTCCGCAGTTCCTCTTGTATGGCTGATATCAGTTTTCAATTCTTCTTCAATGCGGCGCACGCTTCCTGCAGTCCTGCATCGCAACAGGCGCCCAGCAGCGTGGCGGCGCTGGCCGGATCGGCCGGACCGCCAAACCCCGACTGCAGCATCGTGCCAAGCAGGTAGCAGGATTTCCCATCCCCGGTATGGCATCCGGTTGCAGCGAACTGGCGGGCAGTCTGCGCAAATTCGGTCTTTCCGGTGGCCTGCAGCGCCACTCCGGCGTAATAGCAGGCCAGCCCCATGCCCCCCGTGCACGCATTTTCCAGCATCACGCGCCCTTTGCGCGCCGTCTCATCGTCCGGCGTGCCTTCCGTCAGGATTATGCCCCCCAGCATGCATGATTCGAGCATCTGGTGGTCACAGCATCTCTGGTAAAGTCCGGCGGCCTCCTTCGCCGAGGCCGGATCCCCGCGTTCATTCAGCAGAGTCGCCAGTTCCTGGCAACCGGAAAGACTGCCGGCGCCGCAGGACGTCCGGAATGCCTCTTCCGCCCCCTTCCTGTCCTGCGGTACACCCTTGCCGGAGTACATCAGGACGCCCGCGTTATTGCAGCCTTCAAGGTCCTTTTTACCGCAGGCCTTCTTGAACAGGGCCACTGCGCCCGGCGCGTCCACCGGGCCGCCGAGCCCCTGAAACATCATCGAACCCAGCAGCGTGCATGCGCCGGGGTCACCGCCTTCACACGCCCGACCGTAAAAATCCCGTCCGGCG
Organism: uncultured Anaeromyxobacteraceae bacterium; assembly: GCA_964470365.1. GTDB lineage: Bacteria > Myxococcota_A > UBA9042 > DTJE01 > DTJE01 > JAGOFO01. The sequence continues at coordinate 1,336 of CAYYCO010000073.1, read as the reverse complement.
CGCGGATCCGACACGCCGGGCCGATCGGCCACCAGCAGGTCGCCAAGCTTCCGGCACGATTCTATCCATCCGTCGCCGCAGGCCTTTTCCAGCAGTTTCCTGGCGGAGGAAAAGTCCCCGTTGCCCTCTTCGGCATAAAAATCTTCCAGCGCGAAGTCGTGACACGCCGCCGGGACCCCGCCCCTGCAGGCCGTGTCAAGCGCCGTCATCCCGGACTCCCAGTCGCGGGGCCCGTTTTCCCCGTTAACCGCCATCCCGCCCCATATCGCGCACGCAACCTTGTCGCCCGCCGCGCAACCCGTTTTCAGGTTGTGGTAAGCGCTGTCCTTGTCCACAGGACCACCCTGTCCCAGGTACTGCATCCTTCCCAGCGCCCCGCATGACATTTCGTTCCCGGCCGCGCATTCGGCCCGGTACCGATCGCGATCGGCAGGCTGGTAGGCCCGCGCTGGCGAAACGGCGGCGGCGACCACAAACAGGGTCGCCAGTATTGCTCCGGTTTTTGATAGCCTCATGTTGATTCCACTGGCCCGTTGGCCGGCCGTTTCAGGTATGGCCGTATGTCACCACAAGACCGGTCGGAGGTCAATTTCGCGAAAAACGGAAACCGAATGATTACGGGCGCATTCCGCCGACCCGCGGAGATTACGCAAGTAATTGAAGGGCAAAGGGAATTCAAGGCTTGACGTGGGGCGTGGATTCCCTACACTTCCGCCTGTTTGATGGGGGCCCGAAATGGCCTGGTGGACACCAATAAATTGCTGAGGTGATAGTAACCGCATGAAATTCCACTTTCCTGTCATCATCATTGACGAAGATTTCCGTTCCGAAAACGCATCAGGCCTGGGAATACGCGCCCTGGCCAGTGCCATCGAGGAAGAAGGATTCGAGGTCCTCGGGGTCACCAGCTACGGCGACCTGACGTCCTTCGCCCAGCAGCAGAGCCGCGCGTCCGCGTTCATCCTGTCGATGGACGACGACGAACTGGCCAACGAACCGGAACAGACCATCGACGAACTTCGCGCCTTTGTTGAAGAAATCCGCTTCCGCAACACCGACATCCCGATATTCCTGTACGGCGAAACCAGGACGGCCCGGCATATCCCCAACGACGTCCTGAAGGAACTGCACGGCTTCATCCACATGTTCGAGGACACGCCGGAATTCATCGCGCGGTACGTGGTCCGCGAAGCAAAATCCTATGTGGATTCCCTGCCGCCGCCATTTTTCCGCGCGCTGACGCACTACGCGGCCGACAGCTCGTATTCGTGGCACTGCCCCGGCCACTCGGGCGGCGTCGCCTTCCTGAAGTCGCCGGTCGGCCAGATGTTCCACC
>CAYYCO010000072.1:11644-15125 GCA_964470365.1 uncultured Anaeromyxobacteraceae bacterium | reverse complement strand
ACCGGGCGTAGATCACGAATTCACGCCCTCTGCGACGCCACGAAAACCGGAATGCCGGTGGTCAGCAGGCTGCCGAGTTGCTCGCGGCGAACTTCCAGGTCGTAACGGGCCTGCAGGTTCATCCAGAATTCGGGGGACGTGCCGAAGTAACGCCCCAAACGCAGCGCCGTATCCGCGGTGATTGCACGGATTCCGTGAACGACTTCGTTGATGCGCCGCGCGGGTACGCAGATTGCCTTTGCCAGCCTGTACTGAGAAACGCCCAGCGGCTTCAGGAATTCCTCGGCCAGTATCTCACCCGGATGCACCGGCTGCATTTTCCCAATCATCGCATCACCTCAGTCGTGATAGTCAACAAGTTCAACTTGTTCCGCTGTTCCCCGGGACCATTCAAAACAGATCCGCCATCTGTCGTTTACCCTGATGCTGAACTGCCCCATCCTGTCGGCCTTCAGCGCCTCGAGCCGATTTCCGGGCGGGGCCCTGAGGTCGTCAAGGCGTAACGCGGCATCAAGCATCAGCAGCTTCCGCAGCGCCGACCGGACGATTTCACCGGGGAAAGCCCTCGTATGTTGCCGGAGAAACAACCTTTCCGTATGCCGACACTTAAAAGATCCGATCATCCGCAATAATAACGGCACGCGTTAATAACGTCAAACGTTACCAACGAACAGGCCGCTCTCCCGTGGGTTTGGTCATCAATGCAGGCCCGGTACTATTCGAACGGCGGGGCGGGATGTTCCACTTTGCCACTCGAGGGGCGCGGATCAGCCGAACCGAGCCTGCGATTCGGATTCGACCAGGGCCAGCAGGTCGGCGACGGAGCGGGTGATGTCGGGGTCGTGGCGGAAAAGGCCGCCGCCGATCAGAAAGATGGCGTCGCGGCCGTAAAACGCGATGGAATCGGCGAAGTTCCCGAAGGTCATGCCGCCGCCGGGGGCAGGGAGGGCCGGACGGATGCCGGGCATGGGACCGCGACACCCGTCGACGATGGCGGCGCACTGTTCGCGGCTGAACGTGAACCGGCCACCGAAGCTGGGGAATATCACGGCGTCGGCGCACGCCAGGCGCAACAATTGGCCGTAATACGCACCCTGCGAAAAGCCGGATTCGGGATTGACGGTGTAACTGCCGCAGAAGGCCGGGTGGAAAAACACGGGCAGGCCGACGTCGGGGTCCAGTGCGACCTCGCGTAACGTCGAAAGTCCCGCCAGCGCGCCGGTCACGATCACGGCCGATGCCCCTTCCCGCCTGGCGAACCGTGCCCGTTCAAGCGTCTGTCCGCCATCGCCGGTCACATTCGGGATGTAAAGGCATTTCCGCCCCGTCTGGCGGTTGGCCCGTTCGACCGCGTCCATGCAGCGCGGGACACGATCCGCGAACCTGGAAAACCGCTGGTCGGCCAGGCCGTGGTCGTCCTTGATGAAATCGATGCCGCCCAGCGCGAACCGGTACGCCATGTCGGCCAGGGTCGCCGTGTCCAGGCCCATCGGCTTGATCGCCGAACACAGAAGCGGCCTGTGGTGGACCCCGACGATATCGCGGATGCCGTCGACACCGAACCGCGGGCCCTGGAAAACGGCGGCCTGCGCGGCCGTCAGGTGAATCGATTCCACGCGGACGCCGGGCTTCATGCTGGTGTTGCCGAAAACGACGTTGATGAACTGGGAAAATTCGGCGCCGCAGGTGTCTTCGTCGTAGGAGATCTGGACAAGGAAACGGGGGGTGAGAGGGACTTCGAACCCTTCGAACCCTTCGACCCGCTTCGCCCGCTCAGGGTCTTCAAGTGTCCCGCAGGGTTCGACACTCTCGACCCTGCCAGTGATTTCGTCACGGATGTACGGATCGGTCACAAGGTCGTGCGGGAATTCGATGGTCTGTTCCACCGCGATGTCGAAGGCCTGCCGGCGGGCATCGTCGATATCGGTCGCGGCAAGCGTGTATTCGACATGGAATCTGGCCATTTACAGGGCCTCCGGCTTTGCGGCCGAATGGACCGGTTCCAGCCTGACCGCGGCCAGTTCGTCCGGCGTGACGCCCAGCGGTTCGCCAACCAGGCGTTCGACCGCGCGGACCAGCGACATGGCGTCGATGCCGTGTTCGCGCATCAGCGCGGAACGCCCCGCCCCGTGCGAATAACAGTCCCGCAGGCCCAGTTTCACCACCGGCAGCGCAATCCCGGCCGCGACACACCGTTCGGTCACCACGGTCCCCAGCCCGCCGTCCACCAGGTGGTTTTCCATGGTCACGATCCCGCGCCGGCCCGCCGAAAGGATGTCGTCGATCCCGGCCCCGTCGAACGGTTTCAGCGTCGAAACGTGAACGTGGTTGACGCCGACCCCGCGCGCAGCAAGCACCGCCGTCGCCCGCAGCGCCTCTTCGGTGCAGATGCCGCCGGTCACCACGGTCACGTCCGACCCGGCGTGCAGAACGCGGGGCACACCCAGGCGCATCGGTTCGTCCGCGGGGAACAGCCGAGGCACCTCGCCGCGCAGCATGCGCACGTACACCGGCCCGGGAACGTCCATCGCAACATCCAGGACCGATTCCACGTCGGTGGCGTCGCCGACCTCAAGCACCGTCATGTTCGGCAGCGCGCGCATCAGGGCCACGTCGTCCACGGCCTGGTGCGTGGCGCCGCCCGGCGTGGTTATGCCCGGCAGGAACCCGAACATCTTCACGGGAAGGTTCGGGTAAGCCACCGACATCGCGACCTGGTCGAACGCGCGGCGGCAGATGAAGACCGCGAACGTGTGGACCAGCGGGACAAATCCCTCGCGGCAAAGCCCGCCGGCCACCGACATCATGTTCTGCTCGGCGATGCCGCAGGAAATGAAACGTTCGGGGTACGCGTCGCGGAAGCCGTCCGCCTCGCAAGAGCTGGTCAGGTCGGCCGAAAGGACCAGCGCACGCGGGTGCGCCGCCGCCCACCGCACAAGATTTCCCGCATGGGGCCTGGCGACCGTTTCCATCACAGCCCCCCCGCCGGCCAGCCGGCCAGCAAATCGGAATACGCCTTGCGGTCACCGCAGCACTTGAAACGCAGGTAATGCAGCTTCGGCGCCCTGGACCGCATGATGTCGACACCGCGGCACGGGTCCGTCCGCGCCAGTATGAACAGCGGCCGGCCGTCAGGTTCGACCGACGCCGCGTCGACCAGCGCACGCACGTCATGCCCGTCCACGACCGCGACACGCGCGCCAAATGCCGCGATTCTGTCATCAAGCGGTTCGACGCCCATCACCGATTCCACGACCCCGTCGCACTGCTGGCCGTTCACGTCGACGATGACCAGCACGTTGTCCAGCGCGTGGTGCGCCATGAACTGGATCGATTCCCAGGTCATCCCGACCTGGAATTCGCCGTCCGACATCATGACGACGACCCGGCCCGTCGCGCCCTTCAGCCTGCGCCCCAGGGCCATCCCGACGCCCTGCGCCAGCCCCTGCCCCAGCGACCCGGTCATCACTTCCATGCCGGG
>CAYYCO010000072.1:0-11544 GCA_964470365.1 uncultured Anaeromyxobacteraceae bacterium | reverse complement strand
AGGGCGGCAAGGATTTCAGCCGACGAACACGCCTGGCTGAGGTACCCGCCGTCGTTCCTGACGGTGTGTTCCAGCACCCGGCGCCTGATCCCGTCGGCGACGCGCCGCGCATCGGATTCACTGCATTTTCCTGGCATCGACACCCCGTAAACAATGGCTGGCGGGCCGGGATGATTTTGATATGATGCCGGCGGTAATTCAAGGACGGGTGCGGAATGAAAAGGACGGCCGGGACGAACGACGCAAAAAGCACAGTGAAAACAATGAACAGGAACACGCTGGCCATCGTGCTGGCCGTGGCGACAATCGTCGTTATCGTCGCCGTGGTGATGTTCCGGGCGCTGGACGCCGACGCGTGCACGAACCTGCTGGTTACAAAGGGTGCAAGCACCGACGGATCCACGATGATCACGTATTCGGCCGATTCCCACGAAATGTACGGGTTCCTGGACATAAAACCGGCCGCGACGCACCAGCCGGGCGACATGGTGGAAGTCATCGACTGGGACACGGGCAAGCCGCTTGGAAAAATCGCGGAAGCGCCGGTCACGTACCTGGTCGTCGGGAACATGAACGAATACCAGGTGTCGATCGGTGAAACGACATTCACCGGCCGCGCCGAACTGGAGGGGCCGGCCGGTATCGTCGATTACGGCAGCCTGATGTATTTCGCCCTTCAGCGCGCGAAAACGGCCCGCGAGGCCATCGCCGTCATGGCCGCCCTCGTTGACGAATACGGGTACGCAAGCACCGGCGAATCATTTTCGGTTGCCGACCCCGACGAAGTCTGGATCATGGAAATGATCGGCAAGGGAAAGGATCGCAAGGGCGCGGTGTGGGTGGCGCGCAGGATCCCGGACGGATACGTTTCGGCGCACGCGAACCATTCGCGCATCAGGCAGTTCCCGAAGGACGACCCTGAAAACACGCTGTACAGCCCTGACGTCATCAGCTTCGCGCGCGAAATGGGCTGGTTCTGCGGCGACGACGCCGATTTCAGTTATTCCGACGTGTACGCCCCGGCCGATTACGGCGCCCTGCGTTTCTGCGAATCGCGCGTCTGGAACTTTTTCAACCACGTCCGGCCGTCCGAAATCATCCCGGCCGACTTCGTGAAGGCCGTCCCCGGGGCGAAACCGATGCCGCTGTGGATCAAGCCGGATCGAAAACTGACGCTTGCCGACATGAAGGCGGAAATGCGCGACCACTTCGAGGGCACCGAATTCGACCTTTCGACCGGCGTCGGGGCCGGCCCGTTCGCCCTGCCGTACCGCTGGCGTCCGCTGGAATGGGAACTGGACGGGAAGACGTACTTCAACGAAAGGTCCATTTCGACCCAGCAGACCGGTTTTTCGTTCATTTCCCAGATGCGCGGATGGCTTCCCGACGCGATCGGCGGCATCTTCTGGTTCGGCGTGGACGACACGGCCACCACCGTTTACGTCCCGATGTACGCGGGGATCACTGCGGCGCCCGCGCCGTATTCGAAGGACGCCGGGAATTTCAGCGAATTTTCATGGGATTCCGCGTTCTGGACGTTCAGCGCCGTGTCGGAAAAGACCTATTCGCGGTGGGTGGACATCATCAAGGACGTGAAGGCGGCCCAGGAAAAGATGGAGGCGTCGTTTGACGCGATGATTCCGGAAGTCGACGCGATGGCCCTTCAACTGCACGCTCTTTCGCCGGAAATGGCGCAGGATTTCCTGACGGCGTTTTCGGCCGCGCAGGGCAAGGCCGCCGTCGACCGCTGGCGCGCGCTGTGGTCGGAAATATTCGTGAAATTCAATGACGGCAACGTCCGCAACGAAAAGGGCGAGGTCGAACACCCGCCCCTGCCGGAGGCTTGGTACAGGGCTGTCGTGAAGGAAAGGCCCGGCGTGTTTGACGAACCCGTGCTGAAGCCGGCGGCGCCGGTGTGCAGGTAGGAAGGACGAATGCCATTCGCCCTTACGAGGGCAAGGCCCGGGCGCGAATCGTTCATCAACGCAAAAAGGATTTACCGATGGATCAGGTACCCAACCGTTTCCCCAGGTCATTCTGGACCGCCAACGTCACCGAATTGTTCGAACGCGGCGCGTATTACTCGATGGCCAGCTTCGTGGTCATATACCTGGGCCAGCTCGGCCTGGGCGACTACTGGCCCAGCACGCTGAACGGCATCCTCTGGACGGTCATCTACTTCCTTCCGATCCTGTCCGGCTCGATCGCCGACAACGTCGGGTTCAGGAAGTCGCTGCTGCTGGCTTTCGTCCTGATCTTCGCCGGTTACCTGTGCATGAGCTATCCCGTCCTGATTGCCGGACACACGCTCAGCAAGGACTTCCTGCCGCAGGTGACCGCGTCCGCCGACACGGTGATCGCCATCGTCGCCGGCATCCTGCTTATCGGCGTGGGCGGGTCGTTCGTGAAGCCCTGCATATCGGGCACGGTCCAGAAAACATCCATCGGCCGCGCAACGCTGGGTTTCGCAATCTTCTACATGGTCATCAACATCGGCAGCCTGTTCGGTCGCGCCGCGTCCTACACCGTCCGTACGAAGTTCGACAACATCAGCCTGATCTTCGTCGTGGCCGCCGTGTGCGCCCTGCTGGCGTTTTTGGTCGTCATGTTCGTATACCGCGATCCGGAAAAGGAACTGGGCGGCCCGGTGACCCCGAAACCGCGCCGCACCGTGGGCGAAATCCTGGTCAACATGGTCCTGGTGCTGAAAAACAAGCGATTCGTACTGTTCCTGCTGGTTTCCAGCGGCTTCAACTTCCTGTATTCGCAGGTATACAACGTTCTGCCGCTGTACCTCAAAAAGGTCGTTGAAACCAACCCGGCCGTCGACCTGTACACCATGGCGAATCCTATCGTCATCGTATGCTTCCAACTGCTGATCACGAAGATCTTCGGCAGGATGCGCCCGATCCGGTCGATGATCGTCGGTACCGTCATCATCGGCCTTTCCATGATCATCAACATCATCCCGATCTTCCTGGCGGGCGATGTCCGCGTCCAGGTGCTGGACCTGCTGCCGATCGGATCGGCCATGATCGTTCTGACCGTCGCGATGATCGCGTTCGGGGAACTGTTCACGTCCGCCCGGACATACGAATATATCGGCGCGCTTGCCCCGAAGGGACAGGAGGGCCTGTTCCTGGGTTATGCCAATCTGCCGATGGCGATCGGCGCACTGGTCGGCGGCCCGGTCGGCGCACTGATTTTCAACAAGGTGATGGCCCATGGCGCCACGGTGCGGCCCGACAACCTGCTGGAACTGAACCCCACATACAACGCGCTGGGCTGGACAATTCTTATGTCGATCGGCCTCATTTCCGCCGGCAGCATGTTCCTGTACAACCGCTGGGTCACCCGCCTCGACGCCGCGAAGGGCTGACTTCAGCCATCTTTTGAGGCACTTCCGCGCCGCTCGAACCTGTCGTCTACTTGAGTGATTGTCCGCCTGGTTCTATAATCGCCAACTGTCTAAACGAATTGCCGCCGCGGTGAACCCGCAGGCGCCTGGAGGAACGATGAAAAAAATGCTGTGTGGAATCCTTTTCGTGGCGCTTCTGGCGCTGGGCGCCGGCTGCGGGAACGAAAACGTTCCGTCGCTCGACATTCATGAAGACGCGGTCACGGCGGACGTCCCGGCCGATACGGTGACCCCGGCGGACACCAACGTCAACCCCGACGTCCGTGACGATGTGACCGTGACCGACACGACTGCCGAAGACAACGTCGTGCCCCCCGACACGACCGGCGAAGACACCAACGTCACCCCCGACACCGCAGGCGAGGACGTTCCCGCTGACGTCCCGGCGGATGTAACCGCGGATGTAACCGCGGACGTGGCGCCGACGGTCTGCACCAGCAATGCAGACTGCGACGGCACGGAATTCTGCGATGCCGACGCGTGCGGCGGCGAAGGCGTGTGCGCTGAAAAACCGGCTCTCTGCCTGGTGCCGACCATCGTCGAAAACATCTGCGCCTGCGACGGCGTCATCTATGATTCCGAATGCTTCGCCAACATGGCAGGCGCCAACGTCGGGACCGGGGCGGATTGCGGCGGTGGCGGCGCCTGCACCGCTGACGGTGACTGCACTTCCGAAGAATACTGCAACAGGGCGGCCTGCGCGGACGCTTCGGGCACCTGCGCGCTGAAACCGGCGCTGTGCCCAATCATCATCAGCCCGGTCTGCGGATGCGACGGCACCACCTACAACAATTCGTGCCTTGCCGCCGCCAACGGCATCAACGTCGACGAAACGGGTACCGCGTGCGCGACCGTGACGACTTGCACCGAAAACGCGGGGTGCACTTCGGGACTCTGCTACAAGACATCGTGCGACGCCCTGGCTGAAGGCACCTGCCAGGACGTGCCGACGATCTGCCTGATCATCGGCGACGACGTGTGCGGCTGTAACGGAACCACATACGGCAATGAATGCCTCGCCAAAAAGGCGCTGGTTTCCACCGACCCGACCGGCGTGGCCTGCGGCGCCGAGGTCACGTGCGCCGGCAACGCCGACTGCAGCACCACGGAATACTGCGCCAAGACGGCGTGCGGCGATGCGACCGGCACCTGCACGAAAACCCCGACGACCTGCAAACCGCTGATCGGCAAGGTATGCGGCTGCGACGGCGCGGTATACCCGAATTCCTGCTATGCGCACATGGGCCGCACCAACTACGAGGGCATCGCGGAATGCACGTCCGACAAGACCTGCACCAAGGACACGGACTGCATCGGCAGGTATCTGTACTGCCGCAAGGACGGATGCGCGTTGACCGGACAGTGTTCGGACATCCCGAAGACCTGCGAGGACGCTTCCCTGACGGTGTGCGGCTGCGACGACGTCACTTACAAGAACGTCTGCCAGGCTGCCAAGGCCGGCGCCAGCGTCGCGACCATGGGCAAGTGCGGACTGATCGGCCTCTGATCCTTCCCGATGGACCGTCAGCCCACGGCGGGTATCACATCGTGACCTGATAAACCATTGAACTTCTGGGGTATGCGGAAAGTCTTGTCCTGATTTCGTCCAGGTGAACCAGAGCTTTCTTTTCACCCGTGACATACGTGTCGACGATTGCCTTCGCCGCCTCCACGTTCCCGGTCGCCTTGGCCGAAACGACATCGCGCATCAGCGATTCGATGACCTGCGGAACCAGTTCGAACTTCATTTCAAAAAGGCCCTTCTGCGAACCGTCGGCCTGGTTCACGACGACCCATTCCAGCGCGCCGGCATCGGCCAGACGGCCCACGATGACGGCCGAAAGCTGGCTGTAGGGCTTCGGATTTCCGTCGGCCTGGAACAGTCCCTGCGACAGGTGGCCGAACGACCAGACCAGCGCGTGCGCGTACAGTTCCCGGGCCTGCCTTTCGTCGATGACGCCCGCTTCCAGCAGCATCGGCACATAGAACCATGAACCGGTCTGTGCCTTCAGTTCTTCCAGAACGGTCGCGAGACCGCCCCCGAAGATCTGCGCCGGGCGCTTGCCGTCAATCCGGTAATCGGAATACGGGCCCAGGTTGTGGGTGGCCTCGTGCAGGATGATGTCGATCAGCGAAATCCGCTGTTCTTCGGTGTAGAAATTCATCGTTTCGGGGCCGAGCATCTCGGCGGCCTTCTGCCTGGCGACGACACGGCTGTCGGGATCCTGGTACAGGTTGGTCATCACCACGGTCCGGCTGCCGCCGCGCTCAACCACGCTTCCCCAGTTCGGCAGCGACTGTCCGATCGTGGCGCCCAGGCCCTTTCGCGCATCGCCTGCATTCATGATGATCTGGATGAAGTCCGGCATCTGGAAACTGACCGAACGAGCCTTGTAATCAGGTGTCAGGGCGCCCAGTGCGTTTTCCATCTTTTCGCGGAGAGGGTTAAGTTTTTCCTGCAATTCCAGCGAACCCTTGTCGATCAGGGCGAAAGACGTATGGAAGCCGGCCTTCTGCTGGCACAGGTCCCAGTAGACCTCGTCCGCGCCGATGCGCAGGTAGAATTTCGAATTCGTGGCATTCATCGCGACCCACGCCTCGTCGGCGGGGTTCCAGTCGTTGGACCTGAACGCCCCCGCCGCCGCCGACAGGTAGGCCGCGAACGCGTCCTCGCCCACCTTCTTCGCCAGCACGGCGGCAGCGTCCAGTTCGGCCGCCGCGGCGTTCATATCGTCCGGGTACGCCTTCGGCAGCGGAACCGGCTCGTAACCGCCCTTTCCGTCATGGCGGACCGTCACGAACGGGTCCATGAGGGCCGCCGCATTCGGCTGGGCCGCCAGCTTTTCACACAGCGGAAGCGCGTGGATTTCGTCGGCCGGGTACGTCGAATAGACCTGCTTCGGGAAATCCGGCACGGCGTTGCAGAACGGGTCGTCGGCGGTGGCCGGGGCCTCGCACCACGGACCGTTGTTCCGCATGAACAGCACCCGGTCCTCGGGCCGCATCGCGGCCATGTCCTTTTCGAAACGATCGGCGCCCCGCTGTGCCCGATGCAGCCTGTCGGTGATCTCCGCCGCCTTGAGGACGTGGCGGACCAGTTCCTTTTCGTCGGGCGAAAGCCCGGTCAGGTCGGAAATGACGGGTGTCGGCCGCCCCTGGTTCAATTCGCGCGCGACCGCCTCCTGGCGACGCCGCTCGGTCAGGTTGCCGACCGCCGCCTTGAATTCGGGGGTGAACGCGCCGTCACGAACCCAGCGCGAAAGGTCGCCCTCGACGCCCGTAACCGCCAGTTCGGATGGATTCAACACGCCGGGGTCCCCGTCGTCGACCAGCCAGTAAAGCGGCAGGCCCGCGAGCGCCGCCAGACGGTTGAAATCCTCGCGCGTCAGGTCCGGAAGAACCGGAGGCGCCGAAATCGATGCCTGGTTGACGGCCGCCGGAACCTGTTCCGGAGCCGCGGCCGGTTCCCGGTCGCCCGACGGCGCGCAGGCCGCCAGTCCCAGCAGGCACGCGCCCGCGACAATCCTGTACAACGTGTTCATCGGCCATCCTCCACGGCAATAAAGATTTTCCGGGGCGCTCGTCCCGCCCGGGCCGTCCGGATAGTAACGCGCGCAACGTATTGTTCAAATACCTGTTTTGACGGGGTTATGATCCGCTGTCCTGCATTCGGGATGAAAACATGGGCAGCAACCGTGAAAGGAAACGTGTCGTCGCCGCCGGGGTCAGGGAACTGCTTTCAAGACCCGGCTGGGACCCCGGAAAATTCCGGGCGGGGACGACCGGTATCGACCCGGCGGGCGCAATGGCCGACGAACTGCGGAAGGAGCGCGCGGGAATCGTGTACGGCGCGGCCGACGAATGCCCCGACTGCATGAAGGCCCGGGAATCGTCCGGGGACGAAACGGCGTTGTGCGAAAGGCACATGCGCGAGGCAATGGGACTTGGCTGAAAACCGGCGGGACGGGGTTCAGCGGAAGAACAGCGCGTTGGAGTAGATCCAGGGATATTCGGCCGCGGCCATCCAGGACATGTCGCCCAGGTCGGTCGCCAGGTGCGAAGGGGTCATCCAGACTTCGACACGATAAACCGCGGGATCGGTGACGGCGAATTCGTAAGTCCAGCCCTGGCCGAATATTTCCGCGACAACCTGTGAACCCGATTCGTCAACGCGTATCAGCTTTGTGACGATGTCGGTGCCGGTCGTGTCGCCGAACCTCGTTCCCGCCCAGACGGGCTTTGCAATGGTCGGGGTGCGGATGTAAATCTTCGCGTCGGTCGCGCCGGTGATTTCCCGGCCCATTTCAACGGCTTCACCATCGGCAACAGCGAAGAAATCGAAGCCCGCGGGGATGCCCATCACGTCGAACGCCGAGTACGAACGGCCCATGCCGATCGCGTCGCGGATATTCAGGTAATCGGTGCCGTCCGCGGCCACAAGGGCATGATTCGATGCCCATCGAAGCGTCCGGCCATACGAATCCATGCGGACGCCGTCGCCGAGAATCGCAGGACCGCCGGTCGCCAGCAGGCGCGCCAGGCCCGGGTAAGTTTCGATCCAGTTGTCGCCGCATGTTTCGGCGGTTTCGCACAGCTTGGGCAGTTCGACGTTGCGATGGATATCGGTCGCCAGCACATGCGACAGCCTGATGCTTTTCGAAGCGGCGTCGAACTTGATCGGATCGTTCGCGACCGGCTTCAGGACCAGCATCATGGACAGGTCCGGATTCGGCGCGTTTTCGTCGTTGTCCATGAAGCGTGCCAGCTTGAACAGTATTTCGAAGTCTTCAAGAATCCCCATCAGCGCCGGGTGGAAATTGAATATTTCGATAATGTCCAGGGGCAGTTCCACGATTCGTTCGACCGAAAGGTCGCCCTGTTCGGGGTGGCAGGCCATGGCCCATCCGCCGGCGTCGTGCACTTTGCCAATCGCTGCCTGTGCGGTCGCGAGATCCACATAGTCGTCGAAGCTGACGTTGAAGGCTTCCTGCGGCACCGGGTCGGACATGCCGATGGGCATCTGCTTGCTGCCTTCGTCGCCGAAATAAATGTAAAAACCGTCAACGGCAGATCCTTCCGGGCAGGCGATCCTGTTTGTAACGGGACGATCCTGCGCGTCATTGAACATCTGATCGCCGGATTCGGGCCTGAAATGAAGCGCGTTTTCAAACGTCTGGTCGCGCACGTCGGACGGATGGTCGGTCTGGAACATGAAATCGATCCCGGCGTCGCACGCCGCGGCGCGATACTCGTCGACGCATTCGACCATCATGCTTTCAATCAGCGCATCCTTGCAGGCCTGGATGTCGCCGGGTTCGGTGTAGGTGGTCGCGCAGGCCTCGATGTCGGCCGACGTGATTTCTTCGTGATCCGGGAAGCAGCCGTCGTGGGACCAGCGGGAATGGACGTGGACGATGCCGTTCTTTTCGACGTAGCCGCGGTTTTCCGGCCCGAACGGCAGCGGCGGCGTCACGGGCGGGTACCAGATTTCCGGTTCGGCGTCAGCCGTCGCATCCTCGATAACGTCGCCTGTCACATCCGGCTCGCCCTGATCGTCCGGGCGAACGTCTGTCGCGGCATCCGGTGTCGCCGTGTCCTGAATGACGTCCTGGTCGACGACAGTGTCGCCGGCCATGTCGCCCGCGATGTCGGACGGTGTGTTTGAACCGGAACATGCGGTCAGCGCGAACGCCCCGGCCGCGACAATTAAAAGAGCCTTCCTCGTGTTCATCGATGCCTCGCTTGTAAGACTGCCGGGCGGGCAGGCGGTTAATTATGCAGCAAACACGGGTACAACCTCAACCCACGGATTTTGTCCAGCTTCCGGCGGGTTCGGGCGGATGCTATGCTCGCGGGCGACATTGGACGGCATCGAAGGAGGCCCAGGGTGATCGATTCCATGAAATCCCACGTTACGGCGTTGATCGCGGCTGGCATCGTCACGGCGGTCGGATGCGCAACACCGACCGTTCCGGATGATGCCGCGATGGATGTCGTCACCGGTGACGCGGTGGATACCGCCGAAGGGCCCCTGACCACGGTCGAATGCCTCCGTTCGGCGGACTGCACGCGCTTGATGGTGGCGGCGCATCGCGGGGCGCACCTGTCGGCGCCGGAAAATTCGCTGGCAGCGCTGCGCGCCGCGGCTGAACTGGGGGCGGATTTCGTCGAAATCGACGTCAGGAACACGATCGACAACAAGCTGGTCGTCACGCACGACGACAGCGTCGCGACGACAACAAACGGGACCGGCAAAGTTTCGGCGATGCCCCTGGATCAGGTGCGCGCGCTGACCCTGCAGGGCGCTACCGACGACCCGGAAACACAAAAGATACCGCTGTTTTCCGAAGTGCTTGAACTGGCTTACGAACTGGGCGTGATGTTGTACCTGGACGCGAAAACCGATCAGTACCGGCTTGTCGTGGACGAAATCGCGGGCAACCCGGACGGGGGTGTCGGGCCGTATTACGACGTCGTGCTTTACCGGGAAGAGTGGGATGTCGCCAGACTGGTCGCCCAGGCGGACCCCCTCGTTATGATCATGCCGCCGGTCCCCGTTGAAAGCGCCGGGAACGCGGTCGCGGACGCGCAGACCATGCTGGCCGCGGTTCCGGGACTGAAGATCGTCGAATTCGCATGGGGCGACGCCGACGCCACTGTTTACGCCGGCCTGAAGGGGTTGGGATTGAAGATCCAGCAGGACGTGATGGCCGGCGGGGACGTGCTGGCGAACTGGGGCGACTACACCGGTTACAAATCGTACGCGGACGCCGGAATAACCCTGATGCAGACCGACTACCCGCACATCCTTGTGCCGGCAGTGGAACAGTTCAACACGACGGGGAATTTCCCGGCGTCAGGCCCCATGCCCTGACGGCATGGCCTGCCGGTTTCCCGCCTACTTGCCCTTGCGTCCCACGTCCATGACGCCGCCCTGGCTGCTGCGGACCTCTTCCACGGTGAACATGGCGTTCGGCGCGATTCTTTCGACGATGTCGCGGAATTCGGCGACGCGCTTGCGTTTTGCCACGGAAATCAGCAGGTAGACGGGACCGTCCTTGCCGTGGGCATCAACCTGGGTGATGCCGAAACCGGCCCCGCGCAGGGCCGCCACCAGTTCCAGGTTCGGCTGGACCGTCACCACGCGAATCAGGCGCGTCCCGATGCCGATCAGGTGTTCAACCTGCACGCCTACCAGCGTCCCGGTCGCGAATCCCCCCGAATAGGCCAGGACATAAATCGGGTTTTCGCCAATCGACGACAGCACCCTGCTGATTGCCAGGATGAAAATCGTCACCTCGACGAAGCCGATCGCGGCCGCAACCACGCCGCGTCCCCTCACGGCCATGATCTGGCGGATCGTGCCCAGCGAAACGTCACAGATCCTCATGCAGAAGATGAGGGCGGCGCCCCCGGCGACTTCCCACATTGGAAACTCCACTAATGTTGCTGTCCCTGAACGGAACGCGACGAAGATGCCATCTCGACACCGGTCCACTTAATATGCTATTTCCAACCGGAAATGAATACCCGGAGGGGGAATCCATGGAACACGCGGGCGGCGGATCGAGATTGTTGCCGGAAAACGCCTACAGGAAGCTGCAGGCCGGCGAGACGTATAACCCGATTGTCCCGGCGGGCGCGAAAATCGCCGAGGTGTCGCGGTGGTCGGTGCTGATGGCGCTGGCCATGGTCGTTATCTTCAGCGCGGCCTGCGTTTACATCGCGCTGCGCGCGGGCAGCGGCATAGAAGCCGCCATCCCGATCGCCGTCGCCGCCATCTTCTTCGGGAAGATCGGCAGGACGCGGTCGACCATCCTGGAAAACGTCATCGTCCAGTCGATCGGCCAGGCATCGGGCGTCGTCGCCGCGGGCGCTGCATTCGTCATCCCGGCCCTGTACCTGAACCAGGTCAAGCCGTCGTGGTGGCAGATATTCCTGGCGTGCTTCATCGGCGGCGCACTGGGCGTCGTCCTGATCATCCCGTTGCGCAAGTACTTCGTGAAGGAACGCCACGGCGAACTGCCCTTCCCGGAGGCAACCGCCGCGACCGAAATCCTGGTGTCAGGCGAATCGTCCGGCAGCGGCGCGGGCAAGATCCTGCTGGCGTCGTTCGGGCTGGGCGC
>CAYYCO010000071.1:0-15617 GCA_964470365.1 uncultured Anaeromyxobacteraceae bacterium | reverse complement strand
GTGTTCAGGTCGGACCCGGCGCCGTCGTCGCACGTGTCGGGCGAGCAGCATGTCCAGTGATCCCCGGTCGCATTGATGCAGTCGCCCTGGCCGACCTGCTTCGCCTTGTCCACGCCGGACACGTCGTAGTTGTAGTCGCTGGCGCCGTCCGCGCAGGAGGCCGGCTGCGAACAATCACCGACGTGGATGTTCACCCCTATCGATCCGTCGGTCGGGCGGACGACCCATGCCCTCACCTTGAACGTGTCGTCGCCGGGGTTGGAAATGCTGCCGCTGTCGGGCGTGTCGGTCGCCGTGACCTTGTACCAGTCGACATCGGCGTTCGGGACGATGCGGCCGGTGCGCGTGATGGTCGGCGATGCGGCGGCGTCGCTGAGCGTACCGAGATCGAGCGCCGTGTTGCACATGTTGTAGTTGTTGTCGTTGGCGTCCTGGGCGCATTCGCATCCGTCGGTCGCCGAGTTGTTCACGTCGAACCACCCCGGGGCGCAGCCGGACACCTGGCAGGAGCCGTTGATGCAGACGATGCCGGAATGAAGTTCTTCGTCCTGCGGGCAGATTTCCGCGGCGGGTTCGTCGGTCGCGCCGGTGCAGTTGTCGTCGATGTTGTTGCAGATTTCGTCAACGTCCGGGTGGATGGCCGGCACGTTGTCCTTGCAGTCGCCGCCGCGGCTGGCCGTGTAGGTCGAATCGGCGTTGCACAGGCAGGCGCTCTGTCCGGTGGCGCCGTACGTGTCGTGGTCGGCGTCCATGTAGAACAGGGTGCAGCCGCTGGCGTTCTGGGTGTCCTGGACGCCGTCGCAGTTGTCGTCCTTTTCGTTGTTGCAGATTTCGACGCCGACCGGTTTCACGGTGTTGTCGAAGTCGTCGCAGTCGTTGGTCGCGGTCGCGCGGTACATGTCCAGACCGACGCACAGGCAGAGGTTATCCGCGGTGCCGTAACCGTCGTTGTCATAGTCGTAGTAGTAAGGCGTGCAGCCGATCGATCCGACGTCGTTCTGGGAGCCGGTGCAGTCGTTGTCCTTGCCGTCGAAGCAGATTTCCTTGATGCCGGGGCTGACTGCCGGGTTGTTGTCGTCGCAGTCGCCGCTGAAGCGGGCCGAGTAAAGGCCGGACGACGAACAGTAGCACTTGAAGTCGTTGGTGCCGTAGTTGTCGGCATCGTTGTCGTAGTAGAAGTTCAGGCAGTTCAACGAGTTTTCGTCGTTTTCGGAGCCGTTGCAGTTGTCGTCCAGGCCGTTGCTGCACACTTCCAGGGCGCCCGGATTGCGGTTGAAATTGTTGTCGTCGCAGTCGCCGCCGCGGACGGCGCGGTACTTGCCGTCGGCCTTGCACTGGCACCTGAAGTCGGAGCTGCCGTAGGTGTCGTTGTCGTTGTCATAATAGAAGCTGGAACACCCCACCGCCGCGCCCTCGTCGGTCTGGCCGTCGCAGTCGTCATCGATGCTGTTGCCGCACCTTTCGGACGCATTATGGCTGATGTTCACGTTGTACGGTTCGCAGTCCGGGAATGCCGGTGTCGGGCAACCGTAACCTGCCTGCGGATCGTCGTCGCCGTCGATGTCGCAGTCGCAGGCGTCGCCGATGTAGTCCGTGTCCAGATCGTCCTGGCCGGCGTTGGCGACAAGCGCGCAGTTGTCCGGAAGTCCGACATAGGCGCACGGCACGCCGGTGACGTCGGCGCCGGTGTTGATGACGCCGTCATCGTCCGCGTCGCAGTCGCAGACGTCGCCGGTGGCGTCCTTGTCCGCGTCTTCCTGGTACGGGTTCGGGTCCCACGGGCAGTTGTCGTCGTCGTTCAGTATCTGGTCCCCGTCGAAGTCGTTGTCGCAGTCCAGCGGGTCCTGATCCGGGTTCGGGGTGTAGGGGCAGTTGTCTTCGGGTTCCACGAGCGGGCAGCCCATGTTGTTGTTGTAGATGCCGTCGGAGTCGATGTCGCAGTCGCAGGCGTCGCCGATGTCGTCGTGGTCGATGTCGCGCTGGTTCAGGTTGCCCACCAGCACGCAGTTGTCCGGGTCGACGATGACCGGGCAGTTCGGGTTGTTGTTGGCGACGGTGTCCGAATCGGCGTCGCAGTCGCAGGCATCGCCCTTGTTGTTCGAGTTGGTGTCGATCTGGTCGACGTTCTTGACGTACGCGCAGTTATCCGGCGTGACGACAGGGCACCCCACATTGTTGTTGGCGATCGTGTCGTCGTCGATGTCGCAGTCGCAGACGTCGCCGCGCGCGTCGCGATCGGTGTTTTCCTGTCCCGGGTTGCTGATCGACGGGCAGTTGTCTTCCGCAACCGTGCACTGTCCGCCGAGCATGTCGAGCAGCGCGGTGTTCAGTTTGCCGTCGCCGTCCCTGTCGCAGTCGCAGGCATCGCCGAATTCGTCGCCGTCGATGTTGGCCAGGTCGGAATTCTTAACGAATCTGCAGTTGTCCGCAACGTCGGGGATGCCGTCGTTGTCGTCATCCGGGTCGCAGGCGTCGCCCATCGTTTCTTCGGAACCCTCTTCTTCGTCGACGTCGTTGTTTTCCTGTCCCGGGTTTTTCTTGTAGGGGCAGTTGTCCAGACCGTTGGCGATGCCGTCGCCGTCGATGTCGCCGTCGACGCAGTTCGCGATGCCGTCGGTGTCGTCGTCAGGGTATCCGTCGTCCGTGACGCCGTCGCAGTCCTCGTCGGCGCCGTTGCAGATTTCAGGCTGGGCGTACGTGCCCCTGCATTCGCCGTATTCGCTGTCGCCGACGTTGCATTCGGCCTTGCCGGTACATGTGCCGAAGGCGTTGGTAAGCGGGCATTCCTGGTCCGGGACGTTGTCGTTGATCGTCCCGTCGCAGTCGTTGTCAAGGTCGTCGCAGATTTCCGCCGTCGCGACCATCGGGTGTGTCGACTTGTCCGAAGTGCATTCCGTGGAGCACGTCCTGGTGCCGGTGCACTTGCCGAAATCGTTTTCGAAGTAGCAGTTCGTCATGTCGCCGACAAAGTAATCGGAGCACTGGCAGACGCCGTCCTGGGGCATGCACTGCTTGACGAAGTCGCCGTTGAAGGGAATGTCGTCGCACGAGAAGCCTTCCGGACAGTCGGTGTCGCGGACGCATTCAGCGCCGCAGAAGCTGCCCTCGGGGCCGTATTCGATGCAGAGGAATATCTTGTCGCCGGCGCCGACGGTCGGTTTGCAGTCCTGACTGGCGTTGTCGCAGGGGCGGCACAGGTTCGGGAACGGGTACACGCAGCCGTATATCGGTTCGGAACCGGTGGTCACGTTTTCGCACGCCCACCCCTGGGGGCAGTCGCTGCCGATCAGGTCGCAGTATTTCGAGCAGATGGAGCCATTTGGCCCCTGCACGCACAGGCCCGACAGACAGTCGGCCGGACCCTCGCATGCGCACATGAAAGCGCCCGGACATGGCAGCGTGGCGTCTTCGCCGGCGTCTTCCACGTCGCGGCCGTTCGCGTCATCCGGTTCGACGGCATCGGCGTCGGTGTTGATCGCGTCGACCGCGTCGTCCGCCTGCACGTCGGCGGTCGTGTCGGCAACGACCGTGTCGGCAATGTCGATATCGGTATGCGTGTCCTGGTCAACGGGATTGTCCCCGCATGAGACGGTCGAAAATGCCGCCATCACGAGGGTCACTAACAGGACGTTGGAAATACGCAGATTCATCGGCCGCCTCCATAATCCCGGGTCAGGCGTGCGACGAAGCGCCAGCCCGGACAAAAATCCAGAGTATGGTACAGCAAAAGAACGGGTTATTTCAATGATGAACACATGATCCCGATCCGCGTGCGCGAGCGGTAGCGGGCTATGGGCGCAACCGAAAAATGCGAGTATCTGCGACCGTGTGCAACATGGTATGTTACGGCGTCGGTTTCACCGGCACGTCAGAGGTATTTTCGTCATGCAGATTCCGGGGTGGAACATGGGGAACAAACTGAAAGAACTTCGGTCGTCGGGCGTCAAGGCGGCCGCCGCGCTCGCGGTGCTGTCGACCGGTTGCGGCGGCGGCAAGCCCGTCATTCATCTCGGGGCGATTGACTGGTTGATCATCGGCCTGTATTTCGTGGCCATCATCGGCATCGGCCTGTACCTGCGCAAGTTCACGAAGACGGGCGACGACTTCTTCATGGGCGGCCGCAAGAATTCTTCATGGGTCGCGGGGCTTGCCTTCCTGTCGGCCAACCTCGGTGCCCTGGAAATACTGGGCTGGACCGGCGGCACCATGAAATACGGCATGTTCGTGTCGCACTGGTACTGGCTGGGCGCGATCCCGGCGATGCTGTTCCTCGGCCTCTACATGATGCCGTTTTATTACAGTTCGAAGATTCATTCGGTCCCCGGATACCTCAAGCTGCGGTTCGATGAACGCACCCGCCTGCTGAACGCCATTTCGTTCGCGGTGATGACGCTTCTGATGTCCGGTATCAACCTTTACCTGATGGCGCTTGTCTTCAATGTCCTCCTGGGCTGGGACTGGCATGTGTCGATGTGGATTTCCGCGCTGGCCATCGGCTGCTACATCACGCTTGGCGGCCTGATGAGCGCGATCTTCACGGAGATCGTTCAGTTCTTCCTGATCTGGGCCGGGCTGTTCCTGGTCACCATCCTGGGCGTCGTCGAACTTGGCGGCCCCGCGGAGGTGTTCAACGGGCTCCCGGAAAGGATGACGACCCTTTGGCAGACGACCGGGGCGGCTGCCAACAACGACATGGGCGTGACCTGGCTCGGCCTCATCATGGGCCTCGGTTTCGTCCTTTCGTTCGGTTACTGGACAACCGACTTCCTGGTCGTGCAGCGCGCTTTCTCGTCAAAGGACCTGCGTTCCGCGCGCCTGACGCCGATCACCGCTTCGTTCTTCAAGATGGCCCTGCCCTTCATCGTGGTCGGCGCCGGCCTGGTCGCCTACCAGCTGGCGAACGTCAAGACCGGCAGCGGCTTCGCCATACTGCCCCACCCGTCCACGGGTGAACCGTGGTTTGATTCGGCACTGCCCATGCTCATCGCCCGCTATTATCCGACCGGGCTGGTCGGTCTCGGGATTACGGCGCTGCTTGCCGGGTTCATGGCGGGGCAGGCGGGTAACGTAAGCGCGTTCAATACGGTCTGGACTTACGACATCTACAAGGCCGTAATCAACAGGGACGCGTCGGACTCGCATCTGGTGTGGGTCGGCCGCGTCACCACGGTCGTCGGCATCCTGCTGTCGGTCGCCACGGCTTACGTCGCCATGCAGTTCAATACGATCATGGACTACATCCAGGCGATATTCTCCTGGGTGAATGCGCCGCTGTTCGCCACCATGCTTCTCGGCATGTTCTGGAAACGCACGACCAGCAAGGGCGCCTTCTTCGGCCTCATCTGCGGCATGATCACTTCGTTCGGGATTTACATGGGTTTCAAGTTCGACCTGTTCGGGCCGACGATTTCGTCGGTGCTGACGCTGGCCGTGCACCCCAGCGACATGACCCGCAACCTGTGGCAGGCCGTCTGGGGCTGGCTGGTCTGTTTCGGCGTGACGATCCTCATCAGCCTGTTTACCACACCCAAACCCGATTCCGAGCTGATCGGCCTGGTCAAGGGCCTGACCGTCGAGGAAGACGGCTCGGCGAAGGTGGCGTGGTACGGACGGCCCGGGTTCTGGGCCGGCCTGGCGCTGGTGGCGCTGATCGCCCTGAACATCCTGTTCTGGTAGACCGGAGGTAAATGAAATGGCGAACGACAACGAAGGAAAACTTCCGCTTCCGATATGGTTCTTTGTCGGTATCATCCTGCTCGTTTACGGGGTCCTGGTGATCGTCGGACAGGCGATGGATCCCGGTGGCAAGGCGACGCAGATCGGCATGCCCGGATACTGGTGGGGCGCGATCCTGACGGGCGCCGGCGCCATCTTCACGGTCGTGGGGCTCGTCCTGCACAGGAAACAGTGACTTGGCCCGCAGCCGCGGCCCGACCGTTGCCCGGGAAGGCTCGCGGAAATCCCTGGAGGTTTGAGATGCGAATGGTTTCCACCAGGGCGCCGTCCTTTCCCGACGCAGCACCCGACAGCGCGATCGCTTTCCCGTCGGGCGAACGCTGGAATGTGCTTTGCGGCGACACCGGGCACTGGCGCTGCGGCGTTTTCAGCCCGCCCGAATACTCGCCCTGCCAGGCGACCGATCTGGAGCGGCACGACTGCCCCGAACTGTTCCTGCTGATTTCCGGCAGGGTGACGCTGGTGCTTTCGGACGGCAGGGGCGGCGTGACCGAACTGCCGCTCGAGCCGGGCAAACCGGTCCTCGTCCGTTCTCCGCACTCCGCGTACTGTCCGGGAGGCGCGTTCACCGGGACGTGCTTCGTCGTCGAACGCGACGAATTCGAAACCGAATACCGTCAGTTCCAGGACTGGCGCTGACGCTTCAAGAGGTCTTCAGATGAATCAATCCGCCTTGCTGGACAGGGTTTCGGACCGTTTCGCGGACAGGTTCGGGCGAAGGCCCGATGTCTGGGCAGATGCCGGTGGCCGCGTGAATATCATCGGCGAACACACGGACTACCACGACGGGTTCGTCCTGCCGGCCGCAATCGACCTGCGCACATGCGCGGTCGCCGCGCCGAGGGATGACGGGCGTCTGCGGATACTTGCGGTTGACGCGGACGATGTCGTCGAGGTGGACGTGGCCGCCTTTTCGCCTTTCGATGACGTGGACTGGCGGTCGTACTCCTGCGGCCCGTTCTGGGCCTGGAGGGAATCCGGATTCGCCATCGGGGGCGCCGACGTGGCGGTCGGCGGCGATGTCCCGCAGGGCGGGGGCCTGTCGTCGTCGGCGGCGATCGAGGTATCGTTGCTGGGGATCGCCGCGGCCTTGTCGGGCGCCGGCCCGTCGATGCCGGAACTGGCCAGGATCGCCAGGATGGCGGAAAACGGATTCTGCCGCGTGCCGTGCGGAATCATGGATCAGATGGCCAGCGCGTGCGGGCAGGCCGGCAAGGCGCTCCTGCTGGATTGCAGGACGCTGGAGGCGACGCCCGTGGACGTGCATCCGGGGTGGGTGATCGTGGTCGCCGATTCGGGCGTCAGGCATTCGCTTGCAGGCGGCGAATACGCGAAACGCCAGAAGGAATGCGCCGAAGGCATGTCGGTGATCAGGAAAGTGTTCGGCTCCGGGATCGCGGCAGCAAGGGATGTCGGCATGGAAATGCTGGAATCGCTCCGCACGGACATGCCCGCCGTCTCGTATCGGCGCCTCCGGCACGCGGTCACGGAAAACGACAGGACGTTACGCGCTTCGCGGGCCCTTTCCGTCGGCGATGCCGCTCTGGTCGGCAGCCTGATGGCAGGATCCCACATCAGCCTGGCTCTCGACTACGAGGTATCGTGCCGCGAGCTGGACAAGCTGGTGGCGATTGCCGGCGGCATTGAGGGATGCGTCGGCGCCCGCCTCACCGGCGCCGGTTTCGGCGGGAACACGGTTAATCTGGTCGATGAACCGGCTGCCGTGGAATTCTGCGCGCAGTTGAAGTCCCAGTATTTTGAGCAGACCGGGATCGAATCCACCATACGCGTGGTTCGGCCGGCGTCCGGTCTGCAGACGGGGCGTTTCTGATGGACGATGCTGCGATGCGGGCGGCAGCCGGGATTGACGGACTGGCGGGGGCGCTTGCCTCGACGCCCGGTGCTTTGCCGGTTTTCGAAGAATTGATCGCGGCCGGTTTCGCGCCTTCATTGCCCAAGTGGCTGGCGCCGAACGCGTGCCGGCCCGGGGTCGTCGCGCGTTTTGCCGCCGACCTCGCCAGGGTTGACGTGAACTGGCTGGCCAGACTGCGCCTGGATATCAGGACCGCCGGCGCAACCTCGGCGCCTGCGTCGCGGCTCGTGCCCTTCCCTTCACATGAGGCTTCCGGGCTGGACGTTCCCGAACTGGCCCTGCGGGGCCGGCGTGACCTGTCCGCGGGGCGCTGGGGCGTCGTGATATTCGCGGGCGGCGCCGCGACGAGGTTCTGGGCCGGCGCAGGGGCGCACCCGCAGGCTGCCGCCGTGCTCAGGCGGTTCGGCGGCGCGGCCCCCAAGGGGCTGTTCCCTGTATGCGAAAAGTCCGGTCGCTCCTTCCTGGACCTGTTCGCCGGACAGATGCTTGTATGCGGCCGCGAATGCGGCCGTTTTGCGCCGCTGGTGCTCATGGCCGGTCATTCAACCCGTGCCGCCCTCCAGGAATGGGTCGATCATTTTCTGCCGTCCGGGTTCCCGCGGGACATGGTGCGCGTCATGGTCCAGGCGGAGCACCCCAGGCTGGACATGGACGGCGATCTTATCGTCAGGCCTGACGGTGCTCTCGTGTTTACCGGCGACGGTCATGGCGGCGTCTTCAAGGCCATGTTGACCACCGGCGGCGACGGGCTGACGACGATGGACTGGCTCAGGGGCCATGGAGTGTCCGACGTGGTGCTCCACAACGTGGATAACGTCGCGGCTAATGCGCTCGAGCCAGTGCGGCTGGGGTTCCACGCGTCGGGCTGCTACGGCATGACGCTTTCGGCGGTGATGCGCCGCGCTCCCTTCGAGAAGGTGGGGATCATCGCAACGGACGCGGACACGGGGCGGGTCGAGGTCGTGGAGTACTCGGTGTGTCCGCGGGAAACGGCCCTGGCGACCGATTCTTCCGGCGCCCTGATGTTCAGACCGGCTCATATAAACACGAACCTGGTCGCGCTTGATTCCGTGCGTGCCGACCTCCCCCCTACCCTCTACCCCGGCAAGGAGGTCGATGTCGGCGGACGGCTGGTGCCCGCCTGTTCGCACGAGATGTTGAACCAGTCGCTTGCCGGCCTGCTCGATCCGCGAATCGTCGGCTGCCTGATTCTTGAACGTGACGAATTTTTCCAGCCTACAAAGAGCCTGACGGGCGTCGATTCCCTTGTGACAACGCGCGAGTGGCTGGCGCGGCGCGGGGTGTCCTGACGCCTCTCCCGTTTTCCCGGGGTTGACACCCCCGTTTTCCCGGGGCCTCGCTGCGCTCGGACCCGGGCTCTAAATGGCGGGCCTCCCTTCGGTCGGGCCGGGGATGATTGGGTGGCGTGCGACGTGGTCCCGGGGTTGACACCCCCGTTTTCCCGGGGTTGACACCCCCGTTTTCCCGGGGTTGACACCACGGGCTGGAATATGGCGGGCCTCCCTTCGGTCGGGCCGGGTGAATCGTCATTGGCGGCGGCAGACGGGGCCTGCGCGGAGGTACGAGATTCCGGTGCGGGCAATGTGATTGACTCCATTGTGGTTTCTGCTAGAGTATGCGACCGGCCGTTCTGGCCAGTTTCTTGAGGTTGCGGTGGCTGGTTTCCGTGATATGGACAGGCTCGAGGATATGGCCCTGGACGGCCGCAGGGTGCTCGTCCGGGTGGACATGGACTGCCCTGTCGACGAAAACGGAAGGGTCATCGACGATTCAAGAATCCAGATATGCGTTCCCACAATCAGGCACCTGATATCCGAGGGCGCCAGGGTTGTTCTTGCCTCTTCGCTCGGGACGCCGGGCGGACGCCGGAACGGGCGCTTCTCGCTTGCCCCGGTCGCCGAAAGACTGGTCGAGATTCTCGATTGCGACATATACCTCCCGGAAGACACCGTCGGTGAAGGTCCGTGGAAGGTGATCATGGAACGCGTCGAAGGCGAGGTCGTGCTTCTCGAAAACCTCGGGTTCCATGCGGAAGACGAAAGGAATGACGACCTGTTCGCACAGCGGCTGTGCAGTCTCGCCGACGTCTATGTGAACGAGGCGTTCCGTCTTTCGGACAGGGAACTGGCATCGACGGTCGGGGTTTCGGGACTGTTCAACCTGAAGACTGTCGGGATACGTTTCCGTAAGGAAATCGAAATGTTGTCCAGGATCGTCGGGGCGGGCGACTCGCAGCTGGCGGTAATGTTCGGCGGCGATGACGGCGCTCATGTGATTGAATACCTGAACAATCATCTCGGCCGGGTGCAGCGGGCCTTTGTCGGTGGCCGCGCGGCCCTTCCGTTCCTCGCGTCGAGGGGTTGGGGGACCGGCTGTGTCCGGATTGAAAAGGATCGCGCCGAAACCGCCGGCAAGATTCTGTCCCGCGCCGCCCTGCGCGGGGTGGACGTACTGCTTCCGATCGACGTGGTCGTGAAGCCTGTCGGTTCGGGGGATGACGACGCCCGCGTGGTCAGGGCGGACTCGATTCCCGCCGACTGCGAGGTCATGGATATCGGACCTGCCACGCCCGAATGCTTCGGCGCGGGTTTCAAGGGTGTCCGGACCCTGGTCTGGCATGGCGGGCTGGGACGGACCAGGCAGGGCCGGTTCGCGGAGGGGTCTGCCCGGGTCGCGAAGGCTCTCATCCGTTCCGCGGCCTCGGCCACCGTTATCGGCGAAGAGATGCCCGAACTGGTGACGAAGCTGGTCCTGACCCCGTTTTTTTCGCACGTGTCGGCTGGTGGCGACATCGGCCTTCAGATGATGCTCGGCAAGGAACTGCCCGCTGTGAAGGCGATTTGTGGGGGAATGTGATGGCAGCCAGAAGGTACCTCGTTGCCGGTAACTGGAAGATGAATCTCGACGTGAGGGGCGCCGCCGATCTGGCACGGGCGGTCGCTGCCCGTTCGGCCCGCTTCAGGAACGTGGAAGTGGTGGTGTGTCCGTCAGCGGTGCTGATTCCGGGCGTGGCAAAGGTTCTGGAGGGGTCGAACGTCGGCCTCGGCGGCCAGGACGTCAGCGTCGAGGTGTCGGGCGCATTTACGGGCGAAACCAGCGCGGATCAGCTTATCAGCGCCGGCTGCCGCTATGTGATCGTCGGCCATTCCGAACGGCGTGAATATCATTTCGAATCGGACGAACTTGTCGGTGCGAAGGTCAGGCGGGCTCTGGCTGCCGGACTGGTGCCGATTTTCTGCGTTGGTGAAAAGCTGGCGGAAAGAAAGGCCGGGAAGACGTTTGAACGCGTGGATCGGCAGGTTCGGGTCGGCCTTGCGGGCATCGGCGCGGCCGCCATGGCCGGCGTGGTCATCGCGTACGAGCCGGTCTGGGCGATCGGCACCGGCGAGGTCGCCACTCCCCTGCAGGCGGAAGAGGTTCATGAGTTCATTCGTGGCATCCTGAGGGGCATGTTCGGCGAAGAGGTTGCCGGCGCCACCAGGATTCTTTATGGCGGCAGCGTGAAGGCGGAAAACGCCCGCGACCTGATGGCCTGTCCGGACGTGGACGGGGCGCTGGTCGGCGGTGCGAGCCTCAAGGCCGATTCGTTCGGTGGTATCATCGAGGGAACAGGAGTTTAAAGATGACATTCGTGACCGTGCTTCTGGTGGTTCTCCACATTATCTCTTCGCTGCTCCTGATCGTGGTGGTCCTGGTCCAGCCCGGCAAGAGCGGCGGAATGGGTGCGGCATTCGGCGGCGGGGCGTCCTCGTCGGTGTTTGGGGGTCGCGGCGCGACCACATTCCTGACGAAGTCCACCGGCGTCCTTGCCGGCGTGTTTTTCGTGCTGTCGGTTGCGCTCGCGGTGATCAACACCAACCAGAGCGTGACGGCCGGCGTCAAGACGAAGGCCCCGGTCGCATCGGACACGGTTCCGTACACGGCTCCGGCTGCTCCGGAAGGTGAAAGCGCTCCGGCTCCGGCCCCTGCCGCGGCGCCCGAGGCCGCCCCTGCCCCGGCTGCCGAGCCGGCCGCGCAGCCTGCTCCCGCGCCTGCCGGAAACACGCAGCAGTAGTCAGCCTGACAGGATTGTTTCACGTGAAACAAAGCAATCGGACGCCAGTCGTGATTGCGGTCGCCAACCAGAAGGGTGGCGTCGGCAAGACGACGACATCGGTGAACCTTGCCGCCTCTCTGGCGGTGTATGAGGTACCGACCCTGCTGGTGGACATGGATCCGCAGGCCAACGCCGGTCTTGCGTTCGGTATCGACTACCGCGCAGGCGGCCCGCACGTGTACGACGCAATGCTGGGCCGGACGTCGCTGGGCGATGCAGTCAGGAAATCCGAACTGGAATCGCTTGATGTCCTTCCTTCGCACCCCGATGTGGTCGCGGCCGAAGTGGAGCTTGTCGACGTCGACGATCGCGCGCTGCTCCTGCGCGGGGCGCTGGCCGCTGCCGCCGGCCGTTACGACGTCGTGCTCATCGACTGTCCTCCCGCCCTGGGGTTCCTGACGCTGAACGGCCTGGCCGCCGCAACGCATGTGGTCGTTCCGATGCAGTGCGAATTCTACGCGCTTGACGGTCTTGCAAGACTCATGCAGACCATCGATCTCACGCGGCGCTCGTGGAACCCCGACCTGAAGCTGCTCGGCCTCGTGCTGACCATGTTCGATTCACGGGCCCGCCTGAGCCACCAGGTTGCCGACGACATAGCCCGCCATTTTCCCGGCCAGGTTTTCAATACAAGAATTCCCCGCAACGTGAGGCTTGCCGAAAGCCCATCGCACGGCAAACCGGTTATACTCTTCGACGTGAAGGCGTCAGGCGCGGCTGCGCACATGGAACTGGCCGCGGAACTGCTGGAACGTCTTCAGATGAACTGACATCCCCGGGGGTATCCGATGAATCCGAAGAGGCCCGCACTGGGAAAGGGGCTGTCCGCCCTGTTTCCCGCCAGCGTGACCGCGCAGTCGACGCTTGAATGTCCAATCGACCGGATCGACGCCAACGTCGCCCAACCCCGGACGAGGTTTGACGAAGAGGCCCTGGAAGGCCTCGCGGCCTCGATCCGTGAAGCCGGAATCATTCAGCCCCTGGTGGTGTCCGAGACCGGGGACGGCCGATATGCGCTGATCGCCGGCGAGCGGCGTCTGAGGGCCGCGCGACTGGCAGGGCTTGCGTCGGTGCCCGTCGTCGTCAGGCAGGCAGAGGCGGAAAACGCCTTCATCATGGCACTGGTTGAAAACATCCAGAGGGAGGACCTGAACCCGGTCGAGCAGGCGAGGGCATACGAACGGCTGGCGCGCGAATTCGGCATGCGCCAGGACGACATCGCGAAGCGGGTGGGACGTGAGCGTTCAACCGTGGCCAATTCGCTAAGGCTGCTCAAGCTTGAAGCGCCGGTGCTTGACGCGCTGGAGGACGGGCGTCTTCAGGAGGGGACCGCCAGGGCACTGGTCGGACTGGACGCCGGACGCCAGTGCGAACTGCTTGCGGAGATCCTGGCAAAGGGCCTGACGACCCGCGATGTCGAGGAAATTGTCCGCAAGTCCCCGGTTGCGCGCCGGAAGGCGGCGAGGCGACAGCCGCCCGCGATGGCGGCATATTTCTCCGGGGCGCGCCTGGAAATCGAGGAGTTCCTGGAGCTCCCCGTCAGCATAACGTTCCGTGGTAATCGTGGTAAGTTATCGATATCATTCAATAATCTTGGACAGTTCAAGGCGCTGCGTTCCCGGATCGGCGGCGCCGCCTCAGGCGATGGCGACAAGGATCAGCCAGCAGGCGAGAAGACCCGCTGACGCCGCGATCCAGGCCAGCCCGGTCCTTCCGGCGAACCGGCCTTCCGCGGTTACCGCCCTGGATGCGCCGATGACCGTCACGGGAATCCATGCCGCGAACATCAGGGTGGCCATCAGCGACAGCCATGGGTCGGGGAGGTTCGTCCTGCGGAGTTGCGCGAGGTTGTCCGCGGCATTCGAGGTCGCCGCGCCGGTGGCCGCCGATGCGGCCATCAGGTCGGCGATCCGTTCGTTGATGTCCGGCAGGCGTTCCCGTGACGGCGTGAAAAGCCATCGTGTCGCAAGAATGGCCGCGCGGGCCTCTCTAAGGGCCTTCAGAGCCGTTTTCGGGTCCTGCCGCGCCTCCGACCCTCGGGCAACGTCCAGAAGGCCTTCAATCGCATCCTGCGGGGCGGACGAGAAAGGCGTGTACCAGCGGGCGGCGCGTGCGTAGAAGTCGATCGCGGTGTCGACAAGGCCGATTGCCGCGCAGCCGCGGGCGGTGTCCAGATTTTCGCCGGCCGACCAGACCACCCTGACGTTAAGCACGACAATCAGCAGGATGAGGCCCGGGATTACCATGAATCGCGTCTGGGCGGCCTTTGTCACGAAAAATCCCTCCGCTGGAAGATCAGTGCGCCGGCCGCCTGGAAGAACAGGCAGTAGCAGGCGCAGTAAAACAGCGAGGCGCCGACGTAATCCCAGGTAATTGGAACCTGGAGGATGACCTCCTTGCCCACGTTGAAGACCGAAAGATCCGGGAAAATGGCAGCCGCGGCCTCGGCCACGAGCCTTGCCGGCCCCGGTTCGCTGAGTGCCCCTTTTCGCGCCGCCAGGAGTTCCCGGAGTATCTCGACCGAGGCGCCGACCATGAATACGCCGAAGGTGAAGACGCCGGACAGTACCGGGCTGGTGAAGGCGGAAAAGAACAGGGCGACGGACGTGATAAGCGCCGCCTGGCACCAGACCAGCACGAGCGCCTGGGGCATGCCCGCGGGGAGGCTGACGCCGCGCGCGAGCAGCGACACAATCCAGCCGATAGTCATGAGTATCAGCGAAACCGCCAGCACCACCAGCAGGCCCGCGAACTTGCCGACCATTACCTCCGACCGCCGGATCGGCTTTGGCAGGATCAGGTAGAACGTCTTTCGGTCGATTTCCTTGTAGATCAGGATCACGCCCATGGTGATGGCGATCACGACCTCGAACAGCGATATCGTCGCAAGCCCGAAGTCGATCAGGACCCTTTCAGTCTGGCCGCGGACGGCGAGCCCGGAAATGGCGATTGACGTCACGATCAGCCCGAAGGCCGCAATGCCCATCCCCAGGAAAGCCCTGTTGCGCAGCGCCTCCAGAACGGTGTTGCGGGCTATGGCCAGAACCCTGCGCACCGAGTTGACAATCTCATTGAGCATCGTGACCCCCTGCGGCCCGGGACGTGGCCTCGTTAACGAAAAGCTGCTCAAGCGAGATTCTGCGGTCGCTCACGCCGAGGATGCTGCCGCCTGCCTGAATCAGCGCGGAGATCAGTGCGTCGGCTTCTTTACCTGCGCAGAAAAAGCGAGCCGAATCGGTACCGTACGTTTCGGCCCGCACAACGCCGGGCATCCGCGTGAACGCGGCCGGGTCGGCGACGCCGCCCGCGAGGATTTCGCGTTCGCCGTCCCCGGAGGTCAGGAGTTCGTCCAGGGGGCCGGCCGCCTTGATGACGCCGCGGTCCAGAATCGCAACGCGATCGCAGAGACGCTCGATGTCCGTGAGGATATGCGACGAGAAGAAAATCGTCTTTCCGTCACGCCGCAGTTCCGCGATTATGTCCGTGACCTCCTTGCGGCCGATGGGATCCAGGCCCGACAGCGGTTCGTCGAGGATGATCAGGTCAGGGTCGTTCAACAGGGCCTGGGCGATGCCGGTGCGCTGAAGCATGCCTTTGGAAAACTTGCGAAGCGTCCGTTTCCTTGCGTCGGCCAGTCCGACCCGCGCAAGGAGATCGTCGATCCTCTTTCTGCGCTGTGCGGACGGCATACCGAAGATCCTGCCAAAAACGTCCAGCAGTTCCACGGGCGTCAGGTAATCGTAAAAATAGGGCTGTTCGGGCAGGAACCCGATTCGGGCCTTTGTGCGGATGTCGTCCGGTGGACCGCCGAGTATGCGGATGCTGCCGGCCGACGGCTGTATGAGACCGGTCAACATTTTTATGGTTGTAGTCTTTCCGGCCCCGTTCGGA
>CAYYCO010000070.1:14068-15713 GCA_964470365.1 uncultured Anaeromyxobacteraceae bacterium | reverse complement strand
GATCGAGCCAGGTCGGCCATGCGGTAAGTCGCCAGGCAGTTGGTCGTGGACGTGGTGAACATCGCCATGTCCACGTTCCAGTCCCACTTGCGCAGTTCATCTTCCGATTCGTCGATAAGGATGTATTCGTGCCGCGCGCCGGTAACGCCGTCATGCTGCATGCTCAGGGCAGCCAGGTAAGGCAGGACCATGCTGGGCAGGAACACCTGGCCGCGCGATGCGGCCATCCGTTCGACCATTGCCGACGCGCCCGTGAAAGGCAGCGCCCATTCGGCCAGGGCCGGAATGGAAAATTCGACGTCCTGCGAACCGCGGACCTTTATTATCGCAATCTTTTTTTCTTCCATGATTTCATTCCATGATTCCGGGTCGATGCCACGGCGGGCCGGTGCCCGCCAACAGGTCCATGATGGCCGCGGGGTGTCACGGATTTGTCATGCGGATGCGGTTTTTTCAGCGGGGTGAAAACGAGTATCCGATGCCGAACACGGTCCTGATGTGGCGCGGGGCGGACGGGTCGTCTTCGAGTGCGGCGCGCAGGGCCCTGATGAAGTTGTCGACGGTCCGGTCGGTTCCGTCGTAGTCCCAGCCCCAGACCGCCTTGAGGATTTCCTCGCGGGTGAACGCGCGGTCGGGGTTTCGCGCGAGGTGCAGCAGCAGGTCGAATTCGCGTGACGAAAGCTGTTTGTCCACACCGCCCTTGCAGACGGTCCGCGCCGCGGGGTCGATCGTCACGTCGCCGAACCGCAGCGGACGGGCCGCCAGGGCCGCCCGTTCCCTGCGCACGCGGCGCAGGGCGGCGTTGATGCGGGCGACCAGTTCGCGCACGGAAAAGGGTTTCGTGACGTAGTCGTCCGCGCCCAGGCCCAGGCCGCGCACCTTGTCCTCGTCGGCGCCGCGGGCCGTGAGCATCAGCACCTGCATTTCCAGGCCCGCGCGCCGCAGTTCGGCCAGCACCTCGAAACCGTCCATCA
This sequence comes from uncultured Anaeromyxobacteraceae bacterium, assembly GCA_964470365.1. Taxonomy (GTDB): domain Bacteria; phylum Myxococcota_A; class UBA9042; order DTJE01; family DTJE01; genus JAGOFO01. The sequence continues at coordinate 14,739 of CAYYCO010000070.1, read as the reverse complement.
CGGGCAGCCCCACGTCCAGGATGATCAGGTCGGGCAGTTCGTCGCACGCCAGCCTCAGGCCCTTTTCGCCGTCCGGCGCCAGGATGACGTCGAACCCCTCGAATTTCAGGTTGTGTATGAGCCCCATGGCCAGCGACGGGTCGTCCTCGACAACCAGGATCCGTTCGGCTTTTTCAGGCATCGCGGTTTTCCCCAGGCGTCCGGGAGCCGGCCGGTTCGCCGTCGGTCCCGGGTTCATCGTTGCCATCAGGTGTGCACCCGGGCCCGCGCCCTGCCGGGACGCCACGTCCGTCCACACGCGGAAGCCTCAGAGTGAATGTTGCGCCGCCGCCGGGCGTTTCGTCGTAGTCGATACTGCCGCCCGCACCCAGTGCGAACTGCCTGACGATGGACAGGCCGAGGCCCAGCCCGGGGATGTCGTTGCCCGTTGCGGCCGCGCCGCGCTGAAACCTGTCGAACACCCTTTTCCGATCGGGCCGTGGAATGCCGGGCCCGTGATCCTGGACGGTCAGCACGATCCATCCGTCGCGGCCGGTCCTGGGCCTGCCGTTCGCCGGCGCCCCGTGCAACCCTTCGGCGTCCAGCCGGACCAGGAGGGGATTCGTTGCGTCGACGCGTCCGTGGGTCAGTGCGTTGTCAACCAGGTTCCCGATGGCCCCGGCGAGCGCATC
>CAYYCO010000070.1:0-13968 GCA_964470365.1 uncultured Anaeromyxobacteraceae bacterium | reverse complement strand
GCGAGCGGCGTCCGCAGTTCGTGTCCGACATGGGCGACCAGTTCGGCCTGCGCGCGGACCATCCTGTTCTGGCGTCGCAGGAGGGCCAGGCTGATGATGGTGCCCGTCAGGACCGCCACGCCAAGGGCGATCGCCACCACCCCCAGCGCGATGTCGCCGCCCCCGCGCCAGAACACCAGCACCAGTATTCCGACGCCCGCCGACAGCCCCGCCGGGATCAGGACCGACCCGAAAAGCACGCCGGGGATAGCCCTGTTTATCGCCGCCTTGATCCTGCCAGCCATGTCCGCCCCCGCGCGTGTGTCCGCGCCCCAGCCATGTTGAAAGGAAGTTGTCATCAGGTTATCACAGTGACGCTCAAGTTGAAGCCTGGTCTGGTTTCGTAGCATAATCCGGTCACGGAGATCTGTTTTCGATCTGCGGACATGATGATTCAGGTGTGCCGGATCCGGCAGCGGTCGGACTCCGTTCCCAGCTGACAGTCGCGCCCGACGGAGGAATCAATGCTGGAATTTCTTGGATTGAACAATGTCGGTCCGGCTCCCGTGATGAGCATCGATTTCGCCAGGCGCGTGAACATTTTTACGGGTGACAACGGGCTGGGGAAAAGCTTCATTCTCGATGTGGCGTGGTGGGCGCTTACCCGAACCTGGTCAAGGTCGCTCGTGATACCTCGGGAATTTTCCTCAAAAGCGTCTATCCGTTTCAGATATACGAAAACGAAGGATAGTTACGAGTATGAAAGCACTTTCGACCGAAAATCCCAGACGTGGTCGGTACAGCAGGGAAGACCGGCAATACCGGGTTTGGTGATATACGCACAGGTCGATGGCGGCTTTTCGGTGTGGGATCCGGCCAGGAACTACTGGAAAAAGGAATCGCCGGAACGGCCCCCCTCGTACCTGTTTTCCGCAGAGGAAGTCTGGAATGGCAATCCCCTTTGCGAGGGGCTTATTCGGGATTGGGCTTCGTGGCAGCGTGAAGGAAAAAAGCCTTTCGATCGGCTGTGTGGGGTGTTGAAGACTTTGTCGCCTTCTGTCGATGAAATGCTTGAACCAGGGGAGTTGCGGAGGGTGTTCATCGACGACCCTAAGCAGTATCCGACCCTCAAGACTGAATACGGTCCTGATGTGCCGGTTATTCATGCCTCGGCAGGTGTACGCCGGATAATTGCTCTGGCATATCTTCTGGTCTGGGCGTGGGAAAACCACATCGAATCTTCCGGCCTGCTTGGCCAGCAGCCTGCCCGCGAGGTCGTATTGTTGATCGACGAAATCGAGGCACACCTGCATCCAAGATGGCAGCGAAGGATTGTGCCGGCCGTTCTGAATGTTGTTGATTCGTTGATTCAGGATACCGGTTCAAAGGTTCAGATTGTCGCTGCGACACATTCCCCTCTGGTGATGGCATCGCTGGAACCGCACTTCCGCGAGGAGGAAGACCAGGTTTTCCACCTTGATGTTGTCGATTCGGCAGTTGTGTTATCAAGGAAAAGATGGGCGATGCAGGGAGATGTCCTGAACTGGCTGGTTTCGGATTCTTTTGGGCTGGCGCAGGCTCGGTCGATCGAGGCAGAGCAGGCTATTGAAGCTGCCGAGGCATTCATGCGGGGGGAAACGCGAACACTCTGCACTGGAATGTGCAGCCGTGATGAAATCGACCGGGAGCTTCGCAGGGTCTTGGCCGGCAACGATCCATTCTGGCCCCGGTGGGTGGTGAAGGCTTATCCGGAGGTCATGGGCATATGATTCATTTTGACCGAGTGCCCCAGCCTGACGATTTCGACACGAAGGCAGTGGCCCCGGGAATGAAATGGCTCGAAAAACACCAGGATGCTCGGCGGCCGAAAGATCTATGGACTCCTTTCCGGCCTGTCCTCGCGACCGGATTTCGTGATCTGTGTGCTTATTCGGCCATGTACGAAGCCGTCGGAACCGTCGATCATTTCATCAGTTTTGACGAAGATCGTTCAAAGGCCTATGACTGGTCAAACTACAGATTCGCTGCAGGCTGGATAAATTCCAGCAAGCAGAATCTGCCGTCATCGGATGTTCTGGATCCGTTTGATGTCATGGATGGCTGGTTCGAGGTGATCCTGCCGTCGCTTCAGCTTGTACTTACCGACAGGATTCCCGTTGAATTCAAAACGCGGGCCGAAACCATGCTTGTTCGTCTTCACCTCCGGGACGATGAAAGGGTGATTCGGCAGCGAAGAACCTGGTATCAAATGTATCAGGATGGCGAAATCGGCATTGCAGTACTGCGCCGGATGGCCCCACTGATCGCTGCCGCTGTGGCAAAGCAGGAAGCTGTCGACGCCTGCCGCCCGGCCCGCATTTGACCGGCCCCGGCCGCTTTGATATTCTCAAGGCCTCTGAACCCGGGGGCGCGCTCACAAAAGGTGGGCTCTACACTGCTTTTCCAGATTCTCTTCGTCCTTTTCCTGATCCTGATGTCGGCGCTCGCGTCCGCCACCGAAACCGCCCTGATGTCGCTGGGGCCGGACGACGTGCACGATTTCCTGAAGGAGCGGCATCCTTCGCGCATGATTGTATGGTGGCACCACGACCCCAACAGGGTCCTGACGTCCATCCTGATCACCAACAACCTGATCAACATCCTGGCGTCGTCGCTCGCGACCGGCATCACGCAGGCCGGCATGACGGCGCTGAACATGAAGGCGTCGATCGGCATCGCGATCGCGATCGCGGTCGGCGTGATGACTTTCCTGATTGTCATGTTCGGCGAGGTCGTCCCGAAAACGTACGCCCGCAACAACCCGAAATCGGTCGTTCCGCTGTTCCCGATCATCTGGCTGTGCTGCAAGATTTTCACATGGCCGGCCGCGGCCCTGCAGAAGCTCAGCGGCGGCATCATCACCGCGGCGGGCGGCACCGTCGATTCGGGTCGTCCGGTGACACAGGCCCAGATTGATTCCCTGATCCGCATCGGCGCGGAACAGGGCACGCTGACCGACGGAAAGGGCGACATGCTTTCGTCGGTCGTCGAATTTTCCGAAACGCGCGTGATGGAAGTGATGGTCCCCCGACCCGACATCGCGGCGTTCGAACTGGGCACGCCCCTGGACGAGGTACTGGCGGCCGTCAACATCAAAAAATACTCGCGTTACCCCGTTTATGAACGCGACCTGGACCAGATCGTCGGCATCCTGACCACCAAGGACCTGCTTGATTTCATGGCCGCCGGCGACCGCGACGCGTTCGACATGCGGGCGCTGGCGAAACGTCACAAGGTCGTCATCGTTCCCGAAACCAAGCAGCTTGGCGACGTGCTCAAGGAAATGCAGCGGGAACGCGTCCAGATGGCGTTCGCCGTCGATGAATTCGGGGCGCTGGCCGGCCTGATCAGCATTGAAGACATCGTCGAGGAAATCGTCGGCGAAATCTGGGACGAACACGAAAAGGCCGAGGAATCGGTCAAGCGGATCACCGACGGCGTCTGGCTGGTGAAGGCGCGCGCCGCCGTCGAAGAACTGCAGGCCGCGACCGGGATGGAAATCCCGGAACAGGACATCTTCGAAACGGTCGGCGGGCTCGCGCTGGAGGTCACCGGAAGGGTCCCGGCCGCCAACGAGCATTTCCAGTACGCGGGCTTTGATTTCGAGGTCCGCGAACGGACCCGCACCCGCGTCATCTGCCTGACGGTATCCAAAATTCCGGCGCCGGCCGACGGCGAAGGCGTGTCGGATTAGGCGCAATCCAGGGGGGATTCATGAAAGTCGGGGTCATCGGTACGGGGTATGTGGGCCTGGTCCTGGGCGCCGGTCTTGCCGAAACGGGCAACCAGGTGACCTGCGGCGACATCGACGCGAAAAAAATTGACCTGCTGAACGCGGGCGGCATCCCCATCTGGGAACCCGGTCTGGACAGCATGGTCGCGCGCAACCGTGACAAGGGCCGCCTGCGGTTCACCACGGACATCCCGCATCTCGTCATGAATTCCACGGTCATCTTCATCGCGGTCGGCACGCCCCCGCAGGAGGACGGCAGCGCGGACCTGCATCACGTCCTGGCCTGCGCGCGGACCATCGCGTCCACCATGGACGGATACCGCCTGATCGTGGTTAAGTCCACGGTCCCGGTCGGCACGTGCGACCGCGTGCGCGAAGTCATCGCGGCGGTCACGGCGCACGAATTCGACGTGGCATCCAACCCCGAATTCCTGAAGGAAGGCGACGCGGTCCAGGACATGATGAAGCCCGACCGCATCGTGTGCGGCGTCGATTCGCCGCGCGCCCGCCAGATGCTGGAAGACGTGTACGAAACGTTCATGCGCACCGGCAACCCGATCCTGTTCCTGGACGTGAAATCGTCCGAAATGACCAAATACGCCAGCAACGCCATGCTGGCGACCCGCATTTCATTCATGAACGAAATCGCGTCGATATGCACCGCCGTCGGCGCCGACGTGGACGCCGTCCGCCGCGGCATGGGCGCGGACCACCGCATCGGCACCCGTTTCCTGTTCGCCGGCGTCGGGTACGGCGGTTCCTGTTTCCCCAAGGACGTGAAGGCGCTGGTCGCCACCGGCCGCGAAAACGGCCTGCCGATGGAAATCCTGTCCGCGGTCGAGGAAGTGAACGCCGAACAGAAGAAACTGCTGGTGAAGATGGTCGTCGACCACTTCGGCCGCGACCTGTCGCAGATCCGCATCGCCGTCTGGGGCCTGGCGTTCAAGCCGAACACCGACGACATGCGCGAGGCCCCGGCCACCGAAGTCATCCGCGGCCTGACCCACCTGGGCGCCACTGTCGTCGCGTACGACCCGGTCGCCGCCGCAACCGCCCGCGCGGTCCCCGAAATCGGCGCCAACCCGCGGGTCACCATCGTGACCGATTCCGCCGAACAGGCCCTGTACGACGCCGACGCCCTGGTCCTGGTCACCGAATGGGGCGAATTCCGCAACCCCGACTTCGACGACGTCCGGGCCCGCATGCGCCAGCCCGTCATTTTCGACGGCCGCAACATCTACGACCCCGCCCGCCTGCGCGCCATGGGCTTCACGTATTACAGCATCGGCCGCCCGTGACGCCCCTCACTCCCCGATCACCTTGACCAGCACCTTCTTCCTGCGCCGCCCGTCGAATTCGCCGTAAAAGATCTGTTCCCACGGCCCGAAATCCAGCCGTCCGCCCGTGACCGCGACCACGACCTCCCGTCCCATGATCTGCCGTTTCAGGTGCGCGTCGCCGTTGTCCTCGCCCGACAGGTTATGCCTGTACCGCGACACCGGTTCATGCGGCGCCAGGCCCTCCAGCCAGTCGTCATAATCCGCATGCAGCCCCGGTTCGTCGTCGTTGATGAACACGCTGGCCGTGATGTGCATGGCGTTTACCAGGCACAATCCTTCCCGCACGCCGCTGCGCGCCACGATCTGTTCAACCGTCCGCGTGATGTTTATGAACCCCCGTCGTTCCGGCACCTTGAATTCCAGATATTCGGTCGTGCTTTTCATCGTTGCTGTCCCCCGTGGATTTCCGCCAGTCGCGGCGGTTCAGTATATCGCGGCGCCGTTACGGCGTGCGGTCGAATGACCCGCCATTGTAGGGGCGAATGACATTCGCCCCGGTCCGAGCAAAGCGAGGCCCGCCATATTCCAGCCCAGGGCGTCAGCCCTGGGACCACGCGGCGCACCACCCAATTCCCCCGGCCCTCGTAGGGGCGAATGACATTCGCCCTGTCCGGATCGTACGCACCGACCTGGACGCAGTTGCGCCTGACCGGCGCGTCGGCGGTCAGCACAATCCTTCGCATTCGCTCCGGATGTGCAGTCCCGCCTGGAACGCCCCGGGGACCGTGTTAGGGCGTCAGCCGAGCCTCCGGGCGTGACCCGACTGTTTACGAACCAATGGCCATTTGGGGGCTAATATTTTACACATCATGCGGCACGATACGTGCCGGAGAATCCACATTATAAATATTCTGCCGCGGTCGCAATACATGTGCATAATATGAACATCGTGCGGCCATGCGGACGTGTTTTGTTGCTTGCAGTGTGGTATTTGGGGCATCTTCATGACTCATGCTGACGACAAGGCGAATGGCCTAATTGCCCATGTGGCAGCGGATTCGGATGGCAACTGGCTGCCTCCCCAGGCGCTTGATGACCATTTGAACAACGTGTCCACTCTCACCAGAGTTTTTGCCTCTGAATTTCAATCCGGCGATTTTGGTGCTCTGCTGGGTTACGCCCATGACCTTGGCAAGTCGACACATGCTTGGCAGAAGTATCTGCGCGACAAAACCGGATATCCGAACTCCAGCGCATCCGTAAGGAGCCCGGGCAGGGTCGAACATTCCATTCAGGGGGCCAAGTTTGTCGAGGGGTTGCTGGGGAAGAGGCTCGGACATCTGCTGGGATTCCCCATTGCCGGTCACCATGCTGGTCTGCCTGATTGGCAGAATCCTGATGCGCCTGCGGGAACACTTGAAGACCGGCTGCTTGCAGCAGACATCTCTGATTTGTCACAGGAAACGTGCGAGCGGGTGCGCGCGCTGCGTATATTCAGTTCGTTGCCGGCCCTGTTTGGTGAAGGCGGTCTCAGCGCATCGGTGTGGATCAGGATGCTTTTTTCGTGTCTGGTCGATGCCGATCGTCTGGACTCCGAAAAATACGATGCGCCCGAAAAATCCGCCACCAGAACTGGATATGCCGACGTCCCCGAACTGCGTGCCCGGTTTGACTCATACATGGCGTCAGTGCTTGCCGGGAGTGTTCCGAGTCCTGTCAACGTCATCAGGAAAGGCATCCTGGACAGATGTCTGGATGCCGCGAATGGTCCCAGAGGTGTTTATTCGCTTACAGTTCCGACGGGCGGCGGCAAGACCCTGTCAAGCCTTGGCTTTGCGTTGAATCACGCCTGCAAATATGACCTTCGCCGAATCATCTATGTTATTCCGTACACCAGCATCATTGAGCAGAACGCGAAGGTTTTTAAGGCTGCGCTGGGGACTGATCAGGTTGTTGAACATCATTCCAACGTTGTCGATGAAAGCGGTCGTCGTCCTAACGGAAAGGCGTCGGCAATCGAAGAACAGGAACATTCGGACGAGTCGCTTTCGGTCGCCGCAGCGCGTCGCCGACTGGCCGCGGAAAACTGGGATGCCCCTGTCGTCGTGACGACCAACGTGCAGTTCTTTGAATCGCTGTTTTCCAGTTCTCCGTCCAGGTCTCGGAAGCTTCATAACATCGTCAATTCCGTGGTGATCCTGGATGAAGCTCAACTGGTGGCCCCTGAACATATCGATCCAATTCTGGAAACCCTGGGCATCCTCGTCCGGAATTACGGCGTGACGCTCGTTATTTCGACGGCAACTCAACCGGCTTTCGGCCAACGCGAACAATTCAAAGGACTTGGCAACATACAGATTCATGAGATCGTGGACGATGTTCCAGCACTTTTCGCGTCAATGAAAAGGACGGTGTTCGATCTTCCGGACGTGGACACGCCTCCATTGCCCTGGAAGGATTTGGCGACGGAACTTGAGTGTGAAGACCAGGTTCTTTGCGTCGTATCGGATCGCAGGTCTTGTCGGGAACTTCATTCGTTGATGCCGAAAGGCACTTTTCATCTGTCTGCCCTCATGTGTCCCGAACACAGGTCTGAAAGACTGAACGAAATCAAGGGGCGTCTCTCACGTGGTGAATCGGTTCGCGTTGTCAGCACCCAGCTGGTTGAAGCGGGTGTCGATCTCGATTTCCCCGTCGTCTACCGGGCCTTGGCCGGACTTGATTCGATTGTGCAGGCAGCCGGCCGGTGCAATCGGGAGGGGAAGCTTGGCCGTCCTGGGCGGGTCAAGGTGTTTGTTCCAGAAAGGAAGCCTCCCGTTGGCCTTTTGCGGAAGGCATCGGACACCACGCGCGAACTGATGAGCATCGGCGCTGTGGACCCGTCTGAACCAGGTTTGTTCAACAGGTACTTCGAAAGTCTTTATTGGCGATTGAATTCACGAGATCGTTCAGGGCTCCTGTCTTTGCTGTCACCGAATCAGGACGGATTGCGGTTCCGGTCGGCGGTTCTCGAAATGATAGGGAACAACCAGGTACCCATTGCGGTTCCGTATGGACGTGGCGAATTGATTCTGGCGCGGATTCACAAAAAGGGATTCCCTGACCGAAATGATTTGCGCGAACTACAACGGTTCATCGTGACGGTCTCGCCGGATGAATTCCAGGTTCTTCGTCAAAGGGATTCTGTGGATGAGGTTGTCGAGGGGCTCTGGCGTCTGTGCAATGAAATGGAATACTCGGATGAAGTCGGTCTGCTGGTTCGGGAAATTTCCAGTGATGTTAACGGGTTCATGTTGTCATAGGTGTTGAATCAAATAAGGGGATGCCATGAACGACTGGTGCTTGGAAGTCTGGGGCGACTACGCATGTTTCACCCGACCGGAAATGAAGGTTGAAAGGGTGAGTTACGACGTCATGACGCCATCAGCGGCCAGGGCGATCTTTGAGTCCATTCTCTGGAAACCCGCGATTGTCTGGAATATCAAGAAGATCGAAGTCCTGAATCCAATCAGATGGGCTTCGGTGCGTCGGAACGAGGTTGGCGCAAGATGCGTGGCGCCGTCCACCGACGTGATCAGGAATGGCACGCAATGCCCCCCGGTCGGTCTGGTGGCCGATGACAAGAACGTGCGGCAACAACGCGCGGCCATACTGTTGAAGGATGTCCGTTACCGCATCTACGCCAGTTTCCACTTCATCCCACCTGAAGAGCGACCGGTCGGTGGTAACAGGCGCGCGGAGGTATGGGCGGGCGCCGACGAGCGTAATGAGGCCACCGGCGCAGCCGAGACCCCTGCCAAGTACGCCGCGATGTTCGAGCGCCGTGCCCGCAAGGGACAGTGCTTCAACACGCCCTACCTTGGATGCCGGGAATTCTCTTGTCATTTCAGACTGATCGACAGCCAGGCGGCATCATTGACTGGTCCGCCCGAAGTGCCGGAACTGGGCTTTCCTGATCCCCGTGACCTGGGGTACATGCTTTACGACATGGACTACTCCAATCCGGCGGATCCGAAGCCGCTGTTTTTCCGCGGCTCGATTCACCGCGGCGTGTGCGTGGTCGACAGGTCGATCGTGGAGGTAATCGGATGATTATCAAGGCCTTGTGCGACTACTACGACAGGAAGGCAGCGTTAGGTGCCACGGACACGGCGCCGCCGGGATGGGAATTTAAGGAAGTCCAGTTCGCGGTGGTGATCGGCCCCGAGGGTGAATTCGTTCAGTTTGATGACCTGCGGGAAGGGGAAGGCAAAAAGAAACGCGGACGCAGGATCCTTGTTCCCCAGTGGGAAAAAAGAACCGTCGGCATTACTGCCAATCTGCTGTGCGACATGGCGTCCTACGTCTTCGGGGTTCAAAAGGACGGTAAGCCCGAACGACTTGCCGCTCAACGACAGGCATTTGGCGATCGCAATGCGAAAGCATTCGAGAACGTTGTTGACGCTGCCCCGTTCCTCAAGTTTCTGTCAAACCAGGACCCGACCATCCTGTCGGCCCAGCCATGCTGGAATGACATCGTCGATATAAACCCCAATATGGCGTTTCGATACCTCGGGGAAAACCGGTTTATTTCCGATATCGATCCCATCAGGGTCGGCGCCGACTTGATGCGGACGGCAGGTAAGGGGGCCTCCGGAAGATGCATGGTTACCGGTCTGGTTGGTCCGATTAGCCGTCTTCACGGTTCCATCAAAGGCGTTCGTGGCGCACAGACCAGCGGGGCGAGCGTCGTGTCGTTTAACGCTGCGGCTTACGAGTCGTATGGGAAGATTCAGGGACTCAACGCGCCGATCGGTGATGAAACCGTGTTCAAGTATACGGCTGCGCTTAATATGCTGCTGGACAGGAACACGGGACAGAATCTATCGGTCGGTGAAGCCACGGCGGTCTTTTGGTCGCTTGAACCGACCACCTTCGAAGACGACTTCGCCGCACTATTTGAGGAGCCCGGCAAAGACGACCCTGATCGGGGGACCCTGGCGGTGGAACGTCTTTTCAAATCGCCTTGGACCGGCGGTTACCGTGAAGACGAATCAAAACAGATTTTTTGCTATCTGGCGTTATCCCCGAACGCAGCGCGGGTGGCAATTCGCGCCTGGCATGTCGGTACTGTTGGCTGGTTCGCATCAAACATTCGGAAACATTTCGAGGACTTCGCCATCGTCAAGCACGCTAACGAACCCCGACACTACTCAAACTTCCGCATACTTGCCAACGTCTCGCACCTGGACAAGTTTGATAATGCGCCGCCGTCGCTGGGCGGCGAATTGATGAACGCTATTCTCGACGGCTCTCCCTACCCCGCGACGCTTCTTCAAGCCGCTTTGAGAAGGATTAGAAGCGACGTCAAGAGGCGTGTAATTCCAGTTCGTGCCGCAATCATCAAGGCCTGGCTTAACCGCAATCTGCGTTTCAACCCCAACCCCAACATTAAGGAGATCAGCATGGATCTTGATACAAGTCAGCCGTCGACGGGTTATCAGCTCGGCCGGCTCTTTGCCACTCTCGAGCGTGTTCAGGAAAGGGCGAGCGGCGGCAACCTGAACACAACCATACGGGAGCGATTCTACGGGGCGGCTTGCGCCACGCCTGTGACTGTTTTTGCGAATCTGCTTCGACTGAAGAACCATCACCTGGCCAAAATGGCGTCTAAGGGCGAAGTTGTGTATTTCGAAAGACTGATCGGGGAGATTATGGGCCATGTAAACGAATTCCCGGCCCATTTGGACTTACAGGAACAAGGGCGTTTTGCCATCGGTTACTACCACCAGAGGCAGGCATTTTTCGCGGGGAAAGATGCCGCACCGGAAAATGAGGAATCTCAAGATTGATGGAGATGGATGATGGGAATTGAGCATCGGTACGATTTTGTGCTTCTTTTTGATGTGGTCGATGGAAATCCGAACGGGGACCCCGATGCCGGAAACCTGCCGAGGGTGGATGCCGAAACCGGTCACGGACTGGTGACTGATGTGTGTCTGAAGCGGAAGGTGCGAAATTATGTGGGACTGACCAGAAACGATCAGCCGCCCTTCAGCATCTACGTGAAAGAAAAGGCGATACTTAACAATCAGCACGAGATGGCTTACAAGGCGCTCGGGATCGACCTGGCGGGGGACACGGGAAAGCGTAAAGGCGGCGACCGTTCTGAAGATGCCCGAAATTGGATGTGCCAGAACTTCTTCGATGTGAGGACTTTTGGCGCAGTGATGTCGACCGGCGTCAATTGCGGCCAGGTTCGCGGACCGGTTCAGCTTACGTTCGCCCGTTCAGTCAATCCGATTGTGTCGCTGGAACACAGCATCACCCGCATGGCCGTAACCACTCAGGCCGAAGCGGAAAAGCAGTCCGGCGACAATCGTACCATGGGCCGCAAGTTCACGGTTCCGTACGGCCTTTACCGCGCCCACGGATTCGTCTCTGCCCCGCTGGCCGATCAGACCGGATTTTCGGACGTCGACCTCGAACTGTTGTGGGAATCCTTTGCCAACATGTTCGAGCACGACAGGTCCGCTGCCAGGGGAATGATGGCGACCAGGGGCCTGTACGTGTTTGAACATGATTCCAAAATGGGCAACTCTCATGCAAGTGACCTCTTTGACCGCGTGTCCGTCGTGCCGCGTTCGCCCGGGCAGCCTATCCGCCAGTTCGGTGACTACACCGTGACAGTGGATGAATGCGACATGAAGGGCGTCAGACTCATAAGAAAGGTTGGGTGATGATTGTCTGACGCCGACTATCTCCCGATTTCCGCCCTGCAGCACATCCTCTTCTGTGAGAGGCAATGCGCCCTCATACATCTGGAGCAACAGTGGGCCGACAACAGGCTCACGATGAAGGGCAATATCCTGCACGAACGCGTCGACGAAGGCGATGAAGAAAAACGTCCGGATTTGGTAATCGCCCGAAGTGTCAGATTGTCATCGGAACGTCTACTCATCAGCGGAATCGCGGATCGCGTCGACTTCATCAGATGTGATTCTGGTGGCTGTGCCATTCAGGGCCGCGATGGGCGATGGCTACCGATTCCGGTTGAATACAAGCACGGCGTCAGCAAGCACGATGACTGGGATCGGGTACAGCTTTGCGCCCAGGCGCTTTGTCTTGAAGAAATGTTCGACTGCTTGATTGATTCGGGGGCTTTGTTTTACTGGAAAGTCAAACGCCGTGAAGTTGTCGCCTTTGACGCAGCACTTCGAACCGCCACTGTCGACGCGATTACTCGTCTCAGAAATCTTTTTGATTCGGGTGTGACCCCTCCGCCGGTTTTCAGGGAGGGGTGCAGAAACTGTTCGCTTCTGGACCTGTGCCAGCCCGAACATCTGTCAGCTATCCGCGCGACAAAGTATGTCCAAGCGCTATTCGATCCGGAGGAGACATGAAGAAATTGCTGAACGTGCTTTATGTATCCACTTCAAACGCGAGGGTGCTGAAGGAGCGGGAGACTTTGTCCGTCGTCGCTGAAGACAAGGAAATCGGGCGGTTTCCCATACACATGTTGCAGGGGTTGGTTACGTTTGGTCCGGTTTGGGTTTCGCCATGGGCGATGCAGTTTTGCGCGGAACGTGGTGTGGCGGTCAGTCACTTTTCCGACAGCGGTCGCTTCCTGGCGCGCGTTGAGGGCCCGATCAGTGGGAACATTCTGCTGCGCAAGGAACAGTACCGGCGTTCCGACGATGACAACAGTTCCCTGGAAATGGTTCGCGGCCTGGTTGCGGCCAAGATTGGCAATGGCCGCGGCAATTTGATGCGACACGCGCGTAATCACCCCGACTCCATGGGAATCGAGGCGGTTAAGAAGGCCATATTCGAAATGGCCTTGTTACAGAAGGAATGCCGTGATGTCGGAACATTGGATGAGATTCGCGGCATTGAGGGCGCCGCGGCAGCGCAATACTTTGAGTGTTTTGACAATTTGATAATTTCCCAGAAAGACGGCTTCTCGTTTCAATATCGGAATCGGAGGCCACCCCTTGACCCTGTCAATGCGATGCTTTCATTTGTGTACTCGTTGTTGGTACATGACTGCCGCTGTGCGCTCGAAGGGGTGGGGCTGGATCCGCAGGCAGGTTTTCTTCATCGGGACAGGCCAGGGCGTCCCAGTCTGGCCCTCGACCTTGCTGAAGAGTTTCGCCATCCGCTGGCTGATCGGGTTGTCTTGAACCTGATCAACCTGCAACAGGTCAAGGCTTCGGGTTTTCAACGTCAGCCGACCGGCGCAGTCGAAATGGGTGAAGAGACTCGAAAGGCTGTTCTTGTGGCCTGGCAGAAAAAGAAACAGGAGGAGATAGTCCACGAATTCCTGGGCGAACGTGTTCAAACAGGTCTGTTGTTTCACGTTCAAGCATTATTGCTTGCCCGGGTTATCAGGGGCGATCTTCCGGCCTATCCGGCGTTCGTCGGGAGGTAATCCGTGCTTGTATTGATAACCTATGATGTTGAAACGAAGACAAAAGCTGGCCGCAAGCGCTTGCGACGTGTCGCCAAGATCTGCGAGGATTACGGTCAGCGCGTTCAGTTTTCGGTATTTGAATGTGAGGTTGACCCGTCTCAATGGGAGCGTTTGAAGCACCTGCTGCTAAGTGAGTATAAGCCTGTGACCGACAGTCTCAGGTTCTACAATCTGGGCGCGAAATGGGAGCCAAAGGTTGAACACCATGGTGCAAAGCCCGCGATTGACATGAAAGAGCCTCTATTGTTGTAGCTTTCCGCCAACCATAAGCATCCATAAAATTCCGGGGATCTTAGCGATTCAAAAATATCGGGTACTTGCGGTTTTTGGCTATATGTAATTAGCGCTATGAGCTGGTTGACCTGGCCCTGGTTGGCGCGGTACTGGTCGTAGTCAATTGAAAATAAACGGGTTATACATAACTGGGTCGCACCCCGCGCGGGGTGCGTGGATTGAAACGTGATGGTTGTCGCCGACAACGCCTG
>CAYYCO010000069.1:0-16088 GCA_964470365.1 uncultured Anaeromyxobacteraceae bacterium | reverse complement strand
GGCCGCGTCCACCTGTACGTCCTGCGTGATGTCTGCAACCGCGGCATCAGCGACGGAATCGAGGTTTCCGTTGTCTTCACCGCCCCCACCGCCGCAGGATGCGAAAACAAACATGGCCGTCGCCAGGAACAGTGTGAAAAGCCTGTTCATCGAATCCCCCCGGAACTTGTCGTGTCGACGGAAGTATATGACGTTCAACGGTATTTGTGCAGGGCAACGGCGATGCATGACAACGTGCAGCAGGCAAGCACCGGCAGGATTCCGGCGACCGGGATCAGCACGAGCGCCGAAATGATGGCGGCGGCCGACGCCGCCGCGCAGTCGGCGCCTCGCAGGACTCCGGCAATGTGCGCGCCACCTTGCGGTTTCCTGTCGAAAAGCGTCATTCCGGCGTACGCGAACGCTGCGCCGGACGCCGCGGCGCATAGCGCCAGCAGAAGGATGGAAAGCGGAATGCCGAGCATGGCGGGCATCCCGCCTTGAGCCAGCAGGCACAGACCTGCAAGAACAGCCGTCGCGATACCCTGTATCGCGGTCATGGCGCGGGCACCCCCGGGATATCCCGAAGGCGACCCGCCGATCAGGCTCCGCGCGAAGTACGCGCCGGTTCCCAGTCCGGTCATGTATCCCGCGACCAGCGCCCCAAGCCAGAGGTGCAGGGCGCCCCAGGCCGATTCGATGGCCCACATCAGCGCGATTTCCGCCACTATGCCCGCGGCCCCCGTGACGGCCATGACTGCAACGGCCCAGGCCCACGGGTTGCGGAATGGCCTGAAAGGCGCCGCGATCAGCAGCAGCAGCGGCAGTGCGGCCAGCAGGATGAACAGCAGCGTCCTGTGGGGCGGGGGTGTCGATGCCGCGCCGGGGTGATGCCTGGCCGCCCAGTCAAGCAGCGAGTCCGGCATTGTGGACGGCCTGAGCGTCCCCGGCTGGGACGCGCCGGCGCGAGCTGTGTGGATGCGCGCCGTCAGCCGTCCCAGCGAAAACGGTTCCAGCGCGTCCAGCAGGAACGTATCGGTTGCATAGCGCCGTTCGAATGGCATGTCCGCCGCGCTGGCCAGGACTTCGTTGAACGATTCGGTCGCGCCGCCGCACACCAGCCACCAGTTCCCGACAGGCAGCATCCGGCAGTGTTCGAACGATTCGGCGGCCGAATTCATGATGCCGGCCAGCACCCTGATTTCGGCGTCGGTCGGGCGCACGTCGGCCTGCCCGAGCATGACGAACAGCGTACCGTTCGCGCCCAGGACGCGGCGGGCGAGGCGCAGCGCGTTTTTGCCGATCAGCCTGGAACGGTACAGCGTGTCCGGTTTGCCGAGATCCAGCAGGATGGCGTCCACACCTGCCGCTGGACCGGTATCCGCGGGCCGGGCCGATGCCAGCCGGGCAAGCTCGCGCAGGGGGTCGCCCGCGACCGTCCGGATCAGCCCGGCCGTGTCCGGGCCGCACATCTTCAACGTGAAGGCGTGCAGGCCGGGGTCCGGCGTCACCAGTGTCACATGTTTGCCTGGAAGTCGGGAGAGCTGTGCAAGGTCCGGGGCGGAGCCGGTCGCGACGAAGATATTGCCGGCGGTCGGGGCGAACGAATGGACGACCGTCGCGACGAGCTCCGGTGTCTGCCGGTCGGCGCAGTCGACCAGCGGGCGTCCACCGTCCATTATGGTGACCTGGTCTTCGGAACGGATCGCCAGGTATCTTCCGAAGCGGTTTTCAAGGATCCCGACAACCGATCCGTCATGCGATACCGCCACGCGTGAAGCCGTCAAGGCGGCGCCTGAAAGAATCAGCACCGCGGCCGTCGCGCCAATCCCTGCCGCCAGCGTTCGGGGGGCAACCAGAAGGAACACCCCGGCGCCCAGGACGACGGAAATCACGGCGAGTCCGGATGTGCCCAGCGGATCGATCAACAGCGAGCCCAGGATGAAGCCGCCGGCGGCAGCGCCGATCGATTCAAGGAGGGTGACGAGGCGAAGCGAATCCCCGAATTCAGCGACCATGATCGGCACGAGCCAGGCAAACACGGCGCCAGAAAGCATTGCCGGCAGCGCGGACGCCGTTGCCACCCAGGCCGCGGCCGCGAGGGGCGACATGGATAGTCCCGGCGAGTACAGGGTCGATGCCCAGCGAAGCAGCAGAAGCGAAAGGACGACGCCGGCGCCGGTGCCGAGGGCCCCGACCACTGACAGCACGCGCGATGTCGCGGGTGTCCCGGCCAGTCGCCCGAATGCAATAGCCCCCACCGCGCCCGCCAGGAGCCATGCGGCCAGGGCGACTGCAATGAAAAATTCGTTGCCGCCGAACCGTTCCAGGGCTGCCCGCAGAACGACAATCTGGGCCAGGGCCGCCTGGGCGCCAAGCAGGCACACCGTGGCATTGCGTCTGGCATTGGCGGCGTTCATCGCGTCACGTCATTCCTTTCCGGCGACGTCGGATTCGTTGAAGATGATCCCCTCGAAGCGCTTCAGAACGGCGGCCGGGTCCTTCCATGCGTCCCATGGCAGTCCGGCCTTGTTGGCGGTGTGATTCAGGAATTCTTCCAGGTTCCAGTTCCATTCGACCGGGACCTGCGGCAGCAGCAGGCCGCGCCGCCCGCGCAGGAAAATGGTCAGTCCGTCACGCCCGATCACGATTTCGTTGATGTCCTTGACCGGCACCGCCGGGAACAGGACGCTGATTTCGTAGTCGAGAAGCTTCAGTTCCGGCGACTGGACGGGGCGGAAACGGGGGTCTTCGGTTGCCGCGGCCACGGCCATTTCGCGGACGCATTCCCACAAGGGCATGCGCGCCTCGGTCTGGCCGATGCAGCCGCGCAGGTCGCCGTCGATCTTCAGCGTCACGAAGGCGGCGCCGGGGGCAAGCAGTACCGGGTCGGTCACCTGGAAATCCGGGACCTTGCCGGTGGAAACCAGTGTTTCGACGGTGGTCCTGGCGATGCGCAGCAATTCGCGTTTCTGCGCGACGGTCAGTTCATTGTCGTGCGGACGCGCGCCCTCGGCCCGCGGGAACTGGACCGCGCCGTACCCGACGACCTTGCGCCGGTCCCCGGCCGTGTCGCCGGAATTCCGGTAATTCAGGACTACCGGTTTCGGCCAGTCCAGTTTTTTCTGGGCCTTGATCAGGGCCTGGACCAGCGACGAACCGCAGAATCCGCCGTGAGGTGCCGCGGGGCAGGGGCCGATCGCGTCAGCCTTCAGGTCCACGACGTTTTTCAGCATCAGGCTGTCGATTTCCACGGCGGCGTCGTACTGAAGGTAGTGGGACATGTCGGTCGAAACGACGACGACCGTCGCCGGATCGGCCGCATACCGTTTTGCCAGCAGGCTGGCCAGTCCCTCGACGACCGCCGGGTCTTCCTGGTTGCCGAACATCAGGGGCACCAGTTTCGCACCGGGCGCCGCCACCTGGACGAACGGAAGCTGGACTTCCAGGGAATGTTCGCCGGAAAACAGCGCGGAATCGTCCGTGATGAATTTTGCGTCCTTAACCAGCGCGGCCGTTTCGTCGACGTCCACGGCTATGTCGCCCAGCGGCGTCCTGAACGCGGGCGCCGAAGTTGTCGCGATGCCGGCGTTGCGCAGCCGGCCGTCGGGTGACCATGGCCGGTGGCTGAACGCGATGACCACGACACGTTTCGGCGCGATCTTTTCGATCTGGCGGTAAACGTACCCGGCGATCGGCCCCGAATACACGTATCCCGCATGCGGTGCGACCCAGGCCCAGGCGCGTTGTTCGGTGAACAGCGGCGCGGCGTCGATGTATCCGCGCACGTCACGACGCAGCTTGTCTGCACTGCCAGGATAAAAAGAACCGGCAAATTCCGGTTCGATGGGCGGCGCGGCTTTTACAGCGGGCTGAGCGGACGGCGTCTGGCCCCCGGGGGCCGCCTGCGCCGCGGTGTCGCCGGAACCCTTTGAACCGCAACCGGAAAACATGGACATCAGCAACATGATGACCCCCACAACAAAGGGATATTTTGACCCTTTCATGGCATCACCCCGCCAGTTCGTCGCCGCGGACCCAGTACCTGGCCGTGACATCCGACGTGTTCCGGTCCGCCGCGCCACCACCATTCGAGCCGCTGCCGATCCGTTCGGCGCCGCGCCCGACCGCCGGAAGCCCGCCG
Source organism: uncultured Anaeromyxobacteraceae bacterium (assembly GCA_964470365.1). GTDB lineage: Bacteria > Myxococcota_A > UBA9042 > DTJE01 > DTJE01 > JAGOFO01. Next base: position 11,965 of record CAYYCO010000069.1, on the reverse strand, counting down.
AAAAGCGTCTGCAGGCCCGCGAGCCCCAATCCCGCGCCGATCAGCGACAGGAAACCGCGCCGTCCCATCGTGACCGGTTCGCGCCGTTTGTCGTAAATCTTTCCGTCTTTTTCCATCGTCATTTCCAGATGCCCCTGATGGCCTGGCCGCAGTAATCGCATTTGCCGTCCGATCCGACATGGTTTGAAACGATCTCGAAACCGCGCCGTTCGATGATTTTTTTGTGACAGGCCGGGCACCACGTGTGCGCGAAATCGCCCGCGTCCACGTTACCGATGTAAACGTGCTTCAGCCCCACGGCCACTGCCGTGTCCGCGGCCTTGCGCAGGGTCGCCGCGGGGGTCGGGGCCTTTTCGGTCATCTTGTACATCGGGTGGAAACGGGAAAAATGCACCGGCGCCATCGGCCCCAGCTTCGTCATGATCCATCTGCACATGTCGGCGATCATTCCCATGTCGTCGTTTTCGCCGGGGATGACCAGGTTCGTGATTTCGACCAGCACGCCGGATTTATGCATCGTTTCGATGGTGTCCAGGACCGGTTGAAGCGTCGCGTCGCAGATGCGTCTGTAGAAGTCGTTTGAAAACGACTTTATGTCCACGTTCGCCGCATCGATGACCCTGCACGCGTCCCGCAGCGGTTCCTGTTCGATGTAACCCGCCGTGACCCAGACGTTTTTAAGGCCGGCCGCGCGCGCCTTTTTCCCGATGTCCGTGGCGTATTCATAGAAGATTATCGGTTCGGTGTATGTGCATGAAATCGACGGGCAGCCGTACTGTTTCGCGTTCGCCACGACCGCGTCAGGCTGCATGTCTTCAGCCTCGACGTCGCCTGGCCCGACCTGGCTTATCTGCCAGTTCTGACAGTTTTTGCAGTGCAGGTTGCATCCGGCGGTCGCCAGGGAAAATGTTTTCGTCGCGGGCAGGAAGTGGTGCAGCGGTTTTTTTTCGACCGGGTCGATGTGCAGCGCGACCGCCTTCCCGTAAACCAGCGAAACCAGCCTGCCGTCGCGGTTTTCACGCACCCGGCAGCTTCCCCGCATCCCTTCCGACAGTTTGCACCGCCTGGGACACAGCCGGCATTCGACGGAATCGCCCATAACAGCCCCCTGAACATCCAGCGCTGACGTCATTCTAGGATCGGCGGCGGCAGTGTCAACCCGCGCGCAGGAACCGGATGCGGCCACCCTGTGTCCGGCCGGTTTGCCGTTGTCGGAGCTATTCCGATTTCGCGCACCTGAAGCCGATGTCCGCGGCCGTGTATGTGGTGCCGTCGTCGCGGAAGTCGCGGGCCGACACGCGGAGTTCATCCCTGGCGCCGTATATTCCGCCACCGCGCAGTATTCCGTACAGATTGGAGGTCAGTGGCCCCTGGGGATCCGTTGACGGGCTGTGCCGGTAGTATTCCGGGTCGTACGCGTCCGCTACCCATTCCGCGACATTGCCGGCCATGTCGCACAGAAGCCAGGGACTGTCACCGGCGGGCGATCTGCTGCAGACCGGCAGGGGGCCGTCGGCGCCGCACCCCGGGCCCGACTGGCCGGTGGTCCTGTCCACGTTCATGAACACGGCCAGTTCGCATGTGGCCATTTCGTTGCCCCACGGGTACCTGGGGGTGCCGGCCGAGGCATCGCCCCTTGCAGCCTTTTCCCATTCGGCCTCGGTGGGAAGGCGTTTCCCGGCCCAGGCGCAGAATTCGCGGGCGTGGTCGATCGTGACGCAGGTCACGGGCTGCGTTTCATCGGCATCAGTGTTCCAGTTGCAGGCATACCGCGTCGTGTCCGGTTCGTCGCACGCACCGGCATCCACGCACGCCCGGTAGTCGCCCAAAGTGACTTCGGTCCTGTCGATGAGGTACGCGGACAGGGTTACTTCGTGAAGCGGAAATTCGTTATCCAGGGCCATTCCGTCGAAACTGGTTTCAGGCCCCATCATGAACGGCCCGGGGGGTATCCTGACCATGCCGTCGACGATGACCGGCGCGGCGCACTTTCCGTCGATGCACGCGTACCCGGCCGCACATTCGCCGCACGACATGCCGCATGATGAATTGTTGCCGCATTCGTACGTTCCACAGTCTGGCTGGCACTCGTCCGGCGGCATGCACATTCCGTCGGCGGAGCACTGGAACAAGGTTCCGCACTGTCCGCAGTAGCTTTCCCGGGCTGCGTCTTCAAGGTTCAGGCCGCATTCCCTGGCGACGCATTCCAGCGTGGCATCGCACATCCGGTTCGTGCAGGAATCGCCGAAACAGAGCTGCGGGTCGGAACAAGGGGATCCCGAAATCCCGCACCATTTTTTCTGGCAGACGGCCCACGGCTGCGCGGTGTTGCACATTTCGTCCGGGCCGCAGTCGTCATCGCCGTCGCACGGTATAACCGTCAGGCATCCGTCATCGAGGGGCGTGGCGCTCAGCGCGCAACGGAATCCGATGGCACTCCCCGAGGTACCGTAGTGGTGGCGGTATGACGTCCGTAATTCCCTGGTTCCGCTGTAGAAGTGTCCCCCGCGCCTGACGTGGCCGCGCGCGACTCCCCAGGGGGTTGATGCAGTCTGCGGCCCCTGCGGATTGTAGTAAGGGGACTGCGCGTAGTAATCATCCTGGAAGTAATCCGAGACCCATTCGTCGACGTTTCCGGCCATGTCGCAAAGACCGTAAGGACTGTCCCCGGCCGGCGACCTGCTGCATACGATGTCGGTGGCGCCTGTCCCGCACCCCTCGCCGGTATCCAGGTCAATCCCCTCGCACATTACGGCGCGGTCACAGGTTGCTTTTTCATTGCCCCATGGGTACTTGCGCCCGTCCGTGCCGCGGGCGGCCTTTTCCCATTCGGCCTCGGTCGGCAGCCGTTTGCCGGTCCGGGCGCAGTATCTGGCCGCGTCTTCATAGTAGGGCACGAGCATTGGCTTATCGGGGTTGCGCAGATCCGGCTTGATACTGTCCATGCCAGTGTTGCAGACGCCGGCCTCGATGCACCTTGCATACTGAGCCTGCGTAACTTCCGTTCGGTCGATGAAAAACGCCGACAGCCAGACTTCGTGATAGGGCTTGTCTTCGCCGACGTATCCGCTGTAGTACCCTTCCTTGCCGGGAATGTCGCATTCGGAATCGATTTCTTCGTTGCAGCCCATCTGAAACGGCCCTTCCGGGACAAGACACATTCCGTTTTCACCGCACTGGACCACGTATTCGTCCGGCGTCCACTGGCCGGTCCCGTAGGGCCATGAACAGGAAACGCATGTCACGGCCGCGAACAGCGAAGCCGCCAGCCGCGCCGCTGCACTGGCGGATCCAGTCGACACCCTGGGAAGCGGGCGAATCATCAGTACCTCATTTCGATGCCGGTCCACGCCGGCGCCACGACTCGGTCGAGCGTCCACGATGGGTTCCACGTGTGTCCGATGCCAACCCTGACGAAGGCGCCCAGCCAGTCCAGGATCCAGAATTCGCATCCCGCGTAAGCCTCGATCGCGTAGGCCTCGTGGTTCGGCAGGAATCCCAGCGCGACACGCAGGCCCAGGATCGGCACGAACCGGCCGAAAGGATGGATGTTCAGTTCGAAGTCGGTTACCCACGAATACGACGGGAATCCGACCCCCGTGTGGATGTCGAACCATCGTCCGGTTCCGATGCCGACCTGGATCAGCCCGCCGACGCCGTCGGCGGCGCGCATGAAGTCGAGTCCCCCGGAAAAACGGGCCTGGAAGGACAGGCGTTTCCTGCGGGTGTCGAACCTGAGTTCGGTCTTTTCAGCATCGGTGATTCCGGGCGCATCGGTTCCTTCCGCGCGGGCCGGCGTTCCCGGGAAGCCCAGCGCGGCAAACAGGACGATGATGGCAGCAATCCGCCTCAATCAGTACCTCATTTCCAGCCCGAACGACACGGGCGCGACCAGGAGCGTCCCGCCGATCCCGTCGTGTTCGCAACTGGTGCAGGCGCCGTAGTAAGGTTGAATTTCAAGCCCCATGCCAACCGTGACGTATGCGGCCAGCCAGTCCAGAATCCAGAATTCCATGCCCACGTCGAGTTTCAGCAGCACCCCGGCGTATATTCCATAACCTATGCCAGCGCCCACGGTTGGCACCAGGCGGCCTTTCCGCACCAGGTTGAATTCGAATTCCGCCAGGACCGTCCATGTGGGGATTGTCAGGCTGACACGGAAGTCGAACAGCCATCCGCCGCCCACGCCAATCTGGAACTGCCCGGTGTTCGCCGCGTCACGCACGTACGACAGGCCGTCGGATTCGTATATGGGGTGAACGTAGGTTTCGAATCTGTTCCCAAGCATGAAATGGCCGCCGAACCTGACCTCGAACGACGCTTTCCTGTTGCGGCGCGCCTCGATTCCCGCGGAGGCTTTGGCATTCCGGAGGTCCTCGAGGGCATCGTCCGCGGCCGTGTCGTCCGGGGCCGATTCCGGGGAAGTGCCCGTGGCCGGTGCGGCCCCGGCATCCGGCAGGACGTCGGGCGTCGGTTCGGCTGTTTCGGACAGTACCGGTGACGGCGTCAACGCAGCCAGCAGTATGGTTGCAAGAACCGGTATTGTCCGCTTTAGCGTCATCCGGGTATCACCTTCCGAGATCCATGAAACTTCCGGTATCCAGGAAACCCTCGTCCCTTTGTTCCTGCTGTTCCGTCGCATCGAGATCCGCCAGTTCGTACGGATACCAGCACATGTGGTCATGGCAGACCAGGTCGATGTATGGACAGTCATCATCTTCGGCGCATTCTCCGCTGCGTCCCGGGAACCAGCAGCCCGCCAGCAGGCAGAGCGCCGCACACGCAGCAATGACGACGTGCCGGAGGGGATATGCGATTCGCTTCGGTTCCACGTTCAGTACCTCATTTCCACGCCGACCCAGGCCGGTATGTAAAGGTGGGGCTCGAAGTTGTCGGATATGCTGCAGGTCGCCCCGACGCCGACCTGCACGTACGCCGCCAGCCAGTCGAGGATCCAGAATTCGCAGCCCAGGTTCATTTCCCAGGCCCTGGTGGCCTGGGAGGTCACCGGGTCGAAACTGTTTCGAAGGGCGAGCGTCGGAACGAACCTGCCGAACGGGTACATGTTCAGTTCGAAATCCAGCGTCACGAAGTATCCGGGAAAACCGACGCCGACGCGCACGTCCAGCCAGCGGAAGATTCCAAGGCCGATCTGGATCAGGCCGCCGCCGCCGTATGAGGCCCGGTACAGGTCGATTCCCCCGGACAGGCGAGTCTGGAAGGAAATACGTTTGCGGCGCGCGTCGAATTTGTCGTTCGGGGTGACAGCGCCGGACTTTGCGGCCGGGTCGGCTGGGGCGGATTCAACGGCAGTGGCGGCGCCGGGATCGTCAACCTGCGTCACGGCGATGTCCCCGTCACCGGCCCGGGCAGGAGCGGGCAGCGCCAGACATGCAAAGGCCGCGATCAGCAATGTTGTCGCGATTCCGGGACGCATAGCCTGGCTGTACAGGATCTTGGCCGGATTTGTACGCTATTGATGGTACCGTTGTCAAACGCGTCCGGCCGGGTGCAGTGAACGTCACTGGCCGAAGATCACCTCGCTGCCGACTTCGGCCAGCAGGCGGACCAGGTCGACCAGTTCGGCCGGCAGCAGGTTGAGGACCACCGATTCGCTGCACCACGTCGTACGGGCGACCCCGGCGGGAATGACCATCGGGGCGACGACGTGCATGACGAACGTGTACTGGTCGCAGCAACACGAGGGATTGTCCGGGGGCATCATGTCAGTCGGAATCGCGCCCCAGTCGATGGCCTCGACCGCGTCGTAGAGCCTGGCAAGCGTGGCTTCGTCGATGGTGCCGACGAACAGGGACGGCGATGTGAACGGGTCGGTCACCCTGAATTCGTGGCCCTCAAGCACATAGTCGAGCGACCCGGTGCCCAGGAACCCGCCCTGCGAATCCAGCGTGATGGCCAGCCCGGCTGTCGCGCAGGCATCCTGGCAGGACGCCTCATCGTCCCAGGTGAAATCGCACCACGGTTCGCATCCGCAGCAGCCCGGACAAGTCTGGACGCAGCCGGCGCCGTCGAACACCCACAGGTTTTTCGCGTCGCAGGTTTCAGCGATCGATTCGGGGTTCACGGCGGTGCAGGAAGCGCCAGTCGCGGCGCAGAAGCCGGTGCCGACGTACCCGATGTCACAGATGGCCCCGCATGGGCAGAGCGCCCTGCCATGACAGGACTCGCCCTCGCCGCAGTCCCCGTCGGTCCAGCACCGTCCGGCTCCCGGGATTTCGCCGCATACGCCGTACAGCCCTTCCGGGCGCAGGTTCACGCAGACCTGCCCGGGGCAGTCGTCGGACGTCGCGCAGCAGCCTTCCGGGATTTCGACGTCGATCGCCACGGTGTCATTCACGAAGGTGTCGGCGATCGAGTCTGTCGGCACGTCGACGGCCGTATCGACCGGCACCGTGTCGGCGGCGATGTCAGGTGTGATGGCGTTATCTACCCCCACGGCCGTGTCGATCGGCGCGACGACATCGACGCCAGTGTCAGCGTCGCCGTCACCGTTTCCACACGCCAGAGCCCACCCGGCCATTGGAATCACAATGGTCGCGACCAAGAGATGATTGATGCATCGCATGGTACACCTCCCGGGGGTCCGACACGCCCCTGATTTCAAATAATTACGAACACATGGCCATCTTCGGACGGGCTTTTCGCGAAGTCAACACACGCGCGCGCGTGACCGCGCCACACCTGTTCGGGGGGGTGTGGACGTTGCCCGGGAAGGCGTCCGGGGGCTATCATCGGCGTGCGAAACTGCGACGGGGATGCCATGGAACGAATCATCGAAGCGGCCCCTGAACACCTGGTGGAGGACGGCAGGGTATTCTGCGGGGCCTTTGATCGGCCGATCCGCGACGTCAACCTGCTGGACGACAGGCGTTACGCCGGTGCCCGGGCGTTCTGGCGGATGCGAATGAAGGAATGGTGTGGCATCGGTTTCACTCATCCCGACTGGTATCTGTCCGTGATGATTCAGGACGCCAGATATCTGGGCTCGGCGATGGTTTACGCATACAACAGGCATACGCGCCAGTTCTTCCAGGCCGGCTGGACGGGGCCGGGCAGGGCGGTAAAGGTGGCGGCGCAGCAGTACAGCGGCATCGCATCTGCCAGGAAGTATGGCTTTCTGCTGGAATTTGAACATTCCCTGGACACCGGGCGGCACGACATACGGATCGACGTGGCGGCCGGCCGTCGTCATCCGGCCATCAAGGCCGACCTGGTTCTGCGCGAGGATTTCGACCTGATGCAGCCGCTGGTCGCCAGCCTGCCCGTGCGATCCATGCAGCACGCTTACACGCACAAGGGCCTGATGGGAATCGAGGGGATCATGCGGGTCGGCGGCGAAATCGTCCGTTTCGACCCGGCGCGCGACACGGCCAACATGGACGAACACAAGGCGATTTACCCTTATCACACGAAATGGCTGTGGGGGTCGTTCGGGGCGCGCACGGAAGACGGCGGATTCCTGGGCGTCAACCTGGCGGATCATGTGTTCAAGGACCAGGAACGGAACAACGAAAACTGCGTCTGGGTTGGCAGCCGGATGCTGCTGCTGGGCGCCGTCCACTGGGATATGAAGCCGGCGGCCCCGTTCGATGTGTGGAAGGTCCGCGACGACGACGAACGTGTCGATCTTGAATTCCATCCTGAAGGACGTTTCGTCCAGAAGGCCAACCTGGTCGTGGCGGGCATTGATTATTACCAGATGTTCGGGACCTGGACCGGCGTGCTGCGCGACGGGTCCGGCTGGGAATACGGTGTGCAGTCACTGTTCGGCGTGGCGGAAAAGATGGACACCAGGTTCTGACCGCCGCGCCGGCGCCGCCGCATCAGGACCCGAATTCCCATTCGCGCCACATTTTCACGGCCTTGTGACGCTGTTCGTCTGTCAGAACGCCAGCGATTTCAACGACCGCCCTGAACATCTGGCGAAGCTGCCGGCCGACAAGCGCGGCCCCGTCCTGGGCGACCGCTTCCAGCGCGGCGTCGTCGACCTTCGTCGCATCCAGCGCGTTCATAATCCGCAGCGTCAGTCTATTGTTGTCCTGCTGGACGGCGAACATGTCAACCGACAGGCCGGTCATTATCATGTCCACGCGGCGCTTCTGGTCGTCGGACGCGTCGACCTTCCATAAGACCAGTTTTGCGACCTTGTCCAGCTTCGCCTTGACCTGGGGCGGGTTTTCCGGGTCCTTCGGTTTGTGACAGGCAACGGCGCCGGCGGCGAGGGCCGCGACGAACAGGACCATCATGACGTTTTGCGTCTTATTGCTGATTCGAACAGCGGAAAAGTGCATCGCGTGAGCCCCTTCAGGAAAACAGTCGTGATTGTAACGTATTGCGAAGGCGGCGGCGGATTTGCGTTCGGGGTCCGGCGTGGAACGGCCTGTGTTACGGATCCACGCAGTCCGCGCGGTAGGCGAAGTAGGCCACTTCGGTGTCGTCGCAGAGGCCCGCCGGAAGACCCGCGCAGGGGCTGAGCGGGAACGACGCGCCGTACCCGACGATTTTACACTGCTGGTCGCCGCACGGTTCGGTCACCAGCACACCGTCCGAGCAACGTTTCGCGGTGTTGCCGTCGCAGAAGCCCTTGCTGTCGATTTCACCGCAGTCGGCGGCCGCACAGATTTCCGGGCACTTTTCACAGCGGTCGACGCAGCAATCGTCCAGCCACTTGCAGGCCGCGTCGCATCCGCAGGTTCCGTCAGGGCTGCGGCCGCCGCAACTGTCCTGGCAGGTCGGCAGGGGTTCGGTCAGGCATTCGCAGGTGATGTCCAGGTTGTAGGTTCCGGTCGCGGTCCCGTATCCCTCGACAACGACATAGAAATCGGCGCCCGGGATGGCCTGCCAGGTCATCGTTTCGTCGGCCGTTCCGGCGGCCGTCGATTTGTGCGTGCAGGTCTGGGAATTCGGTTCGGGCAGCAGCAGCAGGTCGAGGTCGGCCGAAAGACTGGAAATCGTCGCGGTCACTTCCCACTTGTAATCGCAACCCTCGGTCGGGGCGACGTATTTGAAGATCTGTTCCTTTGCGGTCGGTGTCCACCCGATGCAACTGTAACTGGAAAGCGCGGCGTGCGAACTGAGCGCGGTGTTGCCGCCCACCGATGCGCCGCAGGTGATTTCCGCGTCGGCGGTGAATTCCGGTTCGACGGTGGCGCCGCAGTTACCTTCGTAACTGTATGTCCAGCAATCGACGGCCGGCTGGTTGCAACCCGGGATCCTGGATTCCAGCACCAGCGTGCCCGAACCCGACCACCTCTTGTAAGTGCAATATTCCGGGGTTCCGTCGCAGTTCGAATCCACCGTTTCCATCGTGACGTTGCCATTGGCGTCGTGGGCGAACTTCTTGCAGTCGGCGCTGGGCGTGCCGTCGCAGCCCTGGTCCACTTCTGTTTCCGTCAGCAGGTTGTATCCGCCCTTGTACGTGCCGGCGCGGCAGATGCGGTTGCCGCCGTTGCAGTCGTTCTGTTCCAGGACAATCACGGTTCCGCGGCCGGCGATGCTGAAATAGTCGTACCGGTAACACAGGGTTGGCGCGTTTTCGCAGTACGGGTCCGATTCGACGCTGCTTGGCTTGCCGCTGGCCAGGTATTCGAAGACCGAGCAATTGTTGTCGTTGCCCGTCGCCTCGTCGCAGCCCTCGTCGATACCGCTGGTGAGCAGCGCGCCCTTTGCATCGAAGGTGCGGCGCAGGCAGGTCCGGTTGTCGTTCGTGCAGCCGAAGGCGGTTTCAACCGTGCGCAGGTTGCCGGACGGGTCATAGGTGTTTGTGTAACATTCGTTTGGCGAACCGGTGCATTCCTCGTCCAGCGTGCCGGTGACCGGCCGGCCGAATTCGTCGTACGTCCAGGTGGTACATGATGCATCGGGTGTTTCGGCGCAGGAATCGGAGTCGCCGCTGGACAGTCGGTTGCCGTTTTCGTCGTGTTCGAACCAGGTGCATCCTTCGAACGGCGGCTGGCCATCGCACCCGGGATCGATTTTTCGCATTCTCGGATTACCGGCCGCGTCGTATTCGACGATGTGGCAGGTTGCGGGCGTCCCGTCGCATTCCGGGTCGTTGCGCACCGTCAACACGCACAGGCCGGTGTAAACAGGTTCGCCGGTGTCCGTTGCGACGTCGTCCGTGGTGTCGTCGGCCGCGTCGGTCGGGGATACGTCGACAGCCGTGTCGGATAAAACGTCGTCAAGGGTGTCGATCGGGGCCGCGATGTCGACCGCGTCAATCACGTCGACAGGGTCGATCAGGTCATCGCCGCCCGGCCGATCCGGTTCGCCCGTGTCGGGAAACGGCAGATCCGGGCCGATATCGGCCGTCGCCACATCGCTGATTGCGTCTGACAGCGATGTGTCCGTGTCGTCGGTGCCCCCGCAGGATACGAACGTCAAGGCCAGGAAGACCGAACAGATTGTCGCCGCGGTAAACCGATGTTTCATATAGCCACCCCGTGTGATTTAAGTGAAGAACTGGTTGATTACCAAAGAAAATTACTTTGTAAGCCGGGTGGTGTCAATATACCAATCGTGCGTGCGCGGTTATCGAGCAGCGAGCGGCGCGCGGGAATTCGGTTCCCGAGCGGACCGGGTGGTGCAAGACGTGGCGAAAATGTAAACTGGCGGCATCGCACTCTGGTTTTCGGGGGACCCGTGAAGAATCGCGTGGCTTGTCTGTTCGCGTCGATGGCGTGTGTGTTGCTGTGTGTGTCCTGCGGGGACGTCGTGAACGATGACGACTCAGGCGGAAACGGGGACAACGGCGGCCCGGTGGAAGACGTCGTCGAACAGCCGGCGCCGAACGGCCGGGTGCTGGTGGCGCTGTACGGCTGGGGCGGTCAGTACAACGGCGACGCGAACGTGACGGTCGATTTTTTCGACGGGTCCATGCGGATGGACGCCTTTTCGGCATATTCACCGATGATGTACAACGTGCAGGGCCGACAGGGTGACTGCGTCCTGTATGTGGCGGCCGAGGTCGCCTGTGAGCCTTTGTGCGACTGGGACAAGCTGTGCGTGGCGGGGAATCAGTGCGTGGACCTGCCCGACAGGATATCCGCGGGTCATTTCAAATTGACCGCGGGCGCCACAGTCGTCGAGGGCGATCCGTCGGAAGACGAGTACATGCCTGACTACTACTACTTCGATCCGGGCACGGTTCCGGCGGCCGCGATGGGGCCGGCCGCTGAACTGACGGTGCATGCCGAGGGGGCGGATGACGGGATTGGCGGGTTCGACCTGACCGTCGGGGGTGTGGACGCGATTGAATTCGGCTTCCAGGAAGAAGAAAACACGTTGACGCTGGTGGACGGCCAGGACGCCGAAATCACATGGAACACCGATGCCGGCAATGCCGTTGGCGCGTACGTCGACCTGGTCATCAACGAGGGCTGGCACGGCGCGCCGCCCGAAGCAGTCCTGTACTGCAGGGCGGACGCGGCGGACGGAGGGCTGACGATTCCGCGTGCGCTGGTCGATGCGATGCCGCAGATGGGCGGCCCGGCGCTGATGGGGCACGGGTCGCATATGGGGCTGGCCAGGACAGTGCAGCAGGAAATCGATGGAAAGACGATCGAATTCACCGTTACCCGGCGTCACGGGGTGAACGTCCTGCACAACGCGCCGGAGTTCTGATGTCGGCTGTTGCAGACGGCCGGCTGGCCGCCCGGCGACCGGAAGGGGGCATTATGAAAGGCTATTTCGGGAAAATGGCTGTGATTGGATTGTTTCTGGCGTTTTCCGGATGCGGGGGCGGTCAGAACCGGGATGACGTCGCGGTAAACGATGCCGTGGCCGATGTGCCCGACGCGCTGGACGTGACTGAACCGGAAGACGTCGTGGCCGATGTTCGAGACGTACAGGACATGGCCCAACCGGAAGATGCCGTGGCTGACGTGTCCGATACGCAGGACACGACCGAACCGGAAGATGTCGAGGCGCCGACACCGCACGGCCG
>CAYYCO010000068.1:0-16183 GCA_964470365.1 uncultured Anaeromyxobacteraceae bacterium | reverse complement strand
GGACCATCCGGACTTCATGGCCTGCCAGATCCATCCCGAAAACAAGTCCACGCCGCGCGCCCCGCACCCGATATACAAGGGCTTCATCCGTGCGGCCGCAAGGCACGTCCGGGACTCGAAATAACGCCGCCTGAATCAAATGCGGGGCCTGCCATGCCGCGTCTGCTGTTTCCTGCCGTAGTGATAGCGAGCCTTTTGTCCGGCTGCGCGGGGGCCGATCGACAGATCGACGATGAAGACCCATTCAGCCGCGGACAGGCTCCGGCTGAGGGCGCGATAGCCCCCGGACCAACCCCCGGGTGCGTCGTCATGCATGTGATCGAAGGCGTCATCCAGCTTCACAGGGTCGTTGTCACGCTTGACGGGGGCGTCTCGGACGGGGTCAGGGTCGGAATGCGCGGCGTCCTTGCCACCGGGCGCCCATTCACGATCATTTCGGTGGATGCCCGGACCAGCCGCGCGGTGATAACGGGATTGAACCTGAAGGTCGCAACCGGAACAGAGGCCTGCCTGTACCGCGACGCGCCCTGAATGCCTATTCAGCAACCGCGTCGGGTTCGCCGAACGAAATGCGTTCCGATTCGGCCAGCGCAACGGCGACCATCGCATCGATGTCCAGATCCTTTTCGATGTCCAGGACGCGCTGGAGTTCGGCGGCGGTTTCGGGGTGAGGCGGCACGAACAGGGAACAACAGTCGTCAAACGGGAGGATTGACGTTTCGTACGTGCCAATCTTCCTGGCGATGTCGACCACGTCCATCTTGTCGTAAGTCAGCAGCGGCCGCAGCACGGTCATGTCGGTTGCCTGGCCGATGACGGTCATGTTTTCCAGCGTCTGGCTGGCAACCTGGCCGATATTGTCGCCGGTCACGATTGCAAGGGCACGCGAACGACGGGCGATGGCGGCGGCGCATCTCAGCATCATCCGCCTGTACAGAACGACCAGCATCCGGCCCGGCGCGTGGTCGCGGAGGCAGGCCTGGATGGAACCGAACGGGACGACATGCAGGTTCATGCCCTTCTGGTAGACGGCAAGCATCGCCGCGAGGCGTTCCACCTTCTCACGGGCCTCCGGGGCCGTGTACGGCGCGGCGTCGAAATGCACCGCGTCCATCCCGCAGCCCCTGCGCATGACCTGGTACCCGGCGACAGGCGAATCGATGCCGCCCGACAGCATCAACAGCGTCTTACCCGACGAACCCGCCGGAAGTCCGCCGGGGCCGCGAATCGTTTCGACCGAGATGGCCGCCGAATTTTCAAGGATCCGGACATTGATCGTCAGCTGGGGGTCCTTCATCCTGACCGGCGTCCTGGTCTTTTCCCAGATTACGCCCCCCAGCCGCTTGCTGAGTTCCATCGAATCAAGAGGGAAATCCTTGACCGAGCGGACCGTTTCGACCTTGAAGCTGGTCACGCCGGCCATCAGTTCGTCGGCGATGTCGTCCATGACCTTTTCCATGACGGAAATTTCCCGTGGGACGACCCTGCACGGCATGAAGGCCACGATGCCGAAGCTGTGTCGGAATGCGTCGCGCAGTGCCTGGTCGACCTCGAAATCGACCAGGTCCCACCCCTTGGATTCGGCCGAAATTATCATTAGCATCGAATAGAGTTCGCGCACCCGGAAATTTCCGGCCGCGGCGAGCTGCCGTTCCAGGCCTTCCTTCAGCTTGGAAAGAAACCATGGGCGTTTTCCGCGTTTGAGGAAGACTTCGGAGAAGGTCACAATCACCGCATTCGTATTCATCACGTCCCCGGAATTCAGCGTTGGAAGGGTCAGACCGACCTCCGGACCGAAGGCGGGAAGAGGGCCGACATCGAGTCGCCATTATGGATGCACTGGATGGCTTTGGCAAACAGGGGCGCCAGGTCAAGTACGACAAAACGATTCTGGTGGGCCTCGATTTTGACGTCCACCGGCAGTGTATTGCCGACGATGACCTTTTCTATCGGTGAATCGACCAGGCGGCGCACGGCATCCCCCGACAGGACCGGGTGGACGGCCGCCGCCAGCACGCGTTTCGCCCCGAATTCCATCAGTTTCTGCGCCGCGTTGACCAATGTCCCCGCGCTGGCTATTTCGTCGTCAATCAGCAGGCATGCCTTGCCGCGGACGTCCCCGACGATCTGCCTGATGATGGGCTTGTCGTTGTGCTCGGTCCTGAACTTATCGATGATGGCCATCGGCAGCCCGAGTTCGTCGGAATAGTAACTGAATGATTTGGCCGCGCCCGTGTCGCCCATAACCAGCACGAAGTCTTCCTTCGGCTCGTCGACGAACAACTGCCGGTTGAAGTATTCGAAGAAGACCGGGGCAGCCAGGAGCTGGTCGGCCGGACGCCTGAAGAATCCCTGTATTTGCGGTGAGTGGAGGTTCATCGTGAGTATGCGGTCGACGCCCGCCGTGATCAGAAGGTCCGATACAAGCCGGGCAGTCACCGAGATGCGCGGTTCGTCCTTCTTATCCGACCGGCAGTACGGATAGTACGGCAGGACGGCGGTTATTCGGGATGCGCTGGCATATCTGACCGCGTCGATGAATATCAGCAGCTCCATCAGGGTTTCGTTTACCGGCGCCGTCGACGTCTGCACGATGAAGACGTCCTTTTCGCGGCAGTTGTCCAGGACGCGGACCATCAGATTGTCGTTTGAAAACTTGACGACCTGCGACCGGCCCATTTCACGGCCGAGGCTCCGGCAGATCGACTCCGCCAGCCTGATGTGTGAAGTCCCTGAAAAGACAATGAGATCGGAATTCATGGCTACCCGCCTGTTGAGGGTTTCATGAACTTCATACCGTAATCGATATATAGACTCGGCGCGCGGTTCAGTCAACCGGGGTGTGGCCGGGATGCGGCGAAGACGACGTCAGCAGCCAGGGACCGGATCGTGCTTGCAGGAGCCGTCGCTCGGGTTGCAGTAGTCGGTCGTGCACCGATTCCAGTCGTTGCAGTTCTTTTCACTGAACTGGCATTCGCTGCGGAAGCAGAAGTCGTTCGTGCAGAAATTATTGTCGTTGCAGTCGCTGTTGCGGCGGCAGCAGTCCGGCACCGGCACGTTGACGCATCCGCCCTGCGCCTCGACGCAGGTATCGGTCGTGCACGAATTCAAGTCGGTCGGGCAGGAAACCGAGCCATGCGTGCATACCTTGTTGATGGTATCGCACCTGTCGGTCGAGCAGACCAGACCATCGTCGCAGTCCTCGTCGTTCTGGCAGCAACCGGCGAACGGGGTGAATACGCACTCACCGGTCAGCGGGTCGCATTCGTCTTCCGTGCAGATGCTGCCGTCATTGCATTCGACAAGCGGGTTCATGCAGCGGTTGGTTTCGGTCACGCAGACGTCGCTGGTGCAGAGGTTGCCGTCGTTGCAGTCGGCCTGCGCAACGCAGCAGTTTTCGATCGGCGCGAATTCGCAGATGCCGGTTTTCGTGTTGCAGCTGTCAGTGGTGCAGACGTTATCGTCGTCGCATTCCTTGTAGGCGCTTCTGCATGCACCGAGTTCCGTGTCGCAGCTTTCAGTGGTGCAGGGGTTGCCGTCATCCTGACAGTTGTTAGTGAATCTGCACGCCCCGGTTTCGGGAACGCAGGTATCGGTGGTGCAAATAATGCCGTCGTCGCACAGCTTATCGACTGCCACGCAGTACTTGAGACCGTTTTCGTTGGTGTGGCAGATGTCGTTGGTACAGGGAAGACCGTCATTGCACTGCAGATCGCTGATGCAGGGGGTGCAGTTGTCGGCAAGCGAAATTTCGCAGTCGCCGTTGGCATTGCAGGTCGCGTCTGTGCACGGCTCGTCAGCGGGGCATTTCTTGGGCATCACCATGCACTCGCCCTGAGTGTTCTGGTCGCAGGCGTACACCTCGCAGGGGGCCAGCGGCCCGGTGGGAATGCATACCTTGTCAGTATGCACACAACCGGTCAGCGGGTCGCAGGAATCGTCGGTACACGGATTGCCATCGTCGCAGGGAAGCAGCGTGGTGGTGCAGATCGGGAAGCCCTCGCCGTCGACTTGTTCAATGCAGGTTTCAACAGTGCATGTATTGTCGTCGTCCGGGCACTCGTAAGGAGTGTGCTCGCATCCTTCACCGTTCTGGTTGCACACGTCAACGGTGCAAACGATTTCATCGTTGCAGTCCACAGGTTCGTACGAGCAGACCCCGTTATCACAATTGTCGGCGGTGCAGACGTTATGGTCGTCGCAGATCCAGCCGGTGAAATAACAGATCCCGGCGGTCTGGTCGCAGTATTCGGTCGTGCACGCGTCGGAGTCGCTGCAGTCGGCATCGGACAGGCAGAACTCGCATTCCCCGTTGCTGTTGTCCACGGTATGGACGCAGCCCGCATCGTAGTCGCAGATGTCAATCGTGCAGAGGTTGTTGTCGTTGCAGTCCAGTTCCCGGATCACGCAACCGCCGGTTGTCTGGTCACAGTAGGAATCGAAGCAGGCTCCACCCGGATCATAGCAGGACAATTCGTCGTGTACGCAAAGACCGGTTGAACGCGAGCAGGAATCGACGGTGCAGGGGTTGCCATCGTTGCAGTTGATTGCGGTCGAGACGCAGCCGCCCGAAGACGGGTCGCATGCCTCGGTGGTACAGAGGTTCGAGTCCGGCGCGCATTCGATGGGGTGTATGTCCTCGCAGATCACGCCGCCGCCGGGCGCCGCACCCATGCATGTACCAATCGTGCACCTGTCGCTTGACAGGCCGCACTTGATGTCATCCCACACGCAGATATTGAGGTCTTCGACGCAGAAGTCTGTAGTACACGCGTTGTTATCGGAGGCGCAGTGGCCCATGGCGTCGCATTTCGGACAGGCGGAAGTGTCGAAATCGCATTTGCCGGTGGCCGGGTTGCATTCAGACGTGGCGCAGTTGTATTGCGGTCCGCAGTACTCGGGGTGTGTTTCGTGCACGCACAATCCGGTTGCCATGTCGCAGTAGTCGGTGGTGCAGAGGTTGTTGTCGTTGCAGTTCATCTGCACGTTCGAGCAGTTGCCGTTCGCCGGATTGCAGGAATCGATCGTGCACTTGTTGGCGTCGTCGCATGTGTTGAACTGGTGCACGCACCCGGTCAACGAGTTGCAGAAATCGGCCGAGCAGTTGTCGCCGTCATTGCACGATACCGACTTGAAGACGCAGCCCTTGAAGTCGTCGCAGGTGTCCGTGGTGCAGGCGTCGTTATCGTTGCAGACCATCGGGCTGTGAACGCAGGCGCCATTGACGCAGGAATCGAAAGTGCAGGCGCTGGTATCGCGGCAGTCCTTGTCCTGGAAGAGACATCCCGATGTCGCCGAGCAGGTATCGACGGTGCAGGAGTCGAAGTCGTCGCATGTGATGACTTCGTGAGTACAGTCCCCGTTGTTCAATTCGTCGCAGTAGTCGATGGTGCACTGGTCGAAGTCGTTGCAGGTGTTGACCACGAAGTTGCAGTAACCGGTGTTTTCATCGCACAGGTCATCCGTACACGCCAGGTCGTCGACGCAGCGGAAGTCGTAGATGCATTGGCCGGTCGCCGGGCTGCAGTAATCATCGGTGCACTTCGACAGGTCGTCGCAGACCACTTCCACGTTCCGGCACTGTCCGCCGGCCTGGACGTCGCAGAGGTCGGTCGTGCAGTTGTCCAGATCGTTGCAGTCGGCTTCGGATTCGCACGGCGTGCAGTCAGAGATGGCCTCGTGGTAGCAGCCGGTCAGCGGCGCGCACAGATCATTCGTGCACGGATCGAGGTCGTCGCAGTCCGTCGGCAGGTGGTAGCACTGGGCATTGGACGGGTTGCAGTCGTCCGCCGTGCACAGGTTGCCGTCGCTGCAATCCTTCATCTGGAAGCTGCATTCACCGGTCGCCTCGTTGCAGGAATCGGCGGTGCAGTCGCTGCCGTCGTTGCAGACCTTGTCTTCGTACACGCACGTCCCGCTGACGCCGTTGCACCATTCGATCGTGCATTTCTTGCCGTCGTCGCAGAGGACCGGCTGGTTGTTGCACACGCCGGTCGCGTCGTCGCAGAGGTCGTCGGTGCAGAGGTCAAGGTCGACGCACTTGGAGTAGTGTTCGCAGAGACCGGTGCCCGGGTTGCATTCGTCGTAGTTGCACAGCGTGTCGTCCGTGCAGATGACGGTCAGTTCGTTCCTGACTTCGCCGGTTACCGGGTCGCAGGAGTCGGTCGTGCACTTGTTTTTGTCGTCGATGTCGACCGGCGTCACAAGGCATTCGCCCGTTTCAAGGTCGCATGATTCGATCGTGCAGAGATCCGCGTCCGAGACGCACTTCGGTTCGTGTTTGCAGCCGGTGGCGTTGTCGCACGAATCAATGGTGCACGGCGAGGCGTCGTCGCAGTCGACAGGCGGGTAGTAGCAGGTGCCCGTCGGCGGGTTGCATTTGTCCTGGGTGCACAGGCGACCGTCGCTGCAGTCCCTTTCCTGGAATACGCATCCGCCCTCGTTTTCGTCGCAGTGGTCAACGCCCGACCCGACGGTGCCGGTACAGAGGTTACCGTCATCGCAGAGCTTCGGCAGGTGGTAGCAGATGTTCATGCCAGGTTCGAGATCGCAGAGGTCGTCGGTGCAGTTCAGGCCGTCCTCGCAGATCGGGTCGGACGGCAGGAAGCATTCGACGCAGCCGTCCTGCGGGGTGTTGGAGCAGCCGCCGGTCACCGGGTCGCAGACGTCCAGGGTGCAGCCGTTTTCGTCGTCGCAGGTATTAGGTTCGATGACGCAGCCATCGAGTTCGTCGCAGCGGCCGACAAGGCATTTGTTTGTCGGATCGCCGTTGCAGGTTCTCGGCGTGAAAACGCATCCGCCGGTCGCCGGGTCGCAGTAGTCGGTGGTGCACAGGCTGAAGTCGTCACACACCTGGAAGTCGTTAATGCATTCGCCGGTGCCGGTGTCGCACGAGTCCATGGTGCATTTCAGGTTGTCGTTGCAGTCCTTCGGAGTGAAGACGCACCTGCCGTCCGCCTGGTTGCAGGTGTCAAGGGTGCATTTGTTGGCGTCGTTGCAGTATTTCGCCCTGTTGATGCAGCTGCCCGTGTTGATGTCGCAGAGGTCTTCCGTACAGGGGTTCTTGTCATCACAGGTGTTCCTGACATTGACGCAGCCCACCGCCGGATCGCAGGTGTCGGCAGTGCACTTGTCGCCGTCGTTGCAGGAAAGCGGGGCGTGATCGCAGTTACCGGTACCCGCCAGGCAGGAGTCCACGGTGCACTTGTTGCCGTCCTCGCAGTCCTTCGGTTTGGATGAGCATCCGCCGCGAACGACGTCGCACGCCTCGATCGTGCAGAGGTCGGCGTCGGGCGTGCAGGTGATCGGATTATGGGCAATGTTGCCGGTTAGCGAATCGCACGCGTCGATCGTGCACGGGTTCTTGTCGTCGACGTCCACCGGCGGGTTGTAGCATTCCGCCGTGTCCTGGTTGCACAGGTCGCGGGTGCAGAGATTGTTGTCGCCGCAGTCCTTTTCGTCATTGACGCAGGCGCCGTCCGCCGGATCGCAGTAATCGGTCGTGCAGATGTTGCCGTCGTCGCAGTACTTCCAGGCGTGCGTGCACTGGCCTGTGCCCGAGTCGCAGGAATCAATGGTGCACTTCAAATCGTCGTTGCAGTTGATCGGCAGGTGCCGGACGAAACCGGTCACGCCGTCGCACTGGTCGACGGTGCACGGGTTTTCATCGTCGATTTCAACGTCCTCGTTCACGCATTCGCCGCTGAACGGGTTGCAGTAGTCGAGCGTGCACGGGTTCGTGTCCGCGCAGTTCGGCATTTCGTTCACGCAGCGGCCGGTCACCGCGTCGCAGTAGTCGGTGGTGCAGTAGTCGTAGTCCTCGCAGTTCTTTTCGGTGTTCACGCAGCCCGCGGCCTTGCGGCACTCGTCAACCGTGCACGGATCGCCGTCGTTGCAGTTTCTGGGTTCGAACACGCAGACGCCGGTCAGCGTGTTGCAGGAGTCCGACGTGCAGTTGTTGCCGTCGTCGCAGTTGCGCGCGGTGTTGGTGCAGGCGCCGTTCGACGGATCGCAGGAGTCCTGTGTGCACGCGTTGTCGTCGTTGCAGGATTTCGCCACGTACTGGCAGTTGCCGGTGTACTGGTTGCATGAATCAAGCGTGCAGGGATTGTTGTCGTTACAGGTCTTGACCGTGAACTGGCATGTGGTGCCGACGCAGGCTTCCGTGGTGCAGGCGTTGTGGTCGTCACAGTCGGCCAGCTTGGTGCAGGTGGTGGGCTGGTAGACGCAGCCGATGCCGTCGATGCACTGATCGACCGTTTTGGAATCGTCGTCGTTACAGACCACGTCCGCGTTCACGCACCCGCCGGTTGACGGCGAGCACGAATCCCACGTGCACGGTTCGCCGTCGTCGCAGTTGACGTGGCGGTAGGTGCAGCCGCAGGATTCGGTGTCACAGACGCCGGTCGTGCACGGGTTGTTGTCGTCGCAGCTTTCCGGCGTGAATACGCATACGCCGGTCAGCGGATCACATTTGTCGCGCGTACAGCAGTTGCCGTCGTCACAGACCTTGCCCTCGTGCAGGCATCCGAGAGCCGGATCGCAGGAGTCGGTCGTGCACGCGTTGCCGTCGTCGCAGTCGGTCGGCCGGGTGCGGCATTCGCCGTTCGGCGCGTAGCAGAAATCGGTGGTGCACTTGTTCCCGTCGTCACACACCTTGTTAGCGTTTCTGCATGCGCCCGTGGACCTGTCGCAGGAGTCGACGGTGCACAGGTTGCCGTCGTCACACGTTTCGCTGGAGTGGCTGCATCCGATGCCGGGCAGGCACACGTCGTACGTGCACGGATTGTAGTCGCTGCACGCGTCTTCCACGTTGAGGCAGCGACCGGTCAGGAATTCGCAGCTGTCGATGGTGCAGACGTTGTCGTCGTTACAGGTGTTGGGCGTATGAACGCACAGGCCGGTTCCGGGGTTGCACGAATCAAGCGTGCAGGGGATGTTGTCGTCGCATGCGGCCGGCACGTGGTCGCAGGTGCCTGTCGCGCCGTCGCATATATCGTTAGTACACGGATTCTGGTCGTCGCAGACAATCGTCGGGAAGTATTTGCAGACGCCCCTGGGGACGTCGCATGCCGCGATGACGCACTTGTTCATATTGTTCTGGTCATAGCAGGTGGTATCCGACACGCAGGCGGGGCAGGCCGGCGGGTTGGCCACATACCTGTGCATGCAGCCCACTGCGGCATCGCAGGAGTCCGCGGTGCAGGGATTCGTGTCGAAGCAGTCCTCGGTCCGGTCGTCATGGAGGCAGCCGACGGCCGGGTTGCAGGAATCCGCGGTGCAGGCGTTGGCGTCGGCGCAGTCAATCGGTTCGTTGTGGCATTTGCCCCAGTAATCCACCACGTCCTTCGTGCATTTGTTGTTGTCGTCGCACGTCTTCTTCGTGTAGACGCACAGGCCTGTTGCCGGTGCGCACGAACCTTCCATCGCCGGGTCGGTCGGCGTGCAGTCCTTGGCGTCGTGGTAACAGTTGCCGTCAAACGTCGAACATGCGTCGGTCGTGCAGAGGTTACCGTCGTCGCAGTCAACCGCCTTGTGGCCGCACTGACCGGAAACCTGGTCGCAGGTGTCGACGGTGCAGGCGTTGTTGTCGTCGCAGTCGGTCGGTTCGGAGACACAGGTTCCGGTGCGGACGTCGCAGTAGTCATCGGTGCACTTTTTGTTGTCGCTGCATGTCCGCCACGAGTAATCGCAGAAACCGGTTTTGACGTCGCAGGAATCGACCGTGCACGGGTTTTCGTCGTCGCACAGGTCGATCTGGTGCATGCACGAACCGGAAACCGAGTCGCACACGTCGTCGGTGCAGAGGTTGCCGTCGTCGCAGTCCTTGAACCGGTAAACGCACCTGCCGAGTTCTTCGTCGCAGTAGTCGACCGTGCAGAGGTTGCCGTCATCGCACGGCAGCGGATTGAACGAGCACGTCCCGTCGACCGGGTTGCAGCCGTCGACCGTGCAGTCAAGACCGTCGTCGCACGTCACGGTGACGTCGTAGAAGCACACGCCGGTGCCGGTGTTGCATCTGCCGGTGACGCAGGCGTTGCCCAGTATCCGACAGTCGTTATCGTTTGCGCAGGTGAAGGTCTTGCATTCCGCCGGACCCTCGGGATCGGTATTCCGGTACGGCAGGAAGATGCAGCCGCCGGCCTCGGAATCGCAGGAGTCGGTCGTGCAGCGGTTGCCGTCGCCGCACCACGCCGTCGTGTATTCGCACGCGCCGGTGACGGTGCACGTGTCGATGGTGCAGGGATCGAAGTCGTCACAGGTCGTGTTGCGGTGTTCGCACTGGCCGCTCACCGGGTTGCAGTAATCAAGCGTGCACGGGTTTTCGTCCTCGCAGACCTTCTTGTCGAACACGCACTTGGGGGTTTCAAGCGTCGTGTCGCACCGGTTGGTCGTGCAGGGATTGTTGTCGTTGCACTGATCGTCCTTTTTGCAGCCGGTGCCGTCGCAGGGCGGCCACGGATTGATGTAGTGCGTGCAGCCGAGGCCCTCGATACATGAGTCCGCCGTGCACTGGTTGCCGTCGTCGCAGTTGACCGCCTGGTGGCCGCACTGGCCGCTGGACGGGCTGCAGAAATCGTCGGTGCATGGGTCGCCGTCGTTGCAGTCCTTTGGAGCAAACACGCAGCCGAAAGCGGGGTCGCAGCCGTCGGTCGTGCAGCGCAGGCCGTCGGCGCAGTTGATCTTGTCATGGAATTCGCCGGTGACCGCGTTGCAGCCGTCGGTGGTGCAGAGGTCGTTGTCGTCAAAAGTTTTCTGTGTCCACACGCACGAGCCGGTCGCCGGATCGCAGGCGCCGTCGGTGCACGGATTCCCATCCTCGCACAGCATGTCTTCAAAAACGCAGAGGCCGAGCGGGTCGAGTTCCGGGTGGCAGTCGCCGATCTTGCAGCGGTCGGTCGATTTGCATTCCCAGTCCTGTCCGCTGGGGCAGTGCACACAACCGGCGATGCGGTTGTGCAGGCAGCCCTTGGTCGGGCTGCACACGTCTTCCGTGCAGGCGTCGTTGTCGCCGCAGTTGATCTGGTTGAAATTGCAGTAACCGGTCAGGTCGTTGCATGTGCCGACCATGCACGGATCGGTGTTGTTCGCGTCGCACAGCGCGTCGGCGTCCGCGGCGCGCGGGTCGCATTCGATGCACTGGTCCATCGGCGCATTCGGATCGGTGATGTTCAGGCATTCGCCGGAAACGAGGTCGCACGAATCGATCGTGCAGATGTTCCCGTCATTGCAGCTGGTGACGGCCATGATGCAGATGTTGCGGGAAAGATCGCATTTTCCCTGGAGGCAGCCCTTGTCGGACAGGCAGTCGCCGTCGCTGGTGCACGCGCACTGGGTTTCGAGGTGCTGGCACCCGTCCTTCATGTCGCACCAGTCCTTGGTGCAGGGGTTGCCGTCGTCGCAGGTAAGCTGGATATTGCGGCATTCCTTCATTCCCGGGTTTTTCGGGCTGATGATGCAGGAGTCGGCCGTGCATGCGTTCGCGTCGTTGCAGATCGCCTCGGCGCCTGTGCAGTCCGCGTGGCAGCCGGGGATGTCGGTGAACACGCAGCCCGTGGTCGCCGAACACGAATCGGTCGTGCAGGCATCGCCGTCGTCACAGGTCCGTTCGCGGACGACGCAAAGGCCGGTAACGCCGTTGCAGTATTCATCGATCGTGCAGAGGTTCGAGTCGTAACAGTCCGAATTATCCATGCAGATTGTGAGCGGCGTGTGTGTGCAGCCGGACGAGGCATCGCAGCTGTCCATCGTCAGGTCGTCGCCGTCGTCGCAGTCCAGCATTTCGTACGAACAGACGAGCGGGCGGTTTGAACAGCCGCCTGTCGCGCCCTCGATGCAGGAATCAAGCGTGCATTTGCTGTCGTCGTCGCATTCGACGCTTTCCTGGGGCAGCGCGGTGATCGTTTCACAGGTGCCGCATATGCATTCGTGGATGCAGCCGAGTTCCGCGTCGCACGAGTCGGTGGTGCAGACGTTGCCGTCGCTGCAGTTGTTTTTCTGGTAATCGCAGGTATTGCCCATGCATTCGCCGGTATCGAAATCGCAGGTCGCGCCATCGGGGCAGGCCACGGTTTCGCTGCACTGGTATAGGCCGCCCTCGAACTTCACTGCCTTGCAGTAACCGATCATGCAACGCGGGTCAGGATTCGTGGCAGCGGTGTTGCAGGCCGCATGGTCGCCGTTTTGGCAGACCACGCAGGAATCAATCGGCGAATGGATGCATTTTCCGTCGTTGGGGTTGCAGCTGTCGGCCGTGCACTGGTTGAAATCCGAGCAGTCGATCTGGGCGTTGACGACGGCGCCCCCCGGGGTGCAGGAGTCGTTCGTGCAGGGATTATCGTCGTCGCAGTCCTTGCAGGCCTTCCTGAAGCAGACCTTGCCGGTGTCGGTCGGGAACCTGTCGTAATTTTCAAGCGATGTCGCGGGATTGGGGGCGTCAACGCATGCCGAGCGGTCGCAGGGATTGTCGCTGTGGCATTCGGAATCGTTGAGGCAGTCTTTGCAGGCCTCCGCATCGATGTAAACGTGGCGGCAGCCGCCGAGTTCCGAGGAGCAGCCGTCCGCGGTGCAGTCGAAGCCGTCGTCACAGGATTTTGCGGCCAGGATGCAGTTGCCCTTTTCGCATCTGCCTTCCAGACATTCGTCGTTGGGATCGTCCGGGCACTGGTCATCCGTGACGCAGGTGAACGTGTCGACCGCGTCGATCGCGTCCTGCGCGTCCGTCACCGTGTCCGCGACCACGTCATGCGTATCAGCGACAACGACATCCTGGACATCGCGGCCGTTGTCATCCGGTTTGCCCTCGTCGGGTATAACCACCGTGTCTTCGGCGACGTCCCTGACATCGTTGCCGCCGACGTCTTCGGGCTGTGGGTTGCCTGAACACGCGACAGCGACGGCCAGACACGCCGCGAAACAGAGACTGATACGGCTTTTGTTAAGCATGACGTTTCTCCTAAACGAACAAAAATACCCCGGCGACCCTGCGAATTAAGCACGTGGACGGGGAATAACCCGCGCCCACCCCCGCGCATAAACAGCCTTGAAAGTTTAGCAGAAATCGATTTCGATTAGAACAGCATTAAATGGCCGGGGCTCGGAAGGAATCTGCCTGGCTGACGTCGAGAGGATTCACTTTGATCGACCGACGTCCAAAATGCTAATATTCGCTGGTCGGCGATCAGCTTGTCGGGCGTCGGCGATTGGTCCTGGAACACGGGAGGTTGAATCATGAAAAGGTTTGTTTTGACGGCATGTCTGGTGATGGCGGCTGCGTCGTTGCCGCTGGTGGCGGTTGCCCAGGACATTGAGGGGCCCGGTCCCGACGAGGTGACCCTGGGTGAACTCAGCATAAGGTTCGTCAATGCTGAATTTCCGTCGATCAGGGTCGACGGGGAGGGGTGGGAAAACACCGAATACAGCGCTGACGGCAGGACCGTTGCGATCCAGATGCTGGACAGGACGGCCACCCATGTGGTCTCCCTGATCTCGAACTCCCCCAAGGCCGGCGACACGGAACTTACGGTCAAACCGGAAGACTGGAAGCTTGTGAAACTGAACAAGCTCGACAGGGCCTGGCGCTGCGAAAAAACCGTCACCTTCCCGAAAAAGGCGCCGCCGCCGAAAGTCGAGGAGCCGCCGGCCGAAGAACCGGTCGGGGAGCCTGGCGAAGTTTCACCGGAACAGGTCCCGTAGGCATTTCACCGCCTGTCCGTTACCCCTGGTCCGTCCGTTTATCGAATGGAATCCGTGTAGTTTGATGATTCGTCCGCAGCCATGCGGAAGGTCGCTGCCTGATACGCCGCGGGAGTATCTGTAACGGATAAATGGTCAGCCCCGGGGCCCGCAATACAGGTCCGGCGCCGTGTGATGAAGCGAACCCGGGCCAGGACGGACTACTTGCCGGACATGGCCTTTTTGGAGGCCTTCAGCGGGTTGACCTTCTTCGTTTCCTCGGCCTTACGGACGACGTGGGTTCCGAGATTGCACTGGCCGAACATCCATTTCGCGGCCGGATCCTTGTAGCACTTGCAGTACGACTTGCCATCATGTTCAAGCACGTTGTGGCAGCCGACGCATTTTTCCACGACAAGGTATGCCGGGGCGCCGGAAAACGTCTTTTCGCCTGCGGCGGCGATGATTTTAGTGATGTCCACTTCGGTAACAGCAGCCATGTTCAAGCCTCCAGGCGGACCGGAAGGTCACCGCCGGCCCATCGGTTATCAAAGGCAGTCCAGGGTTTGAGGACTACTCTTTCGGGTTCGCAAGCGCCTCGGGGTTTTCGAGCCCGAGCCTGCGGCCGACTTCCTGAACCTTCAGGTTGTAATCGTGGCGGATTGCCTTTTTGCGCCTGGCGCCGGCCGCGGTCGCCTTCCGCTTCGTGATCACTTTCGTCTTTTTCGTTGAGGACGGCATTGCTTTTACCCTCCAGCAAAACAAGGGTGCGTAATTATATCGGGGAACAACGCGGTGTCAACGCCGGAATTCGGATGATCGTTTGCACCCGCGTCACCGGCCCGGGATCAATTTCGTGAAGCCCTGAAGATGAAGTAGACGAGCTGCAGGATCGCGGTGAGCGCGGCGGCAACATACGTCATCGCGGCGGCGTTCAGGACGGCGCCGACGCCTGCCGTATCGCCGGCGGCCACCAGCCCCAGTCGGGGGAGCGCCTCTTTCGCACGTGCCGACGCGTTGAATTCGACGGGCAGCGTGACGACCGAAAACAGGACGGCGGCGCCGAAGAGCGCGATGCCGGCCCAGACCAGCGAAGTCATGCTGACGAAGAATCCAATCATGATCAGTATCCACGACAGGTTCGAGCCCAGCTGCGCGAGCGGCACCAGCGTCGTGCGCAGCACGAGCGGCGAGTACGACCTGGCGTGCTGAATCGCGTGGCCGACCTCGTGGGCGGCGATTCCGGCGGCCGCCACCGAGTTGCCCGAGTACACGCCTTCAGACAGGCGCAGCACCTTTTTCGAAGGGTCGTAGTGATCCGTCAGCCTGCCACGGACCATTTCGATTGTCACGCCGGGGACGCCTTCCGCGTCCAGGATGCGCCTGGCGACCTGGGCCCCGGTCATGCCGTTGGAGGCGCGTATCTTCGAGTATTTCGAGTAGGCGGATTTCACCCTGATCTGGGCAATCAGGCTCAAAAGGAGGGCAGGGGCAATAAGAATCAGGTAAAGCGGATCGAAAATCATGGGGTCTTCCCCGCAACTGTCCCGGATATGTTTGGCATTGAAAGGGTGCGTGTCAACCGCGGCCCGTCGAGCCGAAGCCGCCGGCGCCACGATCGGTCGCGTCCAGATTATCCGTTTCGGCGAGGCTGGCGCGGGTGCAGGCGGCCAGCACCGCCTGGGCAATCCTGTCGCCCCGCGTTACCGTGAAAGACGCGTCGCCGAGGTTGATCAGGATTACCTTGACCTCGCCTCGGTAGTCGCTGTCGATTGTGCCGGGGGAGTTCAGGACGGTCACGCCATGCCTGGCCGCCAGGCCGCTGCGCGGGCGGACCTGAAGTTCGAAGCCGGGCGGGACGGCCATGGTCAGGCCTGTGGGGACCATCGCGCGTCCGAGTGGCGGTATCACGACGTCCCCTTCGACATCTGCGCGCAGATCGAATCCGGCCGCGCCGGCCGTCGCGTATTCGGGCAGAGGCAGAGGTGGTTCAATTTCTGAAACACGCCGGATGAGGATTGCGGGCGGTTCCATGGCGTCACCCTGGCAGGACTATTCCTTGTGCTGTTTCTCGGCCATGGCCTCGCGGCGGGACAGGCGGATTTTACCGTTCTTCGGGTCGACCCCGATGCACTTGACCAGGATTTCGTCGCCTTCCTTCACGACGTCCTCGACCGTCTTGACCCTGTGGTCTGACAGTTCGGAGATGTGGCAGAGGCCCTCGACGCCCGGCAGGATGCGGACGAAGGCACCGAAGTCCATGATCTTCACGACCTCGCCCAGGTAGGTCCTGCCCACCTCGGCGTCGTCGGTCAGTTCGTGGATCATGCTGATCGCCTTGTCCGCGGAGGCCTTGTCCACGGCGGCGATGGTGACCAGGCCGGAGTCGTCGACGGTGATGTTCGAGCCGGATTCCGACTGGACGCCGCGGATGTTGCGGCCGCCGGGCCCGATCAGGTCGCGGATGCGGTCTTCGCTGATCTGCATCGTGTAAATGCGGGGGGCCCAG
>CAYYCO010000067.1:0-16194 GCA_964470365.1 uncultured Anaeromyxobacteraceae bacterium | reverse complement strand
CGGGACGGTCATCGTCGCCTTCGTCGGGCTGGCCATGTCGGTAATGTACATGTGCGGGTTGACGCTGCGGGCCGTTTTCGGGGCCATCGGCTCCGGAATCCGCAAGGCGGCCGCTGCTGCCGTAAACGGCGTCAGGGAATCCTTCAGGCGGAGATCGGAAAAACGCCGGGCCCGGAAAAATGACGCCGGCAGCCTTCCCCCGGACACCGAAATCTCCGTCATAAGACCCTCGGACGTGACGCCGATTCCCGAAACCAGGAACGGGAACCGCCGCGCAGACGACCGGCCGGCCGGCACACTGACCGGCCCCACGCGTTTTGACCCTGCCCCGCCGCCCGAGCCACCGGATGACTTGCAACCACCCCCGGCCGTCGAAGTCGCTGCCGGCAGCGAAAACGCTGAGGACATCCCGGACGAAGACATCATCCTTGAACCGTTGATTGACGACGTCACGGGTTCCGGTCCGCGAATCGTCCTGAACAAACGCGGCAAAGCCAGCTTTGCCGAGGACCAGATGATTCCCGGCATGGCCAGGGGGCCGTGGGAACCGCCGCCGCTTTCCCTTCTCGATTACGTCGATCCGGGCCAGCAGGAAGTTGACCAGGCCTGGCTGAAACAGAACGCGGATCGCCTGACGAACAAGCTGCTCGATTACAAGGTCCAGGGCGTCGTTAAAAAAATCCACCCCGGACCGGTAGTCACCATGTATGAATTCCTGCCGGCCGCGGGCGTCAAGATCGCGCAGATCGCGAACCTGGCGGACGACCTCACGATGGCGCTCGAGGCGCTCAGCATCCGAATCGTCGCGCCAATACCCGGACGCGGGGTCGTTGGCATCGAGGTGCCGAACAAGGTGCGCGAAACGGTTTACCTGCGGGAAATCCTGGCGTCGGAAGAATTTTCGAAATCACGCAGCAAGCTGACCATCGCCCTGGGCAAAGACATTTTCGGCAACCCGGTCGTCACCGACCTGGCCAGGATGCCCCACCTGCTGATAGCGGGCGCAACCGGTTCCGGCAAGAGCGTGGCCGTCAATGCTTTCATCCTCAGTCTGCTGCGCAACGCCAGCCCCGACGAGGTCAGGCTCATACTGGTCGATCCCAAGGTCGTCGAACTGCAGGTGTACGAAAACATACCACACCTGCTGCTGCCGGTCGTTTATGACCCGAAACACGCCGCGGCCGCCCTGCGGTGGGCCGTCGAGGAAATGGAGCGGCGCTATTCCCTGCTCGCACGGCTCAGCGCGCGCAACATCACGTCCTACAACCAGCGAATCGAAAGGATCGCCGGTATCAAGGCCGGCCTGACTACGGCGGACTCCGGCGACGAAATGGAAACCGGCTTCGCGCCCGATCCGAATGAATTCGACGCCGAGGATCTGGTCAAGCTGCCGTATATCGTCATAGTACTGGACGAATTCGCCGATCTCATGATGGTCGCGTCCAAGGATGTCGAAACGGCGGTCGCCAGGCTGGCCCAGAAGGCCCGCGCCGCAGGCATTCACCTGATAATGGCGACGCAGCGCCCGTCCAAGGAAGTCATAACCGGCCTGATAAAGGCCAACTTCCCGGCGCGAATGGCGTTCCGCGTGTCCAGCAGCATCGACTCGCGTATCATCCTGGACCAGCGCGGTGCCGACGCGCTGCTTGGATACGGCGACATGCTGTTCCTGAAACCGGGCCAGGGCTCGCTTGAACGCGTCCACGGGTCGTTCGTTTCGGATGACGAGGTAAGCCGCTTCGTGGCCCACCTGAAGAGCCAGGGCACGCCGGACTACCAGATGGAAATCATCCAGTCGGCCGAAGAGGACGAAGAGATCGATGAAGGCGAAAACGACAAATATACCGAGGATGCGCAGGCGATCGTCCTCGAAAGCGGCCGCGCCAGCATTTCGTATCTCCAGCGTCAGTTGAAAATCGGGTACAACCGCGCCGCGCGCATCATGGAAATACTGGAAAAACGAAGGGTTGTCGGACCGCCGGACAGCCGTGGCGAAAGACAGATCCTGAAGTAGACGTCAGAAATCACGCGGCGCTATTTCTTCAACGCGGCCCTGACCTTCGCAACCTGTTCCAGAACGATTCCCACCGCGTGCCTGCCCAGCGACATCGTCCGTTCATAGCCGTATTCCGGCTTTCCCCAGTCGGCCTCGCGGACGTAGTAACCGGTTTCATCGTTGCCGAGGGCCACCGTGAATTTGAATGCTGCCGGGCTGCCTGCGTCGAGGTCTGCCACCACCGTCGGAGCCGGTTCGCCTGGCCAGGTCGTGAAGTCGGCGACGATTTCATCCCCGTCCCACAGCCGCATTATCGTCAGGTCCGACGCCATGTACCCGACGTTGTCACGGAACTTCATCGGCCGGTCGAACAGCGAACGATTGTAGAAGTATTCGAATATGAAATTGCGGACCGCCATGTGGAACTGCGTGTTCAGCGAACGCAGGGACAGCCCCTTCGGCCCCTTCGTGACCGGCGCCGCCTTGAGCCCGGCGATAACCTCGTCGGCGAACGAGTTGCCGATGTGATCCTTCAGCGCGATGCGTTCATCCAGGGACATGTGCCTGTTGAACACGTCCATGATTTCGGTTTCCAGCGCCATCTTGTCGTCGCCGGGATTGATCGTCACAAGGCCGCCCAGCGAGCCCTCGACCAGAAGTGGAACCGCCCCGAATTCCTTGCGGATTCTTTCATAGAACACACCGGCCCAGTCGGCCGACAGGTAATCGTCGTTCCACATCGCTTCCACATGGCATCCCCAGTTGGCCAGCACCGCGATCGCGCGGCCGTCCACACCCTCCGCCATCATAAGGCGCGCCACGTCGTCCTTCTGGTCGCGGATGTTGTTGTGGATGTTCAGCGTCAGTTCCGGGTCGGTTTCGATCGTCGTGAATTTCAGCCTTGCCGGCCGGGCAGATTCGGCCGCCATGTCGATGGCCTGGGCGATCAGGTGGCGCAAAGTGATCTGGTATTCCGGGACCACGCCGGTGTAATTCGGAATCAGGCCGCCCCCGGCCGGGCCCCAGTATCCAATCGTGTCCGGGCCGACATGGTTGTGGATCGCCGCGACGACGATACGATCCCGGTGGAGGTCGCTGGCCAGTTCGCGAACCGCGTTGACCTCGTTGTTCATGTAACCGATGGTGTCGATCGTAACCAGAACCCAGGGCTGGACGCCGTCGTCCACGTACAGCGCGTGGGCGTATATCGGGTCGCGCACACCCTTGTTCCTGCGGCCGAGGTCGAATCCGCCGATGTAGATTCCATCCGTACGGGCGAAATCGGTAGTGATGTCGACTTCCGCTGCGCCGACGTACAGCATCCCGTCGCCGCGTGCGGCGATTTGGTCATGGACGCGGTCCATCGACTTTTTCAGGGCCGGCAACGTCAGCGTCGACTGGTCGAAGTCCTTCAGGGCAACGCGCGGCGCGGCGCAACCTGCGGCGAGGACCGCGAAAACAGCAACGAGCAACCATTTCTTCATCATTTCACCATCCTGTTAAGAGCACGCATCACCGATACCATCATTGTTCGAATCCGCCTGATTCGGGTTGAACACCGACGGACAGTTATCGCATGTGTTACCGACCTGGTCCCCGTCGGAATCGATCTGGGCGCCGTTCATGTCGTCCGGGCAGTTGTCGCAGGCGTTGCCGACGAGGTCACCGTCGGTATCGACCTGGTCGAAATTCGCCCTGTTGACGCAGTTGTCGCACATGTCGCCGAGCAGGTCGGAATCAGTGTCGACCTGCTCCGGGTTCAGCAGGCCCGGACAGTTGTCACACGCCGTCCCGACACGATCGCCGTCGCGATCGTTCTGATCGGGGTTTGCAGTACCATGGCAGTTGTCACAGGCATCGCCGACACCGTCGCCATCAGCATCCAGTTGACTGGTGTTCGGCGCGCCGGGACAGTTGTCACATTCATTGCCCGGTCCGTCATGGTCGCTGTCGGTCTGGAATTCGTTGGGCGTGGCAACGCAGTTGTCGCAGAGGTCGCCGATCGAGTCACCGTCGCCGTCAGCCTGGGCCGGATCCGACAGTTCGGGACAGGTGTCGCAGACGTCGCCGAAACCGTCGGAATCAGTGTCCGTCTGATCGTTCGAAGCAAACAGGTCACAGTTGTCGCAGTCGTTGCCGATACCATCGAAGTCACTGTCGATCTGGGACGGATTCGAAAGCCCCTGACAGTTGTCGACGCAGTTCGGCGCGCCATCGGCATCGCTGTCGGTTTCAAGCTGGCCGCAACCACAGAAACCGGGCGCCCTCTTGGCAGGATCCAGCGGACAATCGTCCAGGCAGTCCGCAACGCCATCGGCGTCGGAATCGCCCGAATCTGCCTTTCCGCAGCCGCACGCGCCGGGACTTGATTTCAGGGCGTCGTAAGGACATCCGTCAACACAGTCCAGCAGTTTGTCCCCGTCGGAATCGCGATCCTCGATGCCGCAATCGCAGTAGCCATGAACAATCTTAAGCGGGTCGAACGGACACGCGTCGACACAGTCCGGATTGCCGTCGCCATCGGTGTCATGTTCATCATTGCCGCAGCCGCAGAACATGGCGTCTGCCTTGTCGGGGTCGGAGGGGCATCCATCCACGCAGTCGGGGGCGCCGTCCAGATCGGAATCGTCATCGTCGACATAGCACCCGCAGAAGCCTGGCGCCTGCTTGGTCGCGCTGGTGGGGCAGCCGTCCACGCAAGTCGGCCAGCCGTCGTGATCCGGATCGGATTCACTTCCGCTGCAACCACAGAAACCGGCGGCGGATTTCAGCGGATTCACCGGACACTCATCGATGCAGTCAGGGGTGCCGTCGTGGTCGGTATCGACCACGGCCACAAAACATCCGCACGGGCCGGCAACGGCCTTCGTCGGGTCTTCGGGGCAATCGTCCTCACAGTCCGACACGCCGTCGTCGTCGGCGTCGCCCTCCGGCACCCAGCATCCGCAGACGCCGACCATGTTTTTGTCCGGGTCAAGCGGGCATTCGTCGTTGCAGTCGGCCGTACCGTCAAGATCGCGGTCGTTTTCGGAAACGCCGCAGCCGCATGTGGCCGGAACCGTCTTGTTCGGATCCGACGGACACAGGTCCGCGCAGTCCACAGCGCCATCGCCATCGGTATCGGTTTCGGGAAGATCACAGCCGCAGACACCGGCAATCACCTTGTCGCGGTTCAACGGGCACAGGTCGAAGCAGTCCTCGAGGCCGTCCGAATCGGTGTCGACGTCAGATTCGCCGCAGCCGCACATGCCTTCCTTCGATTTGGCCGGGTCGTCGGGGCATTCGTCGGCGCAGTCCGGCACGCGGTCCCTGTCGGTGTCGTTTTCACCCTGCCCGCAGCCGCAGTATCCGGCGGCGGTCTTTTCGGGATCGTTCGGACATTCGTCGAAACAGTCCTGCACGCCGTCGTCGTCGGAGTCGCCGTCGGCAACGCCGCAGCCGCACTGGCCCGCAGCCGTCTTCAAAGCGTCGAACGGACAGGCGTCCACGCAGTTGGCCGCGCCGTCCTGGTCGGCATCCACGTCGGAATGCGAGCAACCGCAGACGCCCGGAACCTTCTTATAGGGATCGTTCGGGCATGTATCGATGCAGTCCGCGAACCCGTCGTTGTCCTTGTCGGAATCATACTGGCCGCAGCCGCAGGTGCCCGGCTTGACCTTCCGGGAATCATTGGGGCACAGATCGATGCAGTCGGGAGTGTGGTCGCCGTCCTTGTCGTTATCGGCGACGGCGCAGCCGCAGTACCCGGGCCACACCTTTCCGGCATCGTTAGGGCATTCGTCGATACAGTTCGGCGTGCCGTCGCTGTCCGGATCAAGGTCGGCCTGGTTGCAGCCGCAGACGCCGGGGTCGGTCTTGTCGGGATTGCCGGGGCAGAAATCCAGGCAGTCGGGACGCCCGTCGTCATCCGAATCGCCGTCCGGTTTCCCGCATCCGCACATGCCGGGCGAAGTTTTGTCCGCATCCGCCGGACATTCGTCGAAACAATCCATCCGGCCGTCGTCATCGGCATCGGCGTCGGGCAGGTAGCAGCCGCAGATCCCCGCATCGGTCTTGTTTTCGTTGAATGGACATTCGTCGGCGCAGTCGTACACGCCATCCGAGTCGCTGTCGAAGTCGAGGACGCCGCAACCGCATATTCCTGGTTCGTGCTTGCGGAAGTCGTCGGGACACAGATCCCGGCAGTTAACAAAGCCGTCACGATCGGAATCGCTGGTGCAATTGACGTTGCAGGCGGCATCACCCTCGTCGCAGTCTGCGCCCAGGCATCCGGCGCCGGCGCCGTAACCATCGCCGTCCGGATCCGTGCACGCGGCGGTACCCTGATCGCCCGCATCCTGGCCGGCATCCGCGACAACGGCGTCATCCGCGTCCGTAACCTGCGCGTCGCCGGCGGTATCACGAGGAGGGGTCGTGTCCGAGGGTACGCCTGAATCGGAAGAAACGTCCCCCACGGCCGTCGTGTCTTCGTCGACGTCGACAACCACGCCGGGATCATCGGTCACGTCGTCGCCCCCGTCGGGGCCGCCGCAGGCGATAAAAACAGCCAGAACCACGGATGCCGCAAAAATTGACCTGCGCATCATCAATCCCCCGAGTGTCAGCGATTTGAGCCGCGCGCCGGCGCTACGCGAAACAAAGTATCTTAACAAAACGCCGGGCTGCGGGCGAACGATATTCGTACGGCTGTTCAGTCCGGAAAATTGCATTTTCGCTGACGTCTTCCCCTGGCGCCCTTTCCGTCGACCGGGCCACCAACCCACTGTTTCCGCGCGGGAATCGGTTGCGGGGTTGGCATTCTGCCCGATTCGACCTATAAATACTTTCGACGCTCCGGATTCGATCGATTTGCTCGTCGCATATCCGGAAGGCATTTACCCCATCTTTTTTGGAGGACCCTATCAATGACGAAATTCAAAACGATTCTGGCTGTTTTTGCGGCAGTGGCAGTGGTCGGCTCGACCACCACGGCCTTTGCGCAGGACGTTCCCCCGCCCAGCAGCGGCGGCGCCGGCTGGATGACCCAGGGCGCGGAAATCCTTCCCGCCGGCAAATACGCCTTCGAGGCACGCGTCGGCTTCCCGTCACTGGACCTCGGCGTGCATGTGCCGATCACCCCGGTGTTCGAAATTACGCCGTTCCTGACGTTCGACTACCTCGGCTATGGCGCGTGGTTCGGGACGTTCGGCAACACCCTCGGCGTCCAGCTCAAGGGCCAGGTCTGGCAGCAGGGACCGCACGCCATCTCCCTCGGCGCGGATCTCGGCATTTACATGGATTACATCGGCGGCTTCGACATGGGCATCCAGATCGGCGGCCCGGAAATCAAATACAGTTACCGCTGGGACAATCCCCGCATCGCCGTCATCGCCGGCTTCAGGATGCCGATCCGTGTCAGCGCGTGGCCGGCCGGCGGCATCGCCTGCATCCCGCTGCTGTTCAACGCCGGTTTCGAATACAACGTCCTGCCGAACCTGAACATCCACGCCAACGTCGAATTCGGTCCGTACGTCGTCGCCCCGGGCGGCTTCGTCGGTGGCCACGGCGGCTTCCAGTTCGGTATCTCATACCTGTTCTGATATCAATCGCCTGAACACCATCGATATCCCCGGCGCGACCACAGGATTTATATGTCAGATGTTTATTCGATCGGCCTGGTCAGGCCGGACTGGATGGCGTCGACGGTGAATTTCATGAACTGTACACGGTCGAACTGTGCCGGGCGGTTCAAAGCGCGGCGGCTCATCCGGCCACGGAAATTTTCGATGCCGACAAAGCCCCTGGCGTCCATCCAGCCCGAAAGACCTTCCTTCATGCGGCCGATCGTGGAAAGCCCGTCCTCGTAAAGGACTGAACACAACTGGACGGATGACGCGCCCACCAGCAGCAGCCTGGCCGCCGATTCCCAGTCATGGACGCCGGTCGACGCCGCCATGTCGCACCTGACGACCTTGTTTAACACTGAAATCCATCGCAGCGACGTTTCGTATTCCCTGGGATCGCTGAACGCCCTGGCGTGGACCAGTTTCATTTCGTCGATGTCGATGTTCATGCGATAGAACCGGTTGAACAACACCAGGGCATCGACACTCTCGGAAAGACACACCAGGAAATTCGCCATGCCCGAAAAGTGCCAGCCGATCTTCATTGCGACAGGTATCCTGACTGCCGCCCTGACCTTCTTCGCGATATCCAGGTAAATCGCTTCAATCGCCCTGCCGTCCATCCCCGGATCCTGTGGCGGGATGAACACGTTCAATTCGATGGCCGAGGCGCCGGCTTCCTGTATCGACCTGGCGTAATCGAC
Source organism: uncultured Anaeromyxobacteraceae bacterium (assembly GCA_964470365.1). Lineage (GTDB taxonomy): Bacteria > Myxococcota_A > UBA9042 > DTJE01 > DTJE01 > JAGOFO01. The sequence continues at coordinate 7,891 of CAYYCO010000067.1, read as the reverse complement.
CCACTTGCCCGCGGAAACGCAGTGCAGGCTGGCGATTATCGGCATATCCACCGCCGCGCGGGCCTTCTGGATCAGCGACAGGTACACGTCGGCCGCGTGCTGCGTCCCGTACGCGCCGATGTAGGCATCAGCCTCCGGATGTTCCGGAACCGCGGATTCGGGCGCCATCATGTCCCAGACGTCCGAAAAAACCTGTTCCTCAAAAATCGACTGAAGAACCACCGCCCCGATTCCCGCGTCCTCGAGCCTGCGGATACCGTCAACCTCCCTGGTCAACCCCGATGCACCTGCGACGAACGGATTTTTCAGCGACAGCCCCATGTATTTGACGCCAAGATCAGCCATGATTCCCCCGAATCAAAAAAAACGGATTCGCAATTCTAGACACAAACCCGGATGTTGGGAAAAGGATTTGACGGCCGCCGTCCCGTTCAGCCGAGCAGGACACACGCCGGGAAAGCGAGACATGTGCTGCGGCCTTCAAACGACAATTTTCCGACGCGAACATCTCACCGTCCCGCAATTACGGATACAATCTTCACCAGCGGGCGATTCTCATGCCAGGGATACCCTATGAAAACGGCCATCATCTCGGACATCCACGCGAATTTCGAGGCGCTGTCCAGCGTCTTTGCCGAAATCGACAGGGTCGGCGTCGACCGTACGATCTGCCTCGGGGACGTGGTCGGCTACGGAGCCAGCCCGAACGAATGCGCCGACATGGTGCGATCGCGGTGCGCGGTTACCCTGCTTGGCAACCATGACGCCGCGGTGACCGGCGCGATGGACGTCGCCTACTACTATCAGGGCGCCCGCGATGCCATCGAATGGACGCGCGCCCAACTGGACGCACCGAACTACGAATGGCTGTATTCCCTTCCATACTCATGGAACGACGGCGATGCCGCCTTCTATCATGCCGCACCCATCATGCCGTCCGGTTTCTTTTACGTCGTCCAGGAATCAGAGGCACAGCCCCATCTGGAAATCATGTCGCGTCTCAGGAAAATCAATTTCATCGGGCACGCCCACCTGACGCTGGTATTTTCCCTCAACGGCAGGGAACCGCTCGAGGTGGAACCTTCGCAGGTTTCGGCCCAGGCCGCTTCAAAATTCATCGTGAACGTCGGCAGCGTCGGCCAGCCGCGCGACCGGGATCCCCGCGCGTGCTTTGCGATCTGGGACTCCGATGCGAACAGGCTTGAATTCGTACGCGTGGAATACGACGTGCAGACGGCCGCGACCAGGATACTGGACGCGGGGCTGGACGAAAAATTCGCGAAACGCCTGATCGCCGGCATCTAGCAACGGCAACACGCGCCTGTCGCCATCACCGGCCGGAACATCAGTCTTTCCGCACGCGCACAACCGATTCGCCGGCAATAATGCGTGCCTGCGCCAGGGCAAATTCAATCTCGTCGGCAGTCGTGAACCTGCCGAGCCCGAAACGCACGGTCCTTCGTGCATCCGCGGACGAAAGCCCGGCAGCAAGCAGCACATGGGAAGGTTCCGCCGGATCGCCGTGGCACGCGCTGCCCAGGGACAGTGCAACCCCGGCGCGGCCCATCCTGGACACGAACGTCTCGCCGGAAACGCCGTTGATGGAGATCGACACACAGTGCGGTACGGCCCTTGTCCTGTCGCCGACAACCGACGAACCGGGCAGTATGGCCAGCAGCCCCTCAACGAGCCGCGTCTCCAGTTCCCCGATCCGTGCCCGATCGGTGTCAAGCGATGAGACTGCCAGTTCCATAGCGCGCCCGAAGCCGGCCACCGCGGCCACGTTAACCGTGCCCGGGCATAACCCGCCCTCCTGGCCGCCGCCGAAAAAAAGCGGTTTGATGTTGATGTCCCTGCGCCTCCTGACGAACAGCGCCCCGGCGCCCCTGGGCCCGTGAACCTTGTGCGAAGACAGCGTCATCAGGTCAACCACGCCCGAAAAATCCATGGCCACGCGGCCGGGCGCCTGGGCAGCATCCGTATGGAAATACGCCACGCTTCCTGCCAGGGCCGCCGCAATCGCGGCCACAGGCTGAATCGTCCCGAGTTCGTTGTTAACCGCCATGACGGATACGATCGTCGTATCGGGCCGCAACCGGGAAGCCACGTCGGCGGGATCGATGACGCCCCCTGCTCCGACGGGAATTTCGTCGACCTCGAAGCCCTCGTTTTCGGCGAGGTGACGCGCGGCCAGCAGCACGGCGGGGTGCTCGATCGCACTGACCATGATGTGGCGGCCCCGGCGGGCCCTGGCCCTGGCGACACCCAGGATGGCAAGGTTGTCGGCAACCGTCGCTGAAGGAGTGAACACGATTTCTTCGGGCCTGACGCCGATCGATGCGGCAACCGATGCCCTCGCCGACGCCACCACCGCCGCAGCGTCCCGTCCCTGCGAATGCATCACGGCGTGGGGGTTCGCCATGATCCTGTCGCCAAGTGACGTCAGGAAATCGGATACGCGTCCATCAATCGGGGTCGTCGCCATGTTGTCGAGATAGGCTTTCATGGGCGGGATTCTGCCAGAATCGGGAGGCGTAGTCGACCCGGGATCCGCCCGATTGTTGCTATTGACCGCGGACCGGGAAATTGCGATCCTTTCGCCATGTCACCGATTGCCCAATACATATCGGATCTACGCGAAACCGACCTGCTGCGAAACACTATCGACGAATACCTGTCAGTCTGTGTCATTCCTGTGGAAACGGACAGTCGTGCGCCAATCATGGCGAACGTCAGGATCAAGGTCCTGCTGCCGCTGGATCGTGAGGTGTTCGTGACCGGGACGGTCATCATGCATCGTTCCGACGGTTTCCTGGTCCAGATGGACTGCACGCTCGACCTTGATTTCCTGCGCTCCACGCTCTTGCAGGCCATCGCCGCCGAATCCGGGATTCCGCTGCAACACGCGCATCGTCCGGCGGCGGGCGGTGGTTCCGTGCCCGATGCCGACGTTGGGCAGCGCCCGCCATCGACGCAACCGGCGGCGCCCGAACCGGCGGCCGCGGATTCGGCCCGTCCACAAACCTACGCCGGCGGCACGACCGGCCGAATCCAGGGCAAGGTCAACATCACCGAACGGGTCGAAATCCTTGAACCGGTGGCCGCCCCCCGGAAGCCGATCGAACCGGCTCGGGAAAAACCGGCTCCGGAAAAGGCGTTGCGGACGGCCGACGAAGCCGCGCGCGACACGCCGCCACCCGCCAGGAATCCACGCAAAGGCGAGGTGACGGCGTCGTATTTCGAAAAACCGGCGGAAATTGATTCATCGCCCCAGTCGGCGCCGGTTCCGCCCGAACAGGAAGATCTTACGATCTCCTCCATTTCGGCGGTCGATGCAGTTACTGGAAAACCGATGCGCCCGGAACCGCGCGCGTCACGGAATGAAAAAACAACGCCTGTAACCGACGTCGACCGCGATGCGCATGACAGGCTGGACAACGAATTTGCACCGCGGACTTCGGGCGGCGACAGGCAGGGTTCAAAACCGCTCACCCGCCAGGAAGTCACGCGAAAATACTTCTCGCCCGACGTGATCGAAAGGGCGCGCGCCGAAACCCTCAGGGAATCTGCCGCTTCGGGCCTGGTTGGAGGGTCCGCGCCTGTCGACGAACTGTTCTCCCTCGCTGCCGAGGCCGGCGCGATCGACATCGCGGATTCCGGCCTGCTGGATGTCACGCCGGAACCGGAAAAGACTTCGCCGTCCATCCCCGGTACCGTTGACGTGACCCAGACCATTATCGAACGCACGAAACCGCGGTTCAGGCGGCCGCCGGGAATCGAGCCACCCGCGCATGAAGAACCGCCGGCCGAAACCGCGCCGGTCGAACCCGCGCCGGACGTGGCCGAAACGAACCTGGACGCGGAAACGCAGCAGGGACGCGCGGTCGAACCGGAAAACCGGGAAATGGCGGTCCGCATCCGCGAAATGTCCACCCCGGAAAAGCAGAAACTTGCACGTCAGGGGAAACGGATCGCACGCCGGATCCTGGTCCGCGACAACGACAAGACGATTCACAAATACGTGTTTTTCAATCCCGAAATCCAGATTGACGAGGTCATCGAATACACCAGGTTCAACGGGCTCGCCCAGGATGCCATCGAATTCATCACGACCAACCGGATCTGGATGGAATCACGCGACGTTGTGTTCAACATCGTCCGGAATCCCTCGACCCCGACCGAAATTGCCGTCAGATTTGTGATAAAACTCACCCCAGCCGACTGGCGGATGTTCGTGCGTCCGGGCGTCGTGAAACCGGCCGTGATGAACCAGGCGCGAAAGCTCCTGCTTGAATCCGAAAAGAAATTCTAAAATGACCAGTGCTGCAATCCGGAACGTGGCGAAAAGGGCGCTGGCGCTGCTTGCGCTTGGCGCGGTCGTCGTGGCGCTGCGGCTGTTCGTGATCGGTGCCGACGACGATGCACCCGCCGTAGCTCCCCCACCTGGTCCGGACGCAACCCGGGAACTTCTCGGCGCGGCAAGGACTGTGAAGCCGGAAACGGCAACGCTTGCGCCGTCCGACGACGCCCCGTGCTTCAGGGCACTGGACGCATCAGGAAATCTTCTCGGCTTCGTCGTCGACACGACCGGCATGCAGGGGCTGCTGGTCGGTTACTCCGGTACGATTCCCGTTGCCATCGTGTTGTCACGCGACGGCATAATCGACGGCATCACCCCGCTTCGGAACACGGAAACTCCGTCCTACCTGAACCATGTGCTGTCGCGCGGACTGGTCGACAGCTTCGTCGGCATGAACGCCGAACAGGCGCTGGCGGCGGATATCGACGCCGTTTCCGGCGCCACGATGTCCAGTGAGGCAATCCGTTCATCGATCAAGGCGGGAATGGCGTCCGTCAAGGGCGTGGCGTTCAGCGGCCAGGCGCCGCCACACACCGAGGTCGCAGCCAGGGTCGGCGCAATACTGGTGCTGCTGGCCGGTCTGGTATTCGCCCTGCGGCCGCGCGGGACCCGGCGCTTCAGGCCGCTGCTGCTGGTCGCCGACGTCATCGTGCTGGGCGTTATCGGCGGAACGACGCTGTCGCTGGCGCAATTCGCGGCATGGATCGGGACCGGACCGAACCTTCCACGCGGGGCCGTTCCTTTCCTGGCCTTCCTGCTGGCCGCCGCCATCCCGATCGTCATCGGGCGCCACGCTTGGTGCAACTGTATGTGCCCGTTCGGAGCGGCCTCGGAACTTGCCGCGATGATTCCTGTGAAAAAGCTGCTCCTTGGCGCCGCGGCACGCAGGGTCGCATCGATCGCCGGACTCGTATACCTGGCCATCATCGTGGCCCTGCTGATCGTGTGGCCGACCCTCGACCTGGCCTCTTTCGAACCCTTTGCAGCGTTTTCGCTGGCCGCCGCGCCCGTCGCGTCCATCATCATTTTCGCGGTGTTCACGCTGCTTTCAGTTTTCTGCCCGCGTTTCTGGTGCCGCTTCCTGTGTCCGACTGGCCGCATCCTCGACGTATTCAAATGGGTTGGCCGCCGCCGCGCAGCGGATCAGGCCACACATGACCCGCGGGAATGAATCCGGGCGCCTCCACCGACACCATCTGACGCGATATCTGCCTGTAACATCTGTTACATCACCATCACACCCACGCAGAAATTTTGTGAATTTTTGCAACTACTTGATTTCAAACCGGTAACAGCGCTCGATTTCCGGCGGTATTCCGGGGCCTTCGATCAATCGCTTCTTGACACCCCGCACGGACGGGCTACGCTCGCTACTCTCGGGAATTCACGTTCCCGGGAAATCCCCGGATCGGATTTTTCCGGTTGACGCGGACGTTCTGGAGGATCCCCGTACATGGGCGCCGAAACCTTCATCGAAACAACGACTTATCTGACGGCTGCCGTAATCGACCTCGATCCGACTTTCCTGATCCAGCTCGGGGTTTTCCTGCTTCTCTACGTTCTTCTGTCGCAATTTTTCTTCAAGCCCTACACGCGGTACCTGGCCAGGCGCGACGAATCGACAGCCGGCCTCCGGGTGCGGGCGCGCGAAATGACGAACCACGCCGACTCGCTGGAACAGTCCACCGCCAGCCGGCTCGAGGACGCCCGACAGGCCGGTATCGCCGAACGGAAACGAATCACGGCCGATGCATCCGCCCTTCGCGACCGCCTGATCGCCCAGGAACGCGCATCCATCCAGGAACGCATCGACCGTGAGGTGGCGTCCATCAACGCCGCGAAGGCTGAATTCCTGGAATCGGCCGATGGCGCCATCGCTGAGGTTGCCGCCGCCATCCAGACGCAGGTCCAGGCGGCCGAACGGGGGGACAGATGAAACGCATCGCGTCCGTGCCGGCGGCGGCCCTGCCGGTAATCCTCCTGGTTTCGTCGCCCGCTTTCGCTTCAGGTGGGGCGGACCTTTTCGCCCAGAAACTGGGGATTCAGATTGCCGACTTCCTGGTGGTGATCATCCCCCTCCTCCTGGTCCTGATTCCGCTGGTGCGCCGGTCGCTGATCAAGCGCCACGAAGAGGTCAAGGCATCCATCGATGCCGCCAATGCCGAATTCGCGGCGTGTGCCGCGCGCCTTAAGGCCGCCGAGGACCAGCTCGCTGAAATCAATGCGAAGATGGAATCAATCCGCCAGAGCTTCCGTGACCTTGCGGATGATGAACGGCGGGCTCTCGAACAGGAAGCGACCGACACCGCGGTGAAACTGCGGCGCGAGGCCGACATGCGGATCAGCCAGGCTGCCCTGACCGCGCGATCCGAACTGGCCGACGAAGTTGTGACAAGGGCTCTGGCAATGGTCGCCGGTCGGATTGCGGCAACGCCCCCGACCGGTGTTCCGGACGCAGCCGTCGACCGCATGACCGGCGAACGGGATTGATGGTGTTTCGATGCCGATAACGGAAGTGGCCGCAAAAAGATACGCCACGGCGCTGATCGACGTGGCCGCGGAACGCGGGCTGGGCGACCGCTGCCAGGACGACATGCGGGCTTTCCAGGCTGTCGTTGAACGCAACCGCGACGTAATGGCACTGCTGGCCGACCCGACCGTTCCCGTGTCGGCCGCAACCGCAATCGTCAGGCAGTTATCGGAACGGCTCGCGCTTGATGCGACGTCGGTTTCGTTCCTTTGCATACTGGCATCCCGGCGCCGGCTCGACGGCCTCGCCAGGATAATCACGGAATACGCCCGGGAAATGGACAGGCGGGCCGGGCGCGCCGCGGGCGTAATCGTGTCGGCGGCTCCGGTCACCGACGGCCAGGCCGCCAGGATCACTGACGCGGTCAGCCGGCGTACCGGGATCAGTGTGACGCTTACCCGCAGGATCGACCCGTCGCTGCTCGGCGGCCTGCAGGTCGTCGTCGGCGACAGGGTATTCGACCTGTCGACCCGCACTTACTTGGAAACATTGAAGAATCGCCTACTCCACAACAGGTGAAGGGGAAAGATGGAACTTCGCGTTGAAGAAGTAACCGAGATCCTGAAACGGGAAATCCGCGAATTCGGCCGCCAGGTCGAGGTCAAGGAAACCGGCACGGTCATCACCGTCGGCGACGGCATCGCCCGCGTGTACGGCCTGTCGGGCGCTATGGCCGGGGAACTGCTTGACTTCCCGCACGGGGTGCAGGGCCTTGTCCTGAACCTGGAAGAATCGAATGTCGGCGTCGCCCTGCTGGGCGAAGTCAGCCGCATCCGTGAGGGCGACGAATGCCGCCGGACGGGAAAAATCGCCAGCGTCCCGGTGGGACCGGCGGTCAGGGGCCGCGTCCTGAACGCGCTCGGCCAGCCGATCGACGGGCTGGGACCGATCGAGGCGTCCGAATACCGCGCCATCGACGTCAAGGCGCCCGGCATCGTCCAGCGCCAGGGTGTCAAGGAACCGCTCCAGACAGGCCTGAAATCGATCGACGCTATGACGCC
>CAYYCO010000066.1:0-16445 GCA_964470365.1 uncultured Anaeromyxobacteraceae bacterium | reverse complement strand
GCGACATCCCCGAATCGGTCGCGATGGCCAGCGCCACGGCGTCGAAGGTGCTGGGACTGTTCGCGAACGACATGCTTGAACGCGAACCCACGGTGGCGAAGGTGGACGAGACGACCTGCACGGGCTGTTTCCACTGTGAACGAGTCTGCGCGTACGGCGCCGTCGAACACAGGGAAATCCGGGACCGCCAGGGAAACGTCGTCAGGGTCGTCGCGTACGTAAACCCGGGCGTCTGCCAGGGGTGCGGCACCTGCCAGGCCACATGTCCGTCCAAGAGCGTGGAGCTGCAGGGCTTCACCGATGAACAGATTTTCTGGCAGATCAACGCGTTTTAAGGGCGCGGGCCCGAAATGGGGGTAATGAAAATGGAATCGCCAACGCCAGCCAACGCCGGTTCCTTCGAACCGCGCATCCAGGCATTCGTCTGCAACTGGTGCACATACACCGGCGCCGACCTCGCGGGCACCAGCCGCCTGCAGATGGCCCCGAACGTCCGCATCGTCAGGCTGCCCTGCACCGGCCGCATCGACCCGCTGTTCATCCTGAAGGCTTTCGAACGCGGCGCCGACGGCGTCATCGTCAGCGGATGCCACCCGGCGGACTGTCACTACACGGCGGGCAACTATCACGCGCGGCGCCGTTTCGCGATCTTCAACGACATGATGTCGTTCATCGGGATCGACCCTGACCGCGTGACCTTTTCGTGGGTTTCGGCCAGTGAGGGCGCCAAGTGGCGCGACGTGGTGAACGACACGGTCGAACGCGTCCGGAAGATGGGACCGTTCGACGAATACCGCGCCCTTTCGCGCGATGCCGACCGCGCGTTCGACGCCGACTTCGGGGGTGCCGAATGATCGAATTGCAGGAACTGGCAGGAAAACTGCTGACGGATGGAACCGTGAACCTGGTGATCGGCTGGGAAAACGGCCCGTCGGGCGCGCGCCCCGCGTTCGTCACGGACGCGACCGACACCGGCAGGCTGATATTCGACACCCGCTGCGTGCACAACCTGGCGGCCTACCTGTCACCGCGCCGCACGCCCATCAAACGCAAGGGCAAGGTCGCGGTGGTCGTGAAGGGCTGTGACGCCATCGCCGTGGCGGGCCTGATCCGGGAAACCCAGATCCGGCGTGAAGACGTCGTGATCATCGGCGTCCGGTGCGGCGGGGTCCTGGCGGATCCGCGGTCCAGGGACGCATTGACGGTCGAAACCGCGGCCGACCGCTGCCTGGGCTGCACGCTGCGGGCCCCCGGCCACGCCGATTTCGTGGTCGGCCCCGAAACGACGGGACTGCCCGGACCGTCCAGGCGCGACCTGCTGATCGCCGAACTGGAGGCGATGACCCACGCGGAACGCTGGTGCTTCTGGATGGACAATTTCGAACGCTGCACCAGGTGCAACGCCTGCCGCCAGACATGTCCCCTTTGCTTCTGCGAACGCTGCATCCAGGACAAGACGCAGCCGCAGTGGCTTGAATCGTCGCCCCACGGACGCGGCAACCTGGCGTGGCACCTGACGCGCGCCATGCACCTGGCCGGCCGCTGCGTCGACTGCGGCGAATGCCAGCGCGCATGCCCGGTCGACATCCCGTTGGCCCTGCTGAACCGCAAGATCGCGGCAATCGTGGCGGAACGCTTCGGAACGCACGCCGTGGACGACCCGGCCGTGCCCGCCCCGATCGGTACATTCAAACCCGACGACCCACAGGAGTTCATCCTATGATGACCGCACTGTCGATCAAGCGCCCGAAACTGGGCGAACTGGTTGCGAAACTGGTGGCCGGCGGCACGGAAGTGATCGGGCCGGCCGCGGCTTCGGACGGGGGCATCGACTACCGCCGGGTGGGCTCGTTTGACGACCTGGTCCCGGGCGGGGCGATGCCGCGCCGGTCGCTGAAGGAATTCTTCCTGCCGGCGACCGAACCGCTGCTGCGCTGGAAACAGACGGCTGAAGGCATGACCATCACGGAGGTGCCGACGAAATTCGGCCCGCGCGTGATCGTTGGCGCCCTGCCCTGCGACGCGGCGGCCCTACCGATCGTCGATCGCGTGATGGACTGGGATTACCACGACGAACTGTGGTTCGGCAGGCGCGACGCGACGACGATCATCAGCATGGGCTGCGACGGCGGCGACGATACCTGCTTCTGCACCTCCGTCGGGCTTGCCCCGGACACCGAAAATGGGTCCGACATCCTGCTGTTCCAGGTGGACGACGCCTTCCGCGTGGAAATCGTCACCGAAAAGGGCAAACGATTCGTCGACGCAAACCCGGGGTTCTTCGACGCCGGGTCCGCCCCCGACGCCACCGCGTTCCGCAACGCCGCCCACGCACGCTTCGCCGCGCGCCCCAAGGCGGAACCATCGGTCATCCGCCAGTGGGTTGAAAAGAACTTCGAAAACCCGATGTGGGAAAAGATCGCGCTGCGGTGCCACGGGTGCGGGGCCTGCGCCGCCGTCTGCCCGACCTGCCACTGCTTCGACATCGTGGACGAACCGGACGGCCTCGCCACCGGCGTGCGCCGCCGCAACTGGGACACCTGCCAGACGTCCGTGTTCACGCTGCACGCGTCAGGACACAACCCGCGTCACGACCAGTGTGCCCGCTGCCGCCAGCGCGTCACGCACAAATTCGCGATCTACCCGTCCAGGTTCGATTCCATACTGTGCACCGGCTGCGGCCGCTGTGCGCGTGTGTGCCCGGGCGGGGTCGATCTGCCCGAAATCCTTGCCGACATCATGAAGGCCGCGGAGGTGACGCCATGAACCTCTATCAACCGTTCCAGGTCCGTGTCGATTCGATCATCCAGGAAACTGCCGACACCCGGACGATGAAGCTGACCTTCGTTGACCCGGCCGTGGCCGAATCGTTTTCCTTCAAGGCCGGCCAGTTCGGCGAATATTCGGTGTTCGGGTCCGGCGAAAGCACTTTCTGCATCGCGTCGTCCCCGACCCGCCGCGGTTACATCGAATGCAGCTTCAAGTCGGTCGGCAAGAACACCAACGCGATGGCGCGGCTGGAAGTCGGCGACATCATGGGGTTCCGCGGCCCGTACGGCAACGCGTTCCCGCTGGAACAGCTTTACGGCAGAAGCGTCGTGTTCATCGCGGGCGGCATCGGCCTGGCGCCGGTCCGCTGCGTAATCTGGAACGTGCTGGACCTGCGCGACAAATTCCGTGACGTGACCATCATTTACGGCGCGCGCACCGTGGGCGACCTGGTTTACAAACGCGAACTCGATGAATGGGCCGCGCGTGGCGACGTCCGCCTGCTGACCACCGTCGACCCGGGCGGCGAAACGCCCGACTGGCGGGGCGAAATCGGTTTCGTCCCGTCCATCGTCGAAAAGGCGGCGCCGTCCGCCAACAACGCGTTTTCGGTCGTGTGCGGGCCGCCCGTAATGATCAAGTTCACCCTGCCCGTCCTGCGCAAGCTGGGCTTCGGCGACGACGCGATATACACCACGCTGGAAAACCGCATGAAGTGCGGCCTTGGCAAATGCGGGCGCTGCAACATCGGAAACGTGTACGTCTGCAAGGACGGCCCCGTCTTCACCGCCGCCCGGCTCGCCACCCTCCCCGACGATTTCTGATCGGCCAGCCCTCGGCGCACCGTCATACGCACTTCCTGTCTCCCGTGTGGCCGGCGGGTATCCCCGGAAGCACCCTAAGCCGCACCCCTTCGCCCCTCCCGTGCGGGTGCGGGCCCTTCAAGTCGTTCGGGCTGACATCCTTCGTCAGCGGGCACGTTCAGGGTGGCGCATGACTTTGGTACCCGCCCCCGCTTCCGTGCGGTTAGACGCCCTCACTCGTTTCAGGACCTCGCACCGCAGCGGGGGGGTCAGGGTGCTCCGGGGACAACCCGCCGGCCTTCCCGTCCTTGTAAGGGCGAATGAAAATTCGTCCATGTGGAACCCGCCCCGCTGTGTAAGTCCAAAATTTAATTGCCTTACCGCAAACATTCGTGTATAAAAACGCCCGTTTTTCGGACTCTCTAACTTTTGGGGCCAACATGTACGAAACCTCTGACATCCACAAGGGACTAAAAATCACGATGGACGGCTACCCCTGGGTTGTCGTCGATTTCCAGTTTGTGAAGCCCGGCAAGGGCACCGCGTTCACCCGTGTCCGCCTGAAGAACCTCAAAACCGGCCAGGCCCTGGACCGCACGTTCAAGACCGGCGAACGCATGGAAGAATGCGACCTGGAAGAACACACCGGCCAGTACATGTACTCGGATGGTGAAAACTACTACTTCATGAACCAGGAATCGTACGAACAGATCACGATTCCGGCGTCCGTCCTGGGCGATTCGGCGAAATTCCTGGCCGAAAACATGGAATGTACCATCCTGGTTTTCGAGGGCAACCCGCTGAACGTCGAACTGACCACGTTCCTGGAAGCCGAAGTCGTTTACACCGAACCCGGCATGAAGGGCGACACGGCCACCGGCGGCTCGAAATCGTGCAAGATTTCGACCGGCGCCGAGGTCATGGTCCCGCTGTTCATCAACCAGGGCGACTACATCAAGGTCGACACCCGCGACGGCACCTACGTCGAACGCGTGAAAAAATAACGGCCGCCCCGGGCCACGCCTGCCGCCAATCCCTCTTTGACCTGGAATTCGCAATGTCCGATCACGTCCGCTTCCACAAAAACAACCAGGCGCTTTTCAAAAACATCCCGATCCGTTCGAAATGCCTGGCGCTTCTGCGCGAATTCTTTACCGACCGCGGCTTCATCGAGGTCGAAACGCCCATCGTGTGCACCTCGCCCGGCGTCGAAACGCACCTGGCCGCCATGCCGGTCCAGTGCATGCGCCGCACGATGTACCTGACGACCAGCCCCGAATTCCACATGAAACGGCTGGTGTCGGTCGGTTTTGACCGCGTCTTCCAGGTTACCCGTGCCTTCCGCGACGGCGAACGCGGCGACCGCCACAATCCCGAATTTTCGATGGTCGAATGGTACCGGCGCGACTGCGATTACGGCGTGATCATGGACGACTGCGAGGCGCTGCTGCGCCACATCGCCCTGGGCGTAACCGGCCGCCTGGAATTCCCCGCGATCGAAGGCGTGCGCGGCCCGATCGACCTGGAACGCCCGTTCCGCCGCGTGACCATGTGCCAGGCTTTCGCCGAAATCGGCCAGCCCGAACCGTTCGGCCTGACGCTGGAAGAACGCGACCGCATCGCGGTCGACCACCTGGACGCGTACCTGGGCCGCCACGAACCGGAATTCCTGACCGAATACCCCGCCGACCAGGCGTCGCTCGCGCGCAAAAAGCCGGGCGACCCGCGCGTTGCCGAACGCTTCGAACTGTACTGCGGCGGGCTGGAACTATCGAACGGCTTTTCGGAACTGGCCGACGCCGACGAATACCTGGAACGCTGCCGCATCGACCTGGCCGAACGCGCCCGCCTCGGCCTCCCCGCCTACCCCATCGACGAACGCTACGTCTCCATGCTCCGCGACGGAATGCCCGTCTGCGCCGGCACCGCCCTCGGCTTCGACCGCGTCGTCATGCTCGCCGCCGCCGCCCGCACCATCGCCGACGTCATCGCGTTTCCGTGGGATCAGGCGTAGAGCCGTACAGACGCTCGTTGCCATGTACCGCGTCTTCATATTCCCCTGTACCTCCAGATCGTGAATTCAAAATGAATTCGATTACATCGCCGGTCCAGTCATCGAGCAGCAGATCAGGTGGAATTTTCGCGACGGTTCTAACTATACTTACGCCCGTGCAATGGGCACGACGCGGACGGATGCGATGACAAAATCCTTCATGGTCCGAAAATTCCGTAACACCATGGCAGCATTGACGTTCGTGGCGCCCCTGCTGTTCGTCACGGTCCCCGACGCCTGGGCATCGACGTTCACGGTGCCGGAACTCGACGAACTGGTCACCATGTCATCGGCCGTCGTGCAGGGCGTGGTGGTTTCACGTGAATGCAGACGCATCGCAGGCGGCAGGATCGTCACCGACTACACGGTGGTCGTGTCGGACGTCGCGGCAGGCAGCCTGCCCGCGGGCGCCGAATCGACTGTGACATTCACGTTCCCGGGCGGAACCGTTGGCGATGTCGGTGAACTGGTCACCGGCGTGCCCGTATTCGCGCCGGGCAACGAAGTCGTGCTGTTCCTGAAGCGCCCTCAGGTTGTTCACGGCCAGCTTCCGCCCCCGGCCCTGATGGTCGTCACCGGCATGGCCGTCGGCGCCTTGAAGATTGAACGGGCCCCCGGGGGCGCCGCCACCGTCCACGGACTCGCTGCTGCGGCATACAACCGGGCCGCGCTGCCGGCAACCGGATCCGGCGGTTCCCCGGCGGGCCGCACTGCATTGCCCCGGACGGCGGTTCCCGCCCCGTCACCGCCTGAAACGGCGCCGCTGCCCCAATTCCTTGATGCCGTCCGTGACGCCGCTGCCTCGAACGGGGGTGGCAAATGAACGCTAATCACACCAGCCACGCGAGCCATGCCGGCAGACGTTGGTTCCGCGACGTATCTCCCCGCATACTGGCCGCCGCCGGCCTGTGCGCCGCGGCCGTCATGCTGCCCGGTTACACGTTTTATGAAATCGAAACGGACGTCGGCCCGATTCCGCTGCGGTGGTACATCGACGCCGTTGATGTGTTCCACGACTCGTCCCTGACACCCGACGCGCCGTCCGACGGGGTTCTTGACGCAATCAACGCGTCCCTTGCGGCCTGGGACGACGTCGCCTGCGAACATCCTGCCCTGGTCAACGCCGGTCCGGTCACCGATGGCGCCGCCTTCAAAATTGATGACGACACGAATTCGCGCCATGGAACAAACATCATCATCTTCGAAGACGAAGCCGCGTGGGACGCCAACCACGGTGATTCCGAACTGGACATGTCCATGACCGTCGCGCTGACCACCATCTTTCACGTGGCATCCACCGGCAAGATCATGAACTTCGCCCTGGAAATGAACGATCCCGCCTTCAAATTCGGGATCGCGCCGACCGGTTACGCGTTCGACATCCAGAACACGATTACGCACGAACTCGGGCATGTGATGGGCCTGGATCACACCGACTCCGGCGCGACCGACTGGACGCAGCAGACCATGTATTTCCAGACCGAACCGGCCGAAACGCTCAAACGGACCCTCGGCGACGATGACCGGGCCGGTTTCTGCGAACTGTATTCGACCGACTGGAAAGCCGACCTGCCCGACCCGGACGTCGGGTGCAGCGCCGCAGGCCTGGGCGGCGGCAACGCATCGTCGCGATCGGCCCTGCCCGGCCCCGTCCTTCCCATGGCCGCCACCATCCTCCTGCTTGCCCTGGCATCCGCCGTCATGCGCCATCGCATCGTGCGTGGCCGCGGCCGGCCCGCAACCGTAACAGAACACCAACGAGGTTTGCCCAAGTGAATACCAGAATCCGCCTGCTGACACCCGCCGCCGCAATCGTCATGGCCGCCGCGCTGGCCCTGTCCCTGGCCGCACCGAAAAACGCCGCCGCGCAGGAACCGTACGAAATGCAGGTCAATAACCGCGTCCTGCAGGGCCAGTCGAAACCGTCGATCGTCATCGCGTCGAACACGAACATGCAGAACGTGACGGTCAAGCTGACGCGCGACGACAACAAGGTCATCACGCTGAAATCGAAGCTGGTCCGGTTCGGCAAGCAGCAGGAATTCGCGTTCGACCAGGAACCGGGACGCCACGAATACACCCTGGCGATTTCGTGGGGCGGCCGCAAGGAACCCGACCTGTACAAGATCGACGTGGTCGTGGCGCGGCCCATGGAAATCCAGATCACGAAGGATACCGTGGACCTGGGCGCAGGCACCATCACGTTCACCGGGTCCGAACAGGTCGCCCTGGTCACGCTGACCATCACCGGCGAGGACGGCGCCACACTGCTTTCAAAGGAATACAAGGTCCAGTCCGCCGCCGGGCAGCCGACGACCATCAACTTTGACCCGCCGAAACGGTCCATCGGGTATGTGGACCTGCGGGCGCAGGACCCGTGGGGCTTTTACAACGGCGTCCAGATGAGCCCGTTCTTCGTGCAGGTCCCGAATTCGAAGGAAGTCATCTTCGAAACCGCGAAATGGGACATCCTGCCCGACGAGGAACCCAAGCTGGTCGAGGTGCTGGACCGCGTCGTCGCCGCGCTGGACAAGCTGGGCAACGGTTTCCAGGCGACCCTGTACGTCGCCGGTTATACCGACACCGTCGGCACGCCCGATTCGAATTACGTGCTATCCGACAGGCGCGCCCGCGCGATTTCCCAGTGGTTCCGGGACCATGGCCTGCGCATCCGCACCTGCTACCAGGGCTTCGGCGAGGACTCGCTGGCCGTCCTGACCGCCGACAACACCGACGAAGCGCGCAACCGCCGCACCATCTTCGTCATCGCGGCGCAGGCCCCGGGCGTCAACGCCACTTTCCCGCGTCCCAACTGGAAATGCCTCTGATCGTTCCGGAATCTGCTGCCCAAGTTTGACCCGGGGCTGCTGCGGACATAAAATGGCGCAGGATCGTCATCCGGGGCAATATCGATGTCTGTCGACAAAAAACGGGGTTTCACCCTTGTCGAACTGATGTTCGTCGTGGCCATACTTGGTGTGCTGTCCGTCGTGGCGGTCGCAAGCTACCGTGGCTACATGAAAAAGGCTCGCGCCCAGGAAGCGATCGCGTTCCTGATGGACATCAAGCTGAAGCAGGAAACATACTTCATGACCTACTCGCAGTTCGTGGACACCGGCGCCACCCCGGAAGACATGTTTCCGACGCTGAACATGATCCCGGATTACTGGCTGCAGGGTGGCATGACGTGGGACTGCGTGAACCCGGCCGGTATCGCTTTGCGCGGTTTCTGCGCACTGGGCATCATGCCGAAACAGGAAATGACCCACTATCAGTTCGTGACGATGGGCTGGGAACCTGGCGACAACGTGCCGGCGGCCAGCCCCCAGGGTCCCTGGATCCGCGACCCGGGCCGCCGCTGGTGGTTTGCCCGCGCACGCAGCTGGCAGGACGAAACCCGCAGTGTCACGTTCGACATCCGGTTAAGCAGCGAAGTCAACGAAATCGTGGAACTTCTTTACTGATCCAGCGTTTCCCCGGTCACCTGCCCTGCCCCGCAACACTATCCGACAGACGATTTTTCAGGCCCGACAGGCGATGTTCCCGATTGCCGACCGCTGTTCCTTCAGTTTACGTCGCCACCGCCGATCAGGCGTCCTTCCGCCAGCCAGTCGTCCCAGGACGCGATCTCGACCGTGTCCGGCCCGGCAGCGAGCCCCGAGGCCAGTTTCAAGGCGCCAGCCTGGTCGAGTCCCCAGACCGCTGCGACGGCCGCGTCCCGCACGGCCAGTCCTGCCGGCGCCCCGCGCAGGCGGCTCATTGCCATGCCGGCCACCAGTGCGTCATCGGCCGAATCCCACACGGACACCAGCACCAGCACGCTGCCGCCGTCAGGCATCGACCACACGGCATAGCGGTCGCCGTCCCATCCGGCAGCGGCGGCGTCGGCATCCGCACGCGGCATCACGTCGCGAAAAATTGCCTGGAAACCCGACTCGCCGACGATTTCGGTTCCGGAAAACACCCCGCCGGCGACCGTGTCCTGCGCCAGCCTTACGTTCCGGGGCAGATCCGGTTCGCCCGGCTTGCCCGGGTGCATGACCTGTTCGCATGAAAGCGGCGGCGTCTGCAGCGCGGCGTCGACGGAGGCCCACCCGCCGCCATCTGCTGCAATCAGGCGGCCGACATAACGCACGCCCTCGACATAGGGGAATTTCAGCAGTTCGCTGACGACCGGGGGTAACGGGTGTGCCGCGGCCGCATATTCATCGTCCCACGCCGAGTCCATCATCTGCGCCAGCATCGGAAACACGGCCGGGTCCATCGGGGCGGCGCCGGCGCCAACGAACAGCATCGCGAGCGTCGCATCGCCCTCGACCAGCGCCATTCCGGCCCCGAACGGTTCGGAAATGCCGTCCACGGGTTCCGCAAGGCGCGCCAGGCCGAAATGCTGGTCCTGCAACGCGTGAGTCAGTTCGTGCGCCAGCACCTCCTGCAGCAGCGCGGGTTCACCCCAGTCACCGACGAACAGCGCCTTGCGATCCCAGTCGTAATACCCGGCGACGTCGTTGACCATGAAATCGCCGACGACCTTCACCAGGTCCACATCGTTTCCGATCGAACCCATCGCCCGCAACAACGATTCGACCAGCCTGAGCGGCCGCGTATTTTCCGTCTTATCCGTTTCTGCCTTTACGAAGGCAATCTGTTCGTCGCGGCTGACGCCCCTGGCTGTGACGGGTTCGATCGGTCGCAGGCCCCGTGCCACGATTACGCTGTGCAGGACCTGATCGATTTCGTCAGTCAGTTCCCCGGGAAGCCCTTCCGCGATCACCATCCCCGCAGGTACGGCGCCGCCGCCTGCCCCCTGCGCGCCCCCGCGGACGATTCCGCCCTGCCCCGTCGCACAACCGGCCGCCAGACCGCCGGCCAGGCCCGCCAACATCACTGCCGCGGCCGGCAGCCACGCGCGCACAGCACACAACCGACCGATGCACATCACAAATACCCTCATTTACACAAATATTCCGGGACGGCCCTTAACAAAACCGGACCGGGTGTTTATTGTACCTTCACCGGGTCGAAACGGTGCGACCGCCGCTCGCCCCGGGCTCTTTTTCAGCACGCCGATTTCGGCATTTAATACGGGGATTTGAAATGGACAAAAAGCTCTACGATGAACTGAACAAGCAGATTCAGGAAGAATTTTACGCGTCATACCTTTACCTCTCGATGGCGAACTGGCTGGAACACGAAAACTTCGGCGGTTTCGCCAAGTGGATGTACGCGCAGCACAAGGAAGAAATGACCCACGCCCTGAAAATCCGCGAATACCTGTTCGACAAGGGTCAGAAGGTCAACCTGCTGCCGATCGGCGAGGTCGCGACCGAATTCACCGGCCCGCTGGACTGTTTCGAAAAGGCGCTGGCCCACGAAAAACACGTGACCGGCCGCTTCGACATGCTGTATGAACTGGCGAAATCCAAAAAGGCCCACGACACCGAAATCTTCCTGCAATGGTTCGTGACCGAACAGGTCGAGGAAGAAAAGCAGACGGCCGACGCGATCGCCGACATCAAGATGGCCGGCAACAGCATCGGCGCCCTGATGATGCTGAACAAGACCTACGGCAAGCGGGAATGACGGGCGCTTCCGGCAGCCGGGAATGACGACGATTTCCGGTTGCCCGACGCGGCGTCCTGCGTCCAGTGGCCCCGGCAGTTCAGGCGGACGCCTTTCCCGACGCTCCCTCATCGGTTAGAATCCACGCCATGAAACAGGCCCCTTCAAAGGAACGCACTTGTACACCGTAGTTCTCGCAGAAAAGCCCGCCATGGCCAGGGACATCGCCAGGGTCCTGGGCGCCGACCGAAAGGGAGCCGGGTGCCTGACTGGAAAGGACTGGATCGTAACGTGGGCGATCGGGCACCTGGTCAGCATCGCGGAACCGCAGGAAATCGACCCTAAGTGGAAGCGCTGGGACTGGAACCGGCTGCCGATCCTGCCCGCCCGGTGGCAATTGAAGGTGCTGCCAGGCACGGCCGACCAGTTCGATGTCGTGAAAAACCTGCTGAACCGCGACGACGTCGAGGCTGTCGTGTGCGCCACCGACGCCGGCCGCGAGGGCGAACTTATATTCCGGTACGTTTACGAAATGGCGGGGTGTACAAAGCCCGTGAAACGGTTGTGGATTTCGTCCCTGACGGCGGAGGCCATCAAGGCCGGTTTCAAGGCACTGCGCCCCGGGGTCGATTTCGACAACCTGGGTCAGGCGGCAGTGGCGCGCGGGCGGGCCGACTGGCTGGTCGGCATGAACCTGTCACGCGGGTATTCGCTGCGATTTGGCGAAAGCGTGTCGAAAAAGGGCCTGGTTTCGGTCGGGCGCGTGCAGACGCCGACCCTGGCCATGCTGGTCGAACGCGAACTGGCCATCCAGGCATTCAGGCCGGAAAAATACATCGAGGTGCAGGCGCAGTTCGGGCCGAAGGGACCGCAGGGCTACACCGGCCTGTGGTTTGACCCGAACGTGTCGGAAAGCGCCGACGGGCGAAAACCGGACAGGCTGCCCGCCGACGGCGTCGACGCCCGGGCGGTTGCGGCGCGGGTGATGGACCGGCCCGGCCGCGTCGAAACCCTGACAGGTACCGACAAGGCGATGCCCGCGCCGCTGCTGTACGACCTGACGGAACTTCAGCGCCACGCGAACCGGCTGTACGGCCTGACCGCGGACCAGACGCTGAAAATTGCCCAGGCGCTGTACGAACAGCACAAGCTGCTGACATACCCCAGGACCGACAGCCGGTACCTGACGCACGACGTGGCGGACGCGCTGGACGGGGTGCTGGCCGCGATCACGCCGCTGTACCCGGACCTGCTGGCCCCGGGGACCGGTCGGGCAAAGCTGGGCCCGCGTTTCGTGGACGATTCGAAGGTTTCGGACCACCACGCCATAATCCCGACCCCGACGAAACCGGACACCGCGCGCCTTTCCCGCGACGAGGCCAACGTGTACGACCTGGTCTGCCGGCGCCTGCTGATGGCGTGGCACGACGCATACAAGACGAAGGTGACTTCCGTCGTGACCGTGGTCGAAAGCCCCGCGGGAGGGGCGACAGGTGCCGCCGCGGATGCACTGATCGCGGATCGGTTCAGGTCGTCCGGCACGGTCGTGACCCAGTGGGGCTGGAAGATACTGGACATCGGCACGGAAAAGAAGGTCGCGAAGGGAAAAAAGGCGGCGGCCGCGGCTGGTGGCGACGGTGACGGCGGCGACGGCGGGGGTGACGTGAACCTGCCGGACGGGCTGGCAGTCGGCCAGGAAAGGCCGGTTACCGACGTCGACGTCCAGACCAAGGAAACGAAGCCCCCGAAACGGTTCAACGACGCCAGCCTGCTGACCGCCATGGAAACGGCGGGAAAACTGCTGGACGACAAGGACCTGGAAAACGCGATGAGCGAGCGCGGCCTGGGCACGCCGGCCACGCGCGCCGCCACGCTGGAAACGCTGATTTCGCGCGGGTACGTCGAACGAATGGGCAAGGCGCTGAAGGCGACCGACGACGGTATCAACCTGATTTCGGTCGTGCACGAATCGGTGCGCAGCCCGTCGCTGACCGGCGAATGGGAACTGCGCCTGAAAAAGATGGAAAAGGGGCAGGAGTCCTTCCCGGAATTCATGAAGGGAATCGAAGACTACGTGGTGCAGGTGCTGGGCATCTGCCAGCGCGGCCCGGATCCCCGGAAGGTCAAGACCCAGGCGGCGAACCGGCCCGTTTCGGCGGCGAACCAGTCATCGACGGGGACGAATCAGTCCGCCTCGGGGACGAACCAGCCGGCCACGGGGACGAACCAGTCCGCTACGGCGACCAGCCAGTCCGCCCTGCCCGGCGGCAGGATTGCGGTGCCCGCTGCCGGGGGTTCGTCTGTCGCGGCCGTGGCGCCCGGTGCCCCCGCCCTCGTACGGGCGAATGACATCCGCCCTTCCGATCCCGAATCCCTGTCAAAGATCCTGCGCGAACGCTTCCACTTCCAGGAATTCCGGCCGCACCAGGAAAAGGTCTGCCGCGCCGTGACGGAGGGCCGCAATTCGCTGCTGGTCATGCCGACGGGCAGCGGCAAATCGCTGTGTTACCAGCTCCCCGGCATCGCGCGCGGCGGCACCACGCTGGTCATCAGCCCGCTGATCGCCCTTATGGAGGACCAGGTCACGCACCTGTCCGACATGGGTTTCCAGGCGCGCTGCCTGCATTCCGGCCTGTCGCGCGACGATTCGCGCAACGCATGCAAGGAATACCTGGCGGGCGTGCTGGACTTTTTCATGATCGCCCCGGAACGCCTGTCGGTCCCGGGATTCCCGGAAATGATCGCGAAACGGCGCCCGACGCTGATCGCGGTTGACGAAGCGCACTGCATCAGTTCCTGGGGCCACGATTTCCGCCCGGACTACCGCCTGCTGAAGGACCGCCTGCCGCTGCTGATGCCCGCGCCGATCCTGGCGATGACGGCCACGGCGACCACGCGCGTCCAGGACGACATCTGCGAACAGCTCGGCATCCCGGCCGCCGTCCGGTTCATCAACGGGTTCCGCCGCGAAAACCTGGCCATCGAAATGATGGAGGCGCCGCGCGCGAACCGGATGGACGAAGTCGTGCGCGTCCTGGCCGACCCCGACCGGCGCCCGGCGATCGTGTACGTGCCGTCCCGCCGGGAAGCCGAAGAAACCGCGAAACGCCTGTCCGCCGGATTCGAATGCGAACCGTACCACGCCGGCATGAAGTCGTCGCGCCGCAAGGAAGTCCAGGATGCGTTCCTGGGCGGGTACATCGACGTCATCGTAGCCACGGTCGCATTCGGCATGGGTGTCGACAAGGCCGACGTCCGCACCGTCATCCACATGGCGATGCCCGGGTCGGTGGAAGCGTATTACCAGGAAATCGGCCGCGCCGGCCGCGACGGGCTGCCCGCGCGCGCCCTGCTCTTCTATTCCTGGGGCGACCGCAAGGTCCACGAAAGCTTCTTTGAAAAGGATTACCCGCCGCTGGCCACGCTGATTTCGATACGCGGCATGATCCCGCCGACCGGCATGGATCGGGAAGCCCTGATCGCCACCTGCGGCATCGACCCCGAAATCGCGGAAAACGCCATCGCCAAGCTGTGGGTGCACGACGGCATCACGGTCGACGCCGACGATCGCGTGTTCCCGGCCGAGGGCGGGTTCAAGACGACATATTCCGTCATCCGCGAACACCGGGAAGCGCAGATCGACCTGGTGCACGACCTGGTCAAGGGCGCCGAATGCCGCATGTCGCGGCTGGTCAGGCATTTCGGGGAACCGGGCAACTTCCGGTGCGGGCTGTGCGACAACTGCGCACCGGCCGGGGCCCTTTCGCGGAAATTCCGCCCCGCCGACCAGCGCGAACTGGACATGGTTTCGACAATCCTGTCGGCGCTGCGCAATTCGGACGGCCAGGCGACCGGCACGCTGTACAAAAAGATCGTCCCGTCCGGGAACCCCGACCGCGGCTTCTTCGAACACATCATGTCGTCGATGGGCCGCATCGGGCTGGTCAGGTTCGAGGACGACCAGTGGCAGGGCGACGACGGCCGCATCGTCAATTTCCGCCGCGCCCACATCACCAATTTCGGGCTTGAACTGGAAAACCCGACGGCACAGGACATCTCCATCGAGGAACGTCCCGACAAGCCCGCCGGCGCCGCCGCGAAGAAACGCGCGTTCATAAAAAAACGCCCGGGCGCCGCGGCAGGAACATCCGCCGGCGCGGGAACGACGGCCGGGAAGTCCGCCGGGATATCCGCCGGCACGTCATCCGTCCCCGCCATGCGCACGACACTGCCCGCCACCCCGCCGCCCCGCGACGACGCAGGGGACGAGGAAGACTGGGATCTGGCCGAACTGACCGCGATGCCCGACAAATCGATCATGGCCCGCCTGAAGGCCTGGCGCCTGGACATCGCCCGCGGTCACGGCATCCCGGCGTTCCGCATCCTGACCGACAAGACCATCCGCCAGCTCGCCATCGAAAAACCCGCCACCATCGAGGCCCTTGGCCGCATTTCCGGTATCGGCCCCCGCTTCCTGGACGAATACGGCGACTCGGTGATCAAGCTGATCAACCGGGATTGATTGAGTCCCGCCCAGGCTTGAACGTACCGTTTCTTTCAGGCTATTATCTGGTCACAAACTTCCAGGGGAATGATCCGGGGCTGACGGAAACCATGACCGATTTCGAAAAATTTTTCGATTCAGCCATCGTATCAGCCGGGCAATCTTCGCTGCCCGGGAACGCCGAGTATTGGACGAAGCGCAGGGGCAAGGGCGCGCCAACTGCCGAGGACGTCGCGCACGAGCAGGACTGGGAGCGGATTGTCCTCGCCTTCGAGCGAGGCGAGGCTGTGATGGGTGAAATTCTCGGGCGTGCCGGCAACGGGTGGCCTGTCACCATCGGGTCGGTCGCAGGCTGGTTGCCCGATGAATGGGTTTCTGCCGCAGGGGTACCGGTTGCCGCCGGCCGGATGGAACTGGTGGTCTTGCGATACGACCGCGTGACCGAGGAACTCGTCCTGCGACCGCGGCTTCCTGGCGAGTGACCGTGCGCGTCCACTGACATGGTGGTCAACCTGATCAACAGGCAGAAATGACCCTCATGCCAAAACGTACAAACGCATGAACCGCCTTCGCGACGGCTTCGGGGGTCGGAAAATCCGACCTCATCCTTTGCGTTTCTGCAGGCGGTGGAACCCGAACCAGACCAGCACGATGCATACGACAAGCGCCACGATGGCGGGAACGATGACGGTGCGCCCCGAATCGCCGCCGAACGCGACGCTCCACAGCATTTTCGCGGCGGCGATGAAGACCA
>CAYYCO010000065.1:0-16538 GCA_964470365.1 uncultured Anaeromyxobacteraceae bacterium | reverse complement strand
GGATGGTGTTGTAACCGGGGGTCATCGGATCGCCGCAGTCGTTTTCGCCCTTCATGTCCAGGCCCAGTTCAAGCATCGGCATCGAGGACTTCACCAGGCCGAAGCTGGGGTGGTACCAGATTTCAAGGTCAAGCGGGTATCCGGCCACCAGCGCCGGCGCGGCCTCGCCTTCCAGTGTGACCGTGCCCGCGAAGTGCTTGACGCCGGACAGCGTTCCGAAGGCCGTTTCGACCGTTTCGTCGTCGGACACCTTCACGTAATCGAACGTGGCCTTTCCGGGCAGGGACGTTCCCGACTGGGCCGAGGTGGCAGTGGCCTCGAACACGATGATTTCGTTGGCGCCCACTTCGCCGTCGGTACGCACCGTGTACGGCTGGTTCGCGACCACGGAAAGCGCCCCCGGCTCCTCGTAGCCGGTGAAGACGAACGTTTCGTCGTCCACCTTGTCGATCCAGACCTCAATCCCGTTCTGCGGATGTTCCGGGTCCAGCGCCACCTTGTACGACTGGAAGACGCGGCCGCCCACTTCCTTTTCGCCGACTATGCTGATGGTTCCCGAGGCGGTGTTTCCGCCGGGAAGGCTGGCGACCATGCTGGCCACGGTCGTGGGGCCGAATGATTCGAAAGGCGCTTTCACATCCGTGGCGCCGCCCCCTTCGCACGAAACGATGCCGGAAACGGGCAGCATGGCCAGGAACGCCAGCACAACATGATTGTGTTTCATCGTGTTCAAGGACACACCTGGATTGAAGACGGCCGGAGTTTAGCAAGAAGAACCTGATGTATCAATTCGGATGGGGCCGTCGAAGCCGGCCGGCGCCAATATTCCACGGTAATTTCGGTCGACGGTGTTAATATCGGGCCCTCACGCCGGACAGGGAAGACCCGCGCATATGCCGGCATCGGGGCGGGAACGGCTTATGATGAACGCGTCAGAAACCGGCGCATGCAGGCTGGCGTCAAACCCGCTCCAGCCGACCGGACACACCACCGGGTGGGCCATTTTCCTGCTGGTCGCGGGCCTGTCGACCCTTCTGACCTCCGGGAACATCCGCTCGGCGGACTATGTTTCCGCCTTCTCGGTGGCCCGGAACCTGGTCGCCGACCAGAAGGTGGCAGCCACGCCCGTCAAAGGATTTGAAGACTGGGCAGTCACCGCGGGCGCCGACGGTAACCCTTACACGCGATATGGCCTCGGGCACAGCCTGCTCGGACTGCCGGGTGTCGCCATCGGTCGCCTGATGGGCCTGGCGCCGGGCCCGGTCGATGGCGCCTTCAACCTCCCGCGCGTGCGTTTCTATCCGCTCGAACAACGCC
Organism: uncultured Anaeromyxobacteraceae bacterium; assembly: GCA_964470365.1. Classification (GTDB taxonomy): domain Bacteria; phylum Myxococcota_A; class UBA9042; order DTJE01; family DTJE01; genus JAGOFO01. Next base: position 15,221 of record CAYYCO010000065.1, on the reverse strand, counting down.
AGGAGGTCCTGGATTCCCTCGGGGCACTGCTGGTGAACGCGATGGTGGTCGGCGCCCTGGCCGCTGCGCTCCTGGCCCTGGCCATGGCGGTCGGCATGGCCCGAAGGGAAGCCACACTCGCGGCGCTCCTCGGATCGCTTGGGTCACCGCTGTTCTTCCAGGCGTCGGATTTCACGGCCGAACCGGCCTCAGCCCTGGCCATCGTCCTCGCGTGCCTCGCGCTTTCCAGACCGGGAACCGGCAGATGCCTTCTTGCCGGCCTTGCGGTCGGCGCGACCGTCATCCTCAAGGTGGCGCACGGCATCCTCCTGGTACCCGCGGCACTTGCGGTGGCCGTAACGGTACTTGACGTGGCGCCCGGCGGCCGGATCCGCACGCTGATCTGCCGCCTTGCCGCCTTCGGGGCCGGCGCAGTCCCATTCGTTGCAGCGGTCGCCCTGTACAACGTTGCCCGATTCGGTACTCCATTCGAGACGGGATACGGGCAGTTCGCGACCGCCTTCACCGGCCGGTTCATCGAGGGCGCCCTGGGCCAGTGGTTCAGTCCGGGCCGTGGCGTGGCCTGGTATTTTCCGGCGGCGATTGCCGCCATCTTTGCGGTACCGCGACTGGCCCGGATCTCACGACCGATCGCAACCATGGCGTTCGGATCCCTGGCAATCCTGTGGCTTCTTTACTCCCCGTGGTTCGCGTGGGATGGCGGCTGGACATACGGCCCGCGGCTCCTTTCGCCGGCCCTGGCGGTCCTCGCGATTCCCGCCGTGGCCGCCCGTCCGGCCAGGCCCGGCATTTTCCGTGGTATCTGGCTGGCGTCCCTCGTGGTCTCCTTCCTGACCTCCAGCCTGGCGTTTGCGGTCGACTACATCGACTATTCGTACTTCCTCTGGAAGATTCACGGAAACGAGACCGTGTCCATCATGCGATGGTCCCTGATCGACTCGCCACTGGTCGCGTGGTGGGGATTCCCTGAACGACGGGATCTGCTGATTCACGGCCTGTTGCGTAACGGTGGTCCATGGACGTTGTGGGCACTCATGGCCACGGCCCTGTTTTCGGTCGTGGCCGGCGCAACGATAATGCGTCGCGCGGGCCGAATCCGATGACCGAAGGGCCGCGCCCGTAATCAAAAAATTCACCGCCGGTCGGGACGGTCCCGGGATATACTGCCGCAGGCTGTATCCAGGCCATTGGATTGGTGTCGATTCCGGGGGAATTTACGATGAAAAGTCCGCTTTTTGGGACCCTGCTGGTGGCGGGCGCGGCCATGACGGTCGCGGCGTTCGCCGGATGCGAGGGGGACGTGCCGGAACTGAACGACGGGCTGAAGCCGGTCGTTACCGACCTGACCTACTTCAAGGACTCCGAGGGCCGCTACGTGAACATGCGCGGCATCAACCTCGGCGGCAACATCAAGGTGCCGGTCATCAACGGCACGCAGGAAAACGAAACGCCTGAAACGTATTACGGGCACCTGGGTGACGAAATCGCGGCCGCGCAGGCCGGCGATCCCCTGCCCTTCACATACGTCGGCCGCCCGTTCAGCCTGCAGAAGGCGGAACAGTACTTCAAACAGATCAAGGACCTGGGGTTCAATTCGGTCCGCCTGCTGGCCAACTGGGAATCGATTTACCCGGAAAAGAAGGGCAAGCCGGATCGTGAATTCCTGGCGTACTTCGAAAAGCTGGTCGAACTGGCCGGCAAGTACGACATCTACGTGATGATCAACCTGCACGAAAACGTGTGGTCGCGCACGTTCTACACGCTTTACAGCGAATGGCCGGTATGCCAGCAGTGCTGCAATTACGATGACAACAACTTCGCCATCAACCCGGACGGCGAAACGACCGACATCGTCTGCACCGACGCACGCAAAAAGGAATGCTGCCCGAACGGCGACCTGATGAACATGCTGTGGTCGATGTTCCCGGAAAAGAACCGGACCGAACTGGGCATCCTGCCGGGCGATTCGCCCGAGGTCGCGGCCGAAAAGTACCGCGCCGGTTATTCGGACCGCGTCAGCGGCGACGGCGCCCCGCTTTGGGCCTCGCGGATCTGCCAGCCTGAAAAGAACTTCGCGTCGCCGTACTGGGGCGTGCCCAAACTGCTGGGCGCGGCCAAAAACGAAACCGGCGACATCATGTACATGGACCTCTTCAACCTGATCAAGACGGCCGCCGCGGTCCTGGCCAGCCTCGAAGAACCTATCATCACGCAGGAAGTCGCGGACCAGGTCACGGCGCAGCTCGACCGGATGGAACCGTACCTGCCGCCAGCCGCGTTCCCGTCGACCGATACGTGGGACGGCCTCCCCTGGAAGATGTGGGGCATCAACAACGGCGTTTCCCTGTCCACGAACATCTGTTTCGCGATGTTCTGGAACGGTGACGACGTTTTCCCGAAGCGACGCGTGGTCGAATACGGATACGCGGACAAGCCGGACGACGGCGTCGACATCGAAATGTTCTACACGCCGGAAGACGCGGAAACCCGGGCTGCGGAACTGCGCGGCCAGGGTTACACGAACGTGCGCGTGGTCAACACGCTGGAAGCGATGCAGGGCGGATACCGCGGCGCGTGGGAAGAAATCGCGAAAATCGGCAAGAAATACCCGCACGTCGTTGGTTACGACATCCAGAACGAACCGGCCGCCATCTATGTGCTTGCCAGCATCGTGGCGGCGTACCTGGACCTGGGGTCGCCCGACCTCGTGAAAAGCCTGCTGGATGCCGTCGTGCTGGATGACGAGGGCCTTCCGATGACCCTTCCCGGCGGCCAGACCATCGGCGAGGTCGCGCAGCAGATCCTGGAAGACAACCTGAACCTGCTGCCCAAGGACAATTCCGACGAAACCCGCAAGGCGCTGGGCCTGTACGGCGTGGACCTGATGACGCTCATCGGCATGAACATGACGCCGGACAAGAACGCGCTGGAACCGCTGTACGAATACGTCGGCAAGGGCATCCTGGACGTTTACATGCAGGGCGACGAACCGGCGAACCGGCTGACGTTCTGGATGGAACCGGCCAACGGCCTGGAAACGCTGCTGGGCGGGAACGGCGGCGGCGTCGGCGGCCAGTACCTGCAGTACGCGACGACCCCGGACATCCCCGGCGCCGACGAATACGCGGAACAGTACGGCGACATCAAATTCGTATGGGCCCCCCACAAGTACCCGGACATCTACCCGTTCCTGGGATTCAACATGCCGGAACGCATCTTCGGGGACGACGAATACGATTTCCGCGATTACACCGACATGATCAAGCCGCTGATGGACTGGGCGGTGTATGCGTACGACAACATCCCGGCCGCCATGTGCGAATTCGGGACGTACTGGAATTTCCGCGGCCTGGACAAGGAAGAGGCGTGCGCGGCCGAACTGAAGGAATGCAAATCGCTGCCGGACACGTTCGCGTCGCCGGAATGCGAGGTTGAAAAGCTGAACTGCGCCCCGGGTTACATCCAGTCGCGCGAAAAGGAATACCTGGTCAGCACGCAGATCCTGGACAACTACTACGAAACGTTCGAAAAGATGGGCAACGGCACCATGATCTGGGTGTACACGCCCGACGCCGACCCGAAATACGGCGACTGGTGGGACCACGAGGACTTCTCGCTGGTCGAATTCATCCAGCAGGCGAACGAACCCGAACGTTATGACGCGCTGAAGACCGCCCTGCCGGAACGGTACGTCGTCGACGTGAACTCGCCGAAGGGCATCGTGGCGCCGCGCGGCTACACCGCCTTCGTCAGGCCGTACGCCCGCGTGCTGTCGGGCAAGCCGGTCAGTTCGCACTTCTATTCGGACCTGCATTACTTCGACCCGTCCAAGGGCGAACTGAACGCGGAACGCGAATACGAACTGGTGTTCGAAAGCAAGGAAACCGCGGCCCCGACCGTCATCTTCGTGCCGGAGCTGCAGTACCCGGACGGATTCTACGTGTGGCTGTCCGACGGATACGTCGTCTGGCAGCCCGACGACCAGTGGCTGTACTACTTCCCGGATCGCGATGAACCGGGGTGGCAGCACAAGGTCACCATCAGGCCGCCGCTCGAGGGTCAGGACTCGAACGACTGGGATTACTTCGTGCGTGACGGCTACGTCATCGCGGCGGACTGAGGGGGAAAACGATGATGAAACGCATTGCATTTATTACCGTCCTGATGGTTTTCGCCTCGATGCCGGCGTTCGCTCAGTCGCCTTCGCCGGATCAAACTTCGCCTGAAACTGCTGCTTCCCAGACGGCCTCCGCGGACCAGGGGACTACAACCGAAGCATCCACGCCCGCAGACGTTGCCGCCCCTGTCGAAACGGCCCCTGCCGATGTGGCGATCGTTCCGGTGGACAAGCCGGCCGAACCTGAAAAGGGTTTTGGAATCGGCAACAAATACGCGCAGTTCAGCGGCCGTATGCAGAACCTGTTCCTGTGGCGCAACGATTCGGACTTTGACCGCACCCCGCCGTATTACAACGCGGAAGGCCAGGATGTCGGCGTCATCGGCACGTTCATCGCGCCGAAACTGGTCGTGACCCCGGTCAAGGAACTGAAGATGGTCCTCGAATTCGAAATGGGCCTGAACCTGTGGTCGGCCCAGGATCCGGACACGTACAGTTCGACGCTGCCGTCGTGGCTGCGGCTGGCGATGCGCCAGGCGTACACGGAAGGCAACTTCTTCGACGGTAAGCTGGGCTTCAGGGTCGGTTACGAACAGCTCTTCGACCCGACCGGGATGTTCGTGGGGCACTGGCTGGGCGCCGCCAACGTGTTCACGAAGTGGGACTGGGGCCAGGTTACGCTGACCGTGGCGCAGATGCCCGACCAGACCGCCGAAGGCGTCGCGTTCGACACGAACAACTTCAACACCGACACCATCCTGTACGGCGCGCGCCTGTACATGCCGTTCAACAAACTGCACCTGGACGCGGCGATCTGGGGCCTGCACGACACGCAGGTCATCGACCGCAAGCTGGACATGCTGGCGATCACCGCGAACTTCGGCGGCGACTGGGACTGGCTGAAGATGGGCGTGGACCTGGGTTTCCAGTACGGCGTTACCGAAAACCGCGCCGCCGGCAAGGATGAAACAACGCTGGCGTGGGCGGCCCAGGCGTTCGTCAACATCGAAAAGCCCCTGCTGAACGGCGACCTGGACTTCCTGTTCGACCTGAATTTCATGGCGCTGTCCGGCGACGACAAATACGACGGCAACAACATGAACGGCGCCTGGTTCTACTCCGGCAAGTCCCGCAGCCGGACCCTGATCCTGACCGAAGACGAGGTCCGCGACCGCGGCGGCAACATCGACGAACTGATGTCGGACCGCAGGCAGGGCGATAGCGGCAAGTACTACCTCAACCGCGCCGGCATTTCGGTCGTGGACGTGACGGTCGGGGTTCAGTACCAGGACTTCTTCAGGCCGCGGTTCACCCTGGGCGCGGGCTGGGTGTTGAACAGTGACAACGCGCTGGGCGCGAACTTCGCCGGCATGGAAGCCGACCTGCACCTGGAATTCATGTACAAGAAATACCTGTCGGTCGATTTCGCCGGGTCGGTCCTGCTGCCCGGCGCCGCCGCCGCCGCGTTCGTAAACACCACCGACAACCGCGAATCCATCGACACCATCTACCAGTTCGAAACGTCCGTGGTGTTCTGGTTCTAGGACGGGCGGATTTCCAACTCCGGTGTGGCCCTGGAAAGTACGAAGTTTCTATTTGAAACGACGTCAGCCAATCACTTATTATCAATCCAGATTCAACACCCTTGGAGCTGTCGTCATGAACAAGCTTCAGATCATTCTGCTGTCAGGGATTTTTCTGCTGACGCTTTCTTCCTGCATGGATTGCAACCGGGAGGCCTGCGGCGTCTACAAAGACGCGGCGCCGACCCGGACAGTGACGCAGGGCCTGGCCGGCGCGGCAGTGTTTATTTCCGATGTGGTTGAGGAGTTCGCAGGCCAGACCTGCAGAGAATGCATTTTTCACCACACCAGGCTTTGGATATGGAAGTCCGAGGGAACTATCAACAGCCCGGAGGAGGCTGCGACACTTTGTTCCGGGAGGGAAGCCGACGCCGTTGTCGAGGGCGATCCCTGGTATGAGGTCGCACTTGATGTCGGAAAATACCTCGCGTGTAACGGCGTCGGCTCCGACTATGCCACGATTTGTGTGCCGTTCACGGTGGCGGCGGGAAAGATAACAACCCTTCATGACACATCCACCGGCAGGGACTCGTTTCATCTTTCCGAACCCGGTGAAGATCCCGATCAGTTCGAGTCCGTGATTTGGGCCATCTGCAACCCTGATGATGTTGAATAACTCGTCGTACTTTTTGCGATTCAGCCCGCGTGCCGCCTGACGTGACATTGGCATCAGGCTCAGGCGCGTACTAGGCTTCATCCTGTCTTCCTGCGTGAAACCAGATGTCCGCCGAAACGACCGATGCGAAAAAACGAGACCCTCGCGGATGGGTGTCGACGACATATTTCGCCGAGGGCCTTCCGTACATGCTGGTGAGGTACCTTTCGTCGGTGTACCTGACCGACATCGGCCTGAAGGAAGCGTACCTGGGGTTCGTGAATTTCCTGGGCATCCCGTGGAATTTCAAGTTCCTGTGGGCCCCGGCGGTCGACCTGTTTTCGACACGGCGCAAGTGGCTGCTGTGGGTCGAACTGCTGCTGACGTTCGGGTTCGCGGTCGTCGCGCTGCTGGCGGTGTTCGGGCCCGAAGCGGTCAAGTCCGGGCCTGTCGGCGGCGCGGCGGCTGACATGGCGGCCGGCGCGGGCGGACTCGTCAGGTCCGCATCGCAGGCGATGGCGGTCAAGGCGACCATCACCGTCCTGGTCATGCTGGCCTTCCTTTCCGCCACACACGACATCGCCATCGACGGCTTTTACATGGAGGCGATTTCCGACCCGGGCGAACAGGCCGGATACACCGGGCTGCGCGTTCTGACATACCGCCTGGCGGTTATATTCGTGAAAAGCGTGATGGTCGCGCTGGCCGGGGCCGTTTCCTGGTCGGCCGGATGGGCCGGCGGCGTCGTGGCGCTGGGGCTGCTGTGGGCATTCCATTCGTTTTACCTGCCGCGGCCCGATACGCCGGCGCGTACCGACACGTCTTTCGGCGCGGTCGCCCGCGATTATGGCCGCGCGTTCACCACATGGCTGGCACAGCCGCACGCCGTGCTGATACTGGCGTTCGTCATCCTGTACAAAATGGGCGACGAAGTCCTGTTTTCGATGAACACGCCGTTCCTGATGCGTGAACTGGGCGTCACGAAATTCCAGCTTTCATGGGTATCGGGCGTGTTCGGGACGGTCGCGTCGATCGCCGGTTCGCTGATATCCGCGTGGGCCATCAAAAAGTGGGGCCTGCGACGCGCGATCTGGCCGCTGACCCTTGCCATGAACCTGAACATCTGGGCGTACATCTGGCTGGCGTGGGCCCTGCCCGCACCGGGCACGCCGACCGGCATCGCCGTCATCGCGGGCGTCCACGCGTACGAACAATTCGCGGCGGGGCTGGGCAACGCGGTCCTGGTGGTTTTCATCATGCGCACGTGCAGCGCAGAATTCAAGGCGGCGCACTACGCCATCGCCAGTGCGGTCGCGTCGGTCGGCGGCACGCTGTTCGGCGGCTTCGGCGGCATCTTCGTCGAAAACTTCGGTTACCTGAACCTGTACCTGCTGGCCTTCGGCGCCACGCTGCCCGGAATGGCCCTTCTTGGCTTCCTGCGCCACGGTAAACGCGGCCGCGCCGCCGGAAGTCCGTTCAGTTCATGAACACCGGACATTCCCGATTGAACAACACGAAGCCCGGCGCAGTGGTCAGTTCCCGCTGGTCACGCGGTACAGCGCGATTCCCCGCAGCACCGTGACCTGATTTCGATTCGGCCGGACGGGGCCAAGGTGTACGAATTCCATCCCTGGGAAAAGAGGATTTCCCCGACGCGTACATGGGTGGGCGACGACGTCCCGATTATTGATTACCTGAAGCGCCTCACCGTTGTCGGCGAGGATCCCGAGGATTATCGAAGCATCTGGTACTACTTCTGACCGAAGCGGCGGCGACGCGCGAACACAAGACAGGCCATGCAGGCAAGAAGGACCGTCGCGACCAGGCCGGACGAGTTTGAACCGGCCATGCAGCCACCGGAACCTCCAACGTCGACCGGGTCGGTGCCGCTTGCGGGCGCTATGTCCGATTCCGACGGCGTCGTACCTGACGTGGCGTTGCCCGACGGATCAACCGAAGACACCCCCGAAACGCCACTTTCGTCTACCACCACTGGGCTGTAACCCGCCGGATTGGACTTGTTTCCGCAGCACATCCCGCTTCCCATGTCACATTCCATGCACGTCAGGGAGTTGAGGCAGTAGGACCCTCCGCCGCAGCATGTCGCCCCCGCCGGCACGCACGAATGGTCCGTGCACATCTTCGGCGTGTCGCCGGAACACTGCGGACAGCCTTCGGCAGAAGGCGCGCACCAACCGCCAGTGCAGCATACGGTCCCGCCGGGGCAGCACCAACCGTTGCATCCGGTCGCGCATTCACAGAGACCGTGTCCAGGTCCGCCAAGTCCGCAGCAGAAACCGGATTCCGGATCAAAATTTGCGAAACCTTCAGGGCAGCATTTTCCGTCGGCGCAGGCGGTGCCAGGCGGACAAACCGTGCCGTCGCCGCATTCAACCGCGTCGTCGTCGACGCATGTTTCATCGACGCACTTCTGGCCCGCGTCGCATGAACCGGCACCGCAGCAGACCTTGCCCATCTCAATGCAGGAACCGTTGCAGCAGGTGGAATCGGTGCAGAATGTGCCGTCCGCGCAGTCCTGCGTGCCTTCCGGATAACATTTTCCGTCCATACAGATATCGCCCTGGTCGCAAGCGCCATCACCGCAGCAGGTCTGGCCGCTGCCGAGACACTCCCCGTTGCAGCACTGATCGGCCGAGTCGCAGCAGTCGGATCCGCAAGGGAAGTCGCACGTGTCACCGCCGCCGCCGCCCCCGAGACAGTCGGCGACCGCCGCTTTGGACGCCGCGGTGCAGTCGCAGCCCGAACCGCAGTTGTATGTGTTGCCGTTGACCACGTACCAGCATGAAACAGAACCGCTTCCCACCGACGCGCACGACGCGATGCCTCCGCCGTTCACGCAGCCGCTGTAATACTCGGAACATTCGGCAAGGGACGCCGCCGGCCATGACACGACGCCGACGCACAGGATCGCGGAAAGACCAACCACGCAATGAGTTTTCGATGTGTTTTTCACTTCAGCACGACTCCACGGATTCCTGCTGCGGAACCCTGAACATAGTCACTCGCCGCTGGTCACTCGGTACAGCCCGTCGGTTTCGATGAAATACAACGTTTCGTCCACGAACCCCATGCCGGTAATCGTGCCGAATGCGTCCGACTTCACCAGCGTTACCGGTTCGTTGCCCCGGCTGGCCACGCGGACGCCGTCCTGCGTCCCGGACACCGACGTAATCCAGTAGGTTCCGTCTTCGTGAAGCAGCAACATGCCCTGGCAAAGCCCGAAATTGATGCTTTCACCGGTTGTCAAGTAATACGGCGTGCGGTCGTTGTCAGCATCCGGGATGCAGGCCACCTCGCCGCCCATGATTTCAACCCAGCACAGCTTTCCGGCACGCAGCGCGAGTGATACCGGGGTTCCCAGGCCGCCCACGACCGTTTCGGTCGCGCCCCCTTCCACCGGGACGCGGGCGATGTAGCCATTCGGATTGTCGTAAGGCGCGGTGAAGTACACCCACTGCTCGTCCGCGACCAGGTTAACGTAGTCGGCCGGTAGCGTCGTGAGGGTTACGACGTCCCCGCCAGCGCGCGGGATACGATTTATTGCCGTATGGTCGGCGTCCAACTTGTCGGTGAAAAACACGTACTGCGAGTTAAGGACAAGCGTATATGGCGAATCCAGCCCGACCGCCATATCGATCGCCGTCCCGTGGCCGCCCTCGGCCACCGCCTTTCGAAGCGCACCGGCCCCGTCCGGGTTGTCCTCTACCCAGTACACATACTCGCCGTCGGTGATCAGACACGTCGGATTATCCAGGCCGTCCACGACCGTCTGGAATCCGGCCGCGTCGAGATCCATAAGGAGAATCGCACCGTCAGGCGAGGCCAGCCCGTCGCTGATGAAGATTTTGCTGCCGGCCACGGCCATGGCGGAACCCCACTCGAACGGATCCGGCGAGGAATCCTCTTCGCCATCGGAAAACAGGTCGCATGACGAAAGGAAAAGCACGGGAACCACCAGAACCGGAACCAACGCCACGACACGGATATGGTCAATGTCGGCCATGATACCTACCTTAGCTGCCAATTCGGATTCTGAACCCGGCCGCTGGTGGAATCAAGGCCCACTTGCCCCCGGCCGATGCCTGGTGAGGGAATCTGAAAAAGGGCCGGGCCGCCCGAGATCAGAGACACGGATCTGGGTCCCGGAACCTTATGCGGCGCCCCTTGCAGCAGACGTTCCTGGTTCTGCAGTCCGACCCGGAGTCACACGCGCCGATCATTTCGCAGGCCCCTTCCATGAACCGAATTCCGGAACAGCAGCCCAGGCGCAGTTTCAACGGTTCGTCCGCGCCGCTGACGACGGCGCCGGCCGGATCGGGTTTCGGTTGCGTGGATTTTCTGGTCATCAGGTCACCAGGACAGACAGGTCGAGACGGATTGTATTCCCGGCGCGCAACGCAGGCAACCGCCGCTGGAACCCACCGCATGCAAACCCGGCGGGCACCTGATATTTCCTTCCCGCCCCGTGTTTTGGTCTATCATACTTTTCCGCTGCCGGCTTAACCCGCCGGGGCCGATTGTGGAGCATGAAAGCGATGAAATTCCGCATATCTTCCGCGCCGGAGCCACGCCGTTCATGGATGGTCCCGACAGTACTGGCCGTTTCTGCACCCTTCCTGTTCATGTCGTGCCGCGCCGAGGCACCGAAACAGGCCCGCGCCACCATCATCGACGCGGTCGCGGCCCGGGCCGCGGAGGTCCCGATCGTGGTCACCGCGATCGGCACGGTGGATCCCGTCCAGAAGGTCGAGGTCAAATCCCAGGTAACCGGTGTGATCCAGCAGGCGGAGTTCAGTGAGGGCGACGCCATCGAAACCGGCCAGATCCTGTTCAAACTGGATCGCAGGCCGTTCGAAACAGCCCGTCTTCAGGCCGCAGCGCAATTGAAGGCTGCCGGCATCCAGGCCGACGCCGCGCGGCGCAACCTTGAACGCGGCAGGCCCCTGTTTGAAAAGAAGATCATCAGCGAAGGCGAATTCGACGGACTGACCGCCGCGTCACAGGCCGCCGACGCCGCAGTCGAGGTACAGACAGCCGCGCTGCGCACGGCGGCGCTGAACCTGGAATACACGACCATCCGCGCACCGATTCCGGGCCGCGCCGGCAGGATGCTGGCATATCCGGGTGACGTCGTCACGGCTAACGTGACCCCCCTTGTACAGGTCAACCAGACCGCGCCGATCAACGTCCGGTTCACGGTGCCCGAAAAGGAAATCGGTGCGATCCGCGCGGCCCTGTCCGCGGGCGCGATCAGCGTTACCGCAACCCCGGGCGCCGACCCGTCAAAGGCCGCCGTCGGCACACTTTCGTTCGTCGACAACGAGGTTGACCCAGGCACCGGAAGCCTCGCGCTGAAGGCGCGATTCGACAACGCCGACGAATCGCTGTGGCCCGGCCAGTTCGTTCAGGTTTCCGCCGAGGTCGGCCGTGTCCCGGACGCCGTGGTCGTGCCGGTGCAGGCGGTGCAGGCCGGCCAGTCCGGTTCCTTCGTTTTCGTCGTGGAAAGCGGCGTGGCGCGTTTCAGGCCTGTCGTCACCGGCCGCGTCGTGGATGGCGAGATCATCATCGAGCAGGGCGTTTCGGCGGGCGAAACGGTCGTCACCGACGGGCAGATGAAACTTGCCGACGGTTCAACGGTCGAGGTGCGCGGCAAGGCCGCACAGCCGGCCCCGGACGGTGATGCCGAATGAACCAGCCCGGCCTGGAAAAGCGCGGCTTTTCCGCGATATTCATACGGCGCCCGGTCGCGACAATCATCCTGATGGCCGCGCTCCTGATCGTCGGGGTCGGCGGTTTCCTGAACCTGTCCGTCAACAACCTTCCGACCGTCGACTTCCCCACGATCCAGGTCATGGCGGGCCTGCCGGGCGCGAACCCGGAAACGATGGCATCGGCCGTTGCCGCCCCTCTGGAAAAGCAGTTTTCCGCGATCCAGGGAATCAAATCGATCACGTCTTCCAGTTCGCAGGGCAGCACGCGAATCACGCTGGAATTCGATCTCGAACGCGACATCGACGCCGCCGCCCAGGACGTGCAGACTGCAATCGCGGCCGCGACCCGCCAGCTTCCGAAAGACATGCAGATGCCCAGCTACTGGAAGGCGAACCCGGCCGACATGCCGATCCTGATGTACGCCCTCACATCCGACACGCTGCCGCTTTCACGCCTGGACGAATACGCCCAGACCTTGCTGGGCCAAAACATTTCAATGGTATCCGGCGTGGCGCAGGTGGACGTGCGCGGTTCGCAGAAATACGCGGTCCGCATCCAGCTCGACCCCGCCCGCCTGGCGGCCATGGGCATTGGCGTCACGGACGTTTACACGGCCGTCCGGGAACAGAACCAGAAACTGGCGACCGGGACCCTGTGGGGCGACAAGCGACTTGCCTCGATCGAAACGAACGCCCAGCTTCGCGATGCCGACGATTTCAAGCCGCTGATCGTGGCGTACCAGGGCGGCGCGCTGGTGCGCCTGCGCGACCTGGGCGAGGTGCGCGATGACGTTGAAAACAACCGCGCCGCGGCCTGGTACGTCGATTCGCGGTCGATAATCCTGTCGATCAACCGCCAGCCGGGCAGCAACGCGACGGAAGTCGCCGACAACGTGAAGGCCAAGGTCGAAAAGCTGCAGCAGCAGCTTCCGGAATCGGTAAAGATGCACCTGATGTTCGACCGGTCCGAATCGATCCGCGAATCGGTGCGCGACGTCGAACTGACGCTGGTCCTGACGCTGGTCCTGGTCGTGCTGGTCATCTTCCTTTTCCTGCGCAACGCCTCGGCCACGCTGATCCCCAGCCTTGCCCTGCCCCTGTCGATAATCACGACCTTCGGCGTCATGTACCTGCTGGACTACACGCTGGACAACCTGTCGCTGATGGCACTGACTCTGTCGCTGGGATTTGTCGTCGACGATGCGGTCGTCATGCTGGAAAACATCTTCCGGCACATGGAAACGGGCAAGCCACGCCTGCGGGCCGCGTTCGACGGCGCGCGTGAAATCGAATTCACGATCGTGTCGATGACGCTGTCGCTGATCGCGGTTTTCATACCCCTGCTGCTGATGACCGGCATCGTTGGCCGCCTGTTCCGCGAATTCGCCGTCGTCATCAGCGTGGCGATCGCGGCGTCCGGGCTGATTTCGCTGACGCTGTCGCCGATGATGGGCAGCCTGACGCTGCGGATGGACGCACGCCACGGCGCCCACAGCACGAAACCGCAGCCAATCTGGAACGCCATCAAAAACTTCTATGAACGCACGCTGGCCGCCGTGATGCGGCACCGCGCGATCACGGTCGTCCTGTCGGTCGTTATGCTGGTCGCTACCGGCTTCCTTTTCGCCGCCAGCCCCAAGGGCTTCCTGCCCACCGAAGACATCGGCATGATTTCGGTCACCACCGAGGCGGCCGAGGGCACCTCTTTCAACGCCATGCTGGGCCTGCAGAAACAGGTGATGGAAATCATCAAATCCGACCCGGCGGTGAAGGGATTCAATTCCAGCGTCGGCCAGTTCACCGGCGGCCTTGTCAACCAGGGGCGCATGTTCGTCCAGCTCAAACCGATGTCCGAACGCCGCGTATCGGCTGACGAGGTCATTGCGCGGCTGCGGCCGAAACTGGCGAAACTGCCCGGTATGCGGGTCTTCATGCAGGTCCCGCCCGCCATCAGGATCGGCGGCATTTCCAGCAAGTCGATGTACCAGTTCACACTGCAGGGAACAGACACCGCGGAACTGTACGAATGGACTGAAAAACTGGAACGCGAACTGCGTGCCCTGCCCGATCTGGTGGACGTGACGACGGACCTTTCGTTGAAGAACCCGCAGATCATGATCGACGTGGACCGCGACCGGGCGTCCGCGCTGGGGGTTTCGTCGTACGACGTTGAACAGACGCTGAACCTGGCGTTCAGTTCCACCCAGATTTCAACGATATACACCCAGACGAACCAGTATTACGTCATCATGGAACTGCTGCCCGAATACCAGAAGGACCTGTCCGCGCTGGACCTCCTGTTCGTCAAGGCCGCGAACGGCGCCATGGTTCCGTTGAATTCGCTGGCGACCATCCGCGAAACGGTCGGGCCGCTTTCGATCAACCATCTGGGGCAGATCCCGGCCGCCACGATTTCGTTCAACCTGCGCGATGGCGCGTCGATCAGCCAGGCTTCCGTGCAGGTGCAGGCGGTCGCCGACCGGACGCTGCCGTCGTCCATCACGTCGTCGTTCCAGGGCCAGGCCCAGGCGTTCGCCGGCGCCGAATCGTCGATGCTGATCCTGCTGCTGCTGGCCATCATGGTCATCTATATGATCCTGGCCATCCTGTACGAAAGCTTCGTGCACCCGCTGACCATCCTGACCGGCCTGCCGTTCGCGGCGTTCGGCGCGCTGGCGACCCTGTACATATTCGGGATGGAACTGAGCCTTTACGCCTATGTCGGCATCATCATGCTGATCGGCGTCGTGAAGAAAAACGCCATCATGATGGTCGATTTCGCAATCGAGGCCGAAAAGTCCGGCAAGACCGCCCGCGAAGCCATCCTTGAAGCCGCATCGGTCCGTTTCCGCCCGATCATGATGACCACGGTCGCCGCCATCGTCGGCACCATGCCCATCGCCATGGGCCTGGGCGCCGGCGGCGAATCCCGCCAGCCCCTCGGCCTTGCCGTCGTCGGCGGCCTTCTGTTCTCGCAGCTGATCACCCTTTACATCACACCGGTCTTCTACACCTACTTCGACCGCCTCCAGCAGGCCGCCGCCCGCCGCTTCGGCCGGCAGTAACCGTATAGACTCTCCCCGGGGACCACGCGGCACACCACCCAATTCCCCCGTCCTCGCTGCGCTTGGACGGAGGGCACGACCTCGCATCGCATCGGGTGGGGCAAGCCGCTCCAGGGGACTCCCCGGCCG
>CAYYCO010000064.1:0-17093 GCA_964470365.1 uncultured Anaeromyxobacteraceae bacterium | reverse complement strand
TGATCAGTCGCGGATAACGATGGTTTCCATCATCGAAGTACCGCCGGTCTTCTTCGGGGCGGACGAACCTTCCGTGACGGTCATTTCGGAGCTGCCTTCCATGCGGTAGGTGATCGGGTTGCCGGCGAACATCTTGGCGATGCCCTGCTGGACCTTGGGAAGTTCCTCGATGATGCCCTCGCGGTCGTGCAGTCGCCTGGACTGGAACGTGGACTTCATCTGGAAGCCGTCGCCCTTGATGCCGAAGACGAACCTGGTGTGGTACTTGTGTCCGGCCTTGCTGTCATTTGCGACAAGCGATGGTTCAAGTTCAACCTGGTCGGTTACGGTCAGGGCCTTCGAACGGCTGCCAAGGAATGCACGGTGGACAATACCGCCGCCGAACTTCGAATCAATCTGCATCGAAAGGACCGCCAGGGTGTAATCCGGGGTGAAGTAACGCACCGTCCACCAGCGCGTCGACCATTCCGACGTGAGCCGGTTGTTCACCATGTGATCCATGTACCCGGCGCCCTTCAACTGCTGCGTCTTTCCCTGCCAGGTCATCGTCCCTTCGAAGTCACCGCGTGGCATGTGGAAGAAATGATAGAAATATTTATCCTTCTTTTCGGTCAGGTACGTCTTGCCGTCATAAAACTTGTAGCCAGTCGGATACCAGCCCTTCATCGTCAGGTTCAGGACCATCCCGTTGTCGTTGATTTTGATTACCAGGTTATTGCCCTTCAACGTCAATTCGTTCGGGCCGACCTTGATCATCCCCCTGGACGCGTCGTCGCTGAAATCGGAAATCTTGTGTTCTGCGTTCCAGTGCTTCGCCTGCTGGCCGGGGGCCGTGATCGACATGCTGAGACCGGAGCTGCCCTCGATCACGCCGATGTTGGTCAGCAGGAAATTGACGTAAATCGACCAGCCGTCGGTCGTCTGGAGGATGGCTGTCCAGCTTTCGGTGTAGTACTTGTTGCTGTGCTTGTGCCGCATCAGGTCGGCCGTCGTGGTCGGACGCATCGCGTCGCCGGCCTGATCGACGAACACCCTGGCAGCCGCCGGGACGCCCATCAGCGAAGCCACCAGAAAAGCAGCCATAACGATTCGACTTTTCATCTGTTCACCTTCCGATTTCAGCGACAAGTTCCGGAAAAGGGCTATTCCGCGGGGGCCGCAGGCACAGTGGCAGTACAGGCCTTCGCGGTGTACGTCCCCTTGAAAACCCATGAATCCATTTCCGAATCGCCGTCCATGTCATGGTCCGGCTGTACCATTTCGGACTCCGTGAGGATGGCGTACAGCGTACCGATGAGCACGTACGTGTTCTTCGCGTCTTCCACCGTCAACAGGCCGACCAGTTCCCCTTCGGTGATTTTCGAACCGTCGCCGGAGATGACGCCCGAAAGCGTGACGTCCTTGATCGGTATCGTGACGGGGTCGCTTCCCTCCATCGGGATCGTGACCACGAAACTTTCAACGGTGTTGTTGAACGTAAACGCGCCGGAAGACGCCGTGAGCGAGGCCTCGACCACGGACGAACCGTCCAGGTACGTGTACGAGCTTTCACCCTTGTCACCAACTCCGAAACGCATCGACAGGATCCCGGTTTCACGGTTGTCGTCTTCGGCGGTCATCAGCACGTTGATCGTGCCCTTGGACATTTCGCCTTCGATGGTGTCGTTGACGATATCCTTGAAGTTCACGAGAGGGTCGCCGAGAAGCAGGGTGTCCATGACCCACGACAGCCCCTTGAAGTCGTCCGTCTGGCCGCCGCCCTGGCAGTTACACGTGCAGACGACGGGATCGTCATCGTCGTCAACCGGGTACAGCGGGTCGCCGGCGACCGCGCCCGTGCCGATGTTCGTGTAGTATTCGTCGAGGCCGCAGGCAACGGTCGTAACAAGCATCAGCGCAGCGGCAGCCATCATGATTCGTACCGGACTGGCCATTTCGTTCCTCGTGTCAAACGCCGGATGGATTATAGGCGGTTTGGCCGGCGTGAAAACCCGAATTTTCAATCGCGACGGCTCAACCATATGGAAGCGCGACGTCAAGTTCCAGTAACTCGACAGGTCCGGCTGGCATCAATGGCCTGGATTGCGTTCAGTCGGCGGCCCGCACGTTACGCGATTCAATCGAAAACCGGGCATCCGCGGGGGTTTCGAACACAGCGCGCGCCGTTTCGTCGCCCATCAGCAGCCAGGCCATGAAGGCGGTCGTGTATGTCGCCGCGGCCTGCATGGATTCGGCCTGATCCATGTACGTGAAGGTTTCATAAGTGCCGTCGCTCTGGCGGGCGCCCTCGCCGCAGCAGTCGAAGAAGCTTTCCCGGACCCTGCACACGTCGCAGAACGAAAGGTGGCCGGTGTCCTGGATCTCGATTTTCCACGAAGGACCGCCCAGCCTTGCGAAGTCGTCACGCAGGATCTGGTTGCCCATTGCGGTTATCATCGCGTCTTCGACCGCGACAATCGTCAGCACCGGCTTCATGTTGTCTTCCGGCTGCACAAGGTAGTAATAGCCGGCGAAAGGCGCCGCGTGCAGCACCGCGCCACGGATGCGCGAGTCGGTCGTGGTTACCAGGCCCGACGTCACCGCGCCGAAGCTGTGCCCGAACATCGCGACGCGCGTATCGTCGAAACGGCCCCGGACGATTTCCGGGACGGCGGCATTTTCAGCGTCCAGCACGCTGTCGAGCAGGAAGCGCACGTCCTGGCCGCGGGTCGCCAGGAAATCGGCCGAAAGACCGCTGGACGTGCCGTCGCGAAGGGAGTCCCACAGGGTGTCGCCCATGTGGTCGACGGCAACCACTGCAAAACCGTGGCTGGCCAGTCTTTCGACGATGGACACGTTCGATGTCCGCAGGCAGGTCGAACAATGCGAAAAAGCGACCAGCGGCCACTGGCCGGCGGCTGGTTCCGCGTCCGCGACCGCGTGGACCGAAAGCGTCAGGCACGCCGACGGATCAGCCAGCAGCGGCGCCAGCGCGGCGTTTTCAGCCTCGGTGAACATGGTCGTTATCGAAGCGCCCTGGTCGAACCGATCCCGGACGGCCTCGGTCGCCGGGTACCAGGCCTCGGCAGGCAGGGTCCTGCCGCGCGTCGTATCGGTCAGTTCGAAATGGACGTGTCCGACCGTATAAGGCCCGAACTTCGTGTAATCAGCCGGAGCCGTTACCACGACGTCCTGTGCAACCTCCCCCAAAACGTCGACGGCCGCGTCGTCAAGCACGTCGCCCGCGCCGCCGCCACCGCAACCGGCCATCGCAAGCGTTACCAGACACGCCGCGCAAAACGGAAAAATGTTCTTCATGAAATATCCCCCCGGATAAACCCCGCCGACGAATCAAATCCGCCGGCGCCCGCGCCCCCGCATCAGGACTGTTCGACAAACGGGAAGCCGCAGGAACATGTCGCAAGACCGTAGCCATCAAGCACGCAGGTTCCGGCGCCATCCCCGCAGAAGTCGTCGCAGTCGACGGATGACGATGTCCCCATGCCCCCGCACATCGTCAGCGTCGACCCGTCGCACCACGCGTTGTCAGGCGTGCGCTGCGCGACCAGGCATGAGTCCATTTCGGACGGATTGTCCCAGGTGATCGGGTCGTTCCTGTCAGAACAATTCGTCCAGCCCGGCCCGTAATCGGTGCATGTCTGACGGGTCGAACAGGCCATGATCCAGTCCGGCGGCACATGCTGCCAGCGGACCATCCAGTCGTCTTTCTTTTCGGGATCGTACAGTTTCGAACAGCAGAGGATCAGCCATCCCCACGAATCAAGCGCCGAATCCAGGGTCAGGCAACCCTCTTCCGGACAAGGGCCGCAATCCGGATCGGGGGTGCCGCAGCCGGCGGCGAAAATGGCGAAAAAGGCGGCAAGAATCAGGGTTCCGGGCTTCATCGGGTTCCACGCAAGCAGGAGGCAGCCGCGATTATCCGCAAGGTTCCGTGTAAAGGCAACACACCCGCACACGCGTGTGTTTCACACGCCTGCGTTTGAATATCCCCTCCTGTCGGAATACAATTTAAGGCAATGCACTTTCAATCCGCGGAGGTCAACATGTCCAAGATAACAGGGTCAATGGCGTCGGCCACGCTCCTGGCCATCATCCTCGCAACCGGATGCGGCGGGGGCAACACACCTTCCGACACGATTTCCGACGTGGCGGTCGACACCATGCCCGACGGGATCGTTACCGACATCGGCGGCGTCGACGTCAACCCGGTGGACACGGTGATCCGCGATGAATCCGGGGAAACCGGCGCCGACACGGTCGCGGACGTCGTGCCCGACGCAGTCCCGGATGCGGAACAGGACACCACCGACGTGATCGTCGAATGCCCCGGCAACTACCTCTGCCCGTGCGATTCGGCCGGCGACTGTCTTTCCGGCCTTTGCGTGGCGACGCCGGACGGGTCGGTCTGCTCGAGGATGTGCGGCGACGGCATCGACTGCCCGGACGGTTTTACGTGCACCATCGTCAGCCAGAGCGGCACCGACGCACGGTACGGCTGCGTTTCGATGTTCCCGGACCTGTGCAGGCCGTGCAGGGCCGATTCGGACTGCGTCCCGGCGGTCGGTGCCGGCAACCGCGCCTTCAAATGCATCTACCAGGACGAAAACGGCAGCTACTGCGGTGCCGAATGCGTCGAGGATCGCGAATGCCCCGATGGATACCTCTGCGAGGATTTCGGCGAGGGCGAATCGCAGTACACGCAGTGCGTCCCGGAAGATGCGGTGTGCGACTGCACGGACAGATACGCGGATGCCGGTTACCTGACTGACTGCACGAACACGAATGGATTCGGGTCGTGCGCGGGCACCCGGACCTGCGACTCGGTGTGCGACGCGGCCACCGCGCAGGTCGAATCGTGCAACAACGCCGACGACAACTGTGACGGCATCACCGACAACAGCGTGCCGGCGGAAGACTGCCCGCTGACCAACACGATCGGCACATGCACCGGCGCGACGGTATGCCTCAGCGGCGAAAAAATCTGCCAGGGCGCCTATGCGTCGATCGAAACCTGCAACAACGCGGACGACGACTGCGACGGCGAAACCGACGATGGACTCGGGGAAACGACCTGCGGCACGGGCGACTGCGAACACACCATCCTCAACTGCGAAAACGGCGCACTGCACGAATGCAACCCGATGGAGGGCTCGACGGCCGAGCTGTGCGACGGCTTCGACAATGACTGCGACGGCACTGTGGACAACGGTTTTGTCGACACCGATTTCGACACTGTTCGCGACTGCATGGACCCCGACGACGATGACGACGAAGTCCCGGACGTGACGGACAACTGCCAGATCGATTACAACCCGGGCCAGGACGACCTGGACGGCGACACGCTCGGCGACCTGTGCGATCCCGATCGCGACGGGGACGACATCATCAACGACGTGGACAACTGCCCCAACCTGTTCAACCCGGATCAGACCGACCTGAACCACAACGGCATCGGCGATGACTGCGAGGCCGACCTGGATACCGACGGCATCCTGAACGAAAACGACAACTGCCCCTGGGCGGCGAACCCGCTCCAGGAAAACATGGACTTCGACGATTCGGGCGACGCGTGTGACTGCGACATCGACGACGACCTGTTCGGCAACACGGGCAAGGACCGCGACAACGCGGCATGTCCGGCGCCGGTTCCGTTCGACAACTGCGTGTATGTGTACAATCCCACTCAGCAGGACAGGAACGGCAACGGCATCGGCGACGCGTGCGAGGACGACTGGGACTTCGACACGGTCGACAACGACGTCGACAACTGTCCGTGGATCGCCAACACCACCCAGGACAACCTGGACGGCGATTCATTCGGCGACAAATGCGACTGTGACGTCGACGGCGACGACGTTGCGAACACCGGTTTCGATTTCAACAACGTCGCCTGCCCTGTTCCGGCGCCTGCCGACAACTGCCGGGTCGTGTACAACCCGTTGCAGGAAAACATGGACGGCGACGCGACAGGCGATGCATGCGACTGCGACATCGACGCGGACGGCGACCAGAACGCGAACCCGGGATGCACGAACGACTCCGACTGCGCCCCGTACAACCCGGCCGTCTTCCATGGCGCGACCGAAAAATGCAACGACGTCAATGACGACTGCGACAGCGAAACGGACGAGGGCTGCGACGACGACGGCGACGATTACTGCGACATCGGCATGACGGTGGTCGGGAAGCCGGCGACCTGCACGAAAACGGGCGCGGACTGCAACGACAACAGTGCCGCCGTGAACCCGGGAATGGCGGAAACGTGCAACGGCATCGACGAAAACTGCAGCGGCGCGCCCGACGAGGGACTCGGGTCCACGACGTGCGGCGTCGGCGTCTGCAACCACACCGTCGCCAACTGCATCGGCGGCGAAACGCAGACCTGCGACCCGATGTACGGGTCCGGCGACGAAATCTGCGACAGCAGGGACAACGACTGCGACGGTGCCACCGACGAGGGTTGTGACGACGACGGCGACGACTTCTGCGATGCGACGATGGTCCTGTCGGGAATTCCCGCCGTCTGCCCCAACGGCGGCGGCGACTGCAACGACAACTCCACGCAGATTAAGCCGTCGGCTGTCGAAAAGTGCGACGACATCGACAACAACTGCGACCAGGATACCGACGAGGGCTGCGACGACGACGACGATGGCTGGTGCGATTCGGGCATGACCACCGTCGGTACGCCGACCGTATGCCCGAACGGCGGCGGCGACTGCTTCGACCAGGTGCCCGCGCGCAATCCCGGCGCGACCGAGATCTGCAACGGCGTCGACGACAACTGCAACGGTTCGTCCGACGAGGGGCTCGGAACCCTGACCTGCGGACTGGGCGTCTGCAACCACACCATCCAGAAGTGCGTCGGCGGCGAAACGCAGACCTGCGACCCGCTGCAGGGTGCAACCACTGAAAGCTGCGACGGCCTGAACAACGACTGCGACGCGGACACGGACGAGGGCTGCGACGACGACGGGGACGATTACTGCGATTTCGCCATGAGCGTCACTGGAACGCCGGCGGTCTGCCCGAACGGCGGCAACGACTGCAACGACGGCAATGCCGCCATCAACCCGTCCGTCACTGAAAAGTGTAACAATATCAACGACGACTGCGACGGGTCCACGGACGAGGGCTGCGACGACGACGGCGACGACTGGTGCGATTCAGGCATGACCACCGTCGGGATGCCGGCGGTCTGCCCGAACGGCGGCGGCGACTGCAACGACGGCGTGTCCGGGATCAGGCCGGGCGCCACCGAAACGTGCAACAACGTCGACGATGACTGCAGCGGCGTTACCGACGACAACGTGGCCGCGGGGTCTGATTCATTCGAGCCGAACGAATCCTGCGCCGCCCCGGTAACGCTTGCGGACGTGACGGAAAATGCCGGCGCCGTGTCGTACGCCGGAAAGATTTACCCGTCCCTGGACAAGGACTATTTCAGGATCGATACGCTCGAGGAATCCAATGCCTGCGTGCCCTGGACCAAGGAAACCTTCCGTCTGACCATTGACCTGACGCCTCCTTCCGGCGCCGACTGCGTCGACCTGAACATAGTCCTGTATGACGACGCATGTTCACAGCTCAGGTCGACCACCGCCACCGGATGCGCGGCGGAACAGCTCGTGTACGAATGGGATGGCCAATGCGCATACAATGACGACAGGACGTTCAGGTTCGCCATCGTCGGAAAATCCGCGACCGACTGGGAATGCATGGGCTATTCCATTTCGGTCAAGCGCGAGCAGCTCTGACGGTCGAATCGTAAAACCTGTTGCCCGGCAACAAGTTACGCGCGGCGCGGATGACCCTGCAGGTCATCGGGTGTAGAATCCGTACGTCACGGAACAGTGTCTGGATACCCCGGATTAAACTATGGAATGGCTGGCTGTCGCAGGGTTTGTCGCAACAGTGCTGCTGGGTGCCACGGTCGCGGTGTTGTCCGTGATGCTCGGCATCGCCCGCAGGAGCAGCCCTGGGGCCACAACCCGACGGACCGACACGGATCCGGCCGCTCCCGACGTCGATCCGGAAAAACCTTCCGCAACCGATTTCGTCGGTGAAATACGCGATGACATGTACCAGCGGCAGATCGCGGGCGGCGAAGTAATCCTGTTTCGAATGAATCTGGAAAACGACCGGCTGTCCGCCGTGACCCTGTCGGGATGGACGCCGCCGGGATGTCCGACAACAATCAAATTCGACGCCGCCATTGAAAAGATCAGGGTCGACGATCGGGCCATGTTCAGGAACGCCGTCATCGACGCAATGACGCGCGAACGACCTCTCGAACTGGTTTTCAGGTTCGGCGGCTCCGAAAATGAACAGTTCTTCCACCTCCGCGGCGTCACGTCCAGGGACGCCGGCAGCGAATCGGTCGAACTGACCGGCGCCATCACCGACGTGACCTCGCTGATGGCAGCCCAGCGGGATCAGGGTGAATGGCTCAAGACCCTCGAGGAGCTGCAGGACACGATCCCGTTCGGCATATGGGCCTTCGGGTCCGACGGGGTGATGACGATCTGGAACCGGGCCGCGGAAAAGCTCACCGGACTGCCGCCGGAAAGCGTGGTCGGCTTCGACAGGAAATCGATACTGAACGACACGTTCCATGCCATTGTTCGCGACCCTGGCGAATCCCTTCCGGAAGGCGGTACATTCAGGGTCCAGGTCACGGTGGCGAACGGTCCGCACCAGTTCAGGGTCACGCCGGTAACCATCAGCAGGAACGACAGGATTGTGCACAGGTTCGGTGTCTTCGCCGAGGAACTGCCGGCCGCCCGTGCGGGACGTTCTGGTGAACTTGAGGCACTGGGAAGGTTGACGGCCGGGGTGGCCCACGACTTCGCGAACCTGGTTCATATCGTGATGGGCTATGCCGATATCGTGGCACAGGATCTGCGGGACAACGAACGGCTGCTGCCGCCATATCTTATGGACGATCTGGGTCAAATCCAGAGCGCGGCGACCCGCGCCGACGAACTTGTCCGACAGCTCCTCGCTTTCTGCGCACGGGATTCCCTCAGCGCAACGCGGTGCGACCTGAACGAAGTGATCAAGCGTTTCACTGGTTTGATGACCAGGATCCTGGGCGAAAGCATCGCGCTTCGATTCCATCCCCGGCCGGATCCCGGCACCGCCATGACCGACCCGGGCCTCGTGGAAAAGGCCGTAATCAGACTGCTTCTGCACGCGAAGGAAACGCTCCCGGGTGGCGGGGTGGTCGCCATATCGACAAGCCATGTCGCAGTGGACCCGGAATGGCCTGTCGGAAATCTGGAACCGGGCGATTACGTCAAGCTTTCGATTTCGACCGACACTGTCGGATGGGGACGGGAACCGGGTGCCGACACGGACGGGGATGCCAACGACGATATCGCCCGGCTGATGACGTCTTGCGGCGGATTCGTCAACATCCACGAATCGCCAGATCTCGGTACCACGGTATCCCTGTACTTCAGGTCCGCCGGTGAACAGCCTTCGCGGGTCGACCCTCCCCGACCTCCCGATTCACAACCCGTGGACGCCGCCGGCGACGACGACGAACCCGACGCCGCCTCCCAGGTTCCCGCCGCCCGTGGGACCATTCTTGTGGTTGAAGACGACACCCCCGTACGCCGCCTGACCGCGAAGGCGCTGGCGATGGCGGGTCACGTCGTTCTCGAGGCCGCCGACGGGCCGGAGGCGATCGCGCAGTTCAACCGCGACCCGGAAAGGGTGGACCTGCTGATTACGGACGTAATAATGCCAGGAATGAACGGACGCCAGGTATGCGATGAACTCAAACGCCTGCGTCCCGACCTGCCTGTCCTTTTCTGCAGCGGATACAGTTCGGATCTCCTTAAAAACGAATATATGCTAAACATACAGGGTCTTGTGATTCAGAAGCCGTACAGGTCGGCCGACCTGGTTGCGGCCGCGGCGCGACTGCTCGCTGCATCCCCGGCCCGGACCGTCAGGGCGCCCGGCGGGGCCGGAAACGACACATCCATGTGAGGAAGCAATGAAAACGAACTGGCTGGTTGGATTCGCTCTGGTGCTTTGTTCCTGTTCAGGGAGCCTCGCCCCGTCCGCCGTGCTTCTCTCCGGCGACAGCGGCAGCGCGGTCGTGGTGCCGCCATCATCCGGCCTGGCCGTCTGGGAAAAGGATCGCGCCGCGGCCTGGTCCGAAATCGACCGGCTGGTGGATGAACAGAAGTATCAGTCGGCACTGCAGCGGGTGAACGAAATCGTCGACGCCGCAGTACTGCAGGGGGACGCTCCGGAACAGGTCAGGGCGACCATCCGGCGCCTCAGCCTCGAATCATCGCTTGACCGGCGGGAAGATGCCGTCAACCACATGATCGCGTCGGTTCAGACCTGGCCGAAGGATCTCATATCAAGGACCTTGCTTGGACTTTACCTTGCCGAATCGCTCAACGCATACAAGGACTTCTATGGCTGGGAAATCAACCAGCGCCCCAGGCGCGAGGACGCCGACCCGAAGGACGTCCGCACATGGTCGGCCGACCAGATTTCCGATCGCATCGCCGTGATCCTGTTTGAACTGTGGACATGGCGCGATGCGCTTGCAGACGTCCCGACCGCGACCGTGAAGGAATTCATCCACCCGGACACATACCCGGACGGGGTGCGCGGCACACTGGCGGATACGGTCGTATACATGCTCAACGACAAGCTTGCCGATTCGTCGCTGTGGACCCCGGCCGAAACGAACGGTCTGTGGCGGCTCGACATCGGGCAGCTGATGGCCCCGCCGGAACGGACGAAGACGCTGACCCCCGCCGAGGGGCGTCACCCTGTCGAGGCCCTTTCGATAATCCTGCGCGACCTCGAAGCTCTGAAGATCGATCGCGGCCTTGCCGACGCGGCCTTCGAGGCCCGCCTGGTGCTGATTGGCACGCTCAACGCGCATGCAGGTTCGCTGCCGAAATGGAAAGCATTCCTGATGGACTGGCTCGCCTCGCGTCTTGACAAGACGTCCGGGTTCGACTGGTGGGCCGAGGGGATGTTCGTGCTGGCCGACATGACACGCGGCCTGGATACGGACGATTCGCAGGTCAGGGCGCTGAACCTCGCCGAAAAGTGCATCCAGGGACGGCCCGGTTCGGTCGGCGCGATCCGCTGCGGCAATCTTGCGCGCCAGATCAAGGCCCGGGAAATCGACGACGTCGTGGCAATGGCCAACGCCCCGCTCGGAAGGGAAACGCTTACCGTCCATGTCCGAAACATCGATCACCTCTGGTTCAGGGCGTGGCGCGTCGATTACGGAAAGACCCTGGCCGAAACGGGGGTGCGTGACCCGGAAGAGGAAATCGTCAGGCGTTTCCGCGAATCGACTTCCTTCGGCAAGCCCGACGTCGCCTGGGACGAAACGATCAGCGACCCGGCCGACTTCAGGCGGCACATGCACAGGTTCAAGCCTCCGATAACCGAAACCGGCGCATGGATCATCCAGGTCTCGGGCAGGGCGGACTTCCCGGCGACGGATAACGTGATCCGCAACGTCCTTGTCTACTTCGGCGGCCCGGTGGTGGTCGCCGAACGCGACCCTTCCTCGGCAGCAAGAACGGTCCGGGTGCTTGACGGCGACGCCGGCAACCCGGTCGAGGGCGCGGGCGTCCGGCTTTTCGCGATGACCTGGCAGCGTGGTGAAAAACCGCTCACGAAGATTGCGACGGCGAACACCGACGCCGCAGGCGAGGCGCTCATCAAAATCGGCGGGGACGACAGGCAGGTGCTGGGCGTTGTCGATTACGCGGGCCTCACGTGGCCCATGATGGCGCCGTACGATTTTGGCCGGACCTGGTTCTACGGCGAAAACGACCGCAATGCCCTGATATTCACCGACCGCAGCATCTACCGCCCGGGCCAGAAAATCCTGTTCAAGATCCAGAAGTTCCTGCACGGCCCGACCCCCGACATGCCGTGGGTCGCCGACCGCGGGTCACCGACGGTCGTCGAACTGCGCGACGCGAATTACCAGGACATCGCGCGGGTTAACGTCGTGACAAACGAATGGGGCTCGGCGTCGGGCGAATTCGAAATCCCGGAAGGCAAGATGCTGGGCGGGTGGTCAATCGTGGCCGACCGCCGGTCGTCGTCGTCGGTGCGTGTGGAAGAATACCGGATACCGGCATTCACGGTCGAGGTTGACAACCCGGAGGGGCTCCGCCTGAACATGAAGGCCGCCGTGACCGGACGCGCAGACTACTTCTTCGGGCTGCCGGTTGGCAGCGGCAAGGTTGCCTGGAAGGTGGAACGTCGTGAAAGGTGGCCCTGGTGGTGCTGGTACCGCCAGGCCAGGACCGAGGTGATCGCTGCCGGCAACGGGCTGACGACCGACGAAGGAAAATTCACGGTCGAATTCATGGCCGAGGCCGGCGACAAACCGGAAGGCGACGACATTCCGGAATACACCTTCGTCGTCGACGTCGACGTGACCGACGAGGCCGGCGAGACACACTCCGCGTCGCGCCACTTCAACATGGGATGGTCCACGGTCAAGGCCAGCGCATCCGCCGATGTCGGGTTCTTCGATGCGGGCAAGCCGGTCGAAATCAAGGTGACGCGCAACGACATCAACGGCAACCCGGCTGCCGGCGATGTCAGATGGACGCTGTTCAGGATCGCCGACCCGGAAAAGCCGGAACTGCCTTCCGACATGGAACGCGCGAACGGGCAGTCATCGATGTACTGGTCGCGGTACTACGACAGGTTTGGCGGCGTCCAGGACTACTCGCCGGACGAAATGGTCCGCAGGCGGCCGGATGGCGCGAAAAAGGCCTCAGGTACCGTGGCGGTGGACGCCGGGGGATTGACGAAGGTCGCCCTCGGACCCCTTGATGCCGGTTTCTGGCGCATCAGGTACTCCGTCGAGGACCAGTACGGCGCCGCGTTCACCGGTTCGTTCGACTTCAACGTGGTCGGCCCCGACCGTGCAACGTCCGTCCCGCTGCTGCTGACGCCGCAGGCCGCGTCGTACGAGGTCGGCGACACCGTGCGGGTGGCGGTCGGATCGTCGTTCAAGGGACAGTACGCCGTACTGCAGGTGATGGACAGGCAGGGCCTGGTGGAAACCAGGCGCGTCAGGCTGGGCGGCGGAACCGACATCCTGACCTGGAAGCTGACGACGGCGGCCAGGGGCGGCCTGTATTTCCGCCTGATTTCATACCGTGACTACCAGAACCTGACCCAGACGGCGTATGTCAGGGTGCCCTGGACCGACAGGCAGCTCAATGTGTCGATGGACAGGTTCCGCGACAAGGTCACGCCCGGCGGCCGCGAAACGGTGTCGGTCAGGGTCGCCGACCCGTCCGGCAAGCCGGTCCAGGCGGCCGAGGTGCTTGCCTGGATGTACGACAAATCGCTGGACGACCTGGCGATGCTGTACATCCCCGACATGATCGGGATATGGCCGTCCACCATGATGCGCCTGAATGTCTCCGACAACCTGCGGGGCGCGACCGGAATCTACTCGCGTTCGGAAGGCTTTGAAATCAGGTACGCCAGCGTCGTCGATTACGAACCGGACAGCCTCGTGTACATGGATACATGGCGCCGCCACTGGGGCGGCCGTGGTATCGGGTACGGCGAAATGTCCGGGGCGGGCGGCATGGGACGGGTGATGCCCATGGCCGCCGCCGCACCTGGCGCCAAGATGGAGATGGCTGACGGTGATGCGTCCGTGTCGCGCAACAAGGCGGTGGCGGAGGACGAAGGGCTGACAGCCACACTTTCCGCGGAACGCAAGGGGCCCGCCAAGGCACCCGGCCCGGCCACTGAAGCGCCCGCCGATGCCGTCAGGTCGAACTTTGCCGAAACCGCCTTTTTCATGCCTCACCTGCTGACCGGTAAGGACGGCGTCACAACGCTCGAATACGAGGTTCCGGACTCGATCACCACCTGGAAAATGGTTGCGTCCGCCACGACGAAGGATCTTCGTTCGGGACGCACCGAAACGTCGGTCATTTCGTCGCGCGACCTGATGGTCAAGCCGTTCCTGCCGCGCTTCCTGCGCGAGGGCGACGTGTCGGTCGTATCGGCCGTGGTCGCCAACACGACGGACCGGGAACTGCGGGGCGCCGTTTCGATCCGGGTCGAGGACTCCGTCACCGGCCAGGTATTGAACGATGCATTCAAGCTGAAAACAACGACCGCGTCATTCGTCTGCCCGCCGAAGGGCGACACGACCGTGTACTTCGAGGTCACGGCCCCGTCCCGGCCCGGTCCGGTGTCATTCAGGATCACGGCGGTTTCCGATGCCCTTTCCGACGGTGAACTGCGCAGCATTCCGATCCTCCCGGGCAGGTACCACCTGGCCCAGTCGCGCTTCGTGACGCTCCATGGCAGCGAAACCGGCGGGAAGGAAACCCGGACGATGGAATTCGCCGACATGAAGTCGGCCGACGACACCCGGGTCAACGAAAAGCTGGTCGTCACGGTTGACGGGCAGCTCTTCATGTCGGTGCTTTCGGCCCTGCCCTACCTGACCGAATATCCTTACGAATGCGCGGAACAGACGCTGAACCGCTTCGTGTCGACCGGCATCGTGACCAGCCTGTTCGACAAGTATCCGGGCGTGGCGGCGATGGCAAAACGCGCGTCCGCCCGCGACACGCAGTTCGAGGCGTGGGATCGCAAGGACCCGAACCGCAAGATTTCGCTGGAGGAAACGCCCTGGCTGCGGGAATCGACCGGCGAGGGCAGTTCGCGTTTCTTCAAGGTGCTGGATCCCGTGGTCGCCGAAAGGACGAAACAGGACGCGTTGACGCGCCTGCGGAAGATGCAGCACGCCGACGGCGCCTTCCCGTGGTTCCCGGGCGGACCGCCGTCGCAGTGGATGACGCTATACGTTGTCGCGGGCCTGTCGCGCGCCATGGAATTCAACGTGGATGTTCCGGAAGACATCATTTCCAGCGCCATGACCTGGACCCACGAATGGTACCTGCGCATGAAGGCCGAACACCCCGACTGGATCAAGGACGACTGGTCGACCGCGACCTTCCTTGCCTGGGTCCTTTCGAACCTGCCCGACACCCTCGGCGGCGGCTTCACCGCGGCGGAGGAGGCGGAAATGCAGAAACTCGCCTTCGCCCACTGGAAACAGATGTCCGTCGGCATGAAGTCGATGCTGGCGATGACGCTTCATCGCGCCGGGCGCAGGGACGACGCCAGGCTGGTCTGGGATTCCGTGATGGATGCGGCCCGTTCCGAAAAGGACCGCGGGATGTTCTGGGCCCAGGAGGACCGCAGCTGGCTGTGGTACAACGACACCATCGAAAACCACGCCAGGGCCATCCGGACGCTGGAAGAAATCGACCCGTCGAACAAGTCGATCGACGACCTGATCCTGTGGCTGTTCATCAACAAGAAACTGAACCACTGGAAATCGACGCGCGCGACGGCCGAAGTGCTGTACGCGCTGGCCCATCGCCTGTCGGCCCAGCGGGAACTGGGCGTGCGCGAGGTCATCGGCGTCAAGGCGGGCGATCGCGCGGCGGACTTCGAATTCGACCCGGTGAAGTCGGGTGAAACAAGGGGCCAGATGGTGATCGACGGGCCGGATGTGGACGAATCGACCATGTCAACCGTCACCGTTTCAAAGGAAACCCCCGGCTGGGCGCTCGCGTCCGCGACCTGGCACTTCTCCACGGAACGGCTTCCTGAAAAGGGCGACGGCGACCTGCTGAAGATCGAGCGATCGTACTTCCTGAAAAAGAAGACGACCGAAGGACTGGTGCTTGAACCGGTCACCGACGCCACGCAACTGAAACCGGGCGACGAGGTTGAGGTCCAGGTGTCCATCCGCAGCGGCGAGCCGGTCGAATACGTCCACCTGCGCGATCCGCGGCCGGCCGGGTTCGAACCGGTCAAGTCGGTGTCGGGATACAACTGGAATTTCGGCATCTACTGGTACGAAGAAGTGCGCGACAGCGGGGAAAACTTCTTCTTTGAACACCTGCCGCGCGGGGAATACACATTCAGGTACAGCATCCGGGCCGCCCTGGCCGGACAATTCAAGGCTGCCCCTGCGACGATCCAGCCGATGTACGCGCCGGAATTCGCGGCGTACTCCGCCGGCCGCCTGATCAACATCAGCCCGGCCGATAAGTAGCCGTGCCCCCGGAACAAAAAGATTTTCCCTGAAATTGCGTGTTATCTGCCGGCGGCCATGACGATGCGCCAGAGTTCGTCGATGCCGTCGCCGGTGCGGGCGCTGATCGGCAGTATCCTGCAACCGAACTGCGCGGCGAGCTTTCCGACCTCGGACTGCCGCCTGCTGGGGGCGATCTTGTCGGACTTGGTGCCGACGACGACGAATTTCCGCCCGGCGCCCCGCAGCCATTCGACCATCTGGACATCGCTGGCCTGGGCCGGGATCGTGGCGTCGACCAGCAGCACGACCAGTCTGAGCAGCGGACGTTCGGCGAGATAGGGATCGATAAAGGCCGACCAGCCCGCGGATTCCTTGTGCGAAACCTTCGCGAAGCCGTACCCGGGCAGGTCCACCAGCATCATAGGAACGAACGGCCCCTTGTCGGAAGCGACGTCGGTTTCAAAAAAGTTGATGGCGGTCGTCAGTCCGGGCTTTGCGGACACGCGGGCCATCCTGGTGCCGACCAGCGCGTTGATCAGGCTGGATTTCCCGACGTTCGAACGTCCGATGAACGCGACTTCGGGCCGACCCGTTTCGGGGAACTGGTCGGGGGCGACAGCGGACAGGATGAATTTCGTTTTCGTTTTCATGGTTTCGGATTGTACATGGAAAACGGGGTTGGGGTTCAGATCTTGTCCAGGACCTCGATCGGTGGCATCGCCTTGCCCTCGAGGTACTTCAAAGACGCGCCGCCGCCGGTGCTGATGTGGGTCATCTTATCGTCGAGTCCCATCTGCGCCACGGCCGCCGCCGAATCGCCGCCGCCGATCACGCTGATGGCGCCGTTCGCCGTGGCCTGGGCCGCAGCTTCCGCGATCGACCGGGTGCCCGTCGCGAACGCCGGCTTTTCAAACACGCCCATCGGGCCGGTCCAGACGATGGTGCCGGCCTTGCGGACCTCGTCGCCGTAAAGTCTGACCGTCGCCGGGCC
>CAYYCO010000063.1:0-17322 GCA_964470365.1 uncultured Anaeromyxobacteraceae bacterium | reverse complement strand
TCAGGCGGGCTTTCTGAACATCGGGCGGATCTTGCGTTCGATCATGTCTTCCAGTTTCGGGCGGACGATGCCCTCCAGCAGCATGTTCAGGTCTATGTCGGCCGTCATTTTGAAGTCCTCGATGAGGACGTCGGCGCGGACGCCGGCCCGCGTGAACGTGTATGAAGTCGGTGAGTTTTCTGTCATTTTCAGATCATAAGGACCGGTGATCATGGTGACGAACGGCTTCAGCTTCTGCACCGCGGTGTCCTTGTCCCATCCGTGTTCGATTACATAGGTCTTTTTCGCCATGGAAGGCTCCTTGATTCGGGTTGGGCAAGGTTATCCCGGTCGGGCACCGCGGTTCAAGCTTTTTCGCAGGCGCGCGGGAACGCTTCCCCAAAATTCCAAACAGTCTATAATCTGCCTTCATGTGCGCGCCGGCGCGAAACGGTTTCGGTCATTGCCGGCGCATTCGTGACATCTCATTCCGGGGGTTTGTATGTCCGGGTTCAGACCCGATCTCGATGGTATCGCGGGTACGGTGGCGCAGCGTTTCAATGCAGTCGGCAAGGGGCCGTTTTCCCATGTTTCGGACGACGACTGGTACGACTGGAAGTGGCAGATGCGGAACCGCATCACCGACATCCAGGAACTGGGGCGGTACATCAGGTTGAGCCCCGCCGAACTGGAGGGCGCCGAGGCCGGGCGCGATGTCTTCAAGATCGGCATCACGCCGTATTATGTGGCCCTGATGGACCCGGACGACCCGGAATGCCCGGTACGCAAGCAGGCGACGCCGCGTCCGGAAGAAATGATTGAACACCCCTCGGACATGGAAGACCCGCTGGCCGAGGACCGCGACATGCCGGTCAAGGGCCTGACGCACAGGTACCCGGACCGCGTCCTGTTGTACATGACGCAGGATTGCGCGATGTTCTGCCGCCACTGCACCAGGAAACGCAAGGTGGCTGATCCGCACACGGCAGCCGATGATGCGCAGATCCAGGCCGGCATCGATTACATCCGCCGCACGCCGGTCGTGCGCGACGTCATCATTTCCGGCGGGGATGCGCTGGCGGTGTCGGACGACAGGCTTGAACGGATTGTCGCGGCGATCCGGGCAATCCCGCACGTCGAAATCATCCGCATCGCGACCAGGACTCCGGTCACGATGCCGATGCGCATCACCGACGAACTGATGGCGATGCTGCGCAGGTACCAGCCGATTTTCCTGAACACGCATTTTAACCATCCGCGCGAATGCACGGCCGAATCGTTCACGGCGCTGCGGCGAATCGCCGATGCCGGAATCCCGATCGGGAATCAGATGGTGCTGCTGAAGGGCATCAACGACGACCCGCGGATCGTGATGAAGTTGAACCAGACGTTGCTGATGATGCGGGCGCGGCCCTATTACATATACCAGTGCGACCCGACGTTCGGGAATTACCATTTCAGGACGACGATCGGGAAGGGGCTTGAAATCATCGGCGCGCTTCGGGGCTGGACCAGCGGGCTGGCCGTTCCCTACTACGTCGTGGACGCCCCCGGGGGCGGCGGCAAGGTGCCGATCCTGCCGGAATACGTGAAATCGTGGGAAAACGGCGTCCTGGTCGTGCGGAATTTCCGTGGCGACGAATTCACCTACATTGAACCCCAGGAATGAAATTTGACCCCCCCGGAACGAACCGGCGGGTTGACCGTGGCGAACGGGTTTTTCAGAGGTAAATGCATGATATCCATGAAAAAAGTCAGGGCGGCGGTGGTTGTTGCAGTGCTCGCGATGCTGGCCGTGTCGGCCGTGGCCTGCAAGCGGCCGGTCAGGCTCGTGCTGACCAAGGATCAGCAGGCCCGCATCCAGGATTCAATCATCCCGGCGGCGCCGTCCCCCGCCCACGTCGTGAACGCCAACTTCGGCGACAACCTTGAACTGGTGGGCGTGGACCTGGAACCGGCTAACCCGCGTCCCGGCCAGGAAGTGAAATTGACGTGGTACTGGCATTCGAAACGCGCCGTCGCGGCCCCGGGCTGGAAGGTGTTCGTGCATCTCGAACTGCCAAAGGGCAAGCGGATGGGCCTGGACCATGTGCCGGTGGGCGAACTGTACCCGATGGATCAGTGGGTGCCCGGCCAGTACATCAAATACGTCCAGACGTTCAAGCTGGACCCGAAGGCCGAACCGGGCCGCGCCGTGCTGTGGGCCGGTATCTACAGCGCCGACGTTTACGGGGCCAAGGGCAGCGGCGAACGCATGATCGTCGTGAACCGTGACACGGTGAAAAACGACGGTGACAACCGCGTGTCCGTGGTGGAATTCAACGTTGTGCGCGGCGTCCCGGAAGAAAAGCCGCCGGTGCTGCGCCTTGACGTTGCGCCGACGCCGACCCCTGCAATCACGATGGACGGCGCCATGGACGAGGAAGCCTGGAAGGGCGCCGCGACCATCGGGCGCCTGGCTGACGCGTTCGGTCGGCCGATCGACGGGGAAGATCAGACGTCCGTGCGCATCCTGCAGGACGGGCAGTTCATCTATTTCGGTATCGCGGCGACCGACCAGTCGATCGAGGCGACCCTGACCGGGCGCGATGCCGAACTGTGGACGCAGGATGTGTTTGAAATCTACCTGGACGGCCAGATGGACGGCAAGGAATACCTGGAAATCCAGGTATCGCCCGCCAACGTGATATTCGACGCCCTGTTTGCCGAACATCGCACGCCCGAATGGAAGTCGGCGTCGAAACATACCGTCCCGGGTATGGAAACGGCCGTGAAGGTTGACGGCACGTTGAACGTGAACGGTGATCGCGACCGCGGCTGGACCATGGAGGTCAAGATACCGGCATCGTCGATTCCCGGGTTCAGTATTACGGAGGGCGCCGAGCTGCGCGCGAATTTCTACCGCATGAACCTGCAGGACGGCCAACTGGGTCGCGCCCACGCATGGGGGCCGGGCGGCCGCGACTTCCACGACCTCTCGAAGGCGGGCGTGCTGGCGTTCACGACGGCGGTCCCGGTCGTCGAACCGAAGAAGAACTGAATACCACTTCGGACTGGCGGGGAACTACTACATCGCCCGCCGTCCCCCCATCAATTCAGACAGGCGGATTATTATGAACGCAAAGGATGAACGCACTGGCCAGGCATTCGTGGATGCCGTCGGCATCATGAAACGTCTGCGCGCCCCGGACGGTTGCCCGTGGGATCGCGAACAGACTTTGACGACGCTGAAGGCGTATGTGATCGAGGAGGCGTACGAGGTCATCGAGGCGGTCGATTCCGGACGGCCTGAACTTCTGCGCGAGGAACTGGGGGACCTGTTGCTGCAGGTGCTGTTCCAGGCGCAGATAATGGATGAAAAAGGCGTTTTCGACGCGGCCGACGTGTGTCATGCGCTGGTTGAAAAACTGGTGGCGCGTCATCCGCACGTGTTCGGTGACGTGGAAAACAACGGCAGCACCGGCGACGTGCTTAAGCGTTGGGAAGGATTCAAGAAAAAGGCGGGCCGCGGCCTGCTGGACGGTGTGCCGTCGAATCTGCCGGCGCTGCTGATGGCGATGCGGATTTCGGACAAGGCGGGCAACGTCGGGTTTGAATGGCCCGAACCCGCAGGCGCGCTTGAAAAGCTGCACGAGGAGGTTGCCGAACTGCAGGAAGCCTTTGATTCGGGCGACGATGCGCGCCTGGAAGAGGAACTGGGCGACGTGCTGTTTTCCGCGGCCAACCTGGCCCGGATGAAGAAAATCAATCCCGAGGACGCCCTGCGGCGCTGCCTGGAACGGTTCCGCCGCCGTTTCAAGTCGATGGAACAGGCGCTGGCGGCCGAGGGCAAATCGGTTTCGGAAGCGTCGATGAAACGCCTGGATGAACTGTGGGAACAGGCGAAACTGGACGATCACAACGCGCAGCGGAACCCGACGTAAGTCATCAATCCCGTGTCCACCGCGATCGCGAAGCGGTTCGTCGAACGGACGTCCTTCGTTTCCGCGTTAAGTATGTCGTAATACCAGCCGCCGCCCCTGACCTGGTGTACGCCGGTGGTCGGTCCCTGTGGGTCGATTGCGACGCCCTTGTCGTAATAGGTGGACGAATACTTGTCGTAAACCCATTCCCAGACGTTGCCGGCCATGTCGCACAGCCCCAGTTTGCTGTCCCCGGCCGGTGATTTGCTGCAAACCCGGGCGGCGGCGTTAGTACCGCATCCGGATTTTGATCCGTTGTACATGTGCGCGTATGTGCAGGCGGCGTCGTTGTTGCCCCATGGAAAGACACGCCCGTCGTCGTACCGCGCCGCGTATTCCCATTCGGCCTCGGTCGGCAGCCGGCGCCCCTTCCACGCGCAGTAAGCCGCGGCGTCCGACCATGTCACACAGGCGACAGGCATGGTTTCATCGGTCACTGTCGCCAGGTCCGCGCTGCAGTTGGGCGCGTCGCACTCGCCTGCCTCTACGCATGCGTTGAACGCGCCCCGTGTGACCTCCGTCCGGTCGATCAGGAAGGTTGAAATCGTCACGTCGTGCGCGGGCTTTTCGTCGGAGGCGCAGGCGATGGATGTCCCGGTGCCGGTCGCGCAGCCCATTGTGAACGTGCCCCCGGGGATCTTCACCATGTCGTCGGGAACCTTTTCAACGCAATGCCCGCCATCGCAGAACTGGCCGTCCGAGGGGCATTCGCCGAAACTGTCGCCACAACCGTCGTCGCCGCATTCACGGCCTTCCAGCGGGATGCACTTGCAGTTGCCCTCGATACAATCGTCGCGTCCCGAACATTCGCCGCACGGCAGGCCGCAGACCGGGTCGGGACCGCAGACGCGTTCGCCGCATTCCTGCACGCACCCGCCGTCACCCCCGGCGTCGGCCGTTCCGTCCGCGCTGTTGTCGTCGAACGCGATTCCGTCCGCGCCGCTGTCGCCGGTGGCCGCGTCGGTCCCGCCGTCAGCCGTCGCGTCCCCGGGCGAACCGGTGTCGCGATCTGCGGCGTCGGCCGTCGCATCGCCCTCCAGCGTGTCAAACGTTTCGTCGCACGTGCCGTTCACGCAGGCCCCGGATTCGCATGTCCCGCAGGAATAGTCAGGGTTGAACACGGACGGACCGCATTCGCGGTCGGCGCATATCGACATGCACGTTTCGTCGATGCACGAACTGATGCCGGGGCCGTCTGAGCAACCGGCGGCCGCGACTGCCGCCACGCATGCCAGGAGATTAATCGAACACGATATCCGTGCGTGCATGAGAGTCCTCTTTGCAGGGCCTGGCGGGATTATATGAATTGCGTCCTGATGCGGGCTACTGCGCGGTTTCTTCAGAATTCCAGGGCAGCGAGTATCCCGAACCCCAGTGAACCTTGTCCCAGTTGACCATGCGCCAGGTGCCGAGCCGGTTGTCCAGTTCGATGATCATCTGGTTGTCGGGGTCCCACTGGCTGGTCCCGATGACCAGCGAAGGCACGCCCCACACGTCTGAAAGGTTCATCCACGCGTGTGAATGTCCGGTCAGCAGCAGACGCACCGTGTCCTTGTGGGCGCGGATGAAGGGCGAAAGATCCTTGATGACGTATCCGGGGAAGTGGGTCATCAGGATGACCGGGCGCCCGTCAGCGACCTGGTCCTCCATCCACGCGAGCTGTTCCGCGCCCAGCGATCCGCTGTCCGGGTCATAACCCGGGTCACCGACCGTGTGCGTCGGGCCTTCGAAGTTGCTGAGCATCAGGATTTTCCAGGTTCCCAGGTCGATTGCGTAGTACGGATCGACGCCGAAGTGTTCACTGAAAAGCTGGTGTGCCAGGTCGCGCAGCGGTACCGGGCCGTTATCCATGTCGTGGTTTCCCAGCACCGGGTAAATCGGCACGGGGAAGCTTTCGAAGATTTCCTGGGCGATGTCGAACCGGTCGGCCGGGTCCGCGTGGAATTCATCGATCGTCAGGTACGGAAGCTGGTAACAGATGTCGCCGGCCACGACGACTGCCTGGATGTCCCATGGAAGGTTTTCGACCCCGGCGGCAATCGCCCGGAGATTGTTCGCCGGTTCGCCGTCGGGATATTTGATGTGGGTGTCGGCCAGCGCCATGATGTACGTGTAGCGTTCGGGGAGCGGCATGTTCGCGTCGGTTGCCGGGCCATTGTCTTCTTCAGGTTCGTAAACCTCGCCCGAACCATATATGTCGGCAGGACCGGGGGTCGTGTCTTTGACGATCATCACGTCCCCGGAGCGAGGCGACAGGGCACCGTTCTGTATTCCTTCGTCGATCGCGCAGCCAGCGACGCCGGCCATGATCATAAGCGCACAGAAAAGAATCAGCTTTTTCATCAGAATGCCTCCAGCGCGGCCATGATTCCGCCGATGAAACCCGAGAGGGTCGCCTGGTCAGCAGGCGCGAATGTCTCGCCCGTCTTAAGCCACAGGAGTCCGTCGAACGACGGTGATTTGAACGCCATCATGCCGCTGCGGCTGGCCTTGCCGTCAGCAGGCACTTCGGGAAGGCCGACGGTCTGGCCCGGCGCCGTCACCTCGTACGCGTCGGCGAATTCGGCTTCGAAGAAGTGCGGACCGTCCCATGGGGTCGTATCGTCGTCACAGGCCGCTGCGTAGTCCAGCGGGGTGAGACCGTCGGCCGCGGTGCCCCCGAGGTTTACGACCCTGGACACATCGGCGCCGGACACGTAGGTCGCCTTGACGTAACCGCCCTCCGGGAGTGTGAAAACGCCGTCCTGCTGCACCCCTTCCGTTCCAGCGTTCAATTGCAGCCCGAGGCCGAAAAATCCGGTGAAACCATCGATGGGAACCAGTTCCATCGTTTCGATGTCGGTCGGATCACCGGTTCCATCCGGGGTGGCGTATGTGCCGACATCGATAAGCAGCGAGGCATCTGTCGCCGCCGGATCCATGATTTCAAGCGCGAGGGTGCTGGTGGAATCGACCTGCAGGATGAACATCCCGCCCTTGACGCATTCGAATGACCGCGTGAAGTACTTGAGTTCGGAACCCGGCGTAGGACCGTGCCACGGGAACATGTCGCGCAGGTTGAACGGGTTGTCCAGGAAGCCGCCCACGTCCATTTCGACCGATCCGTTCTGGATGCCCAGCAGCGAGGTCAGCGAACCAAGCAGCCCCACAAGCTGTTCGGGGTCGGTTTTGTCCAGCGAGCCCATCAGGCCGGTGACGATGTCCGGCAGGGTGATACCCAGTCCCTCGACGATCGTCTGGATGCCGACCGTGCGGTTGATTATGTCCACCAGCACGCCGATGGCGATCAGGACGTCAGCATCGAGGCTGAGGCGGGAATCCGGCGCGCCCTCGAGGTGCGCCTTCGCCTTTTCGACAACCGCCTTCAGGGATGCGGTCTTGCCCTCCCACAGGAATTCCATTTCGGTCGCGCCGTCCGGGAAAGCTCCGTGAAGAACCAGGTACGGCTTTTCATCATCCGACAGCGTGGCGACGTTGTTTTCCAGGTCGTTGCCGAGCGTCATCATGTTGGAGGCCTGCAGCGCGTCGTCGGCCGATGCGATCAGGTATGTTTTCACCGACTTCCAGATGTCGTCGCCGACATCGGGCAGCAGCTTCATGAATTCCGGGTGCAGGTCCAGCAGAGTCGTGATCAGGGGCTCGATTCCAGGAAGTTCATCGTTCAGGTCCTCGATGTCCTGAAGCACGATTTCCGTGTCCTGCGATCCCAGGAAGCTGACGAACGCCAGCATCAGGTTGTTGAATGACGAAATCCCGTAAAGGTCGCTGATGTCCCAGTCGCAGCAGAGGTTCATCATCAGGTCGTCCTTGATGGACAGCGGAAGGCCGCCCTCAAGTGTGAACGATGTGTCGGCGCCCAGGGCCTTCAGCGCGTCAAGGCGGTTTTTCTGTTCAATGGCCGATGCGTACATCGAATCGATGTTCGCCCCGATGGTGCCGGGGTGTTCCGGGAACTCGGGAAGCTGGGCGACCGGGATCGGTTCGGCGTCCGGGTCATCCCGGAAATTCACCAGCCCGAGCAGCGAGCCCCACATGGAAACCATCGACTGGGTGCGTGCCAGAACCATGCCCCAGAGGGCGTCCGGATAGTCCGGCGCCAGTTCAAGGGCGCGTCCGAAGGTGGACAGGGCGGGAAGCGATTCGCCTGCGGAAAGCTGTTCCTTGCCCAGCGAGATCAGATCCAGCACGTCCTGGTCGACCACGTCGGGATCGATCGAGTCGCTGGAGGCGTTGTCGTTGTCGATTACGTCACGGTCCAGTGTGTCGTCGTCCACGACGGTGTCTTCGTCGATTGCGACGTCATCCGTGACATCCTGGACGGCGTCTTCAAGGGGATCGCCGCCATTGCCGGAACAGGCGATGCCGGCGCAGAGCACGGCGGCCGCCAGCCACGTCATGAAGCGTGGTTTGAAAGGAAATCCTGCCATCGTTGGAACCTCCTGCGATTGAATGTCCGGCCGGGGCGACCGCGGGGCGCGCCATCAGCCGGCGTGATGCTGTGCGTCATGTTACACCGAAATTGTCAGGATTGAACTAGGATGACGTCAGCTAATCGTGTTTTGCGAATGTTCGGGTGAATAAAGTCTCAAATCTTGACCATGATACTTGACATTGCTTTCCGTCGTCGATACGATTCGGCTGCTCCGAGATCGAAAAACACTTCCAGAGGTGCATTATGCCCATGATTTTTGATGACAATTCCTTGAGTATCGGCAATACGCCCCTGGTCCGGATCAACAGGATCACGGCGGGCGCGGGGGCGACCGTCGTCGCCAAGATCGAGGGACGAAATCCGTCATATTCCGTGAAATGCCGCGTAGGCGTTTCGATGATCGATGCTGCCGAAAGGGACGGCATCCTGGTTCGGGGGTCGCGCGCCGTGACCGTCGTGGAACCGACCAGCGGAAATACCGGCATCGCTCTTGCGTATGTGTGTGCTGCGCGCGGTTACCGTCTTATCCTGACAATGCCCGAAACGATGTCGCTTGAACGGCGGAAGATGCTGCAGGCTTTCGGGGCCGAGGTCGTCCTGACCGAGGGTGCGAAGGGAATGTCCGGCGCCATCGCGAAGGCCGGTGAAATCGTCGCGTCGCACCCTGGGGCGTACTTCATGCCCCAGCAGTTCAATAACCCGGCCAATCCCGACATTCATTTCAGGACGACCGGACCGGAAATATGGGACGCAACCGACGGCGCCGTGGACATTTTCGTGGCGGGCGTTGGAACGGGCGGCACGATAACCGGCGTTTCCAGGTATTTGAAAAAGGCCCGTGGGCGCGATGTGACGGCTGTTGCGGTCGAACCGGCCGCATCGCCGGTGCTGACGGCCATTCGCGAGGGGCGTCAGCCGCAGCCCGGTCCGCACAGGATCCAGGGCATCGGCGCCGGTTTCAAGCCTGAAATCCTGGACCTGTCGCTGGTCGACCGGATCGAGACGGTGACCAACGACGACGCCCTTGAATACGCACGTCGCCTCCACGTCGAGGAGGGCATCACGGCCGGCATTTCAAGCGGCGCGGCCATGGCGGCGGCCGACAGGCTTGCCAGGGAACCGGGCAACGCCGGGAAACTGATCGTGGTCATTTTTCCGGATTCAGGCGAACGCTACCTCAGCACGGTTCTGTTTGAAAACGTCCAGTGACCCGCGGCGCCATCTGGACATCACTTTTTGTTTCGGGCGTTTATATTTGTCATGGTCAGCCGCGTCTACCTCGATAACAACGCAACAACGGCCGTAGATCCCGAAGTGGTTTCAGTCGTTTCCGCGTTAATGTCCGATGGACCGCTCAATCCATCCAGCAGCCATGCGCCGGGGCGGCGCGCGGCCCTGATATTCGACCGATCCCTGGCCCGAATGGCGGAGATGGTCGGGGCGAGGCCTGAAGAAATATATGTCACGTCCGGCGGCACTGAATCCAACAACCTGGCGATGTTTGGTTGTGTGGCCGGACGGCCTGGCAGGGGCGGGCATGTGGTACTGTCGTCAATCGAACATTCGTCGGTTCATGAGGCGGGCAGGCGGCTGGCGGAAGCAGGCATTCAGGTTTCGTCCGTGCCGCCCGATTCCAGCGGTTTCGTCGATCCCGCCGCAATGGCGGCGGCGCTCAGGCCGGACACGATCCTTGCGTCATTGATGCTTGTCAACAACGAGACCGGGGTAGTGCAGGATGTCGCCGCGCTGTCCGGGCTTGCCCGGGCCAGTGGCACAATGGTCCACTGCGACGCCGTGCAGGCGGCCGGGAAGATGCCGATCGACGTGAACGTACTGGGCGTGGATATGTTGTCCGTGTCGGGTCACAAGTTTCACGGACCCCAGGGAACCGGTTTCCTGTATGTCCGCGAAGGATGCCGCATTCGTCCGTTCATGGCTGGCGGGCCGCAGCAGTCAGGCGTCAGGCCGGGTACGCAGAATGTCGCCGGCGCCGCCGGGCTGGCGCGGGCATGCGATCTGGCGGCGGCGCGGCTTGCCGACGATCGCGAACGTGTCGCATCCCTCAGGGACTCGTTTGAACACAAGCTGCTCCAAACCCTGGGTGGCGTGTCGATCAATGGTATTATCCGGTCGCGCGTCTGCAACACGTCCAGCCTGACCCTGCAGGGTGTCGACGCTTCGGTTCTGCTGGCCGTGCTTGACCTTGAAGGCATCGCTGTTTCGGCCGGATCTGCCTGTGCCGCGCTGGGTGGGGCACATTCCCACGTGCTCGGGGCGATGGGCCTTTCTGTCGAAGACGCCGCGTCGACCATCAGGGTGTCGTTCGGCCGTGATAACACGCCGGGCGACGTGGAAATCTGCGTCGGCGCTCTTCGGAGGGCCGTGACGCGTCTCAGGGGACATCGTTGAATGGCAGATATGCTGCGTGACGGACTGAAGATCGAATTCGGCACGGCCGTCGCCGGACGGCGTGTCGTCGTCGCCATGAGCGGCGGTGTCGATTCGTCGGTGGCCGCCGTTCTGCTGCGGCGGGCTGGCGCCGATGTCGTCGGCGCGACACTGAAGATGCGCGACTGCATCCCCGGAGGAGGGCAGGGCTCGTGCTGCGCGGCGGCAGGCGAATCAAGCGCCCGGGCCGTCTGCGCGGCGATCGGGATACCGCACTTCGTGGTGGATGCCCGCGCCGAATTTGAACGGGAGGTACTGCTGCCGGCGTGGAACGACTATGCCAGTGGCCGCACGCCGAGCCCGTGCATCACCTGCAACGAAAAGATCAAGTTCGGACTTCTTCGCAAATGGGCCGTCGGGATCGGGGCCGGGCTGCTGGCGACAGGGCATTACGCGTCGCTGACCTCCGCGGTTCCAAGGTGTTTCCTGCGTCCGGCGGACCGGCGCAAGGATCAGACGTATTTCCTGTGCCGCGTCCGTCCCGATGAAGGGCTGGTGTTTCCCCTTCAACATCTCGAGAAGCCGGCGGTCCGTGCGATCGCCGCCGCCGCCGGGCTTGCCGTGGCCGGCA
This sequence comes from uncultured Anaeromyxobacteraceae bacterium, assembly GCA_964470365.1. Lineage (GTDB taxonomy): Bacteria > Myxococcota_A > UBA9042 > DTJE01 > DTJE01 > JAGOFO01. The sequence goes on along the minus strand of CAYYCO010000063.1, from coordinate 5,930 downwards.
CGCCGGACAGCCAGGATGCCTGCTACGTGTCATCCGAAGCGTCGTTCGCCGAGATACTGCGCCGCAAGTTCGGGGGGGCCTCCATGCCCGGGCATTTTGTGGACGAACAGGGGCGCCGGATTGGACGTCACGACGGGATTCATATGTTCACTGTCGGGCAGGGGCGCGGTTTCTGCATCGGGGACGGCAGGAAACACTGGGTTGCCGCGATCGACGCCGGAAGCGGCGACATAACCGTTACGACGAACCCGGCGTTCCTGACGTCCACCTCGATGGTCGTGTCCGGTGTCGTGACCGCCCGGGGGGATGATGCGGTGTCGAATGGCAGCGTGTCCTGGCTTGAATCCGCCGGTGACCGTCTTTCGGTTATGGTGCGTCACGGCCAGGATCCGGTTCCGGCGACGTGCCGACCGGCGGACGGCGGGGGAGTGGCGGTTTCATTTGCGGGGCCGGTGCGCGCCGTGACTCCGGGGCAGGCCGCCGCGTTTTACGATGGTGATGAAATGATCGCCGGCGGCTGGATTGACTCGGCATCGCCGGCCGCGATCGCCGCGCAAGATATCAATGCGTGAAATCGTCAACCGGATCAGGGTCCTGTGCGCGGCCAGGAATGCCAGGATAATGGCACACAACTACGTTCGCCCGGAGGTCCAGGAAATAGCTGATCTGTTCGGCGATTCATACGAACTCGCCCGTCGCAGCCGCGACATCGACGCCGATGTTCTGGTCCTGTGCGGTGTCAGGTTCATGGCGGAGACGTTGAAGCTGCTGAACCCCCAAAAGACGGTTCTGCTGCCCGACATGTCCGCCGGTTGTCCAATGGCCGACATGGCCGATTCGGCCCGCGTCGCCGCCATGCGCGAAAGCCATCCCGACGCGGTTTTTGTCTGTTACGTGAATACGACCGCGGCCGTCAAGGCGCTGTCTGATGTCTGCTGCACCAGTTCAAATGCGTTGTCGGTCATCCGGGCGATTCCGGCTGGTCGTCCCATCGTGTTCCTGCCCGACCGTAACCTGGGCTCCTGGCTTGCCGAAGTCACCGGCCGCGAAATGATACTCTGGGGCGGTTGCTGTCCGTCCCACAACCGAGTGCTTCCCGAACATATCGCGGCGGCCCGGCGGGTCCATCCCGGCGCCGTCCTGATGGTTCATCCCGAATGCGTCCCCGCGGTGCGCGACATGGCCGACGCGGTGCTGGGCACTTCGGCGATGCTGGCCTGGGCCCGTGACCGGGGACCTGGAACGTACATAGTCGGGACGGAAGAAGGTCTCCTGTATCGGCTGCGGCAGGATAATCCCGGGTCGGAATTCGTCGGCCTGGAACCGCCCATCCACTGCGCGAACATGAAGAAGATCACCCTTCAGAACATCCTGTGGTCGCTTGAGGACATGTCGGGCGTGGTCGAGGTCCCCGCGGCCGTTTCGGAGCGGGCCCTTGCGTCGCTTGACCGGATGCTTGCGCTGGCCGCCGGCGCGGACTGGAATCAATGATTCACTGATTATCAACCGGGGCGGTCCGCCCGGGGCCCCGCCCCGCCGTGCGCCTTGCGAAATGCGGCGGGTCGCCCTTCTGGAAGGTCCCGGTCGTTTCGCCTGTCGACCTGATTCTGCCCTCAAGGCAGTTGCGGCACCGGGTCGCGTTTTCCTCGATGCAGGGCTTGTCGTTGTAAAGCTGGTAAGACGCCCGGTACACGACCGGCGTCAGATTCGGCATTATCACGTTCGCACCGGCGAGTATGCCCAGTTCGCGGCCGACGGGACTCAACGTCTGCAACGCCGTCGTTGCCGCGATGTTCACGTCCCGCAGCACCAGCCGGGTCGCCGCGATCATCGTGAGCCCGAGTTTCAGAAGCCTCGCCCTGTCGGTTTCACCGGGCGGTTCGGCCATTTTACCAAGCGGCGTCTGGTCGTGAGGCAGCCACGGTCCCATCCCGATCATGTCCGCGTCGATTTTACGGAAGAAATCGATATCGCCGGCCAGGTCGTCGTATGTCTGTCCCGGCAGGGCCATCATGACGCCGGTGCCCACCTGGTATCCGATACCGCGGAGGGCATCCAGGCACGCCAGTCGATCCTCGAATTTCTGCCCGGCCGGGTGTATCCGCGCGAACAATTCAGGGTTGCTGGTTTCTATGCGGAGCAGGTATCTGGTCGCGCCGGATTCGAACCAGCGTTTCAGCGTGTCGCGCGACTGATCGCCCAGTGAAAGGGTCACGCCCAGCCCGGCCATGGGGCCCCGCCTGATTTCATGCAGGACGTCATCTATCATCTTGATGAATGCCGGGCCCCTTGATTCGCCAGCCTGAAGCACGATCGAACCGTACCCGGATTCCCAGGCGAACCTGGCTGCGTCGATGATTTCCGCGGGCGTCATCGTATACCGTTTTACGAACCGGTTGCCGCGCCTGATGCCGCAATAAAGGCAGTTTCGCGGGCATCGGTTGCTCAACTCGACTATTCCGCGGAAATACACGACCCTGCCGACCTCGGCGGTCTTCACCTTGTAGGCCTGCCGGGTAAGATCGAAATTGTCGCCTTCCGCCGCCCCCCGGATGGCCGCTGCGATATCGCTTCTTGATGACTCCGGACCCAGCAGGAATTCATCTAGATCTGCATTCATCGGCATTTCTCCAGGATTGACCAGCAGTGTCCGTACCCGCCGCCGTCAACGGCCCGCAGGATCGCATCGATTTTGTTGCCGAATCCGTCCGCGTCGGCCTGGTCGACCAGTTCCAGGACGTCGCGCCTGCGATCCGCCAGGTTCTGCCTCATTTCGAACCAGTGGTCGCGGTATTGCCGGGTGGTGTCCCATTGAAAAAGCGGCAGCAGGACGTTACGCGTCAACAGATCCGTTTGGTCCCGAAACGGAAGGGGAGTCCCGATTCCCCATTCCCCGAGCACGTCGCCCACCGCGACTGAATCGCGGTCGCGCCAGTAGTCACTGATGCTGAGGATACCGCCATCCTTCAGCAGTCCGGCCAGCACCAGTGCATCCGCGGCGCGGTCACCGGAATAACAGAGCACGTCGTGGGCCATCACAAGATCATACGGTTCGTCCGCCCTGTATCCCGAAATGTCGGTGTGGAACAGTCGTATCCTGGCTTCGAGACCGGTAGTCGCCACATTTTCCAGCGCCTCGTCCAGCATCGCCCGCGATGGGTCGAAGGCATCTATGGTGGCGCCTGTGTGCTGCGCCCACCAGATGGCGGTCCGTCCCCGCCCGCAGCCAGCGTCAAGAATCCTTGGCGCCGCATGGTTTTGAATGAGCCGCGACAGCAGGCGCAGCGCGGCCGGACCCAGCGGGTTGTTGAAGTTCCGGCCAAGTACACGGCTGATGACGACATGGGTCTCGTTGTAAATGGGGTCACTCATTTGCGCGCCTCAATGCCTGTTCGATGTCCGCCGTGAGATCTTCGGCGGCCTCGATGCCGATCGACAGTCGGACGAGTCCGCCGGTGATGCCCCTCCGGCGCCGTTCGGATTCCGGAATCGCGCCATGGGTCATCGTGCCCGGGTGGCAGGCGAGCGACTCGACGCCTCCGAGGCTTTCCGCGTACGAAAATATTTCAAGCGCCCGGACAAAGCGGTCGGCCGCTTCAAGTCCACCCTTCAATTCGAGCGTCACCATTCCGCCGAAGCCGGACATCTGCCGTTTTGCCAGAGAATGTTGCGGATGCGAGGCAAGTCCCGGATAAATAAGCCTTTCCAGTAGATGGTGGTGATTCAGGTAATCGGCGATGTGCATCGCGTTCCTGCAGTGACGTTCCATCCTCAGCGCAAGCGTTCTGACCCCGCGAAGAGTCAGCCAAGATTCGAAAGGCCCAGGAACGGCGCCCCCGGCGTTCTGGTAGAACCGCACGCTTTCGAAGAATTCCTGGCTGCTGGTTATCACGGCGCCGCCAACGGCGTCCGAATGGCCGTTGATGTATTTCGTCGTGCTGTGTACAACCACGTCGGCGCCGAGTTTCAGAGGCTGCTGCAGCCACGGCGTCGCGAAGGTGTTGTCCACCACAAGCAGCGCCCGGCGACCGCGAAGCGAATCAGCCATTCCGGCAATATCGGTGAGATGAAGCAGCGGGTTGGACGGTGTTTCAACCCAGACCATCTTCGTCTGCGGACGCAACGCCCTGGAAAACGAGCCTGTATCCCTGCCGTCCACAAAGGTGAATTCAATGCCGCTTTTTCGCGAGGCAAGATCGAAGTAGCGCCTCGTGCCGCCGTACATGTCTTCCGCCGCAACAACGTGGTCGCCGGGCCGCATTGTCGACAGCACGGCCGCCGTCGCCGCCGAGCCGGATGCGAAGGCAAGCCCGTGCCGCCCCTCCTCGAGGCTGGCCAGACAGACTTCAAGAGCCTCCCGGGTCGGGTTGCCCGTGCGCGAATACTCATACCCTTCGTGAACCCCGATACCTTCCTGCGTGAACGTGGTCGTCATGTTGATTGGAATGACGGTGGCGCCGGTCGTCGGGTCGGCCGACTGTCCCGCGTGAATGGCCCTGGTCTGGAATTTCATACCGCACCGCCGCCGTCGGACCGGCTCCAGAAGCTGATGATGTCCGACCTGGAAATAAAGCCTGAGGGAATGCCGTCCCGGGTTGTGACGATGCCGCCGTGTCCCGCAATAAACAGTCTGTATGGTTCTGAAATGTCGACGCTTTCGTCGGTCGTCGGCAGCGGGTGCCCCATGACCTCGCTGACCTTCACCCTGGACGGGTCGACACCGTCGCGGGCCAGTTTGACAAGCGTCAGTTCGGTCACGCTGCCGGCCACCCTGCCGTCCCGTATCACCGGCACCTGCGATATGCCGTGGTCCGCCATGAGTCGGGACGCCTCCATTGCCAGGTCGTCCGATCGGACGGAAATGAGCTGGCCGAAGCCCGGCTTGGAAGCAAGAAGGTCGGCTACCGTCACGCGCGAAACAGGTTGATCGAACAGTCCCTGGGCGGTCATCCATGCGTCTGAGTAAAACTTGCTGAGATAGTTCCGCCCTGTGTCGGGAAGAAGCACGACCACGACCTTCCCGCGCTCAAGCCTTGCCGCGTATTTCAAGGCGGCCGCGACAGCCGTTCCGGACGACCCTCCGACCAGCAACCCCTCCTCACGCGCCAGCCGCCGGGCCATCGTGAATGACTCGACGTCGCTGACGCGGACGAATTCGTCGACCGTCTGACGGTTGAACGTGGCCGGAATGAAGTCTTCGCCGATTCCTTCAACCCGGTAGCTGCGCGGCGCGCCTCCCGACAGGATTGAACCTTCCGGGTCGGCCCCGACGACCGTGAGAGCGGGATTTTTTTCCTTCAGGTATTTCGCGGTGCCGCTGATGGTGCCGCACGTTCCCATCCCGGCGACAAATACATCAATCCTTCCGCCCAGGTCTTCCCAGATTTCGGGCCCGGTGGAGCGGTAATGCGCCACTGGATTCGAGTGGTTGCCGAACTGGTTTGGCCTGAACGCCCCGGAGATTTCCCGGCTCAACCTTTCGGCGACGTTGTTGTACGCATCAGGCGAATCCGGCGGCACGGCCGACGGCGTGACGACTACTTCGGCCCCGTATCCCTTCAGCAGCCTTATCTTGTCCTCGCTCATTTTGTCGGGCAGCACGAAAATGCATCTGTAGCCCTTGACCGCGGCCGCCAGCGCAAGTCCGACACCGGTGTTCCCGGCGGTAGCTTCCACGATCGTCCCACCCGGCTTCAGACGGCCGTCGCGCTCTGCCTGTTCAATCATTTCGAGCCCGATGCGATCCTTGACGCTGCCGCCTTCGCCAATGATGATCGAAATACAGGGCGTCCTGACCGTCGCCATAGCGCGCAGGTGCTCCGCAATCACGCGCCCCTGCCCCTTTGCCTCCGCCTCGATTCCGCAAAACGCGCCCGGCGTATCGACAAGGCAGATGACGGGACGCTGAAACTTCTCTGCCTGCCGCAGCG